>NZ_JAWOWM010000019.1:0-54560 GCF_033340475.1 Vibrio sp. 1078-1
TGGTGATTTCTCCAATTGATTTTCCGGTGTAGCGGTTTCCGACGTCTCGGAAAACCAAGTAGTTCTCTCAAAGTTACTTTTATTAACGGCGCATACCCTGTTTTCTTTAGAGAAAATTTTAGATTTTTTTGAAAATAATTCGTTTGGAGGGGTAATCGTGACAAAGCGGATAAAAAAGCAAAAAAACTTTCATTTTTTGCTAAAGCTTCTTTTCGAATTGTCGATACAGGCAGGTTTTGCGTTAAATTCGGGCAAGGCCGTTCATCAGCCAAGCAAGGTCAATGCTAGGTTTGGCGCTTGTTTTGCTTGTGCCAGAATAGAAGTACTGACCTGTTGTAAAATCTGTTGCTTCACCATTTGCGTAGTTTCTTTGGCATAGTCAGTGTCTTGGATACGACTGTTGGAAGCGGCTAAGTTTTCGTGGATATTATCTAGATTATTGATCGCGTGATTAAAGCGGTTTTGATACGCGCCTAACTCCGCACGACTGCCATCTACCGTTTTCAAAGCATCATCTAAAATACCGACCGCCATCTGAGCGCCACCGACCGTGCTAATATCAATACTATCTACCGTTCTATTTACGGTGACATACTTGCCAAGTTCTAACTCATCAGCCAGGCCACCACTGAAGGTTGGTCCAGGGTATTTTATGGCGTCCTTGTGGGACATGAGTAACTGCAGTTGCCCCTCTTCATTAACAGACGCTTTCACTTTATCGGTTTGCCCATTAATGTAAGTCGCGAGTTCTTCTATATCATCGCCAGCTTTAGCTTCAATACGGATCTCCTGCTCTTCAAAATTGTTATCACGGTAGCTGATAACAATTTCATTATTTCCGTTTTGAACCGTCCAATCTGAACTGACTCTTTGATATGAGCTCATTGAAAAGCTACCTAAAGATTCCGGCTGCATGGTCCGCAGGCCAATTTGTACCGCTTCACCAGCCGTTGCACCGATTTGAAAAGACGATGTACCGAATGTGCCATTCAGCAATTTACGTCCGCCAAAGGAGGTCGTTTCTGCAATACGACTTAACTCATCATTTAAAGCAGAGACTTCTTCTTGCAGTGCATTGCGCTCCGCTTTGCTGTTTGAACCATTGGCTGACTGTAGCGACAAATCACGCATACGTTGCATGATATTGGTCACCTCATTCATCGCGCCTTCCGCAGTTTGCATGATGGAAATGCCGTCATTCGCGTTACGTACCGCGACATCCAAACCACGCATTTGTGATTGCAAGCGGTTGGAGATTTGCAGACCCGCAGCGTCATCCTTTGCGCTATTAATACGCTTCCCTGAAGACAAACGCTCCATGGATTGGTTCAGCATATCCGTTGCACTGGTCAAATGACGCTGTGCGACAAGTGCTGCTACATTGGTATTAACGGTGATCGCCACGAATAAAGAGTCCTAAAATTAAGGCTTTGAGTACTTATCGACCAAGTAACAGAAAAGTTTAGTGTTTTTTGAAAAGAGATTGGAATAGAAATAGAAAACAAAAGCCCTCCAATTGGAGGGCTTAAGAAATAAAGTCTGAGAACTTACTTGATGGCTAGCTCTGCGAGCATTTCTTGTGAAGGAGCGAAGAAGTACGCACCAGTTACCGCTTTTGTGAAACGAAGCATTTGGTCTGTTTTACCATCTGTCACGCCGTACATACTTTCTAGCATCACTTTAATGTTATGAAGTGTATTGCAGTAAGAAATAAACAGCAGGCCATGAGGCCCTGTTACCGTCCCGTATGGTAAGCTGTGGCGAACAATCTTCAAACCTTTACCTTCTTCTTTGATATCAACTCGACCAACGTGTGATGCAGCAGGAACGTCTTCTAGCTCGATAGAGTCTGGCTTGGTACGACCAATCACTTTTTCTTGCGCTTTGACATTCAATCGATTCCAAGCGGCAAGGTTATGTTCAAAGCGCTGAGCCATAACATAACTGCCTCCAGCAAATGGGCCCTCTTTTACTAGAGCCACATCAGCGCGAGCCTCCCCTTTCGGGTTTTCTGTGCCATCAATGAAGTCTGTCATATCACGAGCATCAAGGTAACGGTACCCATATGTTTCGTCCACAATGGTGACATCTTGTGCCGTCTCTTCTAGGAACTTACGCAACACGTAAAAATGCAAGTCGTGACGAGTCGAGTGACAGTGAATCAGCACATCTATGTCTGTTGCTGGAGCAACGATGTCACCTTCGCCAAGTTGAGTAAAATCAATAAGCTCTTCTGGCGCGTCTACATTAAGGTGTTCCCAAAACGATTTTGTGAATGCGATAGAAAGCGTCAGCGCTGCACCCGGCTGGGTAATGTTTAACTCTTCCACCAACTTTGGCAGTGCTTTCAGTTTTTCTAATACGTTTTCACGGTTTTGGTTCACTTTGAGTTGAGTGTACAGTGCAAATGGCCCGGCTTCTGGCACGATCGCCGTTTGAGCTTGTGACATTGAGGTTTCCTCTATTACTTTGCCCCAGAGTGGGAAGTTATTGTTTTTAATTCTTTGAATGCTGCTGTTCATCGTGCGCCAATTGTGGCACATGAAAACAGTCTTTTACCCATCTTCCATTTAGAAGATAGATCATAAACCAAGCTAATAAGGTAATGGTAAGGGCGTTTGCCCAATTAAACACTCCATGTTCTAGGTACACATGATACATGGTCTGAGCAAGTTGAATACCGCACAAGATCAAAGTGATCTCGCGACCATAGCGAGTAATTCTGTTTACCCATCCTCTGTCGGGATGACGAAGCCCCATTAACCACATAAGAAGCAAACTTGGAATGCCCATCGCCAAACCTAAATACAACGTACTTGAATCTGGGTAAACAATAGCGAGTAGCTTACTGCCACTATCACGACTTACACCAGCCATGGCAAACACCACCCATGAACGCACAAGAAACATCCATCCCACCCATAAAATGATCGGCGCCTTTAAAAATCCATGAGCGTCATATTGGTCAAACGAATAGCGCACAACATCTTCTTCTTTATGTGATAAAAACGTCACTTTAACCTATCGTTTCAGAGTTGCAAGCCAACAAAGATGAGAACTGAAGTTCATTTCAGCACCTTACACAGGTAAACTAAACAAAGATTTACAGCGACGTTGATGAGAAACATGAAAAAAAGAACTCCTGCCACCCCTGTGCCTTCTCAAGAAACACAAGCCGAAGCGATGAGAATTGCTAAATCCACGCAAAAGCCCGGTCAAACCAAAGAGCAAACCAAGCTCATCGCTCAAGGTATCGAAAAAGGCATCGCGCAATATAAGAAACAACAAAAAGAGCGCAACCGCCAAGCCGATAAAGCGAAGAAAAAACAGCAACGTGAAAAACAACGTCAGCATGAAGAGATTATCGAACAAGACAATATCACCGACGATGCGCCAAACCATTCATCAAGCAAACTGCCTTGGACACTACTTGTCCTGAGCTGGATTGGCTTTGCTGCTTACATAGTATTGGGGAAATAGCTAATGAAACGCCTGTTACTTGGACTTTTTGTCGTGCTTCTAACGGGTTGCACGATGCCATCTCACCTTACTCATGCTCAAAGTCAAGATGTTCATATTCGCATTGACGCGCAATTCGACCCTGAGCGATGCGAATACAAAGGCGAAGTCACCGGAAGTGAAGGCCATTGGTATAACTACATTTTCATGACTAATGACGCGATGATGCAAGGCGCGATGAACGATTTAAAAAACAATGCAGCGGCTATCGATGCGGACACCGTTTTTATGGTTTCCCCACAAGATTTTATCACTTCATTTAGCGTACTGGGTTCCGCCTACCGCTGCAATGGATGAGGCCTGAATATGAAAAAAGCCAGCAATTGCTGGCTTATGCACGAAATCCAAGACTGCTAGCGATATCTCTCTCCCGCTCTAGAACCCATTGGCTATCAAAAGGCCCCCAATCTGAAAGTTGATAATAGCCGTCATTATGACGTCGGCCATCTTGAACGAATATGAGTTCAATGCCGATCCCAGGTAACGCCTTGAGTACATCTTGAATAGTACGACGAGGCCACCCCGTTTTTTCGATCAACTTTGGCACATTCGGCCTTTCTAGGTTTTCCACCAACAAGGCCAAATATAGCCGCCTTGCAAAAACAGGACTCAATTCCATTGACACCTCCTAAAATTGTGCTGATTCATTATTTCGTTTTTGCTCAGCGAGGTGTTGCGTTTGATCAATAACTCGACTTTTCCATTTGATTTAGACGAATTTTTATTCGATTTATAGCGCATTCATCGTAAATAAGTTATGTGACATTAGTTATCTCAATCTATCTGAAAATATTTTCCACCGCATTTTGTCAGTTTGATTGCTTCTTGATAGGATGCTTTAACAGCCCAAATCACTTAAGTGCGTCTTAACCGCGCCAGTGAAAAATAGAACAAAGAAAAAGGAAACACTATGTCGATTACCATGTTTGGTATTCCCAACTGCGATACGATCAAAAAAGCCAAGAAATGGTTAGAAGCCGAGGATATTGCTTACGACTTCCATGACTACCGTAAGCAAGGCATTGATGCAGAAATGGTAAGTGAATTTTGTCGCGCTTTAGGTTGGGAACAGGTGCTCAATAAACGTGGCACAACCTACCGCCAATTAGCGCAAGAGCAGAAAGACACACTTAACGAGGAAAACGCCATCGCTCTTTTGGTAGAAAACCCTGCGATGATTAAACGCCCAATTTTAAAAGTGAATGATCAACTTCATATCGGTTTTAAAGCTGATCAATACGCTAGCATTTTCAACTCTTAAATAAAGGAATACTCAAGGATGACAGACAGTCCAGTATTGGCACTTGCTAAAGATCTGATCAGTAGACAGTCCGTAACGCCGGAAGACGCAGGTTGTCAGGATTTGATGATCGAGCGCTTAAAAGCACTCGGGTTTGAAATTGAAGTGATGGTATTTGAAGACACCACGAACTTCTGGGCTCGACGTGGTTCAGAAGCGCCGCTATTTGCGTTTGCTGGCCACACCGATGTGGTACCAGCTGGCAAATTGGAACACTGGAATACACATCCGTTTGAACCGACCATTATTGATGGTTACTTGCATGGCCGCGGCGCAGCTGACATGAAAGGGTCACTCGCCGCTATGGTTGTTGCAGTTGAACGCTTTATCGCCGAAAACCCAGATCACAAAGGCTCAATTGGCTTCTTAATTACGTCGGATGAAGAAGGGCCATTTATCAACGGTACCGTCCGCGTTGTAGAAACGTTGATGGAACGTGGTGAGAACATCGATATGTGTATTGTTGGTGAACCATCCAGCACCGACGTGGTTGGCGATGTAGTGAAAAATGGACGCCGTGGATCCATCACTGGTGATTTAACGGTAAAAGGAACACAAGGCCACGTGGCCTACCCTCACCTAGCCAGCAATCCAGTGCACGAGTCTCTACTCGCGATTCATGAACTCGCGACGACAGAATGGGACAAAGGGAATGATTACTTCCCACCGACTAGTTTCCAGATCCCGAATGTATCGGCTGGCACTGGTGCGTCTAACGTTATTCCTGGCGAGTTCCATGTTCAGTTCAACCTACGTTTTAGTACTGAGCTTAACAATGACGCAATTGTTCAGCGTGTTACCGAAACATTGGACAAGCATGAGCTGGACTACGACCTAAAATGGACATTCAACGGTGACCCATTCCTGACCGATACGGGCGCACTGCTAGACGCGGTTGTAGCTGCTGTGGCTGAAGTCAATGATACGAAGCCAGCGCTACTTACAACTGGCGGTACGTCTGATGGTCGTTTTATTGCTCGAATGGGAGGTCAAGTCGTAGAGTTAGGCCCTGTTAACGCTACGATTCATAAAGTGAACGAGTGTGTGAAAGTCGACGATCTTGAAAAGTTGACGGACATGTACGAAAACACGTTGAAACACCTATTGGCGAAGTAATCAGCGAGAACACAATGACACCAGAGCAACTCACCGGAATCACTGATTCCCATCTTCAATCCACACTAGTGGGGCAAAAGGCATTTATGCTTCACCCTAAAGTAGTCAATGACTTATTGAAGATGATTAATGCCGCAACCGAAGCAGGTTTCAAAATGGAAATCGCCAGTGGTTTTCGTGACTTTAATCGCCAAAAAGCCATCTGGAACGGGAAGTTTTCTGGTGAGTTGCCAATTCTCGACATAAACTCCCGCCCTTTGAATAAAGCAGAGTTAAATGACGAAGAGAAATTGATGGCCATTTTGCGCTGGTCGGCATTGCCCGGAGGAAGTCGTCATCATTGGGGTTGTGATTTTGATGTCTATGCGCGCAATTTATTGCCTGCTGACACCAAACTCAAGTTGGAACCTTGGGAGTATCTTGAAGGCCACCAACAAGCGTTCTACCAATGGTTAAAAGCCAACCTTGGTCGGTTCGGTTTCTTCTTCCCTTATCAGCATGATTTAGGTGGCGTTTCGATTGAGCCTTGGCACATTAGTCACCGCGCTGTCGGGCAGCAATGCCTCGAGCAGTTGACGCTTGATGTACTCAGAAGCCAGTTGATTAAACAAAATCAGACCGACAACATTGCAGGGATTGACGTCATACTGAATAATTTGGATAACGTCGTTGCCAAATTTATTCACAATATCACGCCGCCGGAGGCTCTATGATAGAAATACTAACCAATCCTTGGGTCATTATTATTGTAGTGTTGAGCGTGGTCATTGGTAATATTGCCGCACTCAAATATACCGCAAAAATGAAGTTTGGTCAGATGGATAAAAGCCGTAAGAACGATTTAGATAAGCTGAACACATTGGATAAACAGCGCTACGCTGAAGAAGATAAAAACAAAAACGAGCCTCGTTAGTTACTCACCAGCTTCATCTCGACACATTTAATCTAAACATCAAAAAAGGGACCACTAGGTCCCTTTTCTATCATTAAGTAAACACGCCGCGTTAAGCTCGCTTTGTTTACTGCTTCACTGTTGCAGCCAATACAGGCGCTAGTGATTTCAAAAACTCTTCTTCTACTGGCTTGCCAGAGGAGTCGGTGATATTGATAGACGTACGGTTGCCTAAATCACCAAGTAAGAATGTGTACTTACCAGCGGCTAACTCCACTGGTTTAACGCCGATATCGTTCCAGAATTCATCATCCGGAGATGCATATTTCGCAGTGATTGTGCCCTGAGACTGGCTACGCTCTTCAATCTTAAAGCCCATCTTAGGTAGAATATTAGGCAGACGTTGCCAAAGCATGTTGTATTGCGCACGCGCGATAATCACAGGAAGTCCGCTGCGGTCTTTACCCATTGTGATTGGGATCTGTTTAACCAACTCTTGCGCTTTACGCTGTGCTTCTTCACGCACTTCTTGATCGTAGCGAGCGGTGACCAAGTTCGTCATGAACACATTGTAGCGCTCACGGTTGGTCGCCGTTACTTCTTTCACTTGATTGCCTTCACGCCAGTCAATAAGGCTCACCTTAAAGCCGTGTCGACCATTTGCTTCAGCGCGTACGATTTCATATCGGCTGCCAATTTCTAGCTCTTCATCTGGCGAATCCCAAGTCACCCATCCTGTCTCGATGCGAGAGTCTGTTTGGCTTTCAACTGGAATCTCGTTGGCCGCGACCATGTTTTGCACCGTTTGCCAAACTTTATCTAGTTCATCTTTACGAAGTAGCCAAAGTGTCACTTCACCATCACTACTGCGGTCTAGACGTGCACCGGGAATAAGCTCTAGGACTTGTTGAGGTGGACGAATGTCGACATCTTTACCTACACCACCAGCGTAGTTACCCTGAGGGATCTCGTAGTTAGGGTAAAACTGAGGCTGTGCACCCTGTGGGACATTCCACTCACCCAAATTTGGGGAGTTCAAATACTCGAAGTCATCTTTTGCTTGACGACGTTGATTGGCACCACCTGAACAGGCAGTCAATACGAATACAGCTAATGAACTTAACACTAACTGGCTTGAAAGCTTCATCTATACTCCTAAAACACCGAGGGCGCTTTGGCCCCCAGTATGAACTTCAATCCTAGTAACTCAATCTTAATAGCTCAATCTTAATAAATATGGGCGTCTGTTAGCGCCTGCTCGACGATCGGCTGCGATTTTTCAGAAAGCGTAGTTAAAGGAAGACGCAAACCACCTTCTTCAATCAAACCAAGCTTTTGCGCTGCCCATTTTACTGGGATAGGGCTTGCTTCGATGAAAAGGTTTTTGTGTAGAGTCATCAAGCGTTGGTTAATCGCTTCTGCTTCTTCGTACTTACCTTCACTTGCCAAATGGAACATGTCTGCCATGTCTTTAGCTGCAATATTGTTCGTTACCGAGATAACACCATTGCCGCCAAGTTTCACAAAATCCAGCCCTGTCGCATCATCGCCACTTAGTAAGATAAAATCTTCGCCACAAAGTTCACGATGAATTGCAATTCGTTCCAAATCGCCCGTTGCATCTTTTAGAGCCACGATATTATCAAGCTTTGACAAGCGTGCCACTGTTTCTGGCTGCATATCAACAGCAGTACGGCCTGGTACGTTGTACAAAATTAGAGGCACGTCACTCGCTTCGGCAATTGCCTTGTAATGTAAAAACAAACCCTCTTGAGTTGGTTTGTTGTAATACGGTGTCACACTCAGGAAGCCAGCAATACCAGAATCAGCCAGTAATTTGCTAAATGTTACTGCCTCATGGGTTGCATTTGCACCCGTGCCAGCAATCACAGGGATGCGACCGTCGGCAAACTCAACAGTTTTATTAACGACCTTCACATGCTCTTCAATGGTCAGTGTCGCTGACTCACCTGTTGTGCCTACTGCCACAATACCGTCTGTACCCGCTTCAACGTGGTACTCTACTAGCTTTTGCAGACCGTCAAAGTCTACTTCGCCATCTGCTTTGAATGGCGTAATCAGCGCTACGATACTTCCTGAAAACATGTTTATCTCCCTCATTTAACTCTTTCTGCATGGTACTGTAATGCGATTGAAAAACACAAGAGCGTAAACTCGCTTACAAAGTACAAATGAATGAATAATTATCAGTTGTTAGAGGTCTAGCAACTTAATTGCTCTATTTGGTTTGATTAACGGCAATATTGATAATCGTGTTGGGCTTTCGAGTGACTTTAGAATCTATCAGTGATTTGGAAAATACTGAAGAGCACAAGCAAGGAAAATATACTCTTTGGTCTTGTTAGCCAAGTCAGATCTAAGTGAATAAAACGGCCAGACAATAGGCAAGCACATCATGCAAACGTTTTGTTTATCCTATAGCCTGCATTTACTGTTTATTTCCCACCACTCCCCTCAAGCTCCGACTGCTTTTTTATGGACTAAAAAAGAACTGGCTCGATATTTCTTCGCAATATCTGTGCTAACATCTCTCTATTGAAGAAAGGACAAGAAGCTCATTTATGAAGCAACATCTGGTACTTACAGCAGTTGGAACGGACCGTCCAGGCATTTGTAACCAAGTCGTACAGCTCGTTACTCAAGCTGGTTGTAACATAGTCGATAGCCGTATCGCTATCTTTGGCAGCGAATTTACGCTGATCATGCTCCTGACTGGGAACGCCAGCAGCGTGACTCGAGTTGAAACACAATTGCCCCTGCTTGGCCAAGAACATGACCTTATTACGATCATGAAACGCACAGCGGCGCACGAACTGCTCGATAACAGCTACACCATGGAAGTGTTTATTGAGTCTGAAGACCGCCCTGGGTTAACTGAAAAATTTACTAAGTTCTTCGCTGATCAGCAGATTGGTTTAGACTCTCTTAGCGCGCAAACCATCAGCAAGTCGAAAATTCAACTCGATTCTGACCAGTTTCACATTGCGATTACTGCATCTGTAAGCGCGGATTTTAATTTGATGCAGTTACAAGAAGACTTCGATGAACTTTGTAAGTCGCTCAACGTACAAGGTTCTCTGAATTTCATTAAAAACACACTATAAAGTAAAGGAAATCAAAATGAATACGCTGACAGCAGGCTCGCCAGCGCCAGCCTTCTCTTTGCTCGACCAAGACGGAAATACCGTTTCTCTTGAAGACTTTAAAGGCAAGAAAGTACTTTTCTACTTTTACCCTAAGGCGATGACGCCGGGTTGTACTACACAAGCAAAAGGCCTTCGTGACATCAAAGCTGAACTCGATGCACATAACGTGGTGGTACTCGGCGTAAGCATCGACCCTGTAAAGCGTCTAGGCAAGTTCATCGAGCGCGATGATTTAAACTTCACTCTGCTTTCTGATGAAGACCATGCCGTTGCTGACCAGTTCGGCGTTTGGGGCGAAAAGAAATTCATGGGCAAAGTATACGACGGTCTTCACCGCATTAGCTTTCTGATCAATGAAGAAGGCGTGATCGAACATGTGTTCAACAAGTTCAAAACCAAAGATCACCACGAAGTCGTATTAAACTACTTAAACGAAAACGCTTAAACGCTATTGTTTTTCTACAAACAAAAAGCCCAGCAAACTGCTGGGCTTTCTTGTAACCATCGTACCTTTGGTAACAACTACTCTTGTTCGACAGGTTCGTTTTCTTCCGTGCTTGGTAATGCATGCCATACGGCTTTGACTAATGTCGCTAAAGGAATGGCGAAGAACACCCCCCAAAAACCCCACAGCCCACCAAAGACTAATACAGCCACAATGATAGCAACTGGGTGTAAGTTTACTGCCTCGGAAAACAGAACAGGAACCAACACATTACCATCCAGCGCCTGGATAATACCGTAAGCAAGCAACAACCAATAAAACGGAGGCGTTAAACCCCATTGGAACAAACCAACGATAGCAACAGGTACAGTAACAGCCGCCGCACCGATATAAGGAATCAAAACCGACAGACCAACAGCTACGGCAAGCAACGCCGAGTAACGAAGATCTAAAAGGGCAAAAGTCACGTAGCTCACACCGCCCACGATTAAAATCTCTAACACTTTACCGCGAATGTAATTTGATATCTGCTCGTTCATTTCATGCCAAACTTTATTCGCCAATTTACGGTTTTTCGGCAGAATACCACTTGCGATTCGCAGCATTTCTTCTTTGTCTTTAAGCAAAAAGAAGATAAGGAGTGGCACTAAGATCAAATATACCGCTAGCGTTGCAATGCTAACTAATGAAGCAAGCGACCCTTTGACGACACTTTCACCCAGCCCCAGTGCTTGGTTTTTGGCGTTCGTCACCACGGTTTCTACTATTTCTAAATTGGCTAGTTCAGGATGGCGCTCTGGCAATGTGACAATAAACTTTTGTAGCCCGTTGTACATGTTCGGAATATCGTTAATTAGATTACCGACCTGAGTCCAAATCGTCGGAACCAAGCCAAACAACGCAATTAACATTAACCCGACAAAGACCAAGATCACGATAATAACCGACAAAGTGCGCGGCACGCCCATACGACACATTTTGACAACTGGCCATTCAAGTAGATAAGCCAAAACGATCGCGACAAGTAATGGCGCAATCAAGTGTCCAAAGAAGTAAATGGTGATAAAGCCAAACAGCAAGATCGCGACGAGACTTACTGCGTGAGGGTCAGAGAAACGTCGTTTATACCAACGACTAACCATTTCAAACATCTTATGCGGATTCCTTATTGAAGACAGTCAATGTGTAGTGCTCTGATGTAGATTGGCAATCAACCGAGTACCCTTGGGCACTAAGATAGTTCACAATGTCTCGTTTAGAGCTGTTGTCCACCACTTGAATGACAAGTTGATGATACTGCTTTGCTTCTCCTTGAAAGACCTCAGCAGCATGACGCTTTGCAAGTAACAGTGCCATAGGACAACGTTGCTCACGCAAATCAAGTAACATGGATTCCATTGTATTGCTCTGCACTTATGATAGGGTTGTATTGTAACGGCTTTTTGAGCTGGTGCTAGCACTTCTGACATGATTTAACCACATGCTGAAATAGCTCGGATATAAAATAATTTACGAAACCAATTCATTTATTTCCGGTCTTACTGTTAGCTTATATCCTCACGGATAACCAAAACGTATGTGGCGCTGTTAATGGGCTCTCGACCTGTAACCACATGCTTATGTATTTTGGAGAACCTTTTAAACGTATGTTAAAACGCACTCGCTCGCTAGTTTGCTTATGTCTTGCTGCTGCCATCAGTTCGCCGACAACTTATGCCAATAGCATTGACTTGCCAGACATTGGCACAGCTGCTGGTGGCACGCTTTCAATAGACCAAGAGTTGATTTATGGCGACGCCTATATGCGTATGCTCAGAGCCAGTAAACCTATCGTTAATGACCCTGTCATCAATGAATATATTGACTCTCTTGGGCACAAATTAGTGGCCAATGCGAATGATGTAAAAACGCCGTTCCACTTCTTTATGATTCGCGACCGTAATATCAACGCGTTCGCGTTTTTTGGTGGCTATGTAGCGCTGCATTCTGGGTTGTTTCTTCATGCTCGTTCAGAAAGTGAGCTGGCCTCTGTTGTCGCTCACGAGATAGCGCACGTCACACAACGTCATCTTGCTCGGAGTATGGAAGAACAAGCACGCCGCTCTCCGGCCACATTAGCCGCACTTGCGGGGGCACTACTGCTTTCAATTGCCTCACCCGAAGCGGGGATGGCTGCAATTACAGCAGCAACCGCGGGCAACATGCAAAGTCAAATCAACTACACTCGTGCAAACGAAAAAGAAGCGGATCGCTTTGGTATTTCGACACTAGCAAAAGCCGGTTTTGATGTTCAAGCAATGCCAAGGTTTTTTGGCCGTCTTGCTGATGAGTATCGTTATGCGAGTAAACCGCCACCAATGCTCCTGACTCACCCTCTGCCTGAAGATCGAATTACCGATAGCCGTGCGCGAGCAAGAACCTATCCTCCAATGCGTGTTGTGCCTTCAATAGACTATCATCTAGCTCGCGCGCGCATTGTGGCTCGTTACGCTGGCATTGATGGACAAGCCGCCCTGAGCTGGTTTGAGAGAATCCAAAAGAAAGCCTCTGCGGACATTACACCTGCTTTTGATTATGGTCGAGCACTCGTGCATTTAGACAATAAACGCTTATCTCAAGCGGAACCAATTTTGAAAAAGTTACTGGAACAAGACCCAAGTAACCCGTTTTACTTGGACGCTATGACGGATTTATACATCGAGAAGAAGCAGCCAGAAAAAGCAACCGAGATGCTCCGCAAAGCGTTATCTCGTAACCCTCAAAATAAAGTATTGACCATTAACTACGCCAATGCGCTACTTGAGGACAATAAAAACGATCAAGCCACGCGAGTTCTTCAAAGATACACTCATGACTATCCTGAAGATACAAATGGCTGGCACCTAATATCGAAGAGCTACCACGCGCTGGGGCGTAGCGATGAAGAGTTGGCTGCTCGAGCAGAAATTTTGGCATTGCGAGCAAATTGGAATAAAGCGATTCAATATTATAGTGAAGCAAGTAAAATGGCCAAGTTGGGCAGCTTAGAGCAAGCGCGATACGATGCCCGTATCGACCAACTCATGATCCAAAGAGATCGATTCATGGCATTACAATAACGAAATGGAGAAAACCATGTCAGTCGTGATTTATCACAACCCTCGTTGCTCAAAGAGCCGTCAAACACTTGAACTGCTTGAGCAAAATGGTGTTACACCGGAAGTCGTCAAATACCTAGACACACCACTTAACGTGGATGAACTAAAAGCGCTGTACGCCCAGCTTGGCTTTTCATCTGTACGTGAAATGATGCGCACTAAAGAAAGTGAATATAAAGAGCTTGGCTTAGGCGAAGACTCCGTCAGCGATGAGCAATTATTCGAAGCAATGGCGAAAAATCCAAAGTTGTTTGAGCGTCCGGTAGTCGTTGCTAACGGCAAAGCAAAAATTGGTCGCCCACCAGAGCTAGTGTTGGATATTTTATAAATGGATTGCCAGATCCTTATTTTGTATTTCAGCCGTCATGGCTCGACAAAACAACTGGCAAGACAAATAGCAAGAGGAGTCGAATCGACTCCTCAATGCCATGCAATTTTGCGTACAGTTGAAGAACTGTCACCTCACTCACACTCCCCTTCTGATCCAATTGTTACTCTAGAGGAACTAAAAACGTGCGACGGTCTAGCGTTTGGCAGTCCCGTCTGGTTTGGCAACATGGCTGCGCCTTTAAAGCACTTCTGGGATCAGACTACATCTTTATGGGTCAGTGGTGACTTAATCGATAAGCCTGCTTGTGTCTTTACCTCTTCGTCCTCAATGCATGGTGGTCAAGAAACAACGTTACAAAGCATGATGACCCCTTTATTGCATCATGGGATGATGGTTTTGGGCATTCCTTATTCCGAGCCAGAGTTACACACTACTCAGTCCGGAGGCACTCCGTATGGCGCCAGCAGTGTAGGCCATGAGGCAACCCTAAGCAGTGAAGAGATTCGCCTGGCACAACAATTAGGCAAAAGGCTGGCAACTGCAGCGTTAAAACTAAAAGTCTGTTAGTAAAATCAAGGATAGTTAATCGATGTCTGACTCTTTAGACCAAACACCACTCGGTACACAGGCTAAAACCTATCGTTACCTGGCTTTATTTGGCAACTTAGCCTTATTAGCCTGGGTCGCTATTTGGCAGCTTGCGTTATCCCCTCACCCTCACCTCAGCAGCACAACACTTGCTATTGCTTGGTGTATTCCGCTACTACTTCCGTTGCCTGGTATTTTAGCTGGTAAGCCTTACACTCATGCTTGGGCTAACTTTGTTCTTATGCTGTATTTCTTGCATGCGCTGACCATCCTCTATGTGGATGGGGGTGAACGCTGGCTTGCGGCAGTGGAACTGATACTGACTTCACTCGGTTTCGCTGGCAATATTTTGTTTGCTAGAGCGAGAGGCAAAGAGCTAGGCCTTAAGTTGAAACGCCTCTCTCAAGTAGAAAAAGAAGAAAAAGCGAAATTCAATAAATAACGCCAATCGCAGTCAATCACTGATCATTGGTTCGAATACGAATTTAGAAAACAAAAAGAGTCGCTATTGCGACTCTTTTTTATGCTTACCACATTGGTGTTTGACCCTTGCGTTTCACGCCTGGAACGCTACCAAGGCGATTACGATGCCGAGCGCCACTCGTAGATCAAGTCATACTGTTCTCGGACAGGCTCCACAATCATCGGCTGAGTTGGTTGTGTTTCGTCACTTGCTTCTGCCACAACATTTACTGGTACTTCAGGCTGCGCTTCTTTTGGCGTCGCGGCGTCTTTTGCTTCATTACTCTGAACCAATGGCTCTTCTTCTTGAGTTGAAGCTGGGGCATCAACTTCACCTATAGGATCTTCAAAAACCATTAATTGAGAAATAGAAGAAGCTTCTTTCTCAAAAGCTTGTTGTGATGCCAAAAGGTGGATGTTGAGCGTTAACTCGTCCCCTTGAACACGCTTAATCTCTGTACCCGCAACCGAATTAAGTTGTTTTAGCGCATTCTCTAAACGGAAGAAGTCCGTGGCAGAGGTTACATTAAGGACTTTCACTGCTAGCGCCTTTGAAGACTTTCCTGAAACCACAACTGCACTCTTACTTGCATAGTAGTCTGCGATGCCATCCACCATTTCTGCAATAGCATTAGCACCTGATGCAGACCCGCTACGCGGAGAACGTTGCGCTTCTACAATTCTCGTTGGCGACTGGTCGTAGAGTGTCCAACGAATTTGTTCACCTTGAGCTCGTACAACCAAAACGGCGTCAGCTGGGTAGCGCTGGCTGGCTTGACCAATTGGCTCAATAAAGCCGCCCCAAAGATCAGAGACATTAACACCGGTTACATCATCAAAGTCCCCAACCGGGATAGTGATTGGTAGGCCTCTTAATTTCGCTGCGCTACGAAGTGCTGCAACATTTGAAGATTCAGAGTGCTCCCACGCGATGTTACGATCGTAACCCTGTTCTTCAACCATCCAAACTAAAATATTGGCACGATTTGGCGACCAAGATGGCAATTGTGCTTGTGTTAAAAGAGAGCTGATTTGGTCGTTGTTAAACAACATTTTTAGGCTCGCTTTTCCATCAACCTGCCCATAGCTCAGTTGAGAAATGTAACGCGCACTTGAGCTAAGTGCCTTTTTAATCACTGGATTGCTTAAAGAGGATTGAGAACCGGTCGCTCGAACAATCACATCCTGCATACCTTGTTGACGAGCCAAAGACTCACCGTCGTTCTGCTCACTGTCGATAACCACTTCGGCACGATAGATATCCACCTGAGTTAATGCATATACTGGTAGGGACAACCAACCTATCAGTAAGAGAGCTAAATAGCGCATAGTTTTTATAATCCTCTGAACAAGAACCCGAATAATAAGCAACTATCAAATCTTGAGCAAGGTAAGTACTGAGTAAATTGTCTGTATTATGACCAGCTTTGTTAACTCGGGCCTCAACCAGCGCTTCAGTGCTATTTTTTATAATAAACTCATTGCTTATTAAGCTATCTCAACAAGTTAGGCTGTCCATTTTTCATCTTCACGCAAGACACGTAAAAGAGGACAATTTGCAAGCAAGCAACTCTCAAAAGTGCTATTTATGGGAAAAATTCAATCGAAAGTTTGATCTATGCAACATTGCAAACGATTGCAGGATGATAGTATTCGCCGGATTTGTCTGCGTATCTTGAAAATAGGGAATTATTATGAAAAACGCGTTACAAGGCGCTCAAATGCTCTTTGTCGCTTTTGGTGCTTTGGTGCTTGTGCCGCTCCTAACTGGCCTTGATCCAAACGTAGCCCTCTTTGGTGCCGGTGTCGGTACTCTCCTCTTCCAATTAATGACTAAACGTTCTGTTCCCATCTTCCTTGCCTCTTCTTTTGCGTTTATTGCTCCTATTATGTTCGGTATCCAAACTTGGGGTATCGGTGCAACAATGGGCGGCTTGATGGCAGCGGGCTTAGTTTATGTGGCTCTAGGGGCGATGATCAAAGTGCGCGGTGTTGGATTTATCCATAAAATTCTCCCGCCCGTTGTCGTTGGCCCTGTGATCATGGTTATCGGCCTTGGCCTTGCCCCAACAGCAGTGAACATGGCGGTAGGTAAAACTGGTGATGGAGCGGCACAGCTAGTTAATGGTGATGCTGCGATCATTATCTCGGCGGTCTCACTGCTCACAACCATTGTACTCAGCGTTTTTGCAAAAGGCTTTTTGAAGCTCGTTCCTATTGTTGGTGGTATTCTTGCTGGTTACTCTGTTTCTCTATCCTACGGTGTGGTTGATTTCACTCCCGTAGAACAAGCGGCTTGGCTAGCCATGCCAAACTTCACCGCGCCAGAGTTCAATATCAACGCAATTTTGTTCATGATTCCTGTCGCTATCGCACCTGCGGTTGAGCACGTAGGTGACATGCTTGCTATCTCAAACGTTACAGGTAAAAACTACCTGAAAAAACCAGGCCTTCACCGCACAATCGCAGGTGACGGGGTGGCAACTATCGCAGCTTCGATGGTGGGTGCTCCACCAAACACCACTTACAGTGAAGTAACAGGAGCGGTAATGCTAACCAAAGCATTTAACCCTGTGATCATGACTTGGGCAGCAATCACCGCAATCGTACTTGCATTGGTAGGTAAGCTAGGTGCGGTTCTTCAAACGATTCCAGTTCCTGTTATGGGCGGCATCATGATTCTGCTGTTCGGCTCCATCGCAACGGTAGGCCTCAACACACTGATCAAGAATAACGTTGATTTACATAAGTCTCGTAACCTAGTGATTGTTGCCGTAACACTTGTGTTTGGCATTGGTGGTATGGCTTTCGGTATTGGTGAGTTCAGTCTACAAGGTGTGAGCCTATGCGGTATCGTGGCAATTATTCTTAACCTTGTGCTACCAAACGATTTAGGTGAAAACCACGTTGTGGATAACGCACAAATGGAAGAAGAAAGCGCGAAATAGTTCGTTTGCGCCGCTTTATTAGGTGGCGTGTCTTACTCTTCTCCTCTTGTAGATACAAAAAAGGCTTGGTTTTCACCAAGCCTTTTTCTGTTCAGTCATAGTAATACATCAAAGAATTACTTAGTACCGAAGATCTTATCACCTGCATCGCCTAGACCCGGAACGATGTAGCCTTTGTCATTAAGCTTCTCATCGATTGCCGCAGTGTATAGTTCAACATCTGGGTGTGCTTTTTCTAGCGCTTCAATACCTTCTGGTGCAGCAACAAGTACCAGCACTTTGATTTGGTTACAACCTTTCTCTTTTAGGAGATCGATAGTAGCAATCATAGAACCACCTGTTGCAAGCATTGGGTCAACAACAAGCGCAATACGCTCCTCGATGTTTGAAGCAAGCTTGTTGAAGTAAGGAACTGGCTCAAGCGTTTCTTCATCACGGTAAATACCCACAACACTGATACGTGCGCTTGGCATGTGCTCAAGAACTCCATCCATCATGCCTAGACCTGCACGTAGGATTGGCACTACGGTTACTTTTTTACCTTTAATCTGGTCTACTTCTACCGGACCGTTCCAACCATCAATGGTCACTTTTTCTGTTTCAAAGTCTGACGTTGCTTCGTAAGTAAGTAGGCTACCGACCTCAGTCGCTAACTCACGAAAACGTTTTGTGCTGATGTCACCTTCTCTCATTAGACCAATTTTATGTTTTACTAGAGGGTGCTTTACTTCAACAACTTTCATGTCCATCTCCGGCTATAGTTGGCAATATTTAAACAAACCTTCAGATTATACATGATTTTCACAGGGATATCAGGATAAATCACTAAAGAAAAAAACAGACGCAAACGTTTGCCATCTATGTTTAAGCACTGTTAGAATAGCGCCGTTTTCATATCCAACTTAATACCGAGGACTTCCCTGTGAGTGGTAACAACTCTTCTCTTAGCTATAAAGACGCTGGTGTAGATATTGATGCAGGCAACGCGCTTGTGGATCGTATTAAGGGTGCGGTAAAACGTACTCGTCGCCCTGAAGTTATGGGTGGTATCGGTGGTTTTGGCGCGCTATGCGAATTGCCAACTAAATACAAACAACCTGTACTGGTTTCCGGTACTGATGGCGTTGGCACAAAACTTCGCCTAGCACTGGATATGAACAAGCACGACACGATCGGCATCGACCTAGTGGCAATGTGTGTAAATGATCTTATCGTGCAAGGCGCAGAGCCACTGTTTTTCCTAGATTACTATGCAACAGGCAAACTAGACGTTGATACCGCAGCGGATGTTGTTTCAGGTATCGCAGAAGGGTGTGTTCAAGCAGGTTGTGCCCTAATTGGTGGCGAAACTGCGGAGATGCCGGGCATGTATGAAGGCGAAGACTACGACGTAGCTGGTTTCTGTGTTGGCGTAGTAGAAAAAGAAGACGTGATTGACGGCACGAAAGTCGCTGCTGGTGATGCACTTATCGCTGTTGGCTCAAGCGGCCCACACTCAAACGGTTACTCCCTTATCCGTAAGATCCTAGAAGTATCTGGTGCAGATAAGAGCGAAGAGCTAGCAGGCCGCACTATTGGTGAGCACCTACTAGAACCAACAAAAATTTACATCAAGTCAGCACTTAAGATGATTGAGAAACACGACATCCATGCGATTTCTCATATCACTGGTGGTGGTTTCTGGGAAAACATCCCACGCGTACTGCCTGAAGGCACGAAAGCAGTTATCGATGGTAACAGTTGGGAATGGCCAGTTATCTTCAAGTGGCTACAAGAGAAAGGCAACGTCGACACACACGAAATGTACCGCACATTCAACTGTGGTGTAGGTCTAATCGTCGCACTACCGAAAGACCAGGCAGATGCAGCAGTTGCTCTTCTTAAAGAAGAAGGCGAAAACGCGTGGGTGATTGGTCAAATCGCACAAGCAGACGCGAACGAAGAGCAAGTTGAAATCCAATAATTTGCAAATCGAGCTCAAAAGATAAGAAGAATGAGGACACTAGATGACTAGGTCCTCATTTTGCTATCTAGAACACTAAAAACCATTCTATTAGTAGGTAGTTTAGAAGCTACATAACTCCAACCTACAATACCAAGGCGCTCTCGACATCATGAAAAACCATACCCTAAAAAACATTGTGGTCCTCATCTCGGGTAACGGAAGTAACCTGCAAGCTATCTTGGAAGCTTGCGAAGACAGCATGCCAAACGCACGAGTGGCAGCCGTGTTCTCTAACAAAGCAGATGCTTTTGGTTTAGAACGTGCAAAAAAGTTTGATGTGGACGGTCACTTTGTCGACCCTAAAGCATTCAGCTCGCGTGAAAGCTTTGATGCAGAGCTAATGAGTCAAATAGATGAATACCAACCAGACGTGATTATTCTTGCTGGTTACATGCGCATTCTGAGCAGCGCATTTGTTTCTCATTACATGGGTAAGATGATCAATATCCACCCTTCTCTTCTACCAAAATATCCTGGGCTACACACACACCAGAGAGCAATTGATGCTGGCGATAAAGAACATGGTACGAGTGTGCACTTTGTAACGGAAGAGCTTGATGGTGGCCCTGTCATACTGCAAGCAAAAGTTCCTGTGTTCGAAGACGATGATGCTAGTGTACTTGCGGCACGTGTTCAGGCGCAGGAGCACCGAATCTACCCTATGGTGGCTAAGTGGCTGGTAGACGAGCGGTTGATCATGAAGGATGGTAAAGCCTATTTAGATGGCGCAGAGCTTGGCGTACATGGGTACGCCTCAGATGAGTAGCCCTGAATAATAAACTCCAAGCACAAAAGAGCAGCCTGAGGGCTGCTCTTGGTTGTTTTAATACTTATAAACTTGATTCAAGAAAACCATGGTGAGACTAGAAACCTAAAACCCAGCATTCTAAAAAATCCCATAACCACTTGAGTAACATAACACTCGGAAAGTAGATTCTGCATCTGGTTCGTTCTTCACCGTTCAGACTGACGAGGTGTTTTATGAGAAATTTCTATCAGTTACGTCTTTACAGCAAGCCTTAGCGAGACTAGGACTCTACTACCAGCACTCTAGAAAGTAAGAATGCTCATCCGTATCCGAACTCGGTTTAAAACGCATAAAAATAAAGCTCGCTTAATCGCGAGCTTTATTTTTATATTCAGAGTAAGAGACCATCACTCTAACGGTTCGGTTGGCGCTTGATTGCCCGGCTTAGCCGCCGCAAACGGCACATTTACCAGTTCAGAGGCATTATTTTTGACTAGTTCACCTAGGTGAAACAAGCCGTATTCGCCAGGTTTCATACGCTGCCAAGCTTCGTTGCCCGTCAAAGGTTGAGTTGCGATCACAGAAACGATGTCATGTGGCGTTGTTTCTTCTTGGAAGTTAATTTCCACATCTTCATCAAGCAAAGCAGCTTTTCCAAACGGTGCGCGTCTTGTGATCCAATACAAATGATTGGTGCAATACGTCATTACATACTCACCATCACTCAGAAGCATGTTAAATACACCCTTCTCTCTTAGCTCATCACAACATTTAGCAACATATAAGAATACCGACTCCATATCCTTTGGTGGCTCAGGATATCGATCTTCCATTTGCTTCAATAACCAGCAAAATGCCAGTTCACTATCTGTTTCACCGACAGGTCGATGTCGACCTGTATGCAAGTCTTGATAGCCAGAGAGCTGACCGTTATGCGCAAACGTCCAATACCTACCCCACAGCTCACGTGTAAAGGGATGAGTATTTTCTAAATTAACACCACCACGATTCGCCTGTCGGATATGACTAACGACCGCACGACTTTTGATGGGATAATTTTGTACCAACTCTGCTATTTTAGACTCACAACTTGGCTTGGGATCTTTGAAGGTTCGAAAGCCCTTCCCTTCGTAGAAGGTGATCCCCCATCCGTCACGGTGTGGGCCGGTTCGACCTCCACGCTGCATGAGCCCAGTAAAACTGAAACAAATATCCGTCGGAACATTAGCGCTCATACCGAGCAATTCACACATGGTTTAAAAAACTCCCTAACAACACAGCTCGAAACGGTGGCCGTAAACGATTATTCCATCTCTTTTTCGATCAACTGAATGATGATATGAATAATCTTAATATGAATTTCCTGAATGCGGTCTGCATAACCAAAGTGTGGCACGCGGATTTCAATATCTGCAAGGCCTGCCATTTTGCCGCCATCTTTACCTGTTAGCGCAATCGTCTTCATGCCTTTCGCTTGTGCTGCTTCAATCGCTTTCAGGATGTTACCTGAGTTACCTGAAGTCGACAGACCAAACAGTACGTCACCTTTTCGACCAACCGCTTCTACATAACGTGAAAACACGAAGTCATAACCAAAGTCATTACTCACACAAGAAAGGTGGCTTGGATCTGAAATAGCAATACCAGCATAGCCAGGACGATTTTCTCGGTAACGGCCTGTTAGCTCTTCGGCAAAGTGCATTGAATCACAGTGAGAACCACCGTTACCACATGACAATACTTTACCATCTTGCTTGAATGAGTCAGCAATCATTTTCGCCGCTGCTTCGATTTGCGCAATGTTATGGTCATCGCTTAAAAATTTGTTGAGCACTTCAGCAGCTTCGTTTAATTCACTTCTAATCAGATCATGGTACATAAGACGTTCTCTTTATTATTTCGGCTTCAGTCAGCTCTAGACTCACTGAGCAAATTGTTCTGATACCAATTTGGTATCGGACATTTCATAAACCTGAGCTCGGGTTTGATTACTCTGAGTTTACCCACAAACGAGAATTAGTGTCGATAGTGAACCAACAGATTTAGATTAGTGATGGTAATAAACTTGTCAACTTGCTCATGAAACCATCACTCAAATCTCAACTTTAGAATTTTAACTCTACTTAGATCACTTTTTATCCAATCTTATGTTTTACATTTCCTTAATATTTTGATTACACTTAAACCAACTGGTTAGACCTCTTACCTAACATGCAGACGTACAAAACTTATAAAGTCTGAAAAGGAAAATATATATGGACATCTTGCTCTCAATCATCACGATGGCGATCGTGCTAGGCATTACGCTCTACCACCGCATGTCTCTCGTGAAATCTATTAGCTTACTCACCGCGGCCATGCTGGCTCTTACAGTAGCAGGAACTGTCGGCGTTATTGGTTGGGCTATTTACGTTCTCGCCGCAGCTGTGCTCGCGGTTCCTGGCGTACGTCAGTCTTTAATTAGCCGCAAAGCGTTAGTACTTTTCAAGAAAGTGCTGCCAGCTATGTCTCAAACCGAAAAAGAAGCGTTAGACGCAGGTACCGTCTGGTGGGAAGCCGAACTGTTTAAAGGCAAACCAGAGTGGCAAAAGCTACACGCGATTCAAGCACCTAAGTTAAGTGCGGAAGAACAAGCCTTTTTAGACGGCCCTGTGAATGAAGTGTGCGCCATGGTGAGTGATTTCCAAGTGACCCATGAACTCGCGGACTTACCGCCAGAAGTTTGGCAATACCTGAAAGATCATAAGTTCTTCGCCATGATCATTAAGAAAAAGTACGGTGGTCTGGAATTCTCAGCATACGCGCAATCACTAGTACTACAAAAACTAACGGGTGTTTCTGGCGTTCTATCGTCTACCGTTGGTGTTCCTAACTCTTTGGGCCCAGGTGAGCTACTGCAACACTACGGTACTGAAGATCAAAAAAATCATTACTTACCGCGTCTAGCTGAAGGTAAGGAAATCCCTTGTTTCGCCCTAACAAGTCCAGAAGCGGGTTCTGACGCAGGCTCTATTCCAGATTACGGTGTGGTCTGTAAAGGCGAATGGGAAGGAAAAGAAGTACTGGGTATGCGCCTGACTTGGAACAAGCGCTACATCACCCTAGCGCCAGTCGCAACGGTACTAGGCTTAGCATTTAAACTTCGCGATCCTGAAGGTTTGCTAGGCGACAAAGAAGATCTTGGCATCACTTGTGCGCTTATCCCAACTGATGTCAAAGGTGTTGAGATTGGTAACCGACACTTCCCGCTCAATGTACCATTCCAAAATGGTCCAACGCGCGGTAAAGACATCTTTGTTCCTATCGATTTCATTATCGGTGGTGAAAAAATGGCGGGCCAAGGTTGGCGTATGCTGGTTGAGTGTCTGTCGGTTGGACGTGGTATCACGCTACCTTCAAACTCAACAGGTGGCATCAAAACTGCGGCAATGGCAACCGGTGCTTACTCACGTATTCGCCGTCAGTTCAAACAGCCGATCGGCCATATGGAAGGAGTTGAAGAACCATTAGCACGCTTGGGTGGTAATGCTTACGTGATGGATGCAGCAAGCAACTTAACCGTTGCGGGTATCGACTTAGGTGAAAAACCTTCAGTTATCTCAGCTATCGTGAAGTATCACTGTACGCACCGCGGCCAGCAAAGCATCATCGATGCAATGGACATCGTAGGCGGTAAAGGTATCTGTATGGGACCTTCTAACTTCCTAGCTCGTGGTTACCAAGGTGCGCCAATCGCAGTAACGGTTGAGGGTGCTAACATTCTAACACGCTCAATGATCATCTTTGGCCAAGGCGCAATCCGTTGCCATCCGTACGTTCTTGAAGAAATGAACGCGGCGTATTCTGAAGCAAGTAATGCTGTCGAGAAATTTGATAAAGCGCTTGCTGGTCACGTGAGCTTTACAATGAGTAACCTAGTGCGCAGTATCTGGTTTGGTTTGAGCGACGGTCTGGGCTCTTCATCGCCAACCAAAGATGCAACCAAGCGTTACTACCAACAATTGAACCGCTACAGTGCAAACCTTGCCTTACTATCGGATATCTCGATGGCAGTGCTAGGTGGCTCTTTGAAGCGTAAAGAGCGTCTATCAGCGCGTCTTGGTGACATTCTAAGCCAGCTATATTTAAGCTCTGCGACGTTGAAACGTTTTGAGCAAGATGGACGCCCAGTCGAAGATTTACCATTAGTACACTGGGGTCTACAAGACAGTTTGAAACAAGCGGAAGTGGCGGTAGACGAATTCTTAGCAAACTTCCCGAACAAAGTGATTGGTCGTGCACTGCGCGTGTTAATCATGCCATTCGGTCGTGTACGCAAAGCGCCAAGCGATAAACTAGACAGTAAAGTGGCGCGCATTCTACAAACGCCAAGTGCAACGCGCTCACGCATTGGTCGCGGTCAATACCTTGAACCAACCGAGCACAACGCAGCAGGTAAGATTGAGCTTGCGCTGTCAGTCATTCTTCAAGCTGAACCTGTGTTTGACAAAGTATGTAAAGCGCAAGGTAAGCGTCGCCCATTCTTACGTTTGGATATGATTGCTCAGGAAGGGCTAGAGCAAGGCTTTATCACGCAAGAAGAAGCCGATCTACTCAGAGAAGCGGAACAGCATCGTCTAGATACAATCAACGTTGACGATTTTGAGCCGGAACTGCTTGCCGCAAAGCCGCTATACCCTCAGATGGATAGTGTCGCGTAACTCTAGAATCTGAGACCACAAACGGGAGTATCAGCTCCCGTTTTTTATTGCTTCCAGAATCGGATTCATAACACCTCACACTACAAAGCCCCCCTGCGCAATAAAATCCTCGCACTCCAATCTTTCTCCCGATTTCCAGTGATAACTAACTCACAGACGTTCCAACTAAGCGGTGTATACTTTAAGTAACTCACTCACATATATGGTAAATCCGTTGGCTAAAATATTACTCGCACAGTGGTTCCCAGGGCTTGTTCAGCTTAAGCATTATCAAAAAGAATGGTTTGTTAACGACTTTAGAGCCGCCTTTTCTGTTGTCGCGGTTGCACTGCCAGTTGCCATAGCTTATGCACAGTTAACTGGTGTATCCGCAATTGTCGGTCTGTATTCGTGTGTACTGCCAATGTTGGTTTACGCCATGATGGGCACATCTCGACAACTCATTGTCGGACCCGATGCAGCAACCTGTGCAGTGATCGCTGCTGTTGTGACACCACTTGCCGCAGGTGACCCCACAAAACATTGGCAGTTGGTTATGACCATGACAGCGATGACGGGGATTTGGTGTGTACTGGCAAGTCGTTTCAAGCTAGGAGTGTTTGCAGATTTCCTTTCTCGTCCGATTCTTTTGGGTCTACTCAACGGTGTTGCTCTCACAATTATCGTTGGTCAGTTTGCGAAAGTAGTCGGTTTGAAATACGAGCAACGTTATTTACTGGAACGTTTATGGGAAGCTCCACAACGATTAACCGATCTTCATTGGCCTACTGTAACTCTGAGTATCGTGACGGTTGTCGTTTATTTGCTCACCAAACGCTACCGACCAACTTGGCCTGCTGCCATGCTGGCGATCCTCGTAACTACTGCGTCAGTTTGGTTTTTCCATTTACAAGAGATGGGCGTATCGGTTGTCGGACTCACTCAAGGTGGCTTCCCTCAGTTTCAAACACCAGAATTTGAGCTAGGTGAAGTTCGTGAACTAGTAGTCCCGGCGCTCAACCTTGCGATTGTCAGTTTTGTTAGCATGATGCTCACCGCCCGCAGTT
Organism: Vibrio sp. 1078-1; assembly: GCF_033340475.1. Taxonomy (NCBI): domain Bacteria; kingdom Pseudomonadati; phylum Pseudomonadota; class Gammaproteobacteria; order Vibrionales; family Vibrionaceae; genus Vibrio; species Vibrio sp. 1078-1. The sequence continues at coordinate 26,405 of NZ_JAWOWM010000019.1, forward strand.
TCGCGGCTAAAAACGGTTATGATATTGATGCAAATAAAGAGTTTCAGGCGTTGGGTTTTGCCAACATTGCCTCAGCGTTTTCACAAGGTTTCGCGATAAGCGGCGCTGACTCACGCACAGCCGTCAATGATGCAAATGGCGGTAAATCTCAATTAGTTTCGATTGTCGCCGCAATCACCATCGCCATTATTGCGGTATTTATTTACGAGCCTTTGCAGTTCATCCCTATCGCTTCACTTGGTGTTGTATTGATCATTGCGTCCCTATCGCTGCTCGATCTTAAAGCAATTTGGAAATTAAAATCTCGTGACAAAGATGCATTTTATCTGGCCATCATTACTTTTATTTCTGTGTTGATCGTGGGTGTAATACCGGGGATCACTTTGGCGGTATTGCTAGGGCTGTTTCAATTTTTACGTATTGTCATGCGGCCGAGTGATCAGCTACTTGGCTTGGATGAAAAAGGTACCATTCGGACCATCGACGACTCAGGAAAAGCTTCGCCTATTCCTGGAATGGTGATTTACCGCTTTAACTCACCGCTAACTTACTTCAATGCTCCTTACTTTAAACGTAGAGTGTTAGAGCAGGCAGAGCATCACAAAGACGCAAGTTGCGTTGTCATCGACGCCGTATCGAGCTTTACTCACTTGGATCTCAGTGTGATGGCAACACTGGCAGATATTCACAATACTTTGAAAAAGAGAGGTGTACGCTTAATCCTCGCAGGAAGGAAACGACGTCTTCGTCAATGGTGTGAGCTTACTGGTATCAGCACCAGTGAAGGAGGCATCTTACTGCGAGCTGATATGTACCTTGCCATTAAACTTAGTGGCTGTTACATCAGTGCTGTGGGTGAGGGACAAATTCCTACTGTTCAAAAAGAGCCTGATTTAGAGCAGCTACCCAAACCAATTCCAGAAGTGGCTTAAATACAAATTTAATATAGAAAACAGGAAATTAAACTCCTGTTTTCTAGTGCTTATCTTCACAGCTGAATACGTGTTACGCCTTTGGCTTAAACTTTTTTGTCATCCCTTGGCTTTTAGGAGCCACCAGCCTATAACCAAGCTTTTCGTAAAAGACCGGTTCATCAGCAATCATAGAAACGTAAGAGCCTTCAAGTGCAACAGAAGAAAGATAACCGTCGATGTATTCCATGACTTTTCTACCTAAACCGTTACCTTGATAATCAGAATCAACGGCAACGTCGACAATTTCGAAGTTACACGCCCCGTCACCAACAACCCGACCCATTGCAATGAGCTTTCCTTCATCCCGAACAGATACGCCATATAACGAATTGGGTAGGCCAATTTCAGCAGCTTTCAACGATTTGGGTGATAGCCCGGCTTTGATACGCATATCACAGTATTCTTTCGGGCTTGGCACATGCTCTTCATATCTTATTGTCATTATGTACTACTCCTTTGTATCACCTTGGAGCTTACATAACTAAACTGTATAAATAAACAGTTAAACGTTGGAAAGATGTTCCCATTAAGCACACAAAGTATCGGGTCTAGAAAAGAAGCCGCCGACAACTCTGACGCCATAATAGATATAAGCTGCTCTGAAGCTAGACATTCCTTTTTCTAAACACGTTTCTCTCAACAACGCATCCGCATGCTTTCGAGCACTTTGAGGCAACACCTCTTCCCTCATGAGTTGGTAAAGAGCATCATGCACTAAAGAAGCTTTCATAATGTTTTTTGTGTCTAACGCTGGCCCACTCGCTCCATCCCATGCATAGCCCTTTTTAATCGTTAACACGCCTTGTTTGGACAAACTAAGAAAAGGGCTGTCATACGCCTGACTCACTGAAATGTGCGTCTCAATCTTTTCTTCAGAATGGAGAGTGTATTTATACTTCTGACGCTTTTTGTATTTCATCAGAGACCTCGCGTTTACTTATTCTTATTTATCACGCACAGCTGAATATTTATCCAGAAACCCTACAAGATCGGCTCTTGTTATTATGGCGTACTACCTATTACAAAGCCCAAATCAATATAAATAGAACTCCATGCAATCAATAAAGCCAGAACCCCTGACTTTATTGACCAAAATTTAACCAACAATCCTTATTCTGAAGGAAGTCTACTCAATTTTTTATGGATATCTTCTACAAAATTGGCTTGTTCACTTGGAGAAACCTCTAGAACATAATGAAAAAACGGACTTGTATGCTCAGTAATTTTATACTCTTCACTTAACAGCTTAATTACTTGTTCATGATTAAATCGTGCGGAGACTAAGCCACTCTCGGTTTCTTGAGTTATAACTATATAGTGAGCGGTTGGAAAAACCGTAAACCTTCCTTCGACAGGAAACCAAGGAGCAAAAGAAATAATCTCGTCATCAATTATGTATGCTTGAGGTTTACTGACATAGGTGTAAGGGTACTTTTCATCTAAATAGGGTCTTGCTGTATCAAACAAGCCATCATAATAAGTTGGTATTTCTACTTTTTGGATTTTACTTAAGGGATCGAAAGTGAAGGTATCAAGTGATTTTAAATTATTACTTCCCGAATCTGGATTATTAACACCATTATCAATAGAAGAACAACCTACAATTATCACTGCACAAAAAAAAGCTAAAATTTTATTCATTATTTCTTTTATCTTTAATTGATTGTTTTGAAAGTTAGTCACATTAAAAATGCAACCAATTTAGAAAGTAAAAATGATATATTATTTATATAAAATCCCAAACATATATTTGAGTACAGTAAACTTAAATATTCATAATTTATCCATTTTTCTTCTTCCAACTTGGTAACTTGATAAAAAAACGGAGCCGATTGGCTCCGTTTCTCGCTTTATGTGTTACTACTATTTCTTTGGTACTTCTAATTGCATCTCTGGCATGGCATCGCGCTTCGCTTTAATTTTGCGCCAGACTATCCATGCAATGATCACAATCAGCAGCATTATCAAGTTACCTACCGCGATAATAATCATGCTGCGCTTACGCTCAGCCTCCCGCTCAGCGATAATTTGCTTTTCCATTTCAATACGGCGCTGCTCGGCTAATTCAGCTTCTTTTGCAATTCGAGCAGCTTCTAGATCAACTTCATCAACAACACTGAAAGTTTGCTCTGGAATAGGAAACACCAACGGACGCTGAGTTGCAAAATCAGTGGCAAAGATCTCGCCGCGCCATGCGTACTTACCAAGCTCAGCATCGTTATTGAGGTTCAACGTAACTCTCATTCCATCTTTAGAGACCTGTCCTTGGCTGTAACTAATGAAACCATCGGGAGCGTCCTTTTTCACTGTGACTGCTATAGAGCCTGGTGCAATCATACCTTGCTCGCCACTCACCACTAATTGGTGTGGCTTATCGGGATTACGAGCCTGAATAAAAGTACGAGAGATTGGGTTCGGATAAACCAAGATGACTTGTTCTTGCGCTCGTAAGAATACGCCATTGCCAGACGTGATGCGCGCGCGGTACTTACCAGGCTCAACGTCTATTGGGAGCTGAACCGTAAACACACCATCCCCTGCTTTTTCATCCAAGCCGCGGCCGTCATCAGAAAACTCACCCACAACCATCGGCACTGGACGTGCTTCTTTGATCAGCTCATCTTCATTTTCGACAAACTTGGTAAATGTCACGCGCAGATTCACGCGATCAAGGAAGTCGCGCAGTACAAGAGGTTTGCCGTCGGAGGTCAGGCGAGCTGTAAACTTAAGCGCTTCCCCATTATATAATCGGTTTGGGAACAGATCCGTACTGAGCTTTAGGTGAGAAATTAAGCGGATGTTATTTTTAGGCGTAACTTTCCCCACAGCCTGCCATGGACCTGGCATAGGGTTATCAACGGAAATAATATCGAGTGAGGCTTCTTGATACCAACGTACATTGTCGTAAGAGCCCCAGGCATAGTATTTTTTACCATCAGGACGGACTAAAACAACTGGCTGAGAACTTTGCTCACGATAAACCAAAAACGTGATCTGCTCGATGGTTGGATCAACTCGAAAGCGATTGTCTAACAAAGACATTGTAGATTCACTCGCAGCACTCGAGAGACTACTCCATATCGCTAAAAACGCGACCAACAAAGCCCTCAACATAGCTTCTCCTATTGATGCCAAATACAGTCGTTCACCAACTCTAATCTTTTTTGGTGAGCTTCTAGTTCATCGGCACTTGCGCGCAAAACCTTTAGCGCTTTTCTTCCTTCAATACGACGAATGGTTTCTACTCCACCCTCTTGTTTATTCGCGTTAAATTCTAGACTCGTTTGACCACCCGTCATAAAGAGGTAAACGTCGGCTAGAATCTCCGCATCGAGCAAAGCTCCGTGGAGAGTACGGTGCGAGTTATCAATACCGTAACGTTCACATAAGATATCAAGGTTGTTTCGCTTACCAGGGAAGATTTTCTTCGCCATAGCAAGGGTGTCGGTCACCTTGCAGTAGTCGTCCGTTTTGCCGATGTTAGGATCGAGCATGCCAAACTCGTAATCCATAAAGCCGGTATCGAAGGGCGCGTTGTGGGCAACAAGTTCTGCGCCTTTAATAAACTCAAGAAACTCTTGGTGCACGCTCGCGTATTCCGGTTTATCAACCAAGAATTCATCCGTAATACCGTGAACTTCAACCGCTTCTGGTTGGATTTCACGATCGGGTTTTAAATAAACGTGGAAGTGACGACCAGTCAGCTTACGGTTGATGATCTCCACGGCACCGATTTCAATAATGCGGTGTCCCATGTAGTGAGGACCACCCTCGCGGTTCATACCTGTGGTTTCGGTATCGAGAACGACAATGCGGTTATATTCAGAATTGCTGCTGGTATTCATAAGGTTATGTATGTCAGACTATGCTTTATTAAATGTTTCGGCTAATAGTACCAAAAAATATGACCAAACACGTTGAGATTTTCACTGACGGTTCTTGTTTAGGTAACCCAGGACCAGGTGGTTACGGCATAGTATTGCGTTACAAAGACGTAGAAAAGACACTTTCCAAAGGCTATACGTTAACTACCAACAACCGCATGGAAATGTTGGCGGCTGTCGTCGCGCTACAGACGTTAAAACAACCTTGTAAAGTCACTTTAACGACTGACAGCCAATATGTGCGCCAAGGTATTACTCAGTGGATCCATAACTGGAAGAAGCGTGGTTGGAAAACAGCGGATAAAAAACCCGTGAAGAATGCCGATTTATGGCAAGCTCTAGACAAAGAAACCGCACGCCATCAAGTTGAATGGCATTGGGTAAAAGGCCACGCGGGCCATCGTGAGAACGAAATGTGTGATGAGCTAGCCCGGACTGCCGCAGAAAACCCAACTGAGGAAGATACAGGTTACCAACCCTCTTAGCGAGATTCTTTCCTCATAGTGTTACCCTCTCGATTCATCACCCCAAGTGGTGTGAGCTTTTTCTTCAAGCGCCAATGCGGTTTGATAGGCTTGAGAGGGTATGTCCGTTTCCGCGCGACTATGTAATACAAACTCCCAACGGGTGATGCCCAATCACCAAGACTATTTTCCAACCATGTCCACATCGTACGGTAACGTTTCATCGGAAACAGCGCATAACGATCACAATGAATCACTTGATAATTAAGTAACCCTAACCAATCTTTGATGCGGTTCGACGTAAACATTCGTCCACTCCAAGGCAAATTATGTTTACGCCATGGAAGCAAACTCGCTAATCCAGTCAAGCTTAATGGGTTGAATCCAGTAATAATTACATAGCCATCATCCATCATCACTCTATCGACTTCACGCAACAAACGGTGTGGATCGCTTGCATAGTCGAGCTGATGAGCGAGTATCACAACATCAAAGCTTTTTTCCAAAAAGGGTAATTCGTAACCATCTGCAATCACATTATGCAACGGGTTCTGGATATCTACGTTGACTTGGTGTTGAATGTTACAATTACAGCTGGTTAGCTCACAGCTCAACCCGCCCAGTTTGAGCATATGGTAGCCGAAGAGTTTCGGGCACCATTCATCAAGTCGGGTCTGGATTGACTCAAGCACCCACGGACCGTTGTTCATTGCTGACCAAGTCGACGGGTGTGGTATAGTTTTGTTGCTGAGTGCTGGTTTCATTAACCACCTGACTAAAATGGGTGACGGAGAACGAATCGTGTTAGAGATCAAAAGCATACCCGCATTTAATGATAATTACATCTGGCTGATACAAAATAGCGATAAGCGCTGCGCAGTCGTTGATCCGGGCGATGCGAAGCCAGTATTAGAATTTCTGCAGGCTAACGAATTAACTTTAGAAGCGATTTTAATTACGCACCACCACAACGATCACATTGGTGGCGTTCCAGACTTAGTGCGTGCATTTCCTAACGTCGCCGTTGTGGGCCCAAAATCAGAGCCAATTCCAACCCTAACGACACCAATGGAAGAAGGCGACAAGCTAGAGTTGTTTGGTGAGATTTTCTTAGTACTTGGGTTACCCGGTCATACTTTGGGCCATATCGGTTACGTTGGGGACGGAAAACTGTTTTGCGGTGATGTGCTCTTTTCTGCTGGCTGCGGTCGTATTTTTGAAGGTACACCTGAGCAAATGTTTGAATCACTGAGCAAACTAACGTCTCTACCAGAAGAAACTCAAGTCTTCTGCGCACATGAATACACGGCGAGTAACGTGGCGTTTGCTCTAGCGGTTGAACCTGACAATGAGCAACTTCGCCAATATCGCGACGATGTAAACCGACTGCGAGCACTCAACATTCCGACACTTCCAACAACAATACGCAAAGAAAAGTGGATTAATCCGTTCTTGCGAACCTCTAACCCTGACGTGGTTCAATCTGTTGCTAGTCGTATTAAAAATAGCGATCCATGCTCGGTTTTTACTGCTTTACGCGAGTGGAAGAACGAATTTTAACCATTTTCTGCTTGTAAGTTTGCAAGACCCCAGTATTATCAGGGACTGATTTTTCGAGAAGCGCCACTGGCGCTTCTCTTACGTTTGGGGTTGATATAAATCTATTTGAATTTCTCCCCATTGCATAATTAGAAGCTCTTTGCCTCTATAAATTAGTTAGTGTTTAAAAGATGTCTATTATCTTGCGACTGCCACGCACATTACGTTGCGCGACAGGCAGGTGAAGATAAACAGGCCCTAAATAGGCTGAATCCATGCGTTTGAAGTATACTTGGGCGTTGGCGTTGTTATTATCTGGCTGTCAATTGACTCAGTCAGATTCAACGTCTTCTACACCAGAAACCAATAAATCTGAGCAGACTGCAAAGCAAAATGCAGTAAAAGCTCAACCGGGCAATAAATCGTCACTAGCAAAAAAATCCGCTAACGACGCGCCTAAAGTTCTCTCCCCCCAAGAACAAGAAGATGTGTGGCAACGTATCGCCATGCAGCTGGACATGGATATCCCAAACCACAAGAAAGTGGACTACTACCGTACGTGGTATTTAAAGCACCCAAATCACCTTTACACGGTATCTAAGCGTGCGACTCCTTTTTTATACATGATCACAAAACGTATCGAAGAGCGCGGACTCCCAATGGAGCTTGCATTACTTCCTGTAGTGGAAAGTTCATTCGATGCCTTTGCCTACTCACATGGTAGCGCGGCTGGGTTGTGGCAATTTGTCCCTGGCACCGGAAAAATGATGGGACTAGAGCAAAACTACTGGTATGACGGTCGCAGAGATGTGGCAGCAGCAACGGATGCAGCGCTGGACTACCTAGTACAACTAAACGAGCGTTTTGATGGTAACTGGGAACATGCAATCGCCGCTTATAACAGCGGTGGAGGCCGAGTTTCTAGCGCAATTCGTAAGAATAAAAAGCTCGGTAAACCTATCGATTTCTTCTCATTAGACTTACCAAAAGAGACCAGCAGTTACGTTCCTAAGCTATTGGCCTTGGCTGACGTTATCGCAAACCAAGACAAGTACGGACTTAATATTCCTGCAATTCCAAACAAGCCTGTTCTAACGCTTGTTGATCCAGAAGAGCAGTTAGATCTGGCTATTGCCGCAGATTATGCCGGCATTAGCGTAAAAGAGTTGCAGAGTTACAACCCAGCATACAACCAGTGGTCGACAGCGCCTGAGGGGCCGCACCAACTTTTGATTCCCGTAGAGAAAAAAGAGACTTTTCTCACCAAGGTGGAGAAAAATCGCGGTAAAGGGATGAAGGTCGCTCGCTACAAGGTGAAATCTGGTGACTCTTTAAGCGTGCTAGCTAATAAATACGGCACAACCACGAAAGTCATTCGACGTGCCAACGGCCTATCGAATAACAACATTCGTATTGGTCAATACCTATTGATTCCGACATCAACAAAAGACGATGCAAAATATGCATTAACGGCACAAAACCGATTAAACAAGACTCAATCTCGTGCTCGTGGTCAACTCAAGCTCACCCATGTCGTTCAGTCTGGAGAAAGTTTGTGGTCAATCGCACGTAACAATAAAGTGTCGTATAAATCGTTAGCTAAATGGAATGGTATGGGCCCTAAAGATCCATTGCGTGTGGGTCAAAAGCTAGTGATTTGGAAGGACTCAGACAAAGGTTCTGTGATCCGTACCGTTTTCTACAACGTTCGCTCTGGCGACACCATTAGCGGCATTGCAAGCAAGTTCAAAGTAAAAACGAACGACATCGTGAAATGGAACTCGCTACACAAGAAAAAATACTTACAACCAGGTCAAAAGCTTAAGTTGTACGTTGACGTAACGAAGGTAAGTGTATGAACCCATCAAGCAATCCACTTGTGATGCTGTTGGACATTTTTCGTTCTCCAACATCTTGTTTTCTCGCGCTTTATCAACGCGGTGGATGGGGATGGCAACCGTTCATCTTCCTGATGCTTAGTCCGTTTTTATTCTGGGGTGCTTACTTTTCGAATGTCGATTTCACGTGGCTCAGTGACCAACTTGCTGCGCAATTTCAGCAAATCGACCCGAAGCAGATTGAGCTATTAGAACCAAACACGCTAATGGCAAGCGCGATCATCAATGATGTATTCAACCGCTTTGCCACCTTAATATTGCTCGCGCTTTGGTTCTTTCTTGCAACAAAGGCAAGCAAACAACAATACGGTTACTGGAAATGGTTTGCCGCATCGTGTGCTATCTTATTCCCAGCAGTATTGGGCGATGTAGCAAGCTACGCGAGCTTGCTACTCAAGCATGGTCAGGTAATGACTTACGCTGCCGATTTAAATAGCCTCAATGGTCTATTAAAGCTGCCTCTTACTAACGAATGGTCTCATTTCGCTAGCTCGTTACCTTTGCTTCTGCCTTGGTACATTGTGCTCGGCTACGGCGTTGTACTGACGTGGACGGAGTTTGAACGTGGCCAAGCTTTGGTGATTGCAAGCCTGCCATGGGTATTCTTCTACGTTATTTGGGCACTTTATATTGTGGTAACCTAAGCTAGTCATTTAACGTAAATGACAATAACAATGGGTTATGATCGGAAGCGTCGCTCTGCGGCGCTTTTGCGTACTTAAGCGTCAGACCTCGGTAAAACACATGGTCCAGTGGTAACCCTGTTATAAATTGGACTCGATGATCCGGCAAGAACGTCACCTCTTGTAAGTCCGCAGCCTTTAAGGCCTGCCTCATCGCATTAACGCGAGATTCACTCCAGCTATTGAAGTCTCCAGCAAATAGAATTGGCCCCACATGATGCTTTAAAAGCATTTCAAGCGCCGTTAACTGAGATACATACTCTTTTGTACCCACGGTGAAGTTAATCGCATGTACATTCACCACTGCGAGTTTCTCGCCATTACTCAAGTGATACTGGCTATATAATGCAGACTTAGGTAAGCGAAGCCACGGCTCTTTAGAGGTGTAAGCGCAGGCTTTTTCTGGTTGCCCTTGAGCAATACTAATTACACCGGCACCGCTACCCAGCGCCTTAAAAGCACTCACTTGATTACTAACCCAGCGACCATCCACCAACCACTGTTTAAATGATGGTGTCATGCTGGCTTCTTGCAATAACAGTAACTGCTTATCAGCAGAAAACTCATCGAGTGCACGTTGCCAATTAGCCCGGTTCTGTTTGTAGATATTCCAGACAAGCACATTGATTTTGCCGTCATGATCGAGAGCTTTTGAATCGCTAAATTCGATGCACCTGATATCTTGTGTCAGCTCGGTACCTGTTTGAGTAATAATTTGCGGCTGATCTGGTACGGTGAAAATAACCTGGAAGCCAACCAATACCGCCATTACGAGAAAAGCTAACGCCAGAAAAAAACGCTTAAACATACGACAAACCTGAATGTAGGCACCCAAAATCTAGAACAACAAATCTCGGGTTAAATGATTTCACTAATAAGCAAACAACAAAAAAGGAGCCACTTGGCTCCCTTTTAGCATAATAAATACGAAACAGGTGACAAGAAACCTTAGATCGCGTCTTCGTCTTCTTCACCAGTACGAATACGAACCACACGCTCAATATCAGTGACAAATATTTTACCATCACCAATCTTACCAGTTTGCGCGGTTTCAATGATTGTCTCTACGCATTTATCAGCCACATCTTCCGTTACAACGATTTCGAGCTTCACTTTAGGTAGAAAGTCCACCATGTACTCTGCACCACGGTAAAGCTCGGTGTGACCTTTTTGGCGACCAAAGCCTTTCACTTCAGAGACGGTCATCCCTGTAATGCCAACTTCAGCTAGCGCTTCTCGAACATCATCCAGTTTAAATGGCTTGATAATCGCTTCAATTTTTTTCATGTTCATCCCTTAAGCTTCAATCGATTGCGCTTATTATCGTTTAGCGTTTCGCAACATTCAATGTTTGTCTCTGATCCACCAGCGAAAATCCAGATTGAGCAAATTAACATAGCGAATATCGTGAGTTGATAAAACCCCAGTGAGGACTGCTCAATGCCCAATCGTCCAAGCTTTTTCAGACTCGCGTTTACTTCAAACTTGCGTAGTAAGCCGCTAGGTTAGCGATATCTTCATCAGACAACAATGAAGCTTGAGCTTGCATCACAGCAGCAAGCCCACCTGTTCGCTCTTTATTTTTATAAGCTTTAATTGAACTGATAATATATTGCTCATTTTGCCCTTTCAGATTTGGGTAACCCGGAATGACAGCAATACCATCAGCGCCATGACACGCCGCGCATACTCCCGACTTTGCTTGACCTGCTGTAGCATCTCCCGCAGCTAGAGCTTGCCCACTAAACATGGTTAACGCCACCATTGCACCCATGATTGTTTTCTTCATTGCTTCACCTAATCAATTATTATTTAAGGATTTTTATATTTTATAATCGACATTGTGGCATGAATTTTCATTACCTGCGCCAAATAAGTTCACAATCTTGACCATTAAACGCCTGATCAACGAACAGATCTGCCACAGCAACGACTCGGTCTTGGTACATTAAAATCGGAATTTGACGACGCAGCCAGCTTGGCACATTGTATTCTTGGAATAACTTCTTCAGTTTTCGACTGTGATTACGCGTGGTTGGATGCGCTGATAAACCTTCCGGATTGAAGGTCACGCGAAGCAATTCTGGCTGACTCGGTAGCGCAATCGTTGCGTTACTAGAACTCGTCGTTAAGGTCAGCTCCCCGAGTCCCTCAGGCAGCGACAAAGTCGCATCAACCTGAATCGTACTTTGCCACTTAGTGACATCAGCCGTGTCCGTTACCCAATAGAGACGATTTCGAAAACGGCGCACTTCACCTTGTTTAAGTTGTAGTTTGGGGTTGGCATCTTGCTGAGCTAATGCCACTTCATTCCAGATAAGATTGAGTTGTACCTGAGTCGGCATACTAGTATTAAGCTTAGCTAGCCACATACGAATCAAGCGCGCACGTGCTAATTCACTGTGCTTAGCCAGTTCTTCAATACTCAAACTTAGATCCGTTTGTAAAGCGCGTTCAAACACCGCGCTCAATAGTTCATCCAATAGCGCTTCTTGTTGAGCACATAAGCTTGCACTGCGCTGAACCGCTTGATGGATACTCGGCCAACGACCAGACAATTCAGGAACAACACAATGACGAAGAAAGTTACGATCATAACGGGTATCTTGATTGCTTTCGTCTTCCACCCACTCCAAGCCTAATTTAGTAGCGGCGTCTTCGATGGTCTTCCGCTTGATAGTAAGCAATGGTCGAACTAGAGATCCGCAAGAAAACGGCATACTCTCCGCCATCGAAGATAACCCTTTTGGCCCGCTACCGCGCTTAAGAGCAAGGAGAAAAGTCTCTATTTGATCGTCGGCATGTTGACCAGTCAACAGTATATCGCCTTCTTGAATGTACTTAGTTAAGGCTTGGTAGCGAGCTTCACGAGCAAGAAGTTCAATACTTTCACCATTGCTGATGTCTAAGCTCACTCGCTCAATCGAGCACGATATCCCCACTTGTTGTGCCCAAAGTAAGCATTTATCGGCCCAATTATCGGCATTCGAGCTTAAACCATGGTGCACATACACAGCGTGACACTCTACAAAGTGCGCTTGTTGGTAGCGACTGAGTAATTCGAGTAAAAGACGTGAATCCACTCCTCCGCTAAACGCCAAGACAACCTTAGTGCCTAATTGATAGTAGCGGTCGAGAACTTGAGCAAAATGCGGGTAAAGCGATTCCATAAGCGATCCGATAGGTACAAAAAAGGGCTGGACTCTCATCCAACCCTTTCTATTTTAACTGTTATCACTTGAGATATCAGCTAACGCTTAATAGCAATCACCGAAATTAACAGTAACCGTAGCTCATTAGACGCTGGTAACGACGCTCACGTAGCGCCTCTTCATCCAATTGTTCTAGATCTTCTAGCTGACGAAGTAATGTCGCTTTCATATTCGCTGCCATTTGAACATGATCGCGATGAGCGCCGCCTAGTGGCTCTTCAATGATTTCGTCGATCAGTTCAAGCTCTTTAAGACGCGGAGCAGTTAGACCCATTGCCTCTGCCGCTTGTGGCGCTTTGTCTGAATCACGCCATAAGATTGAAGCACAACCCTCAGGAGAAATTACTGAGTACGTAGAGTACTGAAGCATGTTCACGTAGTCGCCTACACCGATTGCTAATGCACCACCAGAACCGCCTTCACCGACAACGTTACAGATTACTGGTACTTTAAGACCAGACATCACTTTTAGGTTTTTCGCGATAGCTTCAGATTGACCACGTTCTTCTGCGCCCACACCTGGGTATGCGCCAGCCGTGTCAATAAATGTGATGATCGGCATGTTGAAACGCTCTGCCATTTCCATCAAGCGTAGAGCCTTACGGTAGCCTTCTGGTTTCGGCATACCAAAGTTACGTTTCACCTTTTCTTTGGTCTCACGACCTTTTTGGTGACCAATGATCATCACAGGGCGGCCTTCAAGGCGAGCCATGCCACCCACAATCGCTTTGTCGTCTGCAAACGCGCGGTCACCCGCTAATTCATCAAACTCCTCAAAAGCGTGTTGGATGTAATCCAGCGTGTAAGGACGTAGTGGGTGACGAGCCAGTTGAGCTGTTTCCCATGCACCTAGGTCACTGAAGGTTTTTTTCTTCAGCTCTAAGCTTTTCTTCTCAAGCTGTTCGATTTCTTTATCCAGGTCAATCGCAGAATCACCACCGTGACGAGAGACATCACGTAATGCTTCAATTTTCGCTTCTAGTTCTGCAATTGGCTTTTCAAATTCAAGAAAGTTTAGGCTCATCTATGAATCCTTGTTTACTCAGCGTCTAACATATTGCGCTGAATTTTTAGTTAAATTCGAGTTCTACCTGGCTTTTGCCAAGCAACTGTTTTAAATCGTCGAGTAATGTATCACTTGGCGTAACTCGCCACTCGGTGCCCAATGTTAACCGCGCTCTGGCGTCGGCACGCTGGTAGTATACATTGACGGGTACGGTTCCGGCTTTGTGCGGTTCTAAAATACGGCTGAACTGCTCAAAAAACTGATCGTTGATCTGATTTGCATCTATCGATACCGACAAACCACGAGCGTATTTCTCGCGCGCACTGCCGAGATCCATAACTTCACGCGCCGACATTTTAAGGCCACCGTTGAAGTCATCAAAGCTGACCTGTCCAGAAACGACCAAAATTCTGTCTTTTTCGAGAAGTTCAGCGTATCGATCCAGTGCATCTGAGAACAACATCACTTCCATGCGACCACTTCGGTCATCCAGTGTCATAATGCCAATTCGTGTACCACGCTTAGTCGTCATTACACGAGCGGCAATAACCAGACCTGCCACCGTGACAGATTGGTCGCGGCGAGTGGGCGTTGCGTCTTTTAGTCGACAACTGGTGTATTTGTTTAGTTCCTTTACGTAGGCGTTAATTGGGTGCCCTGTCAAATATAGACCTAGGGTATCACGCTCGCCCTCTAACCACACTTTTTCTGGCCAAGGCGGAACCTGCGTATACTTATGCTCTACTTCTTCAGGTGCATCCGTTAGCACACCAAACATATCCGTTTGACCAAACGCTTCAGCTTGGTGATGTTGACTTGCTGCTTTTACCGCATCATTGAGTGACGCCATCATCGCCGCGCGGTGTGGGCCTAGTCGATCCAACGCGCCCGCGTAAATCAGCTTCTCTATCACTCGTTTATTGACGCGTTTTAGATCAACTCGAGCACAGAAATCAAATAGGTCTTTAAAGTGACCACCTTTATTTCTCGCCTCAAGAATCGCATCGATAGGACCCTCACCTACCCCTTTTATCGCACCAATACCGTAAACAATTGCGCCATTTTCATCAACATTAAAGCGATATAAGCCAGAGTTGATGTCTGGTGGCAGCACGGTGAGCTTCATACGGAAACACTCATCGACCAAGCCAACGACTTTTTCCGTGTTATCCATATCGGCTGTCATTACCGCAGCCATAAATTCGGCAGGGTAATGTGTTTTCAGCCAAAGAGTCTGATAAGAAACCAATGCATAAGCAGCAGAGTGCGATTTGTTAAAACCATAACCGGCGAACTTCTCTACCAAGTCGAAGATTTTCATCGCCAACTCGCCATCGATACCGTTCTTTATCGCACCTTCTTCAAAGATAGCACGTTGTTTTGCCATCTCTTCTGGCTTTTTCTTACCCATTGCACGACGAAGCATGTCCGCACCACCTAGCGTGTAACCTGCTAAGATCTGCGCAATCTGCATTACCTGCTCTTGGTACAGGATGATGCCGTAGGTTGGATCTAGCGTCTCTTTTAGCGACTCGTGTTGCCACTTTTCATCTGGATAAGAGATCGCTTCTCGACCATGTTTACGGTCGATAAAGTTATCTACCATGCCCGATTGCAAAGGACCCGGACGGAAGAGTGCTACCAATGCGATGATGTCTTCGAAACAGTCTGGCTGAAGTCGTTTGATCAGCTCTTTCATGCCTCGAGATTCAAGCTGGAATACTGCTGTCGTTTCAGAGTTTTGCAACAAACGGAAAGAGGCGGGGTCTTCTAACGGTATGGATTCAATTTGAACCGGTTCTTTACCTTCTCGCTCTAGGCGTGGGTTAATCAGCCCTAACGCCCAGTCAATAATGGTTAAGGTACGTAAACCTAAGAAGTCAAACTTAACTAGGCCAGCGGTCTCAACATCGTTTTTATCAAATTGAGTAACCGGAAAGTGACCTTCAGCGTCTGCATAAATTGGCGCAAAATCGGTAATTGTTGTAGGTGAAATTACAACACCACCAGCGTGTTTACCGGCGTTTCGCGTACAGCCTTCCAAAATATGACACATGTCGATGAGTTCTTTAACTTCCTCATCGGCCTCATACAATTCAGGTAGTGCAGGTTCAGCTTTAAACGCTTTATCTAGCGTCATACCTGGATCGGGCGGGATCAGCTTTGAAATACGATCAACAAAACCAAATGGGTGGCCCAATACGCGGCCAACGTCACGGATTACCGCTTTTGCCGCCATGGTACCAAACGTGATGATCTGAGACACCGCGTCACGACCGTACATTTCCGCAACGTGGTCAATAACCTGGTCACGTTTATCCATACAGAAATCGACGTCGAAATCGGGCATCGAAACACGTTCTGGGTTCAAGAAACGTTCGAACAGCAAGTCGTATTCTAGTGGATCCAGATCGGTGATTTTTAGTGCGTAAGCCACCAAAGAACCAGCACCGGAACCACGTCCAGGACCGACAGGAATTCCATTATCTTTTGACCACTGGATGAACTCCATTACGATCAAGAAGTAACCAGGAAATCCCATTTGGTTGATAACATCTAGCTCTATCTGAAGACGTTCATCATATTCAGGGCGGCGACGTTTTCTCTCTTCCTCATCTGGAAATAGGAACTCTAAACGCTCTTCCAACCCCTCTCGGGATTTCATGACTAGGAACTCAGTCTCTTTCATCCCTTCGGTTGGGAAAGCTGGTAGGAAGTACTCACCTAAGCGCACAGTCACGTTACAACGCTTCGCTATCTCGACACTGTTTTCTAACGCTTCAGGAATATCAGCAAACAGCTCACACATTTCTTCTTCTGTACGAAGATATTGCTGCGGACTGTAGTTTTTTGGCCTACGCGGATCTTCTAATGTGTAACCATCGTGAATCGCTACGCGTATTTCATGAGCATCAAATAGGTCTGGACTCAGGAATACAACTTCATTGGTCGCCACTACTGGCAAGTCTTGCTGCTCTGCCAATTCAACCGCAAAGTGAAGATAAGTTTCTTCATCTGGACGACCGGTACGAAGTAGCTCAAGATAAAAGCGATCTGGAAAATGCTGTTTATAAAAATCAACACACCCCTGCACTATTTGACGGTTGCCTTTCAAAAGGCCGCGACCAATTTCCCCGCTTTTACCGCCGGATAATACAATCAAGCCTTCAGACATTTCAGCCAACCAGGCTTTATCAATCACAGGGTGGTGTTGAACATGTCCACGTAAGTACGCTTTTGATATCAATAACGTCAGGTTCTTATAACCTACATTATCCGCCGCAAGCAAAGTCACTTGTGTCAGCTCTTCACCAAACTCGTCCGACTGCATTTTAAAGTCAGCACCAATGATCGGTTTAACACCACTGCCATGCGCCGTACCGTAAAACTTCACCAAACCACATAGGTTGGTAAAGTCGGTCAACGCCATTGCGGGCATACCGAGCTCAGCAACTTTCTTTACGATTGGCGGAACTTTGTTGAGGCCATCCACCATCGAGAAGTCACTATGAACACGCAGGTGGATGAATTTGGGATCTGACATTAACAGGTACCGTGTAACTCTATTTTGTTGGGGATTCTAACCTAAAGAGGTTGGGTTTATAACACCAATTAGATCGTTTGATTATTCTATGCCTAACGCTTTTTTTACTGGCTTGAAACTCTTGCGGTGTTCACTGATCACTCCGTGTTGCTCAATCGCTTCAAAGTGCGCTTTAGTTGGGTAACCTTTGTGCTTCGCGAAGCCAAATTGTGGATGAAGTTTATCCAACTCTTCCATCTCTTGGTCACGCACGACTTTGGCAATAATTGACGCCGCACTGATTTCGGCAACACGTAGATCGCCTTTTACTACAGCTTGAGCATCCATTGGCAGCTCCGGACAACGGTTACCATCAATCAACACCAAATCAGGTTGAACCTGTAACCCCGCCACTGCACGCTGCATCGCAACCATAGTCGCCTGCAAAATATTCAGTTGATCGATTTCTTCAGGAGAACAACGCCCGACCGCCCACGCCAATGCTTTTTCTTTGATTTCAGGAAGCAACGCCATGCGTTTCTTTTCGGTCAATTTTTTCGAATCGTTCAACCCTTCAATAGGATTGTGAGGATCAAGGATAACCGCAGCGGTGACGACGTCTCCCACCAAAGGGCCACGTCCTACCTCGTCGACTCCGGCCACAAGCTGGTAACCTTGCGGATATTCAAACGGAGGGAGTTCAACTTTGGTTTTGGTCGCTTTTGGTTTAACAGCCATGATAAATCTCTATTTTTCAATCAGTTTTAGAACCGCGTTTGCGGCTTGTTGATCCGCATCTTTACGGATCCAATGATGCATTTCCGTAAACTTATCTAACATCGGTTTATTGTCGCTTTCCAATAAGCGAGAAACCTCAGTAAACAAATTGTCTGGTGTGCACTCATCTTGTAGATATTCTTTGACGAGCTCATCATCCGCCAAGATATTCGGCAATGACACATACTTCGTTTTCAATAGACGTTTAGCTAAGAAAGCAGTAAATGCATTCACACGATAACCCACCACCATTGGACGCTTGAGAAGCATACACTCCAACGCTACGGTACCGGAGGCCAACATCACGGCATCGGATGCGGTGATGACGTTGCGTGCGGTGTCATCAACTAACTTGAAGTCCAACTCTGGCGCTAGCTCTTTCCATGCTTGTTCAAACTGCTCACGGCGTTTTTGATTAACAAGCGCGACAACAAACCCCAGTTCTGGAAATTTTTTATGGAGTAACTTGCAGGTTTCAATAAATGGCTCTGAGAGCATTTTTAACTCGCTACCACGACTGCCTGGCAGGACAGCAAGCCACTTTTTATCTTGTTCTAAACCAAGCAACTCACGTGCAGGCGCTTGTTCTGATTCTAGTGGGATGGCATCAGCCAAGGTATGACCAATGAACTCGCAAGGTACATTAAATTTGTCGTAGAACGCTTTCTCAAACGGAAGAAATGCTAGCACCAAGTTCGTTGCCGCTTCTATTTTAAAGATGCGCTTCTGACGCCAAGCCCAAACAGACGGACTCACGTAATGAACGGTTTTAATGCCCGCTTGCTTGAGGTCAAGCTCCAGGCGTAAGTTGAAGTCAGGAGCATCGATCCCGATGAAAACATCAGGCGGATTCTGAGTAAAATACTGAACGAGCTCAGCTTTCACTTTAAGAAGTCTCGGTAAGCGGCCTAAAACCTCGACTAATCCCATCACCGCAAGCTCTTCCATATCAAACAGAGACTCGCAACCTTGGGCTATCATTTTCGGACCACCAATGCCTACGAACTCTGCGTCTGGATATTGTTGCTTTACTGCTTTGATAAAGCCTTCACCTAGCGTATCGCCAGACAATTCTCCGGCAATGATGCCAATACGTAATGGTCTTTCCATATCTACTTCGCTATTTTTCCTGTGCGCTATGGATAACGGTTTGCCTTATCCATAAAACACAAAAAGATCGTAACCTCAAATTTGGTCACGATCTTTTTATTTATTGGTTCATTCGCCAATTAACGAATAATGCCACGTTCCGTCGTTTCCAGAATATCTGAGAAACGCTTCACAGCCGGCCACTCTTGAGCCATTTCAGCCAGAATAGGCTTCACTTCTTCTAGCGTCTTACCTGAACGGTAGATTTCTTTATACGCTTTTTGTAGCGCACGAATCTCTGGTTTCTCAAAGCCATTACGCTTCAAGCCAACAAGGTTCAAGCCGAATGGAGTAGCGTGGTTACCTTGCGCGAGTACATAAGCTGGGACATCTTGCACCACAGCTGAACAGCCGCCAATGTATGCGTAAGCGCCCACTGTACAAAACGGATGAATCGCAGACAGTGCCATCACACCGGCATAGTCATCAACAGTAACGTGACCACCAAGAATCGAGTTATTACCGATATGAGTGTGGTTACCAATAACAACATCATGCGCAACGTGTGCATTAACACACAATAAGTTGTCATCACCAATGATCGTGGTTGCTTTGTCTTGCACTGTGCCGCGGTGAACTTGGACCGCTTCACGAATGACGTTACGGTCACCGATAACCACAGTTGTGTCTTCACCACCGTATTTTTTGTCTTGGTTTTCTTCACCAATGACAGCATGTGGGAAAATACGGTTATCTTTGCCAATAGTTGTGTGACCTTTGATCACAACGTGAGACATCACTTCTGTGCCTTCACCAATTTCAACCGTAGAGGTGATGTACGTAAAAGGACCTACTGTTACGTTAGCACCAATTTTGGCGCCCTCTTCTACCACCGCTGCCGGGTGGATTTTAGCGGTTTCATGAATCATATTAAAACTCTCGACGAGCACACTTCAGTTCTGCAGAACATACCACTTCGCCGTCAACTTTTGCTACACCGCTAAATGCAGCAATGCCGCGACGTTCTTTCAGAAATTCTACCTCAATAACCAATTGGTCGCCCGGAACCACTGGTTTACGGAATTTCGCGCCGTCTACGCTTGCAAAGTAGTACAGTTCATTTTCTGTTGGTGCACCAAATGATTTAAATGCAAGTAAGCCTGTTGCCTGAGCCATTGCTTCTAAAATCAAAACACCTGGGAATACTGGTAGTTGAGGAAAGTGACCTGTGAACTGAGGTTCGTTAACCGACACGTTTTTAATCGCGTGAAGGTACTTCTCTTCTTGGAAGTCTATCACTCGGTCGATCAATAAGAATGGGTAGCGATGAGGTAGTAGCTCTTGAATTTCAGAGATGTTCATCGTTTTCTTTTCAGTAGTCAAAGTCGTCTTCCTATATCAATTTTTTGCCGCCAAGATGGCAAACGTGGCAACAGGTCGTAAAGCCGAATCGCTTTGCAATATACTAGCAAAATACGCACCATCTTGGAGTTAAATCTACTTAGAGCGCGTCATTATAGAAGAAAAAGACCCGCATTTCGCGAGTCTTCTTACAGAATATGGAACTAGAACTTGTTAGCCTTCGTGTTAAATACAGAGCGAAAGATAACTTGTTCTAAATTTCTTCTTTCTGTTCCAGCTGTTTTTCAACCGCTTTTAGGCGCTTATTCATCTCATCAATACGGTGAACTCGAGTTGCGGTCTTACGCCACTCTCTGTTCGTTTGTAGTGGGATACCTGATGAGTAAAGGCCTTTTTCTTCGATACTGCGCATTACCATGCCCATACCTGTAATCGCCACACCATCTGCGATAGTGATATGGCCATTCAGAACAGACGCGCCGCCAATCTGGCAGTACTTACCAATTTTTGTACTGCCCGCGACAATAGTACCACCAGGCATCACGGTACCATATCCGATCTGCACGTTGTGCGCGATTTGAAGTTGGTTATCCAGAATGACATTGTCTTCAATGATAGTATCTTCGAGTGCACCGCGGTCAATCGTAGTACAAGCACCAATCTCAACGCGGTTACCGATACGCACTGAACCAAGCTGAGGAATTTTAATCCACTCGCCTTTGTCATTCGCGTAACCGAAGCCATCAGAGCCAATGACGGTACCCGATTGAACGAGACAGTCATCACCCAATGACACTTCATGGTAGATAGTGACATTAGCCCAAAGCTTGGTGTTATTCCCTAGCTTGGCGTTCTTACCGATAAAACAACCAGCACCAACACTTACGTTGTCGCCGAGTTCCACGCCCGTTTCAATCACAGCGTTAGCGCCGATTGTAACGTTCTCACCCATCTTAACGTCAGCGGCAATCACAGCACTTGGTGCAATATCGTCTGCCGGTTTTGGTGTGGTATCCATCGCTTGGACCACACGAGCAAATGCGACATAAGGGTCTGAAACCACTAGCGCATTTCCAACGCATTGATCTTTATGCTCAGCCTTTACCATAACAACGGTAGCTTGGCACTCAGAAAGGTGTTTTGCGTATTTTGGGTTAGACAAGAAGGTTACGTCACCTTCTTGTGCTTTATCCATTGGAGCAACACGGCTTACAACGAGAGACTCGTCACCAAACAGCTCACCCCCGGTAATTGTCGCCAATTCGGCTAATGTTAATGTCTTCATAACTTCTTATTTTAGAGCTTTAATTACGTCTTCAGAGATATTGTATTCTGGCTTGCCGTACTGCAAAGCAGAGATATCAATCACAAGATCGTAACCATTTTTGTCTGCGACTTTCTTAACTGCATCTTGAATCGTTTTGAAAAGCTTCGCTTTTTCTTCAGCTTCACGACGCGCACTTGCTTTTTCAAGTGCTTGTGCTTTCACTTTGTACTCGCTGTCGAGCTTCGCGATATCGATACGTAGCTTTTCAACTTCGTCTTGACCCAAAAGCTCGCCGTCACGTTGTAGCTTCTCAATCTTTGTTTTAGCTTGTGCTTGGATTGACTTCAGTTCATCAGCTTTGCTTTTGAAGTCTTTCTGCATTTTTTGTAGTACAACTTCACGTTGAGGAAGAGCTTGAAAAACTTGAGCTGTATTTACGTAAGCAATTTTCTGTGCAGCTTCTGCCGCATTTGCAAACATTGAAGAGCTCAGTGCAAGAAGGCCAATCCCAGCCGCTTTGATCATTTTATTCAAAATATTTTCCTCTTTAGAAAGTTCTACCGATAGTGAATGTGAAGAACTCTTCATCATCGCCATCAAATTTCTTAATTGGTTTCGCTAGTGAGAATACTAGTGGCCCCATTGGAGACATCCACTGCAACGCCGCACCGTAAGAAGAGCGGTAGTTGGTTGGATCTGAGTAATCGTAGTAGTAACGGTCACCATATTCCGCACCTGAATCGCGGTAGTCAAACTCCGTATCCCAAACACTTGCCATATCAAAGAAGATACTGGTACGAATTTGGTTTTGTACTTCTTCTGATGCAAATGGTGTTGGGACAATCAACTCAACACTTGCTAGCGCTACGGCGTTACCACCAACAGAGTCATCTGTTGCTGTATCTGCGCCATTGTTTGAACCAGATGTATCACGGTAAACCGCTTTAGGACCAACAGAGTTTGAGCCAAAGCCACGAAGCGATGTAAAGCCACCTGCGTAGTAGTTTTCGTAGAATGGGAACAAGTTATCGTTACCATCCGTTTGACCGTAACCATTACCGTAACCTAAGCGGCCACGGAACAAGAGGGTAAACTCGTGCTTTTTAGTCAATGGCACATACTGACGAACATCGTACTGCATTTTGAAATATTGAACGTCAGAGCCAGGTACGGTCATTTTATAGAATGCACGTTGATGGTTACCTGCTGTTGGGAAATAGCCACGGTTTAAGTTATTACGTGTCCAAGAGATATTGAAGTCGAAGTCGTTTGTGTTCAACGCTCCACTAGAATCAATGTTGTCTGCTTGTGCTCGTAAGAACTGCTCTACCTGCAAGTAAGGCGATAAGTTACCGATCTTGTTGTGCGTATAACCGACACCGAATTCAAAACGGTTCAACTCATCGAATGGGAAGCCCCACGTTAAGCTCGCGCCATAGCTTTCGTTGGTATAGTCAACGATATTGGCTTCTTTAGCTTCAAATTCGTTATAGAAAACCTTACCACCTAAGCTTACACCGTCTAAGTTCCAGTACGGATCACGGTAATCTAGACTGATGTTTTTCTGGTAGTCATTCATCATCGCGTTGATACCAACACGGTTACCGCTACCAATAAAGTTATCTTGTTGCAGGCCAACCTGGAAGCTCACACCCGATTCTGTACCGTAGCCAACACCGAAGTTAACACTACCAGAGTTTGCTTCTTTGACAGAGTAAACTAGGTCAACTTGATCATCACTACCAGGAACTCGAACCGTCTGTACTTCAACATTTTCAAAGTAGCCCAAACGATTTAGACGAGTTTTACCCGTTTCAATCGATTTCGAGTTCAACCAACTGCCTTCCATCTGACGCATTTCACGACGAAGGACTTCATCTTTGGTTGAGTTATTACCCGTGAAGCGAATATCACGAACATAAATTCGGTTACCCGGGTCTACGTTAACGACCAAAGAAACTTCTTGATTCTCGTCGTCAAACTCTGGAATGGTATTCACTTGAGGATAAGCATAACCGGACTCACCAAGCACACGCTTAATCCCTTCTTCCATTGAAGTCACCAACGAGCCGTTGTATGTCTCATTGTCTTCAAATGGCACAAGTCTTTCGAACGTCGCTTCCTCACCAATCAAATCACCACGGAACTTCACGTCCTTAACGGTGTAAACCTCGCCCTCTTCTAGACCAAGAGTAATGTATACCCCTTTCTTGTCAGGAGAGATTGCAACTTGTGTCGAATCAACGTTAAATTTTAAGTAACCACGATCCAGGTAGAATGATTTGAGTGCTTCAATATCACCTGCAAGAACTTGCTTTTGATACTTTTCATCAGAAAGGAAATTCCACCACGGCACATCAACATTTAAGTTAAAGCGCGAAAGCAGTTCTTCATCACTGAACACTTCATTACCGATAAAGTTGATTTGCTGAATTTTTGCCGACACACCTTCAGTAAAGACAAACTTAAGATCAGAACGATTACGTGGTAGTGGAGTCACCACCGCTTTTACTGTTGCGTTGTATTTACCTACGCTGTAGTAAAAGTCTTCTAAGCCTTTTTCAATGTTGCTTAGCGTGGTGCGGTCAAGCGCTTCACCTTCACGAACGCCAGACGCGTTCAGGTTTTCTTGTAGCTGCTCGTCCTTGATTGCTTTGTTACCTGAAAAAGAGATGCTTGCAATGGTAGGACGTTCTTTGACTTGAACCATCAGAACACCACCGTCACGCAACACTTTCACATCTTCAAAGTTACCAGATGCATACAGGGCGCGGATAATTTCTGCAACATCGCCTTGGCCAATGGTATCACCGACACGTACAGGCATTTTCAACAATGCAGCACCCAGTGCTACACGCTGCAATCCATCGATTTCAATATCTTGAACTACGAAGTTCTCTGCTCCATTTGCAGATACACTGGTCGCCAGTAAACTTGCAAATAGAATTCGCTTAATCGCCATACTTGTTCTAATTATTCCTTGCTACTGCTTTTGTCTCTGAACTATCACAGACGAGTAAAATCATTAAATAGCGCTAACGCCATGAGCGAGAAGATGATCGCACCACCAATTCTAAAGCCCATTTCCTGCACTTTCTCAGGAACAGGACGTCGAATGACTGCTTCAATTGCAAAAAACAACAAATGACCGCCATCCAACATTGGTAAAGGAACGAGATTAATAATACCTAGGTTAACACTAATTAGAGCGAGAAAACCTAAAAAGTAGACCAAACCATAATCTGCTGTCGCGCCTGCGCCTTTGGCTATTGATATTGGTCCACTCAGATTATTCAGACCAACGTCTCCAACAATAAGCTTCTTAAGCATGCTGATTGTCAAACCAATGACTTGGCCAGTTTTGTCTACTGCTTTACCTATTGACTCGAATACACCAAACTGAAGATCGAAGCGATAACTTTCTGGCCATTCTGCGACTTTAGGTGCAATACCTGCAAAACCAACGACTTCTTTGTTAGCTAGCTCACGGCTACCGGGCGTCAGCGTCAATGTTTGCTCATAACCCTGACGTAACACCGTCAATTCAAGCGGTGTATCAGGATTAGAACGAACCGCTTCAACCACTTGCTTCCATTCGGTTACGCGTTGTTGACCAATTGCGACAACCTCATCACCTGGAAGCACACCAGCTTTTTCCGCCGCTCCACCTTGCGAGACCTGCTCAATAACTCGATACACCTCCGGTGTATACGGAGTAAAACCTAACGACTGCATCGCTGACTGAGTTTCTGGGTCGAA
The DNA here is from genome assembly GCF_033340475.1 of Vibrio sp. 1078-1. Lineage (NCBI taxonomy): Bacteria > Pseudomonadati > Pseudomonadota > Gammaproteobacteria > Vibrionales > Vibrionaceae > Vibrio > Vibrio sp. 1078-1. The sequence continues at coordinate 51,842 of NZ_JAWOWM010000019.1, forward strand.
CTTCCACTCACGTAAATCGAGCGTTTTCGTTACTTCTGAACCAACTTCATTCGCTGACGTTAGTGTTACCGTCATCAAATCATCGCCAATATGAGAAATCAATCCCATATTTACTGATTCCCAATCCGGAGTTTTGATACCAGATATCGATTTAAGTTCCATTCCAGATTCAATTCCAGCTTCCGCAACAATCGAATTGGGCGTAACTTCACCAATTACAGGCTTAACAGCCGGGATACCAATTAGAAATACCAGCCAATAGGCAAAAATTGCGAAAAGAAAATTAAAGATGGGGCCAGCCGCAACAATAGAGGTTCGCTTCCATAACGGCTTCTTATCAAACGCTAGGTGCTTCTCATGTTCTGGCACCTCATCGACACGGCTATCAACCATTTTCACATAGCCGCCGAGAGGGATCATTGAGATGCTGTACTCCGTTCCGTCTTTGCCTACTTTACTCCAAATAGACTTGCCGAAACCGATTGAAAACTTTTCAACTTTAACGCCGCAACGGCGAGCAACCCAAAAATGCCCAAATTCGTGCACGGCAACAAGAATGCCCAGTGCGACGATAAAAGAAATGAGATTCCACAATATACCAGTCATCAGCTACGCTCGCGTATGGTTTCTAGGGCAATAGTTCGTGCCATTCTATCTAGCTCGAGCAAGCTTTCCAAGCTATTCGCATTCTCAGCTTTGCAGCTTGCGTTGATTTTATTCAACACAGACTCATTGATGCGAGCAATATCGGTAAAACCTAGTCTGTTATTTAAAAATGCATCAACAGCGACTTCATTAGCTGCATTCAATGCTGTTGTTGCGTGTTGACCTTCATAACAGGCATCAATTGCGAGTTTTAAACATGGGTAACGAGCAAAATCAGGCTGCAAAAACGTCAGCTCACCAACTTTCGTGAAGTCTAGCGGCTTAACCCCAGCTTCCACTCTTGACGGGTATGACATGGTGAGCGCAATTGGCGTCGCCATATCCGCTTCTCCCATTTGTGCCAAGACCGAACCATCACGATACTGAACCATAGAATGAATTACCGATTGAGGATGAATAACCACCTTCAGTTGTTCGCGAGCAGCATTAAATAGCCACTTAGCTTCGATATACTCAAGGCCTTTGTTCATCATCGTGGCAGAATCAACAGAAATTTTTGGCCCCATCGACCAGTTTGGATGAGCAATCGCCTGCGCGGGTGTCACCTGCTCCAGTTCTGCGATGTCAGTGTAACGGAAAGGACCACCAGATCCAGTCAACAAAATATGAGAAATGCCATGTTCTTGTAAATTGCAACGACCTAGATTGGTTTGTACTTGCTGTGGTAAACATTGGAAAATGGCGTTGTGTTCACTGTCGACGGGAAGTAGCTCTGCGCCAAATTCTTCAACGGCATCAATAAATAGCTGGCCTGACATTACAAGTGCTTCTTTATTTGCCAACAAGACTCGCTTACCTGCTTTCACGGCAGCCATGGTAGGCAATAAGCCGGCTGCTCCTACAATAGCAGCCATTACACTGTCGACCTCGTCCAGCGAAGCAATATGGCATAGCGCATCAACACCACCTAGCACTTCGGTACCTGGCGAAACCGAGTGTAGCTCAGCTTGAAGTTGAGACGCCGCAGCTTTATCTGCCATGACCGCATATTTAGGTTGCCACTGACGACATAGACCGATCATCTTTTCAACGTTAGTGCTTGCCGCTAAGGCAACGACAGAAAACAGATCTGGGTTTTGTTCGACCACTTTAAGCGTGCTTGCACCAATTGATCCAGTAGCACCAAGAATCGTTAACTTTTGCATGTTGTAAGACCGTTAGAAAGCTCAGGAGCGACGACGCCGCTCCTGATAAATTAGAATACGTAGTAAAGAAGAGCAAAAACTGGGAATGCTGCGGTTAGGCTGTCGATACGATCTAGCACACCACCGTGCCCTGGGATAATGTTACTGCTGTCTTTAATGCCTGAGACACGTTTGAACATACTTTCAACCAGATCACCAAGCACTGAAATAACGACAGTAACCAGCGTAATCAGCACCATATGGACAGGGCTAGTGAACTGGATATCGAACCAATCAGCAAATGCCCACGCTACGATTAATGCCGTGATAATGCCACCAATTAGCCCTTCAATGGTTTTATTGGGGCTTACATGAGGAGCCATCTTACGTTTGCCTAAGCTTTTGCCTGCAAAGTAGGCGCCGCTATCTGCAGCCCATACCAAGAAACAAACGTACAACACAAGCTTTGCGCCGTGGTATGGATCTACAGTGATGTCATACGCTCTGAGAATAATCACACTCCAAAGGAATGGGATTAATGTCAGAAAACCAAATACATGACGTAAAACAAAATTACTTTGCCAAGATTTCGTCGTTTTGGGGTAAGTAATCGCCATTAAGCTAGCAATAATCCACCAAACAAAACCAATACCCAAGACGACATAATGAGGTGTCGTTAAGTGATTGAGGCTATATGCATCAGGCGAGATGTATAGAAAACTAAGTCCGGTAATAATGATTGCCGGCACAAGGGCAGCAATGCGAGAGTTGCTTCCTGTAAACTGAGTCCACTCCCAAAAACCTAATAGCGTTATTGCAGTTAAAGCGGCAATAAAGCCCATTAGCGGTAATTTAAAAATGCCTAAAATAACCAGGGGAGCTAAAATTAGTGCTGTTATTATTCTCTGTTTCAAACTAACTAGTCCTTA
>NZ_JAWOWM010000020.1:0-54111 GCF_033340475.1 Vibrio sp. 1078-1
GTAATGCTTGAATTGACTGTGCTGAATCCGAAGATTCAATGGTCACTTCGTTTCATTGAAACCTAATTTGATACCGAAGTATCGAATTGGATTATCATCAACGAGTGCCCACACAGATTGATAGGTTCTTATTTTTAAAGAGCTTTTCTAACATTTTCAGCAACTTAGTTGCTCGTCGTTAGGGGTGCGTATCTTACTTCACACCGTGAGAGAGTCAAGCATTTTTTTCAAATTCTTTTTTCTCTCTTCCCGACTCGCTGTGTGACTTTCGTCTCACTCCGTGTCGGTGGATGCGCAGTATAGGGAGTTGAGAAATTAGTACAAGCGTTTTTTGCAAACAAAAAACCAATCGGTCACAAATTAGCCAAAAGTGCGATATTTGCATATTTCTTCGTCACATTTGAGACATATCACAGCAATTGGTTGGAAAAACACCAACCATATACGTAAGATTCATGTGTCTATTCTGTTAATGGACAATCGATCTCTTTATCACTATGTGTAGTAATTAAAATGACGTCTAAAAAAAATCTGATTTTATGTGTTGGGCTGGCCATCGTTGGGGGAATCATCTTCTCTCAATTCATCATCCCACCAGCCTTGAGCTTCCTCATTGGTGTTATCGCTACTGCTTTTCTTTTTTCATTTTCTAGCAAAACACCTGTTCTTCAATCTTCGGATCCTGATCCTTCAACTAAAACGCTGTATGTCGGCAACCTTCCTTATAAGGCCAATGAGAGTCATGTTCGCGATTTGTTTGCTGAATATGGACAGGTCTATGCAGTACGCTTAATGAAAGATAAGCGCACTGGAAAAAGAAGAGGGTTTGGTTTTGTAGTGATGGCTGCGGCAGATGCCAAGCCAGCTATCGCTAAACTTAATGAAAAGGAATATATGGAGAGAACGCTAAAAGTGAGAATTGCGAACGATCCTAAACATCCGGATGGCGGTAAACCTGAACAGGATTAAAACCTAGCTTCTTTAAACAAATGTTCAGTGCATCTTCCTGCCAAGGAGTTGCACTGGCATAAATCGACTTACTTCCCTCTTCTGTATCCTCAATTTCATCACTTAATAGCAATGCTTTTACTCGACGTGCAATCGCTGCGCCTGAATCAATTAAAGTAACGTCCCCACCCAAAGCTTGATGAATCTCCTCTTTGATTAAAGGGAAGTGAGTACAACCGAGCACCGCAACATCGACTTTATCGCGAAGGGGAAGCAGGATATTTGTCAGTTCGTCGAGAGAAACGCTGTTGCCTCGCAACTTCTCTTCGGCCATATCTACCAAGCGAGTTGATCCCACCAGCTCAACTGGTTTGCCTTGCGCAAAGTCCCGTATTAACTCGTGAGTATATTGGCGTGTTACTGTCGCCGGAGTGGCGATCAGCCCTACCCCTTTTGATGCTAAAAGCGATGCGGGTTTAATCGCAGGGACAACACCAACAACGGGAATCGATAAATTTTCGCGTAAGGAAGGAAGCACTATGGTGCTCGCCGTGTTGCAAGCAATGACGACAATGTCGACTTGGTGTTCTTCGACTAAAGAAGATACCAGTTGGTTAACTCGTGAAACGAGTACAGCCTGATCGAGTTCACCATAAGGGTAAGCCTGATTATCGAATAAGTATAAGTAGTCTATCTGGGGCAATAGGCGATGTATCTCTTGGAATACAGAAAGACCACCAACACCAGAGTCAAAAACTAGGACTTTTTTCTTACTTGCTACTCGCACGAGTCTTACCTAAAGAACAGAAACGTTGCGATCATACTGCGTAGATTTGTTTTGGCAATGCTTTAGCATGGTATCTTTGATGGCTGAATCTATCTCCAGATTCTACATTTCGCTTCGTCAACTCGATATGTCCTTGAAAAGATGGCGAAGACGTGACCAATGTGTGAAATTCACCATTTTCCCCACAGGGATCAATTTGACTTGGTAATGACTCTATTAGGGCTTTGTCATACCAGCGACCACACCATTCTGGAGGGAGAACTCTTCCGTCGATGGTGATTAACATCGTTTGAATACCACGCTCTATGATTTCCATCGCTAGTTTCTCGCTGCTCTCCCCTAATAGAGGAAAGACGCATTCCCAGCCAACAGGTTCAATATAGCTGCGTCGGTAATCGGCAATGCCATTACAAAACATATCACCAAATGCGACAGCTTCTATGTTCAGACCACTACTTTGTAATCCATTAACGATGGTCGATTGATAAATGTCGTTACTTGGAAAGATTTCATGTAGCTCGATAGTAATGAGCGGAAGCGCAAGTAAGTCTGCTTGCATTTGTACGACTTCAAGCGGAGTTGCTTGGAAAGGGACTTCTTTCCCTACGTAAGTCGTGTACAAACCGACAACTTGATAATTTGGATTCTCGTTAAGGCGCTCAAGCGTTAATGTCGAATCTTTACCACTGGACCAGCTGATCACAACTCGCTTGGGTTTCTTCATTCGATTTTCCACCACAAAATATTAAAAACCGCCCGAAGGCGGTTTGTGCTCATTCACGATTAGAATTCGTAGCCAACGTTGAGATAGTACGCTCGCTCTGCAGCAGGGTAACCTTTTGCCATCTCATACTCTTCATCAAGTAGATTATCGATACGAGCGCTAATAGAGGTCGACTCATTCGGATAGTAAGTCACCGCCGTATCAACCAACGAGTAAGAAGAAAGCGTAATATCTTGTGAAGGCCAAGTGCTGTAATCCACATCTGGACGCTTACCGACGTACTGATAGCTAACCGACCAATCCACTTTATCGAAGCTCACTAAAGCATTCCACTTATACATTTCTTTAGCGCGGCGCTGCAACTGATGCCCTTTATCGTCTTCAGCATCTTTGTAATCTGCACTCAACTGGTGCTGCACAATCCCTGTATCAAACTCAGCAACAAGCTCCACACCTTGGATATGTGTTTCACCATCGACATTCAAATATTTGTATGTGGTTGGATGGTAATCGATAAGATTCGTGATTATATAGTCATAACCCGTTACGGACCAAAAAACGCCTTGGACATCACCGCTGAATGCTAGCTCCCAAGCATCTGACTCTTCCGGTTTCAGATCTTTCTCACCGTATGTTGGGTCATACTGTTGATATAGGTTTGGAGCCTTAAACGCAGTACCAAAAGAGGCTTTAACCCCAAACTCTGGTACAAACTGGTAACCAGCCGCTAAACTGTAAGTGAACTCACTACCGTATTCTTCGTTATCATCAAGGCGAGCACTGCCCTCGAGCATTGCTTTATCAATACTAGTGGTTGCCATACCAAACAGAGCGCCATTGGTCCGATCAAACGTTTTATTCGCACTCTTGTCTTTATAAGACTCGTTGCGCCAATCAATACCACCAGCAAACGTCGTATTGTTGTTTAGCAAGTAACTGTTGGTCCACTGGACATTTTGCTGCTCAAGTTCATCTTCAGTACCTGAGTGTTTGCCTTTTGCTTGCTCATAGTTCCAAGACTTCTGTTTCTGTGCCGTTACTTGTAGTTCTGACATCACATTATCAGACTGATACTTACCGCCCAGAGTGACAGAAAGATCATCTTTTTCTGCTTCGTAGTAACCGCGACTGCCGTAGCTGCTGTCATATTGATAAACATTTTCGTAAGCACGTAGGTTACCAAATGCAGACCACTGGTCATTGAAGTTATGCACGTAACCTAGCAGACCATTCTTTGTATCAAAGCCATGGCGATCACCGTCATTAACTCCCGGTACAGGACGAACGTTATAACCATCATCACTTTCACTACCAAGCGCGATATTTAGCTGGCCGCTCTCTGTGACTTTAATACCAGATGCCACACTCAATTCTTGATAATCTAAACTACCTAAACCCGCACTTAACTTCGTTCCTTCTTCGTCAGCACGCGCAATGGTGATGATATTGATCACGCCACCAATCGCTTCTGAGCCATAAAGTGACGCACGCGCACCACGCACGTACTCAATACGTTGAACGTAAGTAAGTGGGATTTGGTTAAAGTCCACAGCGCCCTTCGCTGCTCGCGCAAAACGTACGCCATCAACCAGTACTAAAACTTGGTCGGAACTGGTTCCACGAACAAATAAAGACGCTAACTGACCACGACCACCATTTTGTGAAACTTGAATCCCCGTAAGGCGACGCAATACATCTGGTAGGGTTTTCGCTTGAATGCGATCGATGTCTTGTCGAGTAACTACTTCGACATCTGCCAACGTACGGCTTTCGGCTTGCTCAAAACGGTTTGCAGTAACAACGATGGTTTCGTCAGTGGAGGTTTCTTGGGCCTGTAGATAAGAGACAGGTGAAAGCAGCGATGCCAAAGTTATCGCCAGTGCGGATTTTCTCATTGTATTGTCCTAAATCGCGTAATTCCTTCCGAGCCCTGTCATCATGACAGTCCAGTGCTGTGGCTCAGTTGTTGGCAGGTATTCGGACTCAAGAGCACGGGTGTACCGCCTACTTGCTCGACTTCCCACATAAACTAATGCAGTGTCTGATGAGCGTTCGTTCTCTTTTACCGCTGCGCGTCAGTTCTGGATTCACACCAGATTCCCATTTCAGCCATCTAGATTGCTAGATAGCACCAACTTGAGGCAAATATTATTCAGCTATTGATTATTTGTCCAGCCAATATTGCCCTTAGAAGTTGTAACGTTTTGATTGATTTTGCTTTCTACTCTGCCTGTACGCACTATCTTTAAATCAATTCCAGTACAAAACTGGACATCCTATTGAGATTGAATAAAATCTGCGCTCTTAAATTGAATGCACCATAAAAGGTAAGATCATGGCTACTCTTGATGTAAACCCACAACGCTACCAAGAACAACTGGCTGAAAAAGTCGAACGTCTCACGGATATGTTCGCGCCATACAACATGCCAGAACTGGAAGTGTTTGAATCACCAGAGCAGCACTACCGCATGCGTGCTGAGTTCCGTGTTTGGCATGAAGGCGAAGATCTTTACTACATCATGTTCAACCAAGAAACTCGTGAGAAGTACCGTGTTGACCAATTCCCTGCAGCAAGCCGTCTGATCAACGACCTGATGCCGCTATTGGTTGAAGCGATGAAAGACAACGACTCACTACGTCGTAAACTGTTCCAAGTGGATTTCCTATCGACGCTAAGTGGTGAGATTCTGGTTTCACTCCTTTACCATCGCCAACTTGATGAAGAGTGGATTGAAAACACGAAAGCCCTTAAACAGCGTTTGAATGATGAAGGCTTTAACCTAAACATCATTGGTCGCGCTCGTAAGATGAAGATTGTCCTAGACCGAGACTACGTTATCGAGAAGCTCGATGTAAATGGTCAAAGCTACATCTACCAACAAGTAGAGAACAGCTTCACTCAGCCGAACGGCAAAGTCGCAGAGAAGATGCTGGAATGGGCGGTCGACTGTACCCAAGAAAGCACTGGCGACCTACTAGAGCTTTACTGTGGTAACGGTAACTTCTCGCTGGCGTTGGCACAGAATTTCGACCGCGTACTGGCAACTGAGCTAGCGAAGCCATCTGTGGTATCTGCACAGTACAACATCGCCGCCAATAAGATTGATAACGTACAAATCTTACGCCTATCAGCCGAGGAATTTACTCAAGCGATCGAAGGTAAGCGTGAATTCCGTCGTCTACAAGATGCAGGTGTAGATCTGAAGAGCTACAACTGCAACACGATTTTTGTCGACCCACCACGTGCTGGGATGGATGTCGATACTTGTAAGATGGTGCAAGGTTACGAGCGCATCATGTACATCTCTTGTAACCCTGAGACTCTAAAAGAGAACTTGGACATTCTATGCGAAACACACAACGTGACGCGTTTTGCTCTGTTTGACCAATTCCCTTATACCCACCACATGGAAGCTGGCGTGCTATTGGAACGTAAAGCTTAGTCCACCAGCTTCAGACAAAAAAAGCGAGCTCAATGGCTCGCTTTTTTTAATTTGATTCGTTTTACTTATTCCGCAGAAGTCTTCTTGCTGACAAAACCTAGCTTCTTACCAATCCATGCGAGTAAGATCATTGAAACCATGATCGCAAAGAAGTTTGAGCCTGCTTCTGGGTATTGCGCTTTAATAAACGCAGAGTGACCAAACGCACCTACGAAGAAACACGCCAAGCCAACTAATGGGATATCTTCTGATACCGGATTATTTAGGTACTCTTGGTAAAGAGCTTGTACAGCCAGTACGAGTGCAATCAATGGGAAGATTGAAAAAGACACTTCACTCATGGTCAACCATGACAACAAAGCATCACCACACATACCTGCAACCAGTGCCAAAATCAGCGTTTTCTTTTCAGATTGATTTCCATTCGACATTATTCTATCCCGCCTTTTAATCGGTTACGTTCACGTTCTTTGCGATACCAATAGGCCCCTTTGGCTATCATTCGCAATTGCATGATCAATCGCTCGGCGAGTTCATCGCGCTCACGTCGATCTAAATCTAAAGCTTCAGCTCCCGAACTGAAAACCAAAGTCACAGACGCTTCTGCTTGAGTATACGCCTCTTCTCTGGTCACGCCGGTGCTCATTAAATACTCGGTTAATTCTGCCGCAAAATGCTGGATTTCTCGAGCAACAGCGGTACGAAATTCAGCAGAAGTGCCGGAGCGCTCACGCAACAACAAACGAAAAACGTTCGGACTACTTTCAATGAATTCCATAAAGGTTTCGACCGAGGTACGAATTACGCTACCTTCTTTCACAATACGTTGACGCGCCTGACGCATCAGTTGACGTAGTAGCAAACCGCCTTCATCGACCATAGTTAAGCCTAGCTCATCCATATCTTTGAAGTGACGGTAAAAAGAAGTCGGTGCAATCCCTGCCTCTCGGGCGACTTCTCGCAAGCTAAGGCTGGAAAAGCTGCGATCCGCACTTAACTGACTAAATGCCGCATCGATCAATGATCGACGTGTCTTCTCTTTTTGCTGTGCGCGGATTCCCATCGATTTCATTCTTAACTTGCTCTTTTTCTGTAGGGTACAAGAGCCTCAATATAACGCAATTTGCTCCTACGGAGAAAGATATGTTGCTTCGCTCGCTCTGAGCGCCGAGAACGTTACTATTGGCATGCATCTAATTGCAATGTTCTCGATGCAATTTATAGACATACAACATACCAAATCACCCTTTTGGTCGATTCTGCGTGATCACTTCCACTCTCTAACAGGCATTACGTGTACCAATAGAGTAAATGAGTTAAAATCGCGCTAAAGCAATGTTAAGCAAATATAACAAGGAAGGCATCATGGCGCATGTTAATCACTATGACGTGATCGTAATCGGTAGTGGCCCTGGCGGAGAAGGGGCTGCAATGGGATTAACCAAAGCGGGACTGAATGTTGCCATTGTCGAGAAAGAAAGCAGTGTCGGCGGCGGTTGTACTCACTGGGGAACTATTCCATCTAAAGCACTGCGTCATGCCGTTAGCCGCATCATCGAATTTAATAGCAACCCGCTATTTTGTCGAAACAACACCAGCGTTCATGCAACATTTTCTGACATTTTAGGTCATGCTAAATCGGTCATTGATAAGCAAACTCGACTTCGTCAGGGCTTTTATGACCGTAACTCATGCACACTTTTGTTCGGAACCGCGCGATTTATCGATAACTACTCAATTGCAGTGATGCAAAGCGACGGTACAGAAGAAATCTATTCTGCGGATAAGTTTGTCATCGCGACGGGTTCTCGCCCGTATCAGCCTAACGACGTAGATTTCTTGCATGAGCGCATCTACGACAGTGATTCCATTCTGAGCCTGAAACACGACCCTCGCCATATCATCATTTACGGTGCGGGCGTTATCGGTTGTGAATACGCTTCTATCTTCCGCGGCCTTGGAGTGAAAACCGACCTTATCAATACCCGCGACCGCTTGTTGGAGTTTTTGGATAACGAAGTGTCAGATGCGCTGTCTTACCACTTCTGGAACAGCGGTGTGGTAATTCGTAATGATGAGACCTATGAAAAAATCGAAGGCACAGAAGATGGCGTGATTATTCACCTACAATCTGGCAAGAAGATGAAGGCAGACTGCTTGTTGTATGCGAATGGTCGAACAGGTAACACCGATAAGTTGAATTTGGGTGCAGTGGGTCTGGAAGCGGACTCTCGCGGACAACTAAAAGTAAACCGTAACTACCAAACCGATATCGAACACATTTACGCTGTAGGCGATGTCATCGGTTACCCTAGCCTTGCAAGCGCCGCTTATGACCAAGGGCGATTTGTCGCACAAGCCATTACGAAAGGTCAGGCAGAAAACTATCTGATTGATGATATTCCAACGGGTATCTACACCATCCCAGAGATTAGCTCTGTGGGTAAAACCGAGCAAGAGCTAACAGCTGCGAAAGTACCGTATGAAGTAGGACGCTCTTCGTTCAAGCATCTAGCTCGTGCACAGATCGCAGGAAAAGACATCGGTAGCTTGAAGATATTGTTCCATCGTGAAACCAAAGAAATTTTAGGGATTCACTGTTTTGGCGAACGTGCCGCGGAAATTATCCACATCGGTCAAGCCATTATGGAACAAAAAGGCTCAGCGAATAACATCGAGTATTTCGTCAATACCACCTTCAACTATCCAACAATGGCCGAAGCGTATCGTGTCGCTGCGTTGAATGGTTTGAACCGCTTGTTCTAATCTATGCTTCTTGATAGCAGACAGAAAAACAGCAGGCTTGGACCTGCTGTTTTTATATCAACATTGTGCTAGGAAGGTATCCTTGTGCCATTGGTAGAGAAAGATAACCCCTAAACCAATACCCCGCATCAACATAAAGCTCGTCATTGCAAACCACAGCGCGTGATTTTCCCACTCGGCGAACAAGTAAAAGACAACGAAGAAACTGCTGGTCGCGACAAACATACTATTGCGCATGTCTTTGCCTTTGGTTGCACCGACAAAAATGCCATCCAATAGAAAGCACCACATCGACGCAAGTGGCATCACCACCAGCCAAGGTAGATACACCGCTGCTTGCTGTTGTACCGCCTCAATTGAAGTGATCATGGCGATCAACTGCGATCCCGCCAAACCAAAGAGCGCGGTCAGTCCTAAACAAATAACCAAACTCCAAAAGAAAGTGCCGACAAGCGATTCACTCAATTGTTGCCTATCTTTGGCACCAATCGCCTTCCCGACCATGGCCTCCATTGCGTAAGCAAAGCCATCCATGCCATACGAGATAATCATCAGGAAGCTCATCAGAACCGCATTTGCAGCGACAACCTCATCACCAAAGCTCGCACCTTGGAACGTCATAAAGCTAAAAGCCGCTTGCAGACACAAAGAGCGCAAGAAAATATCGCGATTCAATTTCACGAAGCGCCCTAAACCGTGTTGAGTGCTGGTTAGCAACTTTTGAGGTGATGGTAATTGCCTCTCTCGCCAGGTTTTCCAGACACACATGAGACCAAAACCCATGCCTGAGTAGTCAGCAATCACCGATGCCAGCGCAGCGCCTTCTACTTTCCACCCCAAACCAATCACAAACAACAAATCGAGGGCAATATTAGTCACGTTGGTGATGATCACCATCCACATTGGTGCTTTGGAATTTTGCGTCCCGAGCAGCCACCCCAACAACACAAAGTTCATTAGCGCAGCGGGGGCACTCCACACACGGATAGAGAAATATTGCATGCCGTAGTGTTTTACCTCTGCGCTGGCGTCACTCCAGCCAAAGATCAAATCAGCAATCGGGTTATGGGCAATAAGGAAGACTAACGCAAACAGCAGTGCCATGAGTGAGCCTTGCATAAACACCAAGGCAAGTTGCTTTCGGTCTTCACCGCCATAGGACTGCGCCGCCAACCCTGTAGTCGACATACGCAAAAAACCAAGCAGCCAAAACGTCACGCTGATCATGGTGCTGCCCAACGCAACACCGCCCAAATACCAAGCGTGGTCTAGATGACCAATCACCGCAGCATCGACCAAACCGAGCAATGGAACAGTAATATTCGACAGCACCATAGGTATCGCTAAAGCTAAGACTTGGCGATGAACTTTTGGGTTAGATAAAGGAGAGAAGATTGAATTTGTCACAGGCACCTCATCAGTAAGATCGACGAGTGTACCTGAGCGCTTAACGACTAGCCAATTACCACTTGATGTGAACGAGGACTGGCGTGAGGCGATGCTTCAACATTGGAATCTTATTAAGCCAACGCTGCCAAGCTTTCCAACGAGAACAGAATCTATCGAATGGCGAGAAAGCTTTCGCCCATTGTGCCCATGGTAACCATTGCAATATCTGTGCTGCAGGCGCTTCAAAGCCATGAGCATAACGATCAGAGCCAAGCTTTTTCCCCCACTTGGTTTCCGTTAAATCTCCTGCCAGCACCATACACAGTTCAGCAGAAACAAAATGTCGACCCAAGGTTTGAATAAATTTCGCGACTTGACGCTCTGTGCAATCGAGCAGTGCCATTTCACATAAAATGAGTACCGGTGCTTGCTCTGGAATGGCTAACGTCTCTAGCCACGACATTTCATCCACACTGCCACAGCGATGTTCATAACGTTCATTTTTGTGGAACAAACGCTGACGCCATACCAAATTTTCCGTCACATCCAGCTCTATCCAATGGCAGCGTCCATTATCCAAACGATAAAAGCGGGTATCCAACCCCGCTCCAACATTGATTATCCAAGCATCGGGATACTGCTGTAAGAAGTGACTAACCTGCTGGTCACAAAGCTGAGTCAGCGTCACGTGCAGCAATTGCTTCTGCGCAATATCACCACTCAAACAGTCCGGCGCCATCTTACAGCTCAAACACGCTTTAGCAGCTATCGGATCGTACACCAAGCCATTGTCGACCATGCTTTCACGGCTACGCAATAACAGTGGCTTTAATAAATGGTTAGGAACTTGATGTTTAGACTGAGACATGGGCATTTCCTGCGCCAGAGAGAAAACATAGACATTAATAAAGATGATAATGAATATCAATTACATTATCAAGCTTATAAATTGGTCAAAACAAACAAGGTCAAGATGATGAGCAAGCTTTTGGAGGAAGTAGAAAAAGAGAAAAGACAAAACAGCCCAGATGAACTGGGCTGCTTAAATGCACTTACATCCAATCGGTATTACGAATAATACCAACGGCTAAGCCTTCTATCGTAAGGTGCTGAGACGTTAAGTCCACTTGAATTGGGGCAAACTCTTCATTCTCAGCATGCAGTAATATGGTTGAACCTTTGCGCTCCAAACGCTTCACAGTCACATCATCATCAACACGCGCAACGACAACTTGACCGTCTCTCACGTCTTGGGTTTTATGCACCGCGAGCAGATCGCCATCCATAATCCCGATGTCTTTCATACTCTCGCCATTTACACGAAGTAAGAAATCCGCTTGCGGTTTGAACATCGCAGGATCGACTTGGTAGTGCGCCTCTACGTGCTCTTGAGCCAAGATTGGCTCACCCGCTGCGACTTGACCAATCAAAGGCAAACCCTGCTCATCATTGGCTGCGTCTTCAAGCAGGATACGAATCCCACGAGAAGCGCCTGGAATAATTTCAATTGCTTGCTTACGAGCAAGCGCTTTTAGGTGTTCCTCTGCGGCATTCGCAGAGCGGAAGCCAAGCTCACGCGCAATCTCTGCACGAGTTGGTGGCATTCCGGTGTCGTCGATTTTACTTTTAATCAAATCGAAGACTTGTTGTTGGCGTGGCGTTAACGGCTTCATGTCTCACCTGTCTTTTTATACAGTTAACTGTGAGTATATCCAGTAAATGCTCAAATGAAAACCCAATTGGTTGTTTTTTAATTTATTTGTGGGGAGCTTTCAGCTTACCGATTAAGTTCATTCTTTATTCGTTTAAAACACCGACTTTTCAGTTAATCAAGTCAAAGCAATAACTTAGGGGTTCGACTAATTTACAGCCAATAAAATTAAAAGGTTTGACCAGTTTCTGGTATCCTTGCAGCGCTTAAATTTTATCGCCTAGGCTTATTTCTATTGCCCTACTCATCTCTTTTTATAGAGAAGACATGCAAAGCGGAAACTGAAATAAGGTTAGGCCTGTTTGAATACCTATTGAGGCTGTGAACTTTATGTCTTCTGGACAATCATTTTCACGTTCATTACTAAAACTACCTTTATCGGTACTGGTAAAGGGCACCACAATCCCGTCGAACCCGATTGAAGATCTGAACATCGACCTAACTAAACCGATTGTATATGCCCTGCCGTTCCGCTCGAACGTGGATTTGCTGACACTGCAAAAACAAGCCATGAGCCTTGGTCTACCCGACCCGCTCAGCCCGCTGGAAATCAATGGCAAAACGCTGAACCGTTTCGTCTTTATCGCTGCGCGTCCAACTGTGATGAACAACGATAATGATGTCCCAACCGATTCTGTTTCTCTGTTCACTGACTTACTGGAACTGCACAAGCTGGATAGTGAGTTGGATGTTCAAATGATCCCTGCAACCGTGCTTTGGGGTCGTAAGCCAGGTAAAGAAGAGAACCAAAAACCTTACCTTCAACCGATGAATGGTCCGCAAAAAGCCAAAGCAGTAATAGCGGCGGGACGCGACTGCTTAGTTCGCTTTAGTCCCGTGGTATCTCTGCGTTATATGGCAGACTCTCACGGTACCGACAGCGCAATTGCGCACAAACTGGCTCGCGTGGCGCGTATCCACTTCTCACGCCAGAAACTGGCTGCTTCAGGCCCAAACTTGCCACAACGCCAAGTGTTGTTTGCTCGTTTACTAAAATCTCCAGCTATTGAACTGGCGATTGCTGACGAAGCCAAGAGCAAAAACATCTCGATTGATAAGGCACGTAAAGAAGCCCACGACATCATGGATGAAATCGCCGCCGACTTCTCCTACAGTCTGGTGAAAAACGGCGACCGCATCCTGAGTTGGTTATGGACAAAACTATACCAAGGTTTGCACATCAATAACGCCTCGACTGTGCGTCGTTTAGCGCAAGACGGCCACGAAATTGTGTACGTTCCGTGTCACCGTAGTCACATGGACTACCTGCTGTTGTCTTATGTTTTATACCATGAAGGCATGGTGCCTCCGCACATTGCGGCAGGCATTAACTTGAACTTCTTCCCGGCCGGTCCTCTTTTCCGTCGCGGTGGGGCGTTCTTTATTCGTCGTAGTTTTAAAGGCAACAAACTGTACTCAACCATTTTCCGTGAGTATCTAGCTGAGCTGTTTGCCAAAGGCTATTCAGTCGAGTACTTCAGTGAAGGTGGTCGTTCACGTACAGGTCGCTTACTGCAAGCGAAAACGGGTATGCTGGCTATGACCATCCAAGCAATGCTACGTGGTCTAAACCGCCCAGTAACACTAGTACCGGTCTACATCGGTTACGAGCACGTAATGGAAGTAGGCACTTACGCGAAAGAGCTGCGTGGCAAACGCAAAGAGAAAGAAAACGCAGGGCTTGTACTGCGTACTCTGCGTAAACTGCGTAACTTTGGTTTGGGCTATGTGAACTTCGGTGAGCCAATTCAGCTCAACCAATACTTGAACGAGCATGCTCCTGAGTGGACGAAAGACATCGACAGCATGGGTGGTAACAAACCACAATGGATGAATCCTGTGGTCAACGACCTTGCTAATAAGATGATGACGCACATCAATGATGCGGCGGCAGCAAACGCGTTGACCTTGTGTGCAACCGCACTGCTTGCTTCTCGTCAACGTGCACTTTCTCGTGACTCGCTGATCAATCAGATCGAGTGTTACTTAAAGCTACTCAAAAATAATCCGTACTCAAGCACCTCCACTATCCCTACCGAAAGTGCTGAGGAGTTGGTCGATCATGCAATTTCGCTTGATAAGTTCGTGATTGAAACCGATAGCATGGGTGACATCATTTCGCTGGACCGTAGCCAATCGATCCTGATGACTTACTATCGCAACAACATCATTCACTTGTTCGCTCTGCCGTCATTAATTGCCCAAATGCTCATTCGTCAGCGCAACCTTTCGGTAGCCAAGATTCAAGCGAATGTCGCGCAAATCTACCCATTCTTGAAGAAAGAGCTGTTCTTAAGTTACCAGGAAGACGAGTTAGATGAATTGGTCGTTAAAACGCTGCATGAATTTGCCGATCAGAAAATGATTAGTCTTGATGGTGATAAGCTAGAGATCAATCAATCGAACAACCAGCCTTTGGTTCTGCTAGGTCGTACGATAACTGAAACGCTGCAACGCTACTCTATCGCGATGAACTTGCTTGTTGCTTACCCTGAGCTGGGTAAATCGGACCTAGAGCAGAAGAGCCAAGATATTGCTCAGCGCCTAGGGCGTTTGCACGGTATTAATGCGCCAGAATTCTTCGATAAAGGTGTGTTTACCGCGATGTTCAATACGCTCAAACAGCAAAAATACCTCGATAACGATGGTAACTGTGACACGAAGAAAACGCAGCAATTTGCACGGCTACTGTTCACTCTGCTTTATCCAGAAGTGAAACTGACGATCGAAGAGAGTATTCACCAACTTCGGTCGTAACCGTTTTACCTTCGTCCAATAAGAAAAAAGGCATCCAATCGGATGCCTTTTTCTATTTCTTCGCTTACCAAAATGCGACCAGTAACCCTATCGCTATCACCATGCCAACATAATTGTTGTTAAGGAAAGCCTTAAAGCACAACTCACGCTCACGGTGACGAATTAAGTGCTGCTGATAAACAAACAACGACGCTGCAATCAAAAGGGTCCAGTAGTAACTTTGTCCCAATTGGTAGAACTGCCCTAACCAAACCAACATCGCGAGTGTAATCAGTTGCAACACACCAATAATAAGCTTGTCATGACGACCAAACAGAATTGCCGTCGATTTAATGCCAATCTTTAGATCATCATCTCGGTCTACCATCGCATATTGAGTGTCGTACGCAATGGTCCACAAAGCATTAATGAGGAACAAAAACCAAACAATTAATGGTAATTCCCCAGTTTGTGCAGCCCACGCCATTGGAATCGCCCAGCTAAAAGCCAAGCCTAAAAATAGCTGTGGAATATGAGTGTAACGCTTCATAAATGGATAGATGAACGCCAACACAATGCCAGCGAAGGATAGCTGAATCGTCAGCGGGTTCATGGTCAGCACTAACAAAAACGAGCTGATACCCAAAACCAAAAATAATCCAATCGCTTCTTTTGCTGTCACTTTCCCTGATGGCAGTGGACGTTGCTTAGTACGCTTTACATGGCCGTCGACTTTGCGATCTGCAAAATCATTAATCACGCACCCCGCACTACGCATTAGGAAAACACCCAATACAAACACGATGAATACATCCCAACTTGGCATCCCTTGGGCTGAGATAATTAGCGCCCAAATCGTTGGCCACATCAGTAACAGTGAACCAATCGGGCGATCCATGCGCATCAGTTGCCAATATGCTTTGGCTTTTTCTGCGGACATTTACACTGTCTCCTTAGCGTAAACTGGTGAATTAGATAAGAATAACTCGGCGACTAGCATCGGTTTGTGATTCATCCACAACCTTGAGCGTCGTGCTAACAAACGTCCTTCTGGTACGGCTACCCATCCCATTTGCAAAGAGTCCCGCTCAACGTTATCTGCGCTAAACACAGTTAGTCCTAATGGGATATCCCCTTGTTGAGCCAAATCATACTGCTGATCAACTAAGGTTGAACGAGGAATCAATGTCCGCCCAATAACCCAGTTATTATTGTCACCGCACAAAATTACCTCTCTCAGTAAGCAATCTTGTTCGGACAATAACTGGCTTTCGTCCTGTTTTAATGTCGCTGCAGTGACGATCTGATTTTGTAGCAATTCTACCGTTAACGCTTGGCAGTGCTGTTTTAAACGACGTGACAAAGACCCTTGCTCTTCAAGCCAATGCTTGGCAAATTCATTTGGAAATTCGAATTCTTCGGGGTTTTGCCACTCTACTTCCAATAAAGAAGCAAGATAGAGTGATGTTGGCTGATTCATACTAGTATTCAATTGGAGGCTTTATGCGTACAATAAAGCAACAACTTACCGTCCATAGTAATGTATGTAACCGTAAGTTCCGTTATTTGTTATAGACGGCCCATTGTATCAAGACTGAAGCGATTCGAATATCGCGATCCAGAGAAAGAAAAGTTAGAAATATGTACAAACGTTATATAGCCCAAATTATTTTTGCGTTAACCATACTATTCGCCGCACCAAGTTGGGCTGAAACGGAAGAAGCTGGACCTAAGTTGGCATACTTTACCCTAGAGCCTGACCTCACTACTAACTTTTACACCAAAGGCAAAAAGTTAGGTTATGTGCAAGTGCGCATCGACATCATGGTAATGAGTCAACAAGATTTATCAGTTGTTGAGCATCACCAACCTTTGATTCGCGATGCAGTGATTGAATTATTGGGTAAGCAAACAGAAGATACGATTAAGTCCCTGTCTGGCCGAGAAGATCTGCGCAAAACCTTAGTGACGACCCTCAACGAAACGCTTTTGCCTGAAACAGGTAAAACCATCATTGCCGATTTGTTGTTTACAAAATACCTTTATCAATAAACCCAAATCCGTTTTGAACATAAAAAAGACCGCTCTTGAGCGGTCTTTTCATTTCATCTGCTTTAGGCTTGCTGTTGGTATTTCATCTTGCCTGAATCAAACAGCGCAATCGCCATCCCCGACAGTAGCCCAACTAAGTGAGCGGTGTTTGCAATCGCCATAAATGGCTGCACAAAACCAAGAACTAACCATACCAACATAAAGACGATGATTGGCTTGGGTAGCGTAAGGCCTAAATGTGGCAAGCGGTAACCCAATATCCACAAATAACCAAGCAGTGCATAGACCACACCAGACAAGCCGCCGAAGTTAGCCCCTTCAACATAGAACTGGCCTGCCCCTGAAAGCGCTGCCGACACCACAAAGAGTTGCAATAGCTTACCGGAACCGAGACGACGTTCGATGTCGCCCCCCAACTGCCACCACCATAGTAAGTTAAACACGATGTGAGTTACTGAAAAGTGCAGTAACGCATGACTTAGCCATCGCCACACTTGCCATTGTTGCCCCTCAAAAGCCGGGAAGTGCAACAACTTAAACACGCCATTGCCAAAGCCAAACATTTGTAACAAGTAGATGATGATACAGACTGTCATGATCAGCAAAGTCATGGGGCCAGCTTTCGCTTTGACCATGCTCATGATACTCGGGCTGGAATAATGAAATGTGCTCTTACGAGTATCGGCAACGTCCCACGAGGCGGCGCTGTATTTTGAATCAGACGGGTTAGCAAGGAACAGCTTAAGTTCGGCTTCCGCTTCTATTTCATGCTGGCTATCAGTCAGCCACAGCGCAAATTGCCCATCCCCTTCAGGCATCATTTCGATGTCAATTTGGCGAGAGGCCATATAATCAATAAAGGCTTGCGCCATACGTGGATTATTTAACGTTACCAATCTCTTCATTAACTTCTCACTATCGGTAGTTCTGCTCGATGCCAGGCTTCAAAGCCACCATCTACACTGTACACCTGTTCAAAGCCTTGGTTAACTAAATATTGCGCCGCACCTTGGCTACTAATGCCGTGGTAACACATCACCAGAATAGGTTGTTCGAACTCCACTTCATCCATAAACGCAACGATCGTATCGTTAGTTAAATGATACGCAGACTCCGCATGCGCAACGGCAAACGATTGAGGGTCACGGATATCTACAAGCTTCGCATCACCCTGCTCGAGCAGCGCTTGCGCACCTTGTACATCGATATGCTTAAACTGATCCATTTACTTTCTCATTGTCTTATTAATATACCCAAGCAACCTCGAACCTAACGTACTAATCAGCACCCGTGGTACAGCATAAAATCCATATTTGAAGCTGCTTGGGTATACTGCCGCTATTGTAACCTATCCAACGGCAAACTTAGACACATGGATAATCAGGTTTTCCAAAAGTGTACACATTCCAACCATTTGTGGATAAAGCTGTGAATTGCGTTGATAAAGTGTATTTGGATCTTTTGATCCACAATATGTAGTGATGATCCTGATCTAACTGTGTGTATATCTATAACTATCCCCAGATGGAAAAGTGCTTGAATCCCTTATTTTGTCCGGGTTTCGAACAGTTGATAAATAATTACTTCACAGAGTTATACACAGGTAGCACATAAAATCCGGATCGCAAACGCTATCGATTTTCGATCGACAATAAAAAAGCCGAGATCACATGATCTCGGCTTTCTATGAAAATCTTACTTTCAATTAGCAGTGGAAATTAAAATTCACCCACGGCCAATTTTAGTTTCTTCATTGCATTTTTTTCTAGCTGGCGAATACGCTCGGCGGAAACACCGAACTCATCAGCTAAGTCTTGCAATGTTGCTTTCTCATCATCTAACCAACGAGAACGCACGATGCGCTGACTACGCTCATCCAAACTCGCTAATGCATGACCCAAGCGATTGTTGGTATGCATTTCCCAGTTGGCGGCTTCAATGTTGTCGGCCACATCAGACGATTTGTCTTCTAGGTATAGCATCGGCGCTGTGTAAGCGTTTGAACTGTCGTCTTCATCAGTTGGCATATCAAAGGTTGAATCCACCGCCGCTAAGCGTGATTCCATCTCGCGAACTTCAGAAGGCTCAACACCTAACTCGCGCGCAACGGTTTCCACTTCACCGTTGTTAAACCAACCCAAGCGCTTTTTCGACTTACGCAGGTTGAAGAACAATTTACGTTGCGCTTTAGTGGTCGCAATTTTCACGATACGCCAGTTACGTAGCACGTATTCGTGGATCTCTGCTTTGATCCAGTGGACAGCGAAAGAAACCAAGCGAACCCCTACTTCTGGGTTAAAACGCTTAACGGCTTTCATTAGACCGATGTTACCCTCTTGCACAAGATCCGCCATTGGCAAACCGTAGCCAGAGTAACCACGAGCAACGTGAACAACGAATCGTAGGTGCGAAAGAATTAGACCTTTTGCAGCCTCAATCTCACCTTTATAGTGTAATCGTTCTGCCAGCTCACGCTCTTCGTCTGCAGTCAGCATTGGGTAGCTGTTTACTGAGCGAATATAGCTATCAAGGCTATCTTGCGTGACTAGAGCCATCGGATACGCTTCTTTTGTCATTCAATTCCTCATCAATCTCTGATCTGGAGCATTACATTGCAATTTAGCTTCGATATCTTGAACTCAAAATGAACAAGTTTCAAGAAGGGGAAGCAATTATCCATAAACATTTGGTCTAAGCAAGGGTTCAAAATTAGCTAGTGCTAATAAAATCCAAGTAATAAGACCGCCATCACTTAAACTGGTTCAATTTCTTTTAAATGTCGTTGCGCAGAAAAGCGCGCCGCAATACATCCCAAAAGACTCCCAATGATGATTAGTAACAAAGATTCATCCCAACTTAGACCAATCAGGCGGAACTGGCTATCGTACAACGCAGCAAGGTCTTCCACCGCACTATTCATGACAATGGTCACTAAAGCCGTTACCAACCACGCAATAGTGGCACCTAACACGCCAAACCACATACCTGTGTACAAGTAAGGGCGCAGAATGAAACTGTCCGTCGCACCGATCAGTTTCATGGTTTGAATCTCTTCTTTATTCGCCAGCACATTAAATCGCAATGTATTGCCAACGATTAAAAATACCGCACCGAGCATCAGCACTGTCAGGGTAATGACAATAATACTCGCGAGAGTTTTGATTGCATCAAGACGCGCCAGCCAGTCTTCGTCAAGTCTCACGTCGGTCACATCTTGTTGCTCTCGAACGTCTTTGGCTAATGACTGAATATCACTTTTTAGCTCCGAATCTGGCGTAATCACCAACACACCAGGAAGCGCATAGCCACTTAAAAGACTGATAGCTTGGTCGAACCCTGCATATTGGCTTAAATCAGATAGACCTTGTTGCGGTGAAATATATTCTACCTCTTTTACCAAAGGCCAAGTTTCAATTTGATCTTTGAGAACCATCACTCGCGCATCCGGCATGCCTTCAACTAAGTAAGCACTAACTTGTGAAGGAGAAGCGACATCTTCCGCTGCCCCTGCAACGTTTTTCCCCAATAGATACAAACAAGCTGGCATGGCAAGTGCCATGGAGATGACCGCTAGGGTCAGAATGTTGCCTAGTGGTCGTTGCCATAAGGCGCTAAAAGAGGATTTAGCTTGTTTTGCGTGGACAGAGAAAAAACCATCGGTATTCGCACGCTTGGCACTGCGGCCTTTCCCCTTCTTTTGGGAGTGCTTGTTACCTGCCATAGTCTTCTACCTCACTTAGGAAGCCTTGGTTCAATTCAAAATGACGATACTGTGGGCGAGTGTTTACTAACCCCACATCGTGCGTGGCAAGTAAGATTGTCACGCCCGCACGGTTAAATTCTTCGAATAGACGCAACACACGGTTGGATAATTCTGGGTCAAGGTTACCCGTAGGCTCATCAGCCACCAGCAACGTTGGTCGATTAACCACAGCACGGGCAATACCGACGCGCTGTTGCTCACCACCAGAAAGTTGACTAGGTAGACAACGAGCTTTATCGAGTAAGCCCGTTTTATCTAACGCCGCAGAAACACGGCGTTTGATTTCGTTTTCAGAAATCGATTCGATACGCATTGGCAGAGCGACATTGTCGTACACACTGCGATCCATCAATAGGCGATGATCTTGAAAAACAATCCCAATATTGCGGCGCAAAAAAGGGATGTCTTTGCCTGGAATACGCGTGATGTCGTGGCCATTAAAATGGATTTTGCCATCGGTTGGTCGCTCTATCGCGCAGATCAATTTCAGCAAGGTACTTTTACCAGCCCCGGAATGTCCGCCTAAAAACGCCATTTCACCGCGCCTCAGGTGAAAATCGACTTTTTGCAGTGCTTGTCGACCACCTCGGTAAGCTTTGCTTACTTGCTGAAATTTGATCACCGTTGATTTCCTCTAACTCTTTTTATTCTTCACGACTAAACAGTGCGTCAATAAACTCTTGAGTTTCAAATGGACGCAAGTCTTCGATACCTTCACCCACACCAATGTAACGAATTGGAATACCGAACTGATCAGCGATAGCGAAAATTACGCCGCCCTTGGCTGTACCATCCAGCTTAGTCAAAGTAATCCCGGTTAGAGGGGCAACATCACTGAAAAGTTTCGCTTGGCTAATGGCATTTTGTCCTGTACCTGCGTCAAGCGTTAGCATGATCTCATGTGGTGCAGAGTCATCAATTTTCTTCATCACACGTACAATCTTACGCAGCTCTTCCATTAGGTTCGCTTTGTTCTGTAGACGACCTGCTGTATCAGCAATCACCACATCCACACCACGTGCTTTTGCCGCTTCAATCGCATCATAGATAACAGAGGCACTGTCTGCGCCAGTATGTTGAGCAATCACAGGAACATTATTACGTTCACCCCACACTTGTAGCTGCTCAACCGCTGCGGCACGGAAAGTATCTCCCGCTGCAAGCATCACTTTTTTGCCTTGAGTTTGGAACTGCTTGGCAAGCTTACCGATGGTCGTGGTTTTACCCACGCCATTTACACCCACCATCAAGATGACGTAAGGCGTTTTGTTGCTATCGATTTCTAGTGGCTGTTCGACTTTAGAAAGAATCTCAGCCATTTCTTCTTTCAACAAACCATAAAGGGCTTCGCCGTCTTTCAGATCGCCACGTGTGGCTTTTTCTGTCAGGTTGTTGATAATTTTTGTTGTGGTATTCATGCCCACATCAGCAATAAGCAGTTGCTCTTCTAGCTCTTCAAATAAGTCTTCATCGATTTTCTTACCGCTGAACAGACCGAAGAAGCCAGCACCAATATTTGCTTTTGTTCGGCTTAGGCTGCGTTTAAGACGAGCAAAAAAGCTTTCTGTTGGCTTTTCTTGTTCTTGAACACGAGGCGCGGCCGATACGACTTCTGGCTCCTCTGCTTCTGCTTCTGCTTCTGCTTCTGCTTCTGCTTCTGCTTCTGCTGGGGCAGCCTCTGATTGTTTCTCTTCTTCTTCAAGTTCTGGCGTTGCTTCCGCTTGCTCAGCAACCGCTTCGGTTTGCTGCTCTTCAGAAGGCGCTTCCACTGCTTCTTCTTTTACTGTTTCTTCAGTTTTTGGTTTTGGGCTTTGTTCTTCGTCACCAAAACCTAGCCACGAAAGTAATCCGCGCTTCTTTTTTTCCGTCATCTGGGGCTATCCTAGATTGTTCTTTTATCTATTAATGACTCTTTTTTGACAAGATTATTATCTGTCTAAAAAAGGCTAATGACAAAGTTCTGAAAACTTTCCGATTAGGTAATTCTAATCTTATTAGTGTTACACTCTGTCATCTTGAATATTCTGGGCTGTATCCAAGCTCCAAGCTCATTGCTTGGGCGATTAGATATAGTATCACTTTATTAGCGGTCAAAAAATCTATGGTAAGACGTCGCCAGCAAAACTCATCACAAAAAAAGCCAACAACGGGCTTTGTTCGCATTATTAGTGGCTTATGGAGAGGCAGAAAACTTCCTGTACACGATGCTGAAGGCTTACGCCCCACGACCGATCGCGTCAAAGAAACGCTGTTTAACTGGTTAGCTCAAGATGTACCACAGGCAAAATGTCTCGACTTGTTTGCTGGCTCTGGCGGCTTGGGATTTGAGTCAGCTTCGCGCCAAGCAGAGCAAGTGACCATGGTTGAGCTAAACCCACAAGCTTTCCAACAGTTACAAAAGAATGTTGCCTCTCTTAACGCGAACAACATCCAAGTGGTAAATACCGACGCACTGAGTTTTTTGAAGCAACCGGGTTCTGCTCATCATGTGGTGTTTATTGACCCACCGTTTCGCAAAGGCCTATTGGATGAGACCGTGGCTCTGCTAGAACAAAATGGCTGGCTCGCGGAAGATGCGATGATTTATATTGAAACAGAAAAAGAACTCAATATTGCCGACTTACCAGAAAACTGGCAATTACATCGAGAAAAAACAGCAGGCCAAGTGAGCTATCGTCTGTACGAACGTACCTCCGCATAACGCCTCGATTTAAAAGGATACTTAAATGAAAGCACTAATTATGCTGGCCAAAGCGGCTATCGCCTTTGTTTGGTTAGTATTAATCCTAAATATTTTTATGCCCTTCCCCGGCAATGCCGCGATTGCGCTTTACATCATGACCGCTTTTTTGTTCATCATGCACGGTTTACAAATGGCCATCTTCATTGGTGCATTTGGCGACAAAATAAAAATGAGCAGTTGGGAAAAATATTCAATCCTGATTTTTGGTATTTTTGCCCTACTCGATATTCGTCGTAAACACATGATGTAATCGCTCAGATACGAAAAAGCCGCTCTTGTGAGCGGCTTTTTTTCTGCGTTTCGTTCGTCACCCAATGTAACTTTTTACACCATCCAAGAACATTTGAGTGGAGATCATCACCAGTAACAAGCCCATTAAGCGTTCTACCGCCTTCAAGCCACGTTCACCCAACAAGCGATTAAAGAAGCCATAAAACATCAGTATAAAAAATGTTGCGCCCCACGCAATTACGACTGATGCTGACATTTCCAACATTTTCTCTGGATGTTGCGAAGACAGTAAAAGCAAGGCTGCAATCACTGAAGGGCCCGCGATCATAGGAATGGCCATCGGAACAATAAAGGGCTCCTCGCCTGCTGCCAGTCCAGTGATGCTGCCAGCACTCGGGAAAATCATCTTAATCGCAATAATGAAGAGAATAATGCCACCAGAAATGCTGAGCGTTTCTGGCTGGACATGCAAAAAACTTAAGATGCTTTGTCCTGCAAACAGAAATAGCATCAAGATCAGTAAGGCAAACAATAGTTCACGAATCAATACCTTACGACGACGCTTGGGATCGATATGTTTGAGAATAGACAACACAATCGGCAAGTTACCGAGAGGGTCCATGATTAGAAACAGCATGGTCGCTGCAGAAAGAATGTCCATATTCTGGCCTCACCTAAAAAATGGCGGCCAGTGTATAGCAAACTGACAACATGAGTATATGACTGAGGGCGAAAACACCATAGTCACCCTCGATCTTAGCCGCCGTTTAGTGATTGCAAACTCGCGCCATATTGACCACAAACTTACCTTCAAGCTCACGAATTTTGTCGCGCTTGAGCAAAAATGCTAGTAATGCATCTAAGTCTAGATCATTCAGTTTACAGGTGTGAAAGCGAACGCTAGCACCAAAGTGCTGTGTGAGGGCTTCGCGATCCATTGGTGTTTCTCTAAGTAGGTTTAGCAGCTCGTGAGCATGGATTTCACTCATTATTGACTCCAGTTATTAAGAACAATGCGTTCAGTCTACTGAAATCCTCAAGAGCTGCTTTGACTTAAATTAGTAAATGATTGAGGCAACAATGAGGGCATGAGCAAAAAAGTAACTGCCACTCACCCACAAATAGGCGTGTTTCATCGGTTTTCGATAACCGTGTATCGCGTATGCCAGCGCCGAATAGATCAAAACTAAGGTTCCGCTAAAGCCGATAGCATTGGCGTAACTCGGCACTTGTAACCAAACTTCACCGGCTGCCCAAGCAAGTTGAACCAGCATCATCCCCATGATCACAACAGGGAATACCAGAGAGTCGAGTTGAGGCAGCAACAAAAAGAACGCCACGATACTCGCTGCAAGCAGCAGGGCCAACAGCCACCAGACAATCTCACCATTAAGCTGCACCCAAAATGACTTGCTGTAGCATACCTGGGCAACCAGATAAGCCGTAAAATAGATTAGCTTACGAGTTTTAAACGAGTGCAGCGTATCTGCCACCATAGACACAATCAGCCCACCCGCAATCCAGTAGGTATATGTTGCGGATGCACCTTGAGTTAACACCAACACAAGAAGAAGTAGCAGAGTAAAGATTTTAAACACGAGGGATTGTGTCGGGTTAGCTTGCTTTGCTCCCAACACGGAATACACACCTGATAGCCCTATCGCCAGCCAACTCCACATGCAGTATACACCTTTTACTTAAACTCGCCGCTAGTCTAGGTAGACCAGTTTTGATGTAAAGACACAATCTACGAAAGTTGGATCTCGCTAGCGATTCGAAACATTTTGTAACCCTCAGCCTACGTAATAATAAAGCCGATGAGCCTGAATGATGCCACTAAACATTGGGGCCAAGCTTTGCTCATCAGCCGAACCCATCAAATCACACGACACAATAACCAACGCTTTCTAAAACTATTTAACTGAAAAACAGATAAGTGCTCCAGGTAAGCCGCCATTTCACAAACTGACGATTAAACCACCAGGATGTATGTAATGCAGGCAACAAGAATAAATAACAGACACAAAATAGAAAATAGTCTTAGTAGCGCTCTAAGAGAGGAGAAACCACTGATGACTAGGGGTAAAAACTAAGAAAACCGACCTTAATTCAGTAAAAAAAACATCAGACAAGAAAAGTAAGTCAATGATAAATAAAACCATAATTTCAATAACAGATAAAAGTGCGGACTTCATAAACCATAGAATCACTAAACACTTTTGAAGCCCATATTTTCTCATAAGGTAAGAAAATCTCACTCCATGCTTTCGATTTGACGATGCAACCTCATAGCACATTTTTTAATTTTCTCAATTTTTGAGAAATACAGACAAAATAAACACCCAACATACCACTCGAAACAAAAAACAATTACAAAGCCAACATCACAAACCATTTAACATTATAAAATCATACACTTAAAACAAAAAAGGATAGAAATAAAACAATGTGAACACTTTAAATACAGCACAAAAAACATAGTTTCATTAGTCAGAATCACGTAAAACCAGACAAGTTAAGTGTGGTTTTTGAAAAGATTAACGAGCATATGTTGATCAAACCCCAAAAACAGTGCTATATTAAATTCATCGAGTTCATCAAAGATTAAGGGGTAGTGTTATGATTTCATCTTCTCAAAAACAAGGGCTGGTTATGATTGCAGTGGTTGTGGGTTTAATGACACTGCCAATGATGTACTAACCCAATGATTTAAAATAAAAAAGGACGCAAATGCGTCCTTTTTTATTTATCTGTATAGCTCTACTGAATGTGCTTAGACAAAATATCCCAGTGCATATAGTAGAAACCAAGAGCGGCCAGCGTAATCAACGTCATTAGCAAAATTGCTGTACGCCAAATAAAGCGAGAGCTTCTTGGTGTCAGCTCTTTTTCACAAGCATCACATGCCGCCATAAAGCCTTTACGATCATCCAGCTTGTAATCGTCTTCGTGCACCACTTTGTTACGCACGGTTGCGATGAATCGAAGCTTTGCTATCACGTCATGCGGTAAACGTTCTTCACAACTATTAATAAGTTGGTGCAACCCTTTCCCTTCTGCATGGTACTGAGTACGCAAAAGTTTTTCGATCGTTCGGGTACGCATGACTACTTTTTCAATATCTGACATCGTAACCCTCCTTACCAGACCCTTCCTATGTTCATTATTTTTATTCTTCTATAAATTTAGAGCTTTTTCGAGCCGTTAAGTGCAATTTTACTTTCAATTTGTGCCCTTGAGCTCATATAGCCAGACAAGTGAAAGCTGCTTAGTTCAGCTTTAGTGACGTAGCTTACAGATGAAGCAACAATTTCATCGCGTCCCCATTGAGATAAACCGTGAAGTGCGCCGAATAAAATTCATGTCCCTTTCATTAGATTATGAATAAGTTACCTCAACTCATCGTTTCGTCAGCGAGTTCTGTAGAATGGGACCCGATAAAACATTGGAGGTTAATATGCCAATCTCACTTATTTTCGCCCTATTCGCCCTTATTGCCTTGGGCGCGTGGGTGTTTTTCCGTTTTTATAGTAAGCACTATGTGGGCGAAGACGCTCCAGAGCAAAGCGCGCAGGTAACGGTTTTAGATAAACAAGCGATAGACATACCAAACGCACCACCAGGTCAAGACGATCAAGAGTATTGGATTTACGTTCAACGTGGTTCTATCGGTCCAAAGCGTGAATTCCAAATTGGAGTGCATTACTACCATGCACTCAACCCTGGAGATAAGGGAACACTGACCTATCGCGGCAACAAGTTCCTTCACTTCGCTATCAAACGTTAAGGCAGTAACCAACGAGTCTTGGCAGAACGAGAAAAGAGATAGCTCATCGCCAAGGCTCCAGATCCACTTAGAACGATCCAGACTGGAATCACCCAAGCAGGATGTCCTGTGTACCAACCGAACTCTTTCATCGGCCATAAGAAAATAGGGTGAAGTAAGTAAATCCCCAAGCTGTGCTGACTGATCACACTGACCACTTTTTGTACTTTTGGTGATAAGCCTTCACCAAAGTAACGCCCGATCATAAAAATCATCGAAGCCGCTAGAATCACATTCAGTGTTTTATAAGAGAGCCAGCGCCCAACCGTATACTTCTCCGCCTCTAAGCTATTTGTCACAACCATCGTAAAGGTCACTGCCAACGCCACGAGTCCTAGCCCAACAAATAAGGTCACCATAGAGCGATTCAAAGGTACCTTTTGAAATAAAACATACCCCAGTGGAAGGTAACCCATATAAAGCCACATCTGATTACTCCAAGGGCCATCAATCTTGAACAAGAACAGAGTGCTGGTGAAAAGCCAAAATGCGAGATAGGTATACAAGACGTTGTCATCCACGTTGCGTACCATCCATTGAAACAGCGGAATCACAAAATACAGTGGTATAAAGTAATAGAAAAAGCCGAGATGGTAATACGTTGCTTGGAATGGGCTATTGCTTAATACCTCTTTTACGGTTTCAAAATCAAAGCCTTGAGAAGTCCAGCCTGAAAGGTATGCATAAAACATCGACCAAATAAGAAATGGAACTAAAACTTTGCCCAAACGCCTTTTGATATAATACTTACCGTCAAATGGTCGAGTGTCACTGAGCATTAGCGCTCCGGTGATCAAAATAAAAACTGGCACTGCCCAGCGGGTTACGCTATTCACGCCTACCGCTGTCAGCCATTGGTCAAATGGAATCACTCCTAACTCATTTCGATACGGTGCCAAGACGTGAATGGCGATCACTGCTACCGCTGCGAAGCAGCGCAATAAATCAAAAAACAGAACCCTTTCTCTCATACCTTTCCCTACTTTGAGTCGCTTATCGTTTATAGCATAGGGTAAATCTCAACCAGTGAAATAGTTAACAATCTGTTTTTGCTTATTTTTAACTCAACAATGACCTACAACGGGGATTTCATCACCACTCTAATCACTTAACGAGAACCAAAAACCAAGCATCAGTATTCACTCTCCATGCCAAACCGACACAATCTGATTACACCAAACGGCGCATAAGAAACAAAAATGGCTCCGATTTGGAGCCATTTATACCATCTACAGATAGCGATACTGGGGATAGTTACGCAGTAGCAACATCAGCTTTTGGCAACTTAATTGAAATCAGCGTCGTCAGTGCCAAGAAAGCAAAAGAAACCCATAAGCACGCCGCAAGACCAGCCTCTTGGTAGATCCAACCCGATAATACCGTGCCAATCAAACGTCCCATCGCATTGGCCATGTAATAAAAACCGACATCCAACGAGACGCCATCGCCTTTAGCGTAGCTCACTATCAAGTACGAGTGCAGCGAAGAGTTAATGGCAAACACAGCGCCAAAAATCATCAAACCTACCACAATCACCAATTCAGGCTGCCAACCGATTTGCACACCATAAGCAATACCAGCCGTAATTAACGCTAGGACTCCTGCCCACACCAATGCTGCACTACCATCAGGCACACGACCTTGCGCTTTGCCAGTAATACGCGGCGCAATGCCTTGCACAAACCCATAAGCAATGACCCACGCAGCGAGAAAGCTACCAACCCACAAGTGATCCCAGCCAAACACGCTACCAAGATAAATAGGCAGAGCAACGACAAACCACACATCACGAGCACCGAATAAGAACATGCGAGCTGCGGATAAAATGTTTATCGATTCAGACTTGGAGAATATTTGGCGAAACTTAGGTTTACTCTTTGCTTTACCCATGTCCGCTTCTAGCCAGATCATGCTGCAAACAAACACTAATGTAAGTACACCCGCCATAATAAACATCGAGTTTTGAAAACCCACCCAAGACAGCAGCAAGCCGCCAACAAAAAAGCCCGCTCCTTTGAGTGCATTCTTCGAGCCAGTTAAAATCGCTACCCATTTGTAGAGCGCACCTTGCTGCTCGTCTGGTACTAGCGTTTTAATCGCGCTCTTAGCACTCATTTTGTTCAGATCTTTGGCAATCCCCGACAGAGCTTGCGCTGCCATCACCCAAGGAATGGTCAGCCATGCATTTGGTACTGCGAGCATCAGCAACGCAAACACTTGCATCGCTAAACCAATGTTCATGGTTTTATTTAGGCCTAACCTTGCGCCCAACCAACCACCAACCAGGTTTGTCACCACACCAAAAAATTCATAGAAAAGAAACAGTGAGGCAATAGCTAACGTGGAATAACCTAAGTCATGAAAATAGAGCACCACCAGCATACGCAGTGCGCCATCGGTCACCGTAAAGTTCCAATAGTTAAACGTCACTAACATGTACTGACGAATACTTTTGCTTAATTGAGAAATCATATTGACCTCATATGTACAGCGATAGAAGCATTTAGATCATCATGTTCTAAATACTTTCTAACCTGTACAGCAACATTGACCAATATAATGTTGCTGTGATTTTTAAAAAATGCCCCAACATCAATAAAAAGCAAAATACACCTTAAAAACAATGCATTAGTTAATATTAATGGCTTTTTTTGTAAACAGTCGTATCCTGAAGAAGCTCGAATTTAGCTTTTGGATCATAATGAACCAAAAGCTATTTAAGCTGATCAAGCGTCTTGAGCCACGCGTTCGATGTACTCAACTTGCACAGGTTTTGTAAATGCACCAGGGCGCAATGCCTGCACTTCTCGCACGATATCTTCTAACTGCCATTCCTTTTCTAGGAGTAGGTGAGCAGCGAACAAACCTGTGCGCCCCGAACCACCCATACAATGCATCGCAATTTTGCCACCTTGAGCAAGAATCTCGTGCAGTTCCGGACTGGCTTGTTGCCACTTCGTCGCAAATTCTTCATTTGGTGCGCAGTCGTCTTCAATCTCGATCTGGAACCATTTCATACCCAGTTGCTGAGTGGCTTCACCCAATGCAGAGACATTCTCCGCAGCTAATTCACTATCATCTAATGCAGTAACGACCGCTTGAACACCCTGCTCTTTCAACTGTTCTAACGACGCATGCAAATCGACACCTTTCGTTCCTGGGCACGGTGTTAAGATTAAAGCACCGGAGTCCAAATCTAATTGCCATGTAGGATGAGACATTGTGACCCCCTTTTAAGCCAAACCAACGTTACGAACCAGCTCTGCTGTGCGCGTTGCATAACCCATTTCGTTATCGTACCAAGCATAAATCTTAACCATACGAGAACCCACAACCATGGTTGATTGCGCATCAACGATGGTTGAACGTTGGTCGCCTTTATAATCGATAGAAACTAAAGGACGCTCTTCGAAGCCAAGGATGCCTTTCAAATCACCTTCAGATGCTTCTTTTAACAGTGCATTCACTTCTTCTGCTGTGGTATCACGCTTCACATCAAAAATGATGTCTGTTAACGATGCGTTTGCTAGAGGTACGCGAACCGCATGACCATTAATTTTGTCTTTTAATTCTGGGAAAATTTCGACAATCGCCTTCGCGCTACCCGTCGTAGTCGGGATAAGGCTCATGCCGCATGCTCTTGCACGGCGTAGATCTTTGTGTGGCGCATCCAAAATAGTTTGCGTATTCGTCAGGTCGTGAATGGTCGTAAAAGAAGATTGTTCGATACCCAATTTCTCATGAATGACTTTAACCACAGGTGCGATACAGTTAGTCGTACACGAAGCTGCTGTCACGATACGATGTTTTTCAGGGTCGAAAATATGGTCGTTCACGCCCACCACAATGTTCGCGATACCTTCTTCTTTCACAGGTGCGCTTACCACGACACGTTTCACGCCTTGCTCTAGGTATTTGTTTAGGAATGATGTTTTGCGATGTACGCCTGTCGCTTCAATCACAACATCACAATCAGACCAGTTCACCGCATCGATATCGCGTTGTTGAGTCGTGGCGACACGCTTGCCGTTGATGACGAGCTCACTGCCTTCGACCTGAACTCCATGATGCCAACGACCTTGCACTGAATCGAATTCTAATAAGTGACCAAGCGTAGCGGCGTCACCTGCGACATCGTTGATTAACACAAACTCCAATTCTGGCCAATCAAATGCCGCTCGCAGCGCTAAGCGACCAATTCGGCCAAAGCCATTAATTCCTACTTTAATTGTCATAGTTTTACCCTCTAATCTTCTACCTTGAATCTCTATTCGCTGTTAACAGCAAGCCTCACGACTTTTATCGTGTAAGCGTGTGATGTCGTCTTGGTATTCCTGCTTCAAACAGTTTGATGCCACTAAGTCTTCAATTAACTTTCGCATCCAACCTGGCAATTGCTGTGATAACTCGTAATACACCCATTGCCCTTGGCGTTTATCCACCAAGATGCCACTGGACCGTAACTGAGCAAGATGACGAGAAACTTTCGGCTGGCTCTCTTGCAGAGCAAACGCCAAATCACCAACGCAAGTTTCACCTTCACGGGCCACGAGCATTAAACAACGTACGCGTGTTTCATCGGATAACAGCTTAAAAAACTGATGTGGAAGCATAATGAACATACCTATATATGGATATGCGTATATGTTTATTTAATTAAGATATATCGTCAAGAGGAAACCGTCCATCGTCATAAAAGTTTCACATCTAACGAACAGCTTGATTGTAAAGAGAGAGATTCAAAGAGATAAAAGATAAGACACGAAATTATGCAGTCGCGATGCTTTGACTCCAGCGAACCGCTTCACCTAAGGAGAGCTTCACTTCCTCTAAAGGCAACCCCAATTGCATCGTGATTTTTTCAACCCCTGACCAATCGGCACGCTCGTAGCACTCTTCGAGGGAAATAAGTGCACCATAAACCCCTTTGCGATGTAATAGCGCTTGTTGTACTGAATGACTAAGCGGTAACTGCCTAACTAAAGATTCCACCGAAAGATCCAACAGCGCATCTAGAATCGACAGCAAACCAACCATAAAACCTTGTTCGTTGAGGTGAGAGAAGGGCTGATAGCGCGACATCAATTGGCAAAATTGAGCTCGTTGCAATGAAAGGTGATACAGCTCTCGAGGCTTGTTACTGGAGATATACGATGCCACAACCAAAGAGACAAACTGCTTAAGGTTATCCTGGCCAAGATAAATCAATGCCTGACGAAAAGAGCTGATTTCGACAGCCAAATTCGGCGCTTGCGTATTTACAAAACGCAATAATTTATATGACAACGCGACATCTTGCGTAATGATGGACTCGATACGAGTAAAGTCAGGCTCAGGAGCACAAACTTCACGAAACAGTTGCAATGCCAACACTTGCTCAGGACTGACGTATTTAGTCTGCGAGACGAGTGGCTTGCTAAAAAAATAACCTTGGAAAAATTTAAAGCCAGCCGCTTTCGCTTGCTCAAACTCTTCTGCGGTTTCAACACGTTCTGCTAAAAAGTGGTATTTGACGCGTTTGGCAAGGTGTGTTGTGACAAGTTCACAGGCCTTTTCGAGCCCCATCGCCATAATGTCGAGCTTCACAATATGCACATATGGCAAAAAACGGCGCCATTCTGGTGTTAGGGTGAAGTCATCCAAAGCGATCAAGTAACCTTCTCGATAAAACTCACGAATCGCATCAAGAAGCTCATCCGTAGGTTGGCACGTTTCCAACACTTCGATGACAATTTTGTTTTTCGGCAAACTGCGCGGCAAACGTCGCACCAAACTTTGATGAGGAAAGTTAATAAAGCATCTTGAAGAGGCAATCACTGGGTTAGTACCCAGTGATAGGAAGTTTTCGACGATCAGTCGGTATGTCGCTCGATTTGAATCAATATGTGAAGGGTATGCGTTACTCTCCCCGTCTCGAAACAACAATTCATAACCCAGCGTCTGTCTTTTTCGGTTAAAGATCGGCTGGCGAGCGACATACGTTGTATTCATGCTAAAGAAGGACCTATAAATGGCTTATGACTTTGCAGCTGCTAATAATGCACCACAACCCATGAACATTGAACCGAATACTTTGTTTATTTTTCCCATGATTTTATCGGAGCGAATAAAGCGTCCCATTTGTGCTGCCAAGCTCGTGTAACCCAACATTACACACGCATCAATCACGACCGTAGTGACGCCAAGCACCAACAGTTGCGTGATTTGGTCTTTTGCCGGGTCAATAAACTGCGGGAACAACGCCACCAGAAAAACAATCGATTTAGGGTTGGTGAGGTTAATTAACACAGCCTTGTACAACAGCGCCGTGCCTGACATCTCGTTGTGGTTTTCAGCTGCGACTAAGCTTGATGTATCGCGCCATTTCTGAATCCCCAACCAAACCAGATAAGCGGCACCAACCCATTTAATGACAGAAAATGCGGTTGCTGACTGCGCGACAAGCGCACCAATACCCGCCCCCACCAGCGCGATGTGGATAACTAAACCAATTTGTAAGCCAATAATGGCACCCAGTGATTTACGGGTACCGTAACTCAAACCATTACTGATTGAGTTCACCGTGCCAGAGCCCGGAGCCAAACTAAAAACGATTGCTGTTACTACATAAGCTAACCAGACATGGGTATCCATTGCATTTCCTCACTAATTCTTCGATGATACATCGCGTAAACAACGTATCTTCAGGTAATCAACTAATGGCGACTAACCATTCACCTTTGACTTATACTCAAGAGACATTATTTGAGCAAGCAATTGGTGGTCCGATCGCAGCACTTTGGCAAACTCGCCAAGAGGGCTTTGTTAAAGGGACTGAGAAAAAGAACATTTACTGGTGCAAGCTAACCAACCCAGAGCATAAAAAA
The DNA here is from genome assembly GCF_033340475.1 of Vibrio sp. 1078-1. Lineage (NCBI taxonomy): Bacteria > Pseudomonadati > Pseudomonadota > Gammaproteobacteria > Vibrionales > Vibrionaceae > Vibrio > Vibrio sp. 1078-1. The sequence continues at coordinate 33,988 of NZ_JAWOWM010000020.1, forward strand.
GCCGTGCTCATCGTAAATGGACGCATTGAGTCTTCCTGGAAATACCAAGAGCTGTTTTACGATCTCTACCGCCAAGGTTTCGATGTCTATTCCTTTGACCACCGCGGACAAGGTTTATCAGATCGTTTATTATCTGACTCAGATATGGGTCACGTCTATGACTTTACTGATTATATTGATGATATGGACATCGTCGTAAAAAAACACGACCTTAGCGAATATCAACAATGCTTCATCATCGCGCACTCTATGGGCGGCGCGATCGCCACACGTTACCTGCAAACTCACCCAGAACACCCTTTTACTGGTTTGATTCTAAGTGCGCCCATGTTTGGCATTAACCTGCCATGGTACCTATCACCAATAGCGATTCCGGTCACACAAATTATGTCAGCGGTATCGACTTTGCCACGCTATGCACCAGGACATCAGGCCTACTTCCCTAAGCCCTTTGAAGATAACCCACTTAGCCAAAGTTACGGCCGCTACCAATGGTTCCGAAACCTATATACGGAAAAACCGGAACTGCAAGTCGGTGGGCCAAGCACTCGCTGGGTTTGGCAAGGGCTCATGGCCGCTAAGCAGTGCTTTTTATTAACTCGCCAAGTCAAAATACCAGTAATCCTAATCCAAGCCGGAAACGATCGGATTGTTAGCAACCTCGCGCAAAAGCGTTTTATTGATAAATTGCGGAAAACCAACCCGCACGCGGAGCTGCTTTCTATCGAAGGCGCACAGCATGAAATCTTGTTCGAAACCGACAAGTATCGTAATCAAGCGCTCGATGCGATTTTCCGCTTTATGAATGACCCTAAATCGCCATCAAACGAACAAGCACAATAAGAACTCTAGGCGACCATTTCACGACTAAGATTAAAGAGGAAATGTCTACACATCGATTTACCCTCTTTTTCATCCTCATTTTGGCGTACACTGCTTGAACTTGGCTACTTTGACACTGTGTTTAACCGCATAGTGCTATGAGCCCAAGTTCCCCCGCATTCGGAGCAGTACGATCTAGTCAGTCTGCTGTACTCCGTTTGCAATTCACCTGTTCCACACTATCCAAACCGTTTACGAGGACTTCATGAGCACATCGCTACCTTGCAAAGAGATCACCAAAATCGTTGCCTCTGATCTGGATGGCACGTTACTCGCACCTAACCATCAGCTCAGTGCTTACTCAAAAGAGACGCTAAAAGCGCTGCATGAAAAGGGTTATACCTTTGTCTTTGCAACCGGCCGTCACCACGTAGACGTTGCGAGCATCCGTCGCCAAGTTGGCATTCCAGCTTATATGATCACGTCGAATGGTGCCCGAGTGCATGACCAGGAAGATCAGCTAATGTACAGCGAGAATGTCCCTGCGGAACTGGTACAAGGCGTGATCGACACGATCAAACATGATCAAGAAATACTTATTCACATGTATCAAAATGATAGCTGGTTGATGAACAAGGATGATGAAACGTTACGTGACTTCCACGATGAATTCACTTACGTCTTATTTGATGAAGACCAAGCCCCAACTGACGGTATTGCGAAAGTTTTCTTCACGCATCCTGGAGAAGACCACGAACGTTTGGTCGTATTTGAAAACAAACTACGTGAGCAGTTTGGTGATAAGCTGAACATCGCATTTTCAACGCCTTGGTGTTTGGAAGTAATGAGCGCTGGCGTGTCTAAAGGTCATGCTCTTGAAGCGGTAGCGAAAAAACTCGACCTCACGTTAGAAAACTGCGTAGCATTTGGTGATGGCATGAATGACGTAGAAATGCTGTCGATGGCAGGTAAAGGGCTAGTTATGGGTACATCACACGAAAAAGTGATGAAAGCTCTACCAAATAATGAAGTAATTGGCAGCAATGCAGAAGATGCGGTTGTACACTACCTACAAGAACACTTGCTGTAAGCTTCAATACTCCAAATTATGAAGGGCTGCACATTCGCAGCCCTTTTCTTTTATCGCTGACTTGGCAGCTTCTCTTTGCCAAGAATCGCGTCCCATTCTTCTTCTATCACGGGCATAATCGACAAGCGATTTCCACGTTTCACCAACGGCATGTTCTCAAGTTCTGGCATCGCTTTCATCACCGACAACGGAATCACTCGCGCCGTTTTACGTACAAACTCTACATCCACCATAATCCAACGCGGGTTGTCTGGGTCTGACTTTGGATCGTAATAATCGCTTTCGGGATCGAATTGGAAATGATCGGGATAGGCTTCTCTCACAACTTTAGCAATACCTGCCACGCCAACATGTTTACAAGAAGAGTGGTAAATCAGGACTAAATCGCCCACCTTCACTTGGTCACGCATCATATTGCGCGCCTGATAATTACGAACTCCCTCCCAACATGAAACCTTTTGAGTTCGAAGCGTGTCAATAGAAAAGGTATCTGGTTCAGTTTTAAATAACCAATATGCCATAATGCCATCCGATGCCGATTGAGTAACAATAATGAGGAAGATATAACATGAAGGCTTTGAAAAACCCAGTGGCGCTTGCCACCCTGCTGGTTCTGCAAGCATGTAGTTCACAGCCGCCACAATCTGGTGCTGCTGACCCAACCTCTCCACCAGCAACCTTAGATAAGCCTGAAACCATTCAACCTCAAACTTTTATGCTACGCGGAAAAGTGATCGTCGGTCACGAGAGCCAATACATCATGCCTTGTGGCAGCGACAAGCAATATTGGTTGCAACTATCACCACAGCAAATGCAACGAGCAATTCAGTTAAATAACGAGCCTTACCAGACTATGTATGGCGAGGTTATCGGCCACCTCAACCCACCGGGCATCGATGGGTTTTCTGCTGATTTCGATGCTAACTTTGTAGTGGAACAAGTGAACTTCCTCACAACGGAAAACCCAAACCGTTGTCAGCAACCAAACAAACCAACTCGCGTGTTTGGTAATGAGCCTTCTTGGTCGGCAAGCTTTGAGGCTAATGGACTAACATTCCAGAAAATCGGCAAACAAACCACAAAATTAGCGATTAACAGCAGTCAGCTTCAACCTCGCCAGCGCACTTATCAACTGCAAGGTGGTGAGCTTCGCTTAACAGAAAACCTCTGCTCAGACACAATGAGCGATTCTTTATATGGCTGGAAAGCAACACTAAAACATGATGGCGAGACGTATCAAGGTTGTGGTATGGCTGCAAACGTCGATGCAACGCTTGGCTGGGCTAATACCTATGTCGCGACCTCAACCCAATCACAAGGCTTTGAAGTACAAATGACCTTAAACCCAGACCACAGCGCCACAACAAAATACCGTTACGCCAATGGACAAGCACCATTAATCGAGCGTGGTTACTGGCAACAGTTAAGTCCGTCTCAGGTTCAAGTTGTCATGACGCATCATCAACAGCAAAGGCTAATGTTAGAGCGACTGTTTACTCGAGAAGGCAATCAGCTCAAAGCGACCAAAGAAAAAGTCGGTAACTTGGTATACCCAATCGCCGATGGTGGTTTAGTCCTTTATCCTGCCACCGTTCGTGATGAAGGCATCATGCAACCAGCCGAAAAACGCACCAACAACCCCATCGGTAGTGCTGACGTACCTTCTAGTGCAGAGTTTGATTCAAAAGTAGATGCCGCGGTGCGCAACTACTTCTTTATCCATCAAACCAACCCCAACAATAACCAATACCGTTGGCTAACTTACGACCTCAACAGCGATGGTAACGAAGAGCTATTGGTACAGTTGGATTGGTGTGGTTCCGGTGGCTGTACATTGCTAATATTTGAACATCACGAAAAGGAATGGCGCTTTAATAGCCGCATTACACTAGTGCAAAGCCCGATTATGCTCGGCCAACAAACCTCTCATGGTTGGCGAGATCTGATTTTTAATGTCAGCGGTGGCGGAGCTAAAGCGGCTCAACATGTGATGCAATACACTGGGGTTAGCTACCCACTCAACCCAAGCATGGCGCCAACGGCAACGCCGAACCAAGTCAGTGGCGTGCGTCTGTTCTCTGATGGGATAAGCCCGGTGCGAGAAGGAGTTCGTCTGTAATGTCACAACCGTGTCCAACCTGCGGTTTTCAATTCAATTGTATGTGCTCGCTAATGCCGAAACTTAACAGTGAGCACAACATCCTGCTGTTAATGCATCCGAATGAACTGAAGCGTGATACTAATACCGGCCAGCTACTAGAGCAGTGCCAACTCAACATTGAGCGAGTAATCTGGGATCGCAAACAGCCACCAGCAGAATTGCTCACTCTATTAGCTGATCCGTCGCGGTATCCGGTGTTGCTCTTCCCCTGTGAAGAAAGTATCACACTCGAACATGTGGTACTCCAAAGCCAGCAACAAACCAAAACTCCGCTGTTTATTATTTTGGATGCCACCTGGCAAGAGGCGCGCAAGATGATCAATAAGAGCCGTTGGTTAGAAGGTATCCCTACTATGGGATTGTCTGCGTCGGCGGACTCACAATATCAGCTGCGACGCAACCAACAACAAGGTAATTTGTGTACGTTTGAAGTCGCTGCACATTTGCTCGGGCAACTTGGAGAACAAAACAACCAACAACAAATGCAGCGCTTTTTTGCCCATTACCTCGCTCTGTTCCAAGCTGAAAAGAGTGGACACGCTCTTAAGCGTTAACCATTAAGCTCAGTAGAAGAACCAAACAAAAAACGCAGCCTACGCTGCGTTTTTACGACAAGAAGTTTCACGTGAAACATCATTAAAACAGTCGAGTCGGCTCGCCAAGATAGTAACCCTGCAAATAATCCACCCCCATGTCTTGTGCAATGGTACACACCTCCTGATTGTGGACGAACTCCGCCACCGTCTCCGCGTTAAACACCTGGCACAAACGCACCAACTGGGAAGCGATCTTGCGCTGTTTTAAGTCTTTATCAATATCACGAATCAAGCTGCCATCGAGCTTTATGACTTCTGGCTCCAACTTTAGGATTTCATCGATATTCGAATAACCGGACCCAAAGTCATCAACAATGATACGCGCCCCTAAGCTTCTAAAATGACTGCACACTTCTATCATTCGGCCGTAGTCTTTGATCTGCTCAGATTCCAGCACTTCTAAACCAATTCGCCTTGGGTCATTTAGCTGGCTAATTTCATGCTCTAAAAGCATTAAAGTTTTATCACTGAGCAAATCTTGCGGCGATAAGTTTATAGAAAAGTCACCTTGCTTATCTCGCATATAATGCAACGTAGAATGAATCATGTGCCGACTTAGTCGAGTGTAAAGATGCGTATCAGAGATAATTGGCAGAAAACGCCCTGGCGCAATCACCGTTCCATCGGCTTCCAGAATACGAACCAAACATTCTTGGCTTGCCAGTTTGTGGCTACCCGCATGCACAATAGGTTGGCTATAAGTGATGATATTCTGTTTAAGAATGGCTCTACTGACGCAACTTAGCCATCCAAGTTGCTCTTTACGCACATCCTCACTGACTTCAATATCTTTCGCATTACAGATATGGGTATTACTGCGTACACCGGAGCGCCTCGCTTCGATGCCTTTGAGTAAGAGCTCATCTACTGAAGCGGATGGAAAGTCTCGACGACTCACTAAGCCGCCGCATAGCGAGATAGAAAGATAATCTATTTCACGTAGGCCAATTGGCTCAAAATTAGTTTGTTCTACCGCGTCAGCAAAACGCGTAAAGTGCTGTTTGATGGTCTCGCTGCTTTGATCAGCTTTAAATATGAACGCCCACTCACCAACCCCAATACTATAAAGCTGCAAAGCCGTTGGCATGCCGAAACGCTTTCGTAGTCGATTCGTAAAGTGCATTGAGAGATCTTTGAGTAATTGATCTCCCACTCGGTAGCCGTATTTTTCGTTGATATGACTAAAGTTAAGTAGCTTTAGAGTCAACAAATGCTCATCCAAATCGATGTTACTCAGCCGCTCTTGCAATGCGACCCGGTTTTGTAACCCCGTACGACTGTCGCGTCGATAGCTTTCTTGTAACTTGCGCGTTTGGCGATCGAGTTGATATCCCATATGCGCGTTCATATGGTTGAGATCGCCGATCGCATTTCGAATCAAGCTAAACAACGGTGAAATAGAGGAGCTAACGGGCGACTTAGGCAAGTTCAATGTTTGCACTTCGTCTCCCTCTCGCATCGCTAAATACGTCAGGCTGTGATGAAGAATTTCGGGCTGACCAATACCACCATGCAGTTCCCCCATACAGTAACTACCAAACGTCGTCGCAATATCTTTGAAGGCTTGGACTTCGTCGCTGCTGTCAATAAAGTCTAACCGTGACGCGCAGTTAAAAATCATAACGACTTCAGGTTGGTGCATGGCTAACTCAACCACACCATGCCGCACTTGCTCGAGCGTTAACGAGGGATGGTTATAGCAAAATTGCACTTCGTCACCAAGACACCAGGGCCTGTCGAAGCTCATACTGCCATCAGCGTGTAGCTCCGTTACCGTACAAACTTCCTTTCGCCCTAAGCTTTCTCGATACAAAGGAAAGCTGAGCAGTTGACTCAGCGTCACGTCATGGCCATCCGCCAAGTAACGCTTGTATACGTCCAGCGCTTTCTTCTCACCTAAACAATACAAGCGCGTTCCTTTTGCATGAGTGACTTTGTGTGGCATGCCAATCGGGTTCCACTCCGAATACGCATCAGTCCATAGCTTCAAAGTATCACTGTGCAAAGCTACGGCAACCACAGCGTTATCGTAAACTCGGTTTTGATATAGCACCCAGCAGCCATCGTCAATACTCTGCGCCAACCCTCCAGAAATCACTACTTCTTCACTGGCGAAGGTTTGAAACAAGGGATAGTCACGTCGTTCAATTTGCACAGCAAAGCTGAGGATCACCTGTGAATTATGCTGCATTAGAAGAGAGCGCTTGAGCTCCCCGCCATCAATGTCAGGGGAGTAAGAGTATGTTTGTACCGCAGAAGTCAGCGTGGTTTGCTCAAATTCAATCACACTCACTAGGCAACCAGAGGTAAATATCTCCCCTTCCAGAATTACATTACGCGTACTATGCCCCATAACATGAGCATTCGGCAGCGACGACAAAACGGCGTCTGCAAGTGTGGTCGTAAATTCGCGCGATTGCGTCGACAATATTTGTACTAAATATTGTTTATCTGAGGAAGTCGGAAAAGTGACTAAAAAGTCATTCAGTTGACTGACATCGTGAACCAGTTTTGAAAAAGCTCGCATGGACCTACCACTGCCGTAACACTATCTTCACCACGACGTGTGGCGTTACTATTTTTATTTAATAGAGAATAATTTACGTGGCTTTGCGCTGCTTTTCTAGACACAAAATGAGATTAGAATGGATTAATGCGAAAGCAATTAAAAAAGTGTGAGTAACGGCTGCAAACTATTGATTTCAATATCAGGTAAAGTACGTGTTTTTGAATGGTTAATGACATTTTTATTCATATCATTAAACCAACAGGCTGCAAAACCAGCCAACTTTGCACCATGCACATCCGTGGTTAGGTGATCACCGACATGCAGAATATTCTCCGCAGGGATATCCAAGAATCGCTTCGCTTTAGTAAACATATCGGTTGCGGGTTTCGCCAATCCATCTGGTCCTGCTTTAAGTACCTGTTGGAAATAAGGCGTAAGACCGATGCGGTCTAAATCCACATTACCGTTGGTGATTGCCACCAACGGGATGTGCTGCGCGAGTTCCTCCAGTACATCGAGGCTTTGCTGCGGCACTTCAAAACGGTTACGCCAGTCCAACGCAACGTCTACTGCGGCTTTCGCAGCGGCATGTGCTGCGTCTTCGTCGTAGCCTACTTGGGAGAAGGCTTGCTGAAGTTGCACTAAACGCCATAAAGTGACATCGCTCTTCAGCTCGGGTTGTTGCTGCACAACACGCTGTTTGAGAGCAAACCAATCCGCTTTGTTCATATGAGCAACCGCTGGATGATGGTGCTTGAGCCAAGATAGCAACTCACGCTCCATGCGAACGATCACAGGATAGTTGTCATAGAGGGTATCATCTAGGTCAAAGGTCATTGCCTTAATAGGCTCGATACGGCGATAAAATTTCATACTTCGGCTCACTCCCCGTTCTTTTTACGTGCGCGTGGGTGGGCTTGGTCGTAGGCTTGCGCCAAATGTTGGAAATCCAAGTGCGTGTAGATTTGGGTCGTCGAAATGTTCTCGTGCCCTAAAAGCTCCTGTACCGCACGTAAGTTATTGCTTGATTCGAGCATATGTGTCGCAAATGAGTGACGCAGTTTATGCGGACTAATATGGCTTGCGACAGACTGTTTCTGCCCCCATTCAGCCATGCGCTTTTGCACGCTACGATGCGAAATACGCGTTCCGAGCTTAGATACAAACAAGGCGGGCTCACCTGGAGCGGCTAAATCACCACGAACGCGTAACCACTTCCCGACCCACTCGGTTGCCATCCCAGAGAACGGCACTTTACGTTCTTTATCGCCTTTACCAATAACACGAAGCTCACCACTACGCAGTTGTACATCACGTACATCCACACCCACCAACTCAGCCAAACGTAAGCCGGCACCGTACATCAGCTCCATCATGGCGCGATCGCGCACAGCCAGCGGATCGTCCTCGTTGACTTCAAGTAATTGGCTCACTTCGTCAACATCGAGGTTTTTGGGCAACGGGCGTTTTTTGCGAGGTGCTGAAACCCCTTTGGCTGGGTTAGCAGACATCTCGCCACGCAGAATAAGGAAATCGAAAAAGCTACGCAGTGATGAGAGTCGCGTTGCCAAACTGCTGGCTTTCATGCCTTCTCGCATGCCCTTACCTGCTAATTGGCGCACCCAACCAGCATCCACTTGAGACCAATCTTTGAGCCCCATTTCAGCTAAGTGCTGCGCCATAGTTTCTAGCTGCTGTTTGTAATTGCGCTGAGTATGTAGGCTAAGCCCCTTTTCGCTTCGTAAGAATTCATAGAAGCGCTCAAGAGGCTTTTGCAGACTATTTGGCAGAGGATTGTTGGGAGTTGTCGTCATCGTAACTTTGCCATACCAGTGTTTGAGCGAGATGTGCCACTACTAATGATAGGTGACGCAAAAACAAGGTATCCATATCTGGCTGAAAATGGCCGCCATCTTCACTAGAAAAAGCAAGCACGCCCAGTGTTTGCTGTTTCACGAGCGGCAGTACCACATAGGAACCCATTTCCGGCACTTCCATGTTGCCAAACAAAGCTTCACGATCCACTTTGCGAAGACGTCCTAAGTACGCATCTTTGCCATTTAAGTGAGTGGTCGCAAAGCGTTGATAACTTTCCTTACTCAATTGAATCGATGCGTCGCATTGACTAAACAATCGAACAAACGCACGTAAGCCCAATGCTTTGGCTTTATCTTCGATAGAATGAATGACTTGTTTAAAGTCACCACACTTTAGAATCTGCCCCTGCAAATCCATAAATTCGTAAAAGGTGCGATCATTGTTCGCCGCAAGCGATATTAGTGTAGTGATCTCTTCCTCTAACTCTTCAATGCGCTGACGTTGACGATTCATTTGGATGTGCACCAAAGATACCGCGCCTAAGTCTGAGTGTGGGAAAGATAAACGATCCACAAGCTCCGGACGTTGCACAAAAAAGTCTGGATGATCTTTGAGGTACTCGGCCACTACTTCAGCCGTTAAGGCATCTGCTTCTACTTGAGACAAACCGTTTCCTTTTTCTTCAACTAGCAAGATAATTGACCATCAAATACATGCGTTGTAGGTCCGGTCATAAACAACGGCTTGCCAGGACCTTGCCATGCAATTCGCAATTCACCACCAGGTAGAGAAACCTTAACGTTTTCATCCAACAAGCCCTGCAGAATCCCAACCGCGACTGCCGCGCATGCACCACTACCACAAGCTTGTGTCTCTCCTGCGCCTCGCTCATAAACTCGAAGACGAATATGGTCACGACTCATCACCTGCATAAAGCCAGCGTTGACGCGCTCTGGGAAACGCTCATGCGACTCAAGCAGCGGACCGAGAGTTTCCACTTCTGCCGTATCCACATCGTCGACCACGGTCACTACGTGCGGGTTACCCATGCTCACAGCACCACAAAACAAGGTATTGTCGCCTGCTCGCATGATGTAAGTTTTCTCTTTTTGCTTCGCTTTGAAAGGAATTTTGTTCGGTTCAAACTCTGGCACGCCCATGTTGACCGTCACTTCCCCATCATCTTCGATGTTGAGAATCATCTTTCCTTTCTTGGTGCTCACGCTGATGCTGTATTTATTGGTCAGCCCCTTCAAGCGAACAAAGCGGGCAAAACAGCGTGCACCGTTACCACACTGTTCAACTTCACTACCATCGGCATTAAAAATCCGATAATGGAAGTCGGTTTCAGGGTCGTAAGGGGCCTCTACCACAAGCAATTGGTCAAAACCAACGCCAGTATGACGATCCGCCAAGCGGCGGATCAGGTCTTGCGAGAAAAACACGTTCTGGGTAATACAGTCGACGACCATGAAGTCGTTGCCCAAACCGTGCATTTTGGAAAAGTGGAAATGCATTTGTTGTGTGTTACTCCGGTAGAATCTGTTCCAGCTGCCACAAACTGGTCAGCTCCTCACGCTGGCGAACTAAGTGGCTTTGTTTACCGTCCACCATCACTTCTGCCGCTCGGGTACGAGTATTGTAGTTCGAAGACATCACAAAACCATAGGCACCTGCTGAACGAACCGCGAGTAGATCACCTTCTTGCAAAACGAGTGCGCGATCTTTACCCAAGAAGTCGCCGGTTTCACAAATAGGACCAACCAAGTCGTAAGTCTGAGCTTCACCCTTTCGCGGTGAAACTGGCACAATATCTTGCCATGCTTGGTATAGCGCAGGACGCATCAAGTCGTTCATTGCAGCGTCGATAATCGCAAAGTTTTTATGCTCAGTATGTTTTAAAAACTCAACACGCGTTAGCAATATACCTGCGTTCGCAGCAATTGCACGGCCTGGCTCAAAGATCAGCTCCAAGTCTTGGTGATTTTCAAGACGGCCTAGTAACGCTTTGGCGTAATCAGAAGGCTGAGGTGGTAATTCATCACGATAGACCACACCCAAACCACCGCCGACGTCAAGGTGACGAATGTTAATGCCTTGCGCTTTTAAATCATCAATCAGGGCTAATAAACGGTCTGTCGCGTCGATAAATGGGTCTATATTGGTCAGCTGAGAACCAATGTGGCAGTCGATACCTTGCACATTCAAGTTCGGCAGGCTTTGCGCGAATTTATAAACATCTGGCGCACGATCAAACGCAATGCCGAATTTATTGTCGCGAAGACCAGTCGAAATGTAAGGGTGTGTTTTCGCGTCGACATCTGGATTGATACGCAGAGAAATTGGCGCAATCACACCAAGCTCACCCGCAACCTTGTTCAAACGTTCTAGCTCTGGCTCAGATTCAACGTTGAAACATTTGATACCTAGCTCAAGAGCGCGCTTCATCTCTGCCGGTGTTTTCCCAACACCAGAGAAGACGACTTTCTTCGGATCACCGCCTGCGGCAATCACACGCTCAAGTTCACCACCCGACACGATGTCAAAACCCGATCCCAAACGCGCTAGCGTGTTCAATACGCCTAAGTTTGAGTTGGCTTTCACCGCGTAGCAAACCAGGTGAGGATGCTGACCCACAGCACTATCAAACGCCTTCCAATGGCGCTCTAGCGTGGCTCGAGAATATACATAAAGAGGAGTGCCATATTGCTCTGCAAGAGCTTGAAGTGGGACGTCTTCGGCCCAAAGCTGGCCATCATCCTGATAGTTGAAGTAATCCAAAATTCGCTTCCCTTATTTTATTCGACTGCTGAACCCTAATTTCACCCTAAGGTGCGGTTATTTATTGTGATTGCTCATTCTGTTGAGTGTCATCTGGAATGTATAGTGAGCCAGACTGACCACACCCCGCTAAGGTCGCGGCAACCATCACAAACAACACAGTAACTAATTTTTTCATTTCGCATATCGTGATTATTGAATCAATGCCCCCTATAATCGCACCACACTCAGGAAAAGCAATAGGATAGACGGATGAACGATACTGAATTTCATCAACTGGTGGATGCGCAGATGCAAATCATCGAAGAATCCATCGATGATTCAGGCGCAGACATTGATTACGAAGTCACTGGCAACGTAATGACATTGGAATTTGAAGACCGAAGCCAAATCATCATTAATCGCCAAGAGCCGATGCATGAGATCTGGCTAGCGTCCAAATCTGGTGGTTTCCACTTCAAGCTTATTGAAGGTAAATGGACCTGCTCAAAAACGGGTATGGAGCTATTTGAAATGGTGAAGAAAGAGTGTGAAAAGCACGCAGGCGAAGCCATTGATTGGGCATAATTCTGGTCAATCGTCACCAAAACAAAAAGAGCACCGAAGTGCTCTTTTTGTTTATTGATACGGGTTTAATTACGCGTTCACAGTTTTGGTCGGGCGACTCGGTGAACAACCGTCATTACGGTAAGGAATGATATACGCATTCCCCTCTTCAGGGTGAATAATTTGATAGTACTGAGGCAGGTTAAAATTAATAAACTTCGACGCGACGCGACTATCGTCTTTTACCGACGTGTAGAAACTGTTTACAGACGAAATCATTTCATCTTTGGAGCCACTAAATTGGTGATACACTTCTACTTGATTTGACTCATCCAACACATAAATATTGAAGCCATCTTCGTTATCTTCAAAGAAGAACTGCACCAGACCTTCACTGGCAAACCCATCCACCGCTTCCGGCATTTGATATTCTTGCTCACGATCGAGCATTAACAGCGGCGAGCCTTTGAGTTTGTTAGTGGAAATGCTGCGGTAGAAATCGATGGAATTTTCTAGCTTCTGCACCGACACACCACGACGTTCAAAGAACAACCCATAAGTCTGGTTACCAAGACGCATCGCTTTAAAGCGGCGACGTTTCTCTTGCTCTACTGGTTTCAAGCGTAAGTCGATACATTCAGCTAAAAGCTGGTAAACCATATTACGCATCACACCACGCATGTTCTTCGCATAGCAGAACACATCCACTGATTCTGGTGGCAACGCATCTTGGTGCATTTTGCCCAAAATGGTTTTCAGTGCATCCAGCATCGCCGTTTCCCCTTTGAAATGCAGCGTACGCACTTCATGCCAAGAATTACGGTAAACAAGGTCAACACTGCCGACTAAATTTTTATGTTCTGGACCAAAGCTAAAAATATCGGTGTTCTTAACATCCACTTTCAACGAACGACCAGAAAGTTCAGACGTCGGATCATTTTCAAAGTTGATGAACATCGCAAGCTGGCTTATTTCACAAGGACTCGCTAGCGCCTGCATAGATGGACGACGCTTACGCAACGCAAAAGTATTTCGTAAGTCACTCACCATTTGGTAAAACTTATCAATATCTAGCTGCGCTTCACGTACCACGGCATGTAAACGAGTCGATTCAGTAATCAAGCCATTGAAGAATGCCCAAGCAACCAACTTACTCAAGTATTCATGATGCTCTAGATATGGTTGCCCCAAAATGCGGTGCGCAATAAGTGGTTGTTTATAGAGGTACCAACCAGACTTGTTCACTCCCCCTTTTTTCACTTCGATAAAGCTCAAGTCAGGCTCGTGCAGATCAGGTGAAATCTGTGGGTTTAGTAACGTTACTTTGCCCGGCAATACTTCAAAAGCTGCGTAAAGTTTACGGGCCAAAATACTGATGTCTTGCGGACTGATAGCAGAAGTGATGTCGTTACGACGCGCAAATTGAATCAAGTTACGGTAGCTTTGCATCAACGCATCCAGCAATGCATGATGTACCACCTTTACTTGTTCAACCTTCCAATTACGGCGGTCATCGAGCTCTGCAACGACACTGGCATCCCAATTCCATTTTGCAATCATATCGCTCAGCGCTTCACGACGCCAAGCTACTGAGCCAACATTCGGCTCACGAGATAATTTTTCATGGGTTTTGAGATAGAAACAGCGACGCACTAAATCCAAACGTGTATCGTCTTGAATTCGCTCTAAGTAACGGGTTACTTTTTCCAACATTAAGTAGTACGCATCCATGCCATAGAGATCAGGCTCATGGGCAAAGAAACGACGTTTAGTGTCGATGCTTAACAATTGAGTATGCGGGTATTCCCACGAGTAAGCTTCTAGCAAGATGGCTTTTAATACCGATTTGTAGGGAGAGTCGATGCTTTTGTATAACTGCCACAAGTTCGAGCCGAAGTATTCTTCAGCAGGAATGCAGTTCAATTTACCAAAGTCGATCCATTCACTACAGTCGATGTAACCATCACTGCACAGTTGAGAAACGTACTCGTCGTAACACTCTTCCATTTCTGGCGGCACGATTTGCCATAACAAACGCTGTCCGGCAATACGCACCGCACTACGATAGAATTCATCTAGCAAAAGTAAGTGCTGAGATGAACCACAGTTATCACCTGTCATCTCCTCAGAATGATTGCTTCTAAAGCGCTCTTTATCCATTAAGAAAAAGTTCGCTTCCACGCCTTTGCTTTGTGCCCAATCCGTGATGAGTAAGCATTTATTGGTCAATAACTCGCGTTCGTCACAATCCATCTCTGGTGAGATACACACCCAAATATCCAAATCACTGGAAGTACTTTGACCAATCGAGGAGGTACTGCCCATGGTGTACAAACCCAATATAGCGGGCTTTTCTACCGTCTTGAGCGGCTGACCAATGGCAAGTTGAATATCATCTATGAATTGTTGCTGAATGCTATTTAGTTCAAGCCCATGCACACCAAAAGGGACATCGGCATCATAATAGCCAGGAATTACAGGATGGTTGTAGTTCAACAAGGCAGGAATCAAATGGAAGACTTGCTGGCTTTGCGAATCCATAAGCGCCAGCGCGCGATCAACTCGCTGCTGATTCAAATTATCTAGTCGCTGGATGATTTTTTGGGTGTAAGCCTGCAAGGGGAATTCCTTGGTTGAACAATCACGAAAATCTGCTGACGTTTTAAACCAAAATGGCTTAAAAACGTGATCAATTTAACACTTTTATTGGTGCGGGTAAAGCTTCACGCCCGCGTATCACTCTGGATACAAAACCATACTTTAGTCACAAAATTAATCGCGCGGTAGTGTCGCTCTTATTACCTATTACTAATAATAGTCCTTAGTCTAATTGAGAATCCAGTCACACTATTTTCATAACGTCATGTAATTCCATTCATAGCCTTCAGAGATAACGAACTAACAGTAAGCATTTCTTGATGAGAATGGTAGGATAAACCCAAATCCAAACAGCATTGAGAAGATCATGACACAATCCACACCGATTCGCATTGCAACTCGAAAAAGCCCTCTTGCTTTATGGCAAGCTTACTTTGTTAAAGACGCCCTTCAAGCCGCTCACCCTGGCTTGGAAGTCGAGTTAGTAACCATGGTGACCAAAGGTGACGTGATTTTAGATACACCACTAGCAAAAGTTGGCGGCAAAGGCTTGTTCGTAAAAGAGCTTGAAGTCGCGATGCTAGAAGGACGCGCAGACCTCGCCGTTCACTCAATGAAAGACGTACCCGTCGATTTCCCAGAAGGCCTTGGCCTCGTGACCATTTGTGAGCGTGAAGATCCTCGTGATGCCTTCATCTCTAATACCTATAGCCACATTGATGAGCTCCCTCAAGGTGCCGTGGTTGGTACTTGCAGTTTGCGCCGTCAATGCCAACTGAAAGAATATCGTCCGGACATCATCATCAAAGAGCTTCGCGGTAATGTGGGCACTCGCCTTGGTAAGTTAGATGCGGGTGAGTATGATGCAATCATTCTTGCTGCGGCTGGCCTCAAACGATTGAAGCTTGAAGAACGCATTCGTAGCTTTATCGAACCAGAGCAATCACTACCAGCGGTAGGCCAAGGTGCTGTCGGTATTGAGTGCCGCCTTGACGATGAAAGACTGCTTAAGCTGCTTGAGCCACTTAACCACCAAGACACCGTAGACCGCGTTTTGTGTGAGCGCGCAATGAATCTGACCCTAGAAGGCGGCTGTCAGGTACCAATCGGCAGCTATGCCCTGCTAGACGGCGACAACATTTGGCTACGCGCATTAGTTGGCGAACCAGATGGCAGCGAAATTGTGCGTGGTGAAATTCGTGGCCATCGTAAAGACGGCGAAGGATTAGGAGTGCAGCTAGCCAATGAGCTGTTAGATAACGGCGCTCGTGAAATCCTAACTAAGCTGTACGCAGATCACGAATAATCATGGCAGTGTTGGTCACTCGGCCGGGAGAGCAAGGCAGCGCGCTTTGCTCTCTGCTCGAAAGGCACGGCATTTCCGCATATCACCATCCTCTGATCGACATTGTCGCCGATCTCACGGACACGCACCTCTCTAAACACCTGCATCAAGCTCAAATTGTTATCGCTGTTAGTCGACATGCCGTGCAATGTGCACAGCAAATCATAGCCAGCAACGAGACATCATGGCCGAAACAAGCCATTTACCTTGCCGTTGGTCAAAAAACAGCACACTATTTAAGCAAATGTACCCAACAGAAAGTACACTATCCCCAAGTCAGTGATAGTGAACATTTATTGCGACTGCCAGAGCTCAACAATGTGGCACAACAACAAGTTCTTATCCTTCGTGGTAACGGCGGAAGAGAGCTGATCAAAGATGCATTGGTGAGGCGTGGCGCAAAAGTTCACTATAGTGAGACTTACAAGAGAGAATTCATCCCATTCGATCCAGTAAGCTGTATCTCACTATGGAAAAACCTACAAATTAACCAGATTATTGTCACCAGTGGTGAACAACTGGATTATTTGTGCAGCCAATTGACCTCGGAGCAATTGACTTGGCTTAATCAACAAGAGTTGTATATCCCCAGTCAGCGTATCGCTGACATCGCAATTCAAAGGGGGTTCACTCGCGTGAGATGCACGGGAAGCGCATCCAACCAAGAATTACTGGCGGCTCTCCAGCCCTAGCTACACAGGATATAGGCATGACAAGTAAAAATAACGACCAAAAAAATAACGATAAAAACCTTTCCGAAGAAACCTCATCGGCACCGCTAGTCGAAAAAACCACATCGCAGCAGGATGCGGACCTTAAAAAAGAGCAACCACAAGCGGCCGAGCCCCCAAAAACAGCAGAGCCAACCAAAGTCGAGTTTGAAGAAAAACAAGGTAAACGCGGTGTCAAACTAGGCACGGTCGCTATCATCTTATCGATTATTTTTGGCGGTGGCCTCGCGTACAAGCTGCATCAACAGCAAGCCGATTACCAAGCGCAGATCGCCCAACTAAAAAGTCAGCTAGAAAGCACTCAAGCTTCCATGAAGCAAGAGCTCAGCCGGGTACAAGAAGAAACCATCGAGAAAGCAACAACCGTGACACACAAAGCGGAAGTGGTACTTGGACAGCAACAGAAGAGCATTGAAAGCTTACAGCTCGCCGTTGCCGATGTGAAAGGTCGTCGACCAAACGACTGGCTATTGGCGGAAGCCGATTACCTCGTCAAATTAGCCGGCCGTAAATTGTTCTTAGAGCACGATGTAGAAAGCGCGACTCAACTGATGGAAAGTGCAGACCAACGCATTGCAGCGCTGAATGACCCTAGTCTCGTCAAACTACGTAAAGCAATGGCAAACGATATCACCAAACTTCGCACTATCCCGCTAATTGACCGTGATGGATTGGTATTACGCTTAACTGCCCTGCAACAGCAAGTAGACAAGCTCCCTCTCGCCAATGCACTGCTACCTGAAGCTGAAGCCGTAGAAAACACTGAAGTGTCTGAAGATATCGCAAACTGGCAAGATAACTTAATGACCTCTTTGAAGGACTTTTCGGAAAACTTCATTACCTTCCGCACGCGCGATGGTAACGTCATTCCACTGCTTTCTCCTGAGCAACACTTTTACCTGAAAGAAAACATCAAAGCCAAATTGGAAACGGCAATAAAAGCGGTGTACCAAGAACAAGGTGAAATTTACACCACATCTCTAAAAACAGCCGACAAATGGGCATTAGCTTTCTTCAACCAAGACGATAATTCCGTTAAAGAGTTCAACAAAACGGTTAACCTGCTAAGTCAGCAAAATATTCAAGTGGAATACCCAACAAAACTGCAAAGTCAGTCTCAACTATCAGATGTCATCCGTGAACGCCTACGTCGTGAAGTCACAACGATGACAGGCATGGAGGATAAGTAATGTTTCGTCTTATTTTCCTATTTGTTGTACTAGGCGCAGGACTATTTGTTGGCACCCAGTTTTCTGGTCAGCAAGGCTATGTACTCATCTCCATTGCCGAGAAAACGATCGAGATGAGCGTAACGACATTAGTGGTTTTCGTTATCGCTGCACTCGCAGGTCTTTTTCTGCTTGAGTACCTGATTAAGAAGTTAGTTTATGCTAGTTCTACAACATGGAACTACTTCAGTGTTCGCAAAATGCGCCATTCCCGCCGATACACCAATGAAGGCATTATTAAACTGCTAGAAGGTGACTGGAAAGGTGCTGAGAAGAAAGTAACTCGCTGGGCAAATCATCACGATATGCCGCTGCTTTGCTACTTGGTTGCGTCTGAAGCCGCACAAGGCCAAGGTGATAAAGCAAAACGAGATCACTATCTAGAGCTAGCGAGCCAACAAGAGAACGCCCATCTCGCAGTAGAACTGACTCGAGCGAAACAATTTATCCGCGACAACGAGTTCGAGTCCGCTTTCGATACCTTGCAATCGTTAAAAAGTCAGTATGCGAGTAACTCTATTGTATTGAACTTGCTGAAAACAACGTACATGCAGCTAAAGTTGTGGCAACCTCTTATTGACCTCTTGCCACAACTAACCAAAGCAAAACTCATCACGGAAGAAGAACATGCAGAGCTGATTCAAAAGGCGCAGTGCGGCTTACTCCATGAAGTAGCGCAACAACAAGGTAGCGAAGGGCTTATCTCTCATTGGAATAGTCTCTCACGTAAAGTGAAACAAGACACACACCTCGTTGCCTGTTTTGCTCGAGAACTCATCACACGAAAAGCTGATGCAGAAGCCTTTACCCTGCTAAAAGAAGCATTAAAAAAACAACCTGCCCCAGAGCTTTATCAACTACTGCCAGATCTAAATCTGCCAGATACCCACCCTGTCGTGGTCTTCTTAGAGGGAGTAGTGAAGAAAGAACCGGATAACGCCGCTGCCCATAGCGCATTAGCACACTTCTATTTCCGTCAAGAGAAGTGGCAAGAAGCCCAGGATCACTTTGAGATCGCCTTAAAGCTTCGCTCTGACGTCTCTGACTATGCATTCCTAGCAGACACACTAGAGAAGCAAAATCTAACCAAAGCTGCTCACGAAGTCTCTCGTAAAGCTCTCACGCTCGTCCAGAATGACTAACTTAAGATGACCTAACTAAGCCGACAGCTTACCTGTCGGCTTTTTTATTGCCTGCTATTAACCCTTTAGTCCTTACATCAATATGTTTATCAAATTCATTGGTTCCCAAGTAATTTCCAACTTCCTAGCAACTCACTATCGTTTCACTTTCACTCTTCTCTTTTGACTACTCTGATCCTGTCATTCCAGCAGAATCCAAAACAATTTTAAAAGATACAGGAATACGTAACTTTAGCCTGTTGATGTATGGTTTTAAGACGTAGCTAGATTTAGGCAATAGAGCACACGCATCGCTAGACTGAGCAAAACAAAAAGATACATCAGTGAAACAGTGGCTATTTGAGTATGCTTATTTGTTCGGTCTATCCAGTAAAAGGGGCTAGAGAAGCAATGGTAGTGCTTTAAGAGAACGATAAGGCAATAGATGGTTCAACACCTTAACAAAGCATCTCCAACAACCTTATCGGGACAGCATGCAGTGATGAGGATGAACAGCTTTAGAGGCAACTGCACTTCTTAGCAAAAATCAAAACATCACAACCAATACCGATACCGATACCAATATTACTTTGTCGAAAAGTAGATCGCATATGGAATTGATTTTTGGCAAGCACAGATAGAGTAATAAAGATGTACGGAAATGAAAAAAGCCTCGCTATTTCTAGCGAGGCTTCTTAATAGTGGCGGAGAGATAGGGATTTGAACCCTAGATACGCTATTAACGTATGCCGGTTTTCAAGACCGGTGCTTTCAACC
>NZ_JAWOWM010000021.1:0-51702 GCF_033340475.1 Vibrio sp. 1078-1
CTCTTCAATTTAAGATTTTGTTCGGCTCAATGAATACTGAACATTACATAAGTAATGTTTGAATTGACTGTGCTGAACCCGAAGATTCAATGGTCACTTCGTTTCATTGAAACCTAAATTGTTTCCGAAGAAACTATTTGGATTATCATCAACGAGTGCCCACACAGATTGATAGGTCTATATTGTTAAAGAGCAACTCTTCTTTGTGATTGACATCACTTCGGAAGAGGCGGCCATTCTAGCGAGATAATTTATTGTGTCAAACACTTTCTTCAAATTATTTCGTTTTTCTTTTCAGCCTTATCAACTTCGCTTAACCCCTTGTGAGGCCTTGCCCTGTCGACGAGGAGGCATTATAGAGATCGCGCTCACATTGGCAAGTGTTATTTTTCAAAAATTGCAAAAATAATGGTTAAACGATGAGTTTTCGATCAAACCTTTATTTATTCAACTTTACCCCAAGCTCTCACACAACTTATCCACAGAATTGTTCTTTGAGGCGTGTTTTTTCAAGTACCATAAATAAAGAAAGCTGCTTTATTGCAGCTATCTTTATTAAACTTAACCTAAACTCTATTTAAAGAGCATTATGGCTATATGCCAGACCCATCTTGTTCAGAGCCATCATCTTCGTGTAGGCCACATTCTCGCTTTAAGCCAAAGAATCGAGTTTCTTCCTCTGACATTCCCGGCTCCCATTTACGAGTGGTATGTGTATCACCAACTGAAAGGTAACCTTCATCCCACAATGGGTGGTATTTAAGGCCGTGTTGTTCTAAGTAGTAATGAACGTCTTTATTAGTCCAATCAATTACTGGTAGAAATTTAAACACACCGTTCTGAATTGATAGAATCGGTAAACCTGCACGAGATTTACTTTGCTCTCGACGCAATCCAGAGAACCACGTTCCAACATTAAGCTCTTTTAACGCTCGACGCATCGGCTCAACTTTATTGAGCTTGTTGTATTTTTCAATTCCCTCTACGCCCTGCTCCCATAATTTTCCATATCGAGCTTCTTGCCAATTCGCACTTTCTTTGGCTCGATAAACTTTTAAATTTAGGTTGAGAGCATCTGTCAGCTCATCAATAAATCGGTACGTCTCAGCAAACAGGTAACCAGTATCGGTTAGAATGACGGGGATGTCCGCTTTGGCGCGAGTAACTAAATGAAGCATAACCGCGGCTTGAATACCAAAACTAGAAGAAACCGCGAACTCGCCTTCTAGATTATCTAAAGCCCACGCTACTCTCTCTTGTGCTGAAAGCTTTTCGAGCTCGACATTAATTTGAGCAAGACGGAGGATTTGCTCCGTCTTTGTTAATGTCAGTAACTCTGTAAGCTCCAACTTGGATGCTACAGAATCAAGCATGAAAGTCCCTCTTTGATACGAGCACTTCTTGGATAATGCCAGCACGAATAGTGAAATCGCCAAAGGCTTCGCCTTCTTCACGCTCTTTCGACCATCGAGCCACCAGCAGATCAATCTCTTCTAAGATTTGCTTATCCGTGATGTTCTCTTTATACATTTTAGGTACTCGAGTACCAGCACGGTTACCACCTAGGTGCAAGTTGTAACGACCCGGCGCTTTGCCAACTAGACCAATTTCAGCCAACATTGCGCGGCCACAACCATTTGGACACCCAGTTACACGCAAAATGATGTTGTCATTTTCTGGTAGGTTGTGCTTCTCCAGAATCCCCTCCACATCAGTAACAAACTGAGGAAGGAAACGTTCAGCTTCTGCCATCGCTAGCGGACAAGTTGGAAAAGCAACACAAGCCATTGAGTTCTTACGCTGTTCACTTACGCCGTCGTCCATTAAGCCATGTTCACGAGCGATCTTTTCAATCTTCGCTTTTTCGTTTTTAGGTACACCCGCAACAATTAGGTTTTGGTTTGCTGTCATGCGGAAATCGCCTTTGTGGATTTTGGCAATTTCAGCAACACCCGTCTTAAGTGGTTTACCTGGAAAGTCTAATAAGCGACCGTTTTCGATGAAAAGCGCTAAATGATATTTACCATCAATTCCTTCTACCCAGCCAATACGGTCACCACGTTCTGTGAATTCATATGGACGGCTTTGCTCAAACTTAACACCAGCACGTTTCTCGACTTCCACTTTAAAGACATCGCTACCTACACGATCCAATGTGTATTTGGTTTTTGCGTTCTTACGGTTTGAACGGTTACCCCAGTCGCGCTGAGTTGTTACTACAGCTGCGGCAACATCAAGTGTCTTGTCCAGCGGAATAAAGCCAAAGTCATCAGCGCGGCGCGGATAAGTTGATGTATCGCCATGCGTCATCGCTAAGCCTCCGCCGACCAGGACGTTAAAGCCTACCAGCTTACCGTTATCTGCAATCGCTACGAAGTTGAGATCGTTAGCGTGTACATCTACGTCATTTTGCGGTGGGATAACCACTGTAGTTTTAAACTTACGTGGTAAGTAGTTCTTGCCTAGAATCGGTTCGTCTTCTTCCGTGCTTTCTACTTTTTCACCGTCTAGCCAAATCTCTGCATAAGCGCGCGTCTTTGGTAATAGATGCTCACTGATCTTCTTCGCCCATTCGTAAGCTTCTTGGTGTAACTCTGACTCCACTGGATTAGTGGTACACAACACGTTACGGTTTACATCACCCGCGGTTGCAATCGAATCAATACCAATACTGTTGAGCGTTTGATGCATCAACTTAATATTCGGTTTTAATACCCCATGAAACTGGAACGTTTGGCGAGTCGTCAGACGAATACTTCCATATAAAGAGTGCTCCGTTGCGAACTTGTCGATCGCTAACCATTGCGTTGGCGTGATGATGCCTCCAGGCATACGAGCACGAAGCATCACATTATGTAATGGTTCCAGTTTTTGCTTTGTGCGTTCATTACGGATATCACGATCGTCTTGTTGATACATACCGTGGAAACGAATTAACTGGAAGTTGTCGGCAGTAAAGCCACCAGTAATACGGTCCTGTAAATCTTGCTCAATAGTGCCACGTAATAAGTTGCTTTCTCGCTTCAGGCGCTCGTTATCAGATAGCGGCCCTAACTCTTCACCTAATACAACCTGCTTATTATTGTCCGTAGAAAAAGTCATTAGTACACATCCCTCTGATAACGTTTCGCTTTACGTAGGTCATTAATAAATTGTTCTGCATCGTCACGCGGCATCTTGCCTTCTTGTTCAGCAACGATAACCAATGCGTCGTGCACATCTTTTGCCATACGCGTTGCATCACCGCAGACATAGATATAAGCGCCTTCTTGGATCCACTGCCACACTTGAGCTGCGTTTTCTAAGATGCGATGTTGTACGTAAACCTTTTCTACTTGGTCACGACTAAAGGCAACATCCAATCGGCTTAGTACTCCTGACTTGAGATACTTTTGCCATTCCACTTGGTATAAGAAGTCTTGAGTGAACGTGCGATCACCAAAGAACAACCAGTTTTTGCCTTCAGCATCACGGTTTTCACGTTCCTGAATAAAGCTTCGGAATGGTGCGATACCTGTGCCAGGACCAACCATGATAATTGGAGTGCTATCATCTTCCGGCAGTTTAAAGTTGTTGTTATGCTCAACAAATACTTTAACTTCATCTCCCTCTTCGAGACGCTGTGCTAAGAAACTAGACGCTCCACCATATCGTTTTTCGTCGTTTTGTTCGTACTCAACCAAAGCAACCGTTAGGTGTACTTCTTCATCGACCTCTTCTTGGCTTGATGCAATAGAGTAAAGGCGTGGAGTAAGACGACGAAGCAAACCAATCAATTCATCTGCGGTTAACTTGGTTTTCTTTTCTGCCAGTACATCAACGATTTGAGTATTTGCAGAGTACTCGCGAAGCTTATCTTTATCTTCAACTAACTTTTGTAGTTTCTTGCTACCGGATAACTCGGCAAACTTTGTGATGAGCTGTGGGTTAGATGTTGTGATTTCATATTTACTCACAAGAGCACTGTGGATTGACAAGCTTTCACCATCAACGTCAACAGTCTCAACCCCAGACAAACCGACCTTACCAAGAATGGCATTTGCAAGTTCCGAGCTATTTTCAAACCACACACCCAGTGCATCACCAGGCTGATACGTTAAGCCCGAGCCTTCTAAGTCGATTTCTATATGACGAACGTCTTTTCCAGAGTCACGGCCCGTGATTTTTTGACTGGTCAGTAACGTCGCAGTGTACGGATTTTGTTTATTGTAAGGAGAGTGCGCAGTCGCAGCTTGACCCACAGGAAGTTGAACCACATCCGCTTCAGAGCCAGAAGACAGTGTATCTTTTACCTTGTCTAACGCATTCTTACGCCATTCAGTTGCAGGGGCTTCATAATCCACATCGCAATCAAGACGCTCGATAAATGGAGTCGCGCCTAGCTTTGATAGGTAAGTGTCGAAGTCTTTACCGGTCTGACAGAAGAACTCGTAGCTAGAATCTCCCAATGCAATAACACCATATTGCAGGTTTGGCAGCTTTGGAGCCTTCTTCGATTGCAAAAACTCATGTAGCTCAATGGCATTGTCTGGCGCTTCGCCTTCGCCGTTAGTCGATGCCACAATAATGACATGCGTTTCTTTGGCTAAGTTTTTACCTTTGTAATCGCTTGCATCAAAAAGTTCGACTGCAATTCCTTCTGCTTTTGCTTCCTGTTCCAGAGCTTCAGCAACACCTTTAGCATTGCCCGTTTGGGAAGCAAAAATAATACTCAACTTACCTGCTGGCTTCGCTGATACGGCTGCCGTTGCTTGTGCAATTGGAGTTACCGCTGTGTTTGGTTGATTTTGAGCTAATCCCCAAAAATACCCACTGACCCAAGCAAGTTGCTGTGAAGACAACTCAGAGACAGTTTGTTGGAGTGAGCTAATTTGTTGGTCATTCAGAGGGCTTGCGATTGGAGGATTTCCTCCTTGCCCATTATTATCTTCAGACACATTCTTGTGAGAATACTCATTCTTTTGAAAAGACATTATCACGACATCCCTATTCATTGCGTGACGATAGAGTACCCACTCTCCTTAATAACAAGAAAGAATAGAAGTGAATGTTTTATAACTTTTTGGAAGTAAGAACGGCTTACTTTTTGCTCATCGGTCTTCAATGCGGACTTGTTGAAAGCCTACTGCCATTGCCGATTTTGACGCAGTATCCAAATCTTCATAAAGACATTCTTCGCCGTGACTGTCCGTTAGAAAAACAAAACCACCGCGCGCATGTCTGAACTCTACAACCCAACCACCCTCTTGGATTGCAGGCTCAATAATCGCTTCGATAAGCTGATTTTCACGGAATAGATGTCTTAGTTCATTTATTGTCATCGCTATCCCTGCTTTAACTTTCACATTGCTCCTAGGTAAGCATGGTCTAAGTCAGCCAAATAGGGAGAAATTTCGATTAGATATAATGAAGTGATATAAAAAAACGCCGCTTATAAAGCGACGTTTTAAGTAAATCGAATATCTAACATGGCTGAGTTTAGAACGCGTATTCCGCACTCACAAAGAAGCCGTTAGCAAAAATAAACTCTTTCCCTAGATCCGACATGAATTTATCGGACTCTAAATCAATCACACGGTAACCTCCACGAAAAGCCAGTCGAGCTTTTTCGAGCGGTACATTGTATTGAACACCTGCCATGAAATCGGTGCTTTTAATACCTTTGTTGTCACCAAAGTTTATCTCACCAATCACATCAAAGTTTGTATCCGGAACTTGAATTTCTGCGTAGCCATACCAAGCCCAAATCAGCTCATCAAATTCTTCTACACGCCTGCTTGAGCCAGCATCAATATATTTAGTGTCACTTAAATTACTGAACGTAAGACCCGCATCAAAGTGCAATAAATCATGCTCTAGAACGTGGTAATACAAGGTTAAATCGAGCTTATCGAACCCCATGTAATTCGCATCAACACTTGAGTAACGAAGGCGCGCATTAGGGACGTATTTAACATCATGTTCAATCGCCGCGTAAAAAGTGCCTGTGGTACTGCTATCTCGTCTCGCTTCATTAACTTTAGTGTCGGCAGCCCATACCTCTGCGCCGACTTTTGTCGATACAGAGTACTCTGCAAAAACAGGAAAAGATACTGCTAACGATAATGCCGTTAAAGCGATGTTCGCTTTATTTGTCATGTAGTATTTACTCCGAGATAGCTGATATTCACGTAGAGGACGTGAGAGGAAATATACCATATTCTCACGCCTCTCCATCAACTAAATGATGTTACTCATTATTTATAGCGGGGCTGAGCAACGTAATTCTTGAAGAACCAAATACCCAATGCAATCACGATTAACCATGGTAATAGCTTGAGTACCGCTCCAACCATTCCCAGTAAAAACATCACAACTAACGCAATACCAGTTGCTGCGAATACGGTCATCATTGTGATACCCGTAACCAACAAGGTCGCCGCAAAGACTAAAATAAAGATTAGCTCCAACATAATCACTTCTCCATTTGTTTTCAATAAACAGAGCAGTTTCCATACCAACTTACAAAAACGAAGTTAAGATTATGATTTTTAATAAAAAAACAAAGCCAGAGGCATTTCTGCACTCTGGCTTTATCATTCTTTAGTTGGTAATTTTAGCCATTCACTGGCGAATTTTACACATTCAATTCTTTTGGAATCTTAGCTAGCGCGTCTTGCAATACTTCTAGACCAGAACCTGGTTTGTGCGCATTTTCACTGATATGACGACGCCATTGACGAGCACCGGGCATGCTTTGGAACAAACCTAACATGTGACGGGTAATGTGACCAAGGTACGAACCTTTCGCTAATTGCGCTTCAATGTATGGGTACATCTCTTCAACAATTTCGCTGCGTTTCTTCACTGGAGCGTTAGAGCCAAACAACTCTTGGTCTACCGATGCCAGTAGATATGGGCTTTGGTATGCTTCACGACCAATCATCACACCGTCAAGATGCTGAAGATGTGCTTTTGCTTCTTCTAATGACTTCACGCCACCGTTAATCGCAATCGTTAGGTGTGAGAAGTCTTGCTTCAATTGGTAAGCGCGTGGGTAATCCAATGGTGGGATCTCACGGTTTTCTTTTGGGCTTAAACCACTTAACCAAGCTTTACGAGCATGGATAGTGAACTGCTCACAGCCACCCTTTTCTGAAACAATAGAAACGAAATCCGTTAAGAACTCGTAAGAATCTTGATCATCAATACCAATGCGAGTCTTGACTGTTACAGGGATATCGACCACGTCTTTCATTGCTGCGACACAATCCGCAACTAACTGCGGTTCAGCCATTAGGCAAGCACCAAATCGACCGTTTTGTACGCGGTCAGATGGACACCCCACATTTAGGTTAATCTCATCGTAGCCACGCTCTTGCGCTAGCTTGGCACACGTAGCCAAATCTGCTGGGTTTGAACCACCAAGTTGAAGGGCTAACGGATGCTCTTCTTCGTTATAAGCCAGGAAATCTCCTTTTCCATGAATGATCGCACCTGTCGTCACCATTTCAGTGTACAGCAGGGTTTCTTTGGTCATTAAGCGATGGAAGTAGCGACAATGACGATCAGTCCAATCTAACATTGGTGCTACGGAGAGCCTGCAAGAATGAGTCATGATATAAACACCCGTTTTTATGTTGCCAAGGTCGAGCGCAGCAGTACGCTCAAAAAATAAGTCGGGTATTGTATACCCAAGCACCTCTGGGTGCTAGTTTCAGCGAGAATGATTTGGTTGGCTGACTAGCCAAGTGCTTAGGAATACGCAGAAGTAATACGAATGTGTCATTCGTTGATTCATTCTGTGATGATTATTCCGCCTTCACACCACCACCGACTTGCTTTAATTCATGATTTTCGTTCTGATAGTGGGTAAAATGAAGCATTTCTAAACGAACTTCGTATAGAAATGATTTATCATAGAGCACGTCCGATAGTTATGGTGAAAGGTTTGAACCCAACAATCATTGAACAAATTGAAAGTATCTGCGCAGAGCGTGGAGTACGACTGACTCCGCAACGCCGACGCGTATTTGAACTCATTTGTTCTAATCGCCGCGCCTCAAGTGCGTATGAGCTATTGGAGCAACTAAAAGAGAGTGAGCCTCAGGCTAAGCCGCCCACTGTTTATCGAGCATTAGATTTTCTCCTAGAACAAGGCTTCATCCACCGAGTGGAATCGACAAATAGCTTTATTACTTGTTGTTCTTTCAATACTCAGCAGCACTTTTTCCAATTACTAATTTGCGATAAATGTGGTGATGTCGTTGAACTCGAAGATGAGACGCTGATATCCTTGTTAGCCGAAAACGCCGAGAAGCATGGATTCAAACTGACCAACCAAGTTATTGAAACTCATGGTGAATGCCAGGCCTGTTCCTCCGAGACGAAAGAAAAAGTATAGAAGAACGTTATGCGCGCTGAATTTGTAAACCCGTTTTTAGCTTCTTTAATGAACGTGCTAAAAACTATGGCTTCTCTTGAGCTGAAGCCACAAAAACCGCGAATCAAAAAAGATGAGATCGCACGAGGTGACGTTTCTGGTCTGATTGGTATGGTAGGCCCACAAACTCGTGGTTCAATGTCGATCACCTTTGATGAAGCACTCGCCCTAGAAATCATGCAGAACATGCTTGGTGAACGTCCAAATGGGCTCAATGAAGAAGTGACCGATATGGTGGGTGAGATCACCAACATGGTTACTGGTGGTGCGAAACGCATTCTGGCGGAAAGTGGTTTTGACTTTGATATGGCAACACCGGTTGTGGTTTCGGGCCGAGGTCATACGATTCGCCACAAGTGTGAAGGCTCAATTATTATCATGCCTTTCTCTTCCCAATGGGGAAATGCCTTTATCGAAATTTGCTTCGAATAAAAGAGAAAAAATAGGTTGGCACTGGCCAACCTATTTTGTTTTTGCCTCAGGCAATAAAAAGGTCAGCATTTGCTGACCTTTTCTTTATCTATTCAAACATTAAGCTTTGAACGCTTTAAATGCGTTGATTAGACCGTTTGTTGAGCTGTCATGCGAGCTGATTTGAGACTCGTCTGCAAGCTCAGGTAGGATTTGGTTAGCCAGTTGTTTACCTAGCTCCACGCCCCACTGGTCAAAGCTGAAGATATTCCAGATAACACCTTGTACGAAAATTTTGTGTTCGTACATTGCGATCAAGTTACCTAGCGTACGAGGCGTGATTTGCTTCACTAGAATAGAGTTTGTTGGACGGTTACCTTCAAACACTTTGAATGGCGCAATCGCTGCCACTTCTTCAGCATTCTTACCTACTTTCACCAACTCTTCTTTCACGGTTTCTTCATTTTTACCAAACGCTAGAGCTTCAGTTTGCGCGAAGAAGTTAGACATCAGTTTTTGGTGATGATCGCTAGCTGGGTTGTGGCTAATTGCAGGTGCAATGAAGTCACATGGGATAAGCTTAGTACCTTGGTGAATTAGCTGGTAGAACGCGTGCTGACCGTTGGTACCTGGTTCACCCCAAATGATTGGGCCAGTTTGGTAAGTTACAGCATTGCCGTCACGGTCAACGTATTTACCGTTTGATTCCATGTTGCCTTGCTGGAAATATGCTGCAAAACGGTGCATGTATTGATCGTAAGGTAGGATAGCTTCTGACTCCGCACCGTGGAAGTTGTTGTACCAAATACCAATCAAAGCAAGAATCACTGGAATATTGCTTTCTAGATCTGTTGATACGAAATGCTTGTCCATCTCGTGAGCACCATCAAGCAACTCAACAAAGTTGTCGAAACCTACTGCTAGTGCAATTGATAGACCGATCGCAGACCATAGTGAGTAACGGCCACCAACCCAGTCCCAGAATTCAAACATGTTCGCTGTATCGATACCAAATTCAGACACGGCTGTCGCGTTTGTTGAAAGCGCAGCAAAGTGTTTAGCCACATGAGCCTGATCACCCGCAGATTCTAGGAACCAATCACGAGCAGTGTGCGCGTTAGTCATGGTTTCTTGCGTTGTAAACGTCTTAGACGCGATCAAGAATAACGTCGTTTCTGGGTTAACTTTCTTCAACGTTTCAACGATGTGTGTACCATCAACGTTAGATACGAAGTGAAGGTTTAGATGATTTTTGTATGGCGCTAGAGCTTCCGTCACCATGTAAGGGCCAAGGTCAGAACCGCCGATACCGATGTTCACAATATCGGTAATTGCTTTGCCTGTGTAACCTTTCCATTCACCGCCGATAACGCGCTCAGTGAATGATTTCATTTTTTCTAGAACCGCGTTCACTGCTGGCATTACGTCTTCGCCATCTACCATAACTGGAGTATTAGCACGGTTACGTAGTGCAGTGTGAAGAACAGCGCGACCTTCTGTTTGGTTGATCGCTTCACCACTGAACATCGCTTCAATTGCAGATTTCAGCTCGGTCTCTTTCGCAAGAGCAAACAGGTGCTTCAGAGTTTCCTCATTGATGAGGTTCTTTGAGTAATCGACTAGGATGTCTGAGCCGAAACGTGCAGAGTATTTGTCGAAACGCGCTGCGTCTTGAGCAAACAGCTCTTTAAGATCCATATCTTGTGCAGATTCGAAATGCGCCGTTAGCGCTTTCCAAGCTTGTGTTTGCGTTGGATTGATATTTTTCAACATGGTCTTTATCCCGATGTTACAGTAGGTTCCATTCCTTACAGTCTAGCGAAAACTGTGGAATCCCCGATTTAGCAAATAGAATATAAATTAGATGTTTGGGCAAATTGCCACAAAACAAGTCTTTGTAATTTTTTTTCAGGCGCCAATTATGACCGAGAGCTTTTACACTCACATTGAGTTAGGTCACGTTCCCTGCCCTGAAATTGAACAATTCATTTACGATGACAAGAATCATATCATTTACTAATGACAGGCTCTAATTGGAATAGGATAGACGCCAATTTATAAATTTCCAAAGGAACACGTATGTGGGCACAAAAAACACTGCAATTAAAAGCGAGAAGCCGCGGTTTTCACCTGATAACTGATGAAATTGAACAACAATTACCACAAATAAACGAACTTTCAGTAGGTTTATTACACTTATTTATTCAGCACACCTCCGCCAGTTTGACCTTAAATGAGAATGCTGATCCAACCGTGCGTATGGACATGGAAGCGCACTTCAATAAGTTTGTGCCAGAGCGTGCTCCTTATTATCAGCACACCTATGAAGGTGACGACGACATGCCGGCACATATTAAAGCATCACTGCTTGGCAGTAGTGTGACGGTACCAATCCAAAATGGTCGATTAGCTTTAGGAACATGGCAAGGTATTTACTTGGGTGAGCATCGAGACTTTGGTGGTGGCCGCCGCGTTATTGCTACGATTAACGGTGAGTAGATAAAACAAAGGCTAACCTTGGGTTAGCCTTTCGTTGTTTATTTGGAGTATTCCATCTCGACGCGAGGCGTTAGCTTAGTCACGAGTTCATACGCAATCGTACCAATGTGACCCGCCACTTCTTCTACTGGGAGCTCTTTCCCCCAAAGAATCGCTTCGTCGCTGACTTTATCCGTTGCGTCTGGTCCCAAATCGACCGTCAGCATATCCATGGAAACTCGACCTGCAATAGGTACTTTACGGCCATTAACCCACACCGGCGTACCGTTTGGAGCACTTCTTGGGTAACCGTCGCCATACCCTACAGCGATGACCCCAACTTTTGTATCTCGCTCACTGGTCCAAATACCACCATAGCCAACACTTTCGCCCTTCTTCACTTCACGTACCGCAATAAGGTGGGATTTAAGTGTCATGACAGGCTGATACCCAAGATCTTGCGCCGTTTTGTCATCGAATGGCGACACACCATACATGATAATACCCGGACGAACCCAATCTAAATGGCTTTGAGGCCATGCCAATAACCCCGCAGATGCCGCCAGTGAACGTTCCCCTTGGCAACCAGAAGTCAACGATTTAAACAGCTCAATCTGTTGTGGGGTAATATCGCTATCCAGCTCATCTGCACAGCCAAAGTGGCTCATGTAACGCAACGGTTTCGCTACATTTGGACACTCCTTCAGCCGCGTTACAAAGTCGTCATATTGTTCAGGACGAACCCCAAGGCGGTGCATGCCACTGTCAATCTTCAGCCACACGACAACCGGAGTTTCAAGGTCTGCTTGCTCCAAGGCGATAAGCTGCTCTTCACAGTGCACCACGGTTTGGATGTTGTTCGTCACAAGAACAGGTAAATCACCAGGAGAGTAAAAACCTTCTAGCAATAGAATCGGCTTTACTACTCCACAAGCGCGCAGTTGCAATGCTTCTTCAATGCGAGCCACGCCAAACGCATCCGCATGGTTAGCATGTTTTGCGACATGACGTAATCCGTGACCATAACCATTGGCCTTGACGACAGCCATCACTTTACTTTGTGGCGCTTGAGCTTTTACGCGCTGTAAGTTGTGCTGCAACGCAGACAAATCAATGCACGCCTTGGCCGCTTTCATATAGCTCATGGAATTACTCATCATCAATATCGAATGCAGGACCCGCGTAGTTGTCGAAACGCGAATGTTGACCTTGGAAAGTGAGGCGAACAGAGCCGATAGGACCGTTACGCTGTTTACCAATAATGATTTCGGCCGTACCTTTGTACGGACTATCTGGGTGATAAACCTCATCACGGTAGATGAACATGATCAAGTCGGCATCCTGCTCGATGGAACCGGATTCACGCAAGTCCGAGTTTACTGGTCGTTTATCCGCACGTTGCTCTAGGGAACGGTTTAGCTGCGACAGTGCCACAACAGGCACATTTAGCTCTTTTGCCAGCGCCTTAAGAGAGCGAGAGATCTCAGCAATCTCAAGAGTACGGTTATCGGTTAACGAAGGCACGCGCATCAACTGAAGGTAGTCGACCATGATCATCGATAGACCGCCATGTTCACGAGCGATACGGCGAGCGCGCGAACGCACTTCGGTCGGAGTTAGACCAGAGCTATCATCAATGTACATATTTTTCTTCTGCATCAGGATACCCATAGTAGAAGAAATACGCGCCCAATCTTCGTCATCTAGCTGACCCGTACGGATCTTGGTTTGGTCTACACGAGACAAAGAGGCCAACATACGCATCATCAACTGTTCAGCTGGCATCTCTAACGAGAAAATAAGTACGGGCTTTTCTTGTTGCATGGCCGCATTTTCACACAAGTTCATCGCAAAGGTCGTTTTACCCATCGATGGACGCGCTGCGACAATCACCAAATCAGAGCCTTGCAAACCTGCGGTTTTCTTATTGAGATCTGTGAAACCGGTATCGACCCCCGTAACACCATCTTGTGGCGTTTTATACAACAACTCGATACGTTCTAACGTCTTTTCGAGGATGTTGTCGACGTTTTGTGGTCCTTCGTTTTCACTAGTTCGAGACTCGGCGATAGCAAAAACTTTACTCTCCGCCATGTCTATTAAATCTTCAGAACTGCGACCTTGAGGGTCATAGCCCGCGTCCGCAATTTCATTCGCGACACCAATAAGGCCACGAACAATCGCACGCTCAGCGACAATATCAGCATACGCATTGATGTTAGCTGCACTTGGCGTATTCTTCGCCAAGTCAGCGAGGTAAGCAAAACCGCCTACATCTTCTAACAACTCGTGACGCTCTAGATACTCCGATAAAGTAATAAGATCGAGAGGTTTACCCGCTTCAAGAATGGTTTTTACACCTTCAAAAATCAGGCGGTGTGGACGACTATAGAAATCACTGCTCACAACACGTTCGGCAACGGTGTCCCAACGTTCATTATCCAGTAAAAGACCACCAATTACTGATTGCTCGGCTTCTAGTGAGTGAGGTGGCACTTTGATTGCGTCGACCTGACTGTCTGAAGGTTTGCGATTTCTGTTTTCCGCCATGACTTTGCTCGATAACTACTATTGACCCACGATTATAACCTTAACCTAGCTGAGATGCTTCCCCGAAGCGACAATTACTTGTTAAGAAATCATCATGTGAACCACCCGGGTAATAGCCTGGTTCTTCCGCCTAGCTCTAATAAAAATTAACCTACCATTGACCCAACCAAATATCTGTATCAGTATCATGCCCCTCCTTTTTGATTACGTTCGAGGTTGATGTGTCCCGATACTGGTTACTTAGCTTTAGCCTACTGTGCGCTAGTGCATCGTATGCTGACGAATCAGTACAGCCAGAGCAAAATATTGATGTACCCGACCCACTAAAAACCGAGGTGGAGTTCGGCTATCAAGCTCACACAGGTAACACGGACTCTCGTTCCCTGAATGCTCGTTTGAGTGCTGAATATACGTCAGGTCGACACCGTTCTAATGGTGAGTGGAAGTACTACAACTTGTACAAAGACGGTGAAGAAGACAAACGCTCATCCACCTATTCCCTACAGAGTGACTACAAGTTAGGCCCTAAGACGTATTTGTATGGCAGCTTTAAAGGAGTGGATTCTCGCTACAGTGCTTATTTTAAAGACTATACGTTGTCAGGTGGTTTGGGTTACCAGTTCTCCTACACTGAGAACTTCATTTTAGAGGTAGAAGTAGGCCCTGGTTTTCGCTATCAAGAGCCAAACTTAGACGAAATAGATGATGACGATATTGTCTTTCCCGATATCGTTAGAGAAGGCATTTTTCGAGGAAATATCAACACAACTTGGCATGCGTTGGATAATTTAAGTCTCGCAGCTGATATTACGTTGGTAACAGGTAGAAGTAACACACGTACTGATAGTGAACTCAGTGTAACCAATGATATTACTGAAGATATTGCACTGAAACTGGCGCACTCTCGTCAGTATCACGATAAAGTGCCTGAAGGCTTAAGCAAAGCGGACAGCGTATTTTCCGTTAATTTACTTTTCGCTTTTTAACCCTTTTTCTCTCAGTTTTAGAAATAAAAAAAGCACCTCCAAGGAGGTGCTTTTTAGTATTTCGTCTTGATACTGAATTACTCAGCAGCAACAACTTGTAGGTTAACTGTCGCGAAAACTTCAGAGTGAAGTTGAACGCTGATCTCGAACTCACCAGTGTTACGTAGAGCACCTTCAGGAAGGCGAACTTCGCTCTTAGCAACTTCAACGCCTGCAGCTGTGATAGCGTCAGCGATGTCACGAGTACCGATAGAACCGAATAGTTTGCCTTCGTCACCAGCTTTAGAAGCGATAACTACCGCTTCTAGAGCGTTAACTTTCTCTGCGCGAGCTTCTGCAGCAGCTAGTTGCTCAGCAACTTTAGCTTCTAGTTCAGCACGACGAGCTTCAAACATTTCAACGTTAGCTTTAGTTGCCATAACTGCTTTACCTTGTGGGATAAGGAAGTTACGAGCGTAGCCAGATTTAACGTTTGCAGTATCGCCAAGACCACCTAGGTTACCAATTTTATCAAGTAGAATAACTTGCATTGCTTAATCCTCTTTCTTAATAAAATGAACCGATTACTGATGCTTGTCAGTGTACGGTAGTAGAGCTAGGTAGCGTGAACGCTTGATAGCACGTGCTAGTTGACGCTGGTACTTAGCGCTTGTACCAGTGATACGGCTAGGTACGATTTTACCAGCTTCAGTGATGTAGTTTTTAAGAGTTGCTACGTCTTTGTAATCAATCTCTTGTACGCCTTCTGCAGTGAAACGGCAGAATTTACGACGACGGAAGAAACGAGCCATGGGCTATCTCCTGATCTTAAATTTGAGTAATGTTGTCGGCGTGTAACACTAATTTTCCCACGCCATTTCGGCCGGTTTGATAAGTGACAAAACCACTTACCTTAATGTTACTGCCTTGAACTAAATTCTGAGTTAGTGCTTGTGACCCAAGCCCGCTGACGACTACCGGCATACGACAATAAACTTGTCGAGGTAAGTCAGCTTCGATAATAGTAGAGCGATGCTCCAGCCAAAACCGACAGTGTTCAATGCCACCAGGGCTTTTACTACGAATGGGCGGTTTGGCAATGGTGCCGCTCAGCTCCATTCGATTGGCCATAAGAAAACTTACTCAGCAGCTTCTGACTTAGCTTCAGGCTTAGCTTCAGAACGCTCTTCACGACGTGGAGCACGCTCTTCTTTTTGCTTAAGCATGATAGATTGCTCAGTGATCGCTGCTTTAGTACGCATGATCATGTTACGTAGAACTGCATCGTTGAAACGGAAAGCAGTTTCTAGCTCATCAATTACAGCTTGGTCAGCTTCAACGTTCATAAGAACGTAGTGAGCTTTGTGAAGCTTGTTGATTGGGTAAGCCAGTTGACGACGGCCCCAGTCTTCTAGACGGTGGATTTTACCGCCAGCTTCAGTGATTGAACCAGTGTAACGCTCGATCATGCCAGCAACTTGCTCGCTTTGATCTGGGTGCACCATGAATACGATTTCGTAATGACGCATTGGTTGCTCCTTACGGATTATTCAGCTTCCACAAATGGCTCAGTCGTCCAGAGGAAGCAAGGAACTAAAGATAATTGACTGAGTTTAAGGAGCACGAATAGTACAGAAAGGGCGTAAAATAGGCAAGTGATTATTTGCTCAGCGCAGTGGATACTTAATTTCTTCTAATACTAGAAAACACAAAGGCTGCCAACAAGCTGGCAGCCTTTAAAATCAGCGTGTTATTGCGCTGGCTTATCGGTGCTTATTTAACTTCAGCCAGTTCAGCGCGCATTTGATCGATCACTTGTTTGTAATCTGGCTCACCGAAAATCGCCGAGCCTGCAACAAACATGTCTGCGCCCGCTTCTGCAATTTCACGAATGTTGTCAACCTTCACACCGCCATCGATTTCTAAGCGGATATCACGACCAGACTCGTCAATCATCTTACGAACGGCACGCAGTTTATCTAGTGTATGAGGAATGAATGATTGACCACCAAAACCAGGGTTTACCGACATCAGTAGAATCATGTCGACTTTATCCATAATAAATTCAAGACTTGCAAGTGGCGTTGCTGGGTTTAGTACCACACCAGCCTGACAGCCGTGCTCTTTAATTAACTGCAGTGTACGGTCTACATGATCAGAAGCTTCTACATGGAACGTAATCATCGACGCACCCGCTTTTGCGAAATCAGGAATAATACGGTCAACGGGTTTCACCATTAGGTGAACATCGATTGGCGCTGTGATGCCATAATCGCGTAGTGCTTTACACACAGGCGCACCAAAAGTCAGGTTTGGTACATAGTGGTTATCCATAACGTCGAAATGCACCACATCCGCACCCGCTGCGAGTACTTTTTCTACATCTTCACCGAGACGAGCAAAATCTGCCGATAAAATGGATGGAGCAATAAGAAAATCTTTCATACCTGACCTCAGTAGTAATGAGCAAACAATCTGCGCGCAATTCTACCGAAGCCAGTGGGGAGATCCACTATTTAGATATAATAGTGTGAGAATTAAGAGTTTGATTTATCCATGTCTGGGGCATGAAAAAGCGCAAGTAGCTCATCAACTTTATTACGACCGTTACCATTACGGCTAATGGTACGCTTTACTTTTACCACATTAAGATCCGCGCCGTGATACAACCGACGTGTCAAGGTAGTGTCGTGGTTAGAAATCAACACAGGAATGCCACGTTCAGTCGCTGTTCTTTCAGCAATGTCGGCTAATGCAGCTTGGTCGTCCAACGTGAAACCATTACCTGCGTATGAGGTGAAATTTGCCGTATTTGAAAGCGGCGCATAAGGTGGATCGCAATACACGACGCTCCCTTTGCGCGCACGACGAAATGTTTCAGGATAACCTTCACAAACGAACGTAGCTTTTTTGGCTTTTTCTGCAAAAAACTCCAATTCCGCCTCAGGGAAATACGGCTTTTTGTAAGAGCCAAACGGTACATTGAAGCCACCTTTTTTGTTGTAACGGCATAGGCCATTAAAACCAAAGCGGTTCATGTACAAAAACGCTAAAGAGCGGTACATCACGTCATCGGTTTTATTAAATTCAGCGCGAATGTGTAGGTAGGCTTCTTTGCGGTTGTTCTCAGCGACAAACCAACGCTTCGCTTCAGAGATATACTCTTCAGGGCGTTCTTTCAGCAGGTTGTACAGATTGATCAAATCTGGATTGATATCTGCAAGTAGATAATGGTCATAATCGGTATTCAGAAACACTGAGCCCGCACCAACAAAAGGTTCAACTAGCTTTCGAGCCGGCGGCAAATGACGTTGGATGTCTTCAACCAGTCCGTATTTTCCTCCTGCCCATTTAAGAAAGGCTCGTTGCTTTTTCATCTACTGCTCTATCTATCGACCAAAAATTAAGGCTGCGGAATGTAACATATTTTTCAGGGAAGCTCAGGTTTATTTCACTCGTTCAATTTCACGGTGAACCTGACGGAGTGATTTTGCCCAAGGACTCACCGACTTAACCGAATCTGGCAAGCTTGCGACGGCATCACGAGCCATTTGAATTGTCGGATAATCTTGATATGTGATGATATACCACTCGGTGTCATTACGAACGGTAGGATAAATTCGCACTTGATTATTCAGTTTATGCTCATTGAGAAAGGATTGTACATCTTCCATTGAGGTCATAGCTGCGAGTTGTAAAGTATAAGCTCTTGGCGATAGCGCTTTTAGTTCTTCACGAGCAAATGAAAACTTCACAACAGGTTGGTTTGCCTCACCCTCTTCTGACTGAGCAGGTGCTTGCGCCATATCTTGATTCGGTTTTACGACTTTAATCAAAGGAGAGCTAGTTTCATCGGCGGTTTCTGTTTTCTCAGTACCTACGACGTCATCAATCGCTTTTGTGTCTGCTGAATCAGTTTTACCTTCAAGCAATGCATCGACCACATTCGACTCAATCACCACTCTTTGTTGATTGTCATCACTGCCTACGCTCGCTACTTCTTCTGTCACTGCTGGTGGTAATGAATCAGAATCATCAACCGCACCAGAGTTATCAAGACTGCTAGAGCCATCGGTTACAGGTTGCAGTGAAGATTGCGCTGCACTGATTACTGACTCTTCAAAAGTTGGAATAGCCGTTTGCTCTAAACCGCCAGCAATTTGCTGCGCTTTATCATCAGGACTTGGTTGACTAAGCATCCACCAATAGCCACCCGCAGCAAGCAACAGTAATACTAATACCACCAACGCAATATTCAGGGGTGAACCGACAATCGAGCGGATAATGATCCTTTTTTCCACTTTCATCTCTCCTAACGCCATGATGTCACCCGGTACTGGGTCGACTTTTTTAAATGCATCTCTAACCCGTTTCTCAGACTCATCATCGACGTAGCGCGCAACAAGTGACTCAAAGAAACGACGAGCTTCCACTTCGGACAACATATCAATATCAAGCTCAACAGGCTTTATCTCTTGTCCATAACTGAGACGTGCTAGCAAACCGTCTAAACGTCCAGACTGTGTAAACAGTAAGACATTGATGGTCCAATTTGGCTTATGGTGCGCCTCTAAGACCAGCATCCAAAGCTCAGAGATAAGTGTCTCACTCAATAAATGCGCATCATCTACAACAATTGCAATGTCACACGGCTCATCACCTAAAAGCCTTTCAAGGCTATCAAGTAAAGGCTCTTGCTGATTAAACAATGCGTCTGAAACCAGTTGATTCAAAATAAGGACGCGATGCTGCACATCGTCTTGATTAGAATGACAAAGTAACAAACATTGATTCTTGTTACTGGCACCCACTTCAAGGTATCGCTGCGCTAACCAAGATTTCCCGTACCCATCATGACCATTAATCGCAATGAGATTGGAACCAAAGTTAGTCAGTAGACCTAATCTATCAAGCAACTCGATTTGAGAATCTAATTCCAGTACGTGAGCAACACTCATCTAATAACCTTAATACACTACAAGAATGACGCCCAAAGGCGCCATTACAAGGTTAAATATCGCGACCGAAGTCTATTGCCTGTTTGAGTACGTCTTGTGTCGTATCAGCAATTACCTCGGCAGTGCCAATGCCTGTAGGCAAAACCAATCGTAATTGACCAGAGAGGACTTTCTTATCTCGCATCATGTGCTTGATGAAGTCATCGAAATTCATACTGTCTGGAGTATGCACAGGCAGTTTTGCACGACGCAAAATCGCAACAATACGCTCAAATTGCTCTTCCGAGATCAGACCACGTAGATGCGACGTTTTGGCCGCCATAACAGTGCCGGAAGATACCGCTTCACCATGCAGCCAATTGCCATAGCCAAGTTCCGCTTCAATCGCATGACCAAAGGTGTGACCTAAGTTAAGCAAAGCACGGATGCCCGACTCTTTCTCATCCTGAGCCACCACTTCCGCTTTTATTTCACAGCAACGTGCGATCGCATAAGTTAGTGCTTCTTCATCCAACGCATACAAGCGCTCAAGATTGTCTTCTAACCATACAAAAAAATCTGCATCGTAAATAATGCCGTACTTAATGACTTCGGCGATACCCGCAGCGAACTCACGTTCAGGCAACGTCGACAGGCAGTTGGTATCAATGATCACTGCTTTAGGTTGGTAAAACGCACCTATCATGTTCTTACCCAACGGATGGTTAACCGCGGTTTTTCCACCAACCGAAGAGTCCACTTGGGATAGTAATGTGGTCGGTATTTGAATAAAGTCGACCCCACGCTGGTAACAGGCAGACGCAAAACCCACAAGATCGCCAATAACACCACCACCTAACGCGATGATCACAACATCACGAGCATAACTCCCTTCCAGTAAGAAGTTCATTACTTGATTAAATACATCCAAGTTTTTGTACTGTTCACCGTCAGGCAATTCTAACAAGGATGCACTACAACCGAGCTGCTCGAGTTGCTTTAAAATTTTGTCTGCATACAAAGGCGCCACTGTGACATTACTGATCACAACAACTTT
This sequence comes from Vibrio sp. 1078-1, assembly GCF_033340475.1. Lineage (NCBI taxonomy): Bacteria > Pseudomonadati > Pseudomonadota > Gammaproteobacteria > Vibrionales > Vibrionaceae > Vibrio > Vibrio sp. 1078-1. The sequence continues at coordinate 20,821 of NZ_JAWOWM010000021.1, forward strand.
TTGTTTTGCATTTTTGTTTGAGAGAACTTGAGAGAGGTACGCCGGGTCCTCAAATAACCCGGCGCCAATAGAGATTGGGTAGCTACGCTCAGCTAGGTTGACCGTAATCCGTTCCATCGGTTTGCTCCAATTAAAAAAAAGATAAAGACTTATCTCTCTTCTAGCATTTTTACGATCTGGTTGGCTACCACTTTTGCACTTTGATCGTCAGTGCGAACAGTGTAATCCGCTACTTCTTCATATAAAGGATTACGTTCTTCAGCTAATTGCTCCAGTACTTCGCGAGGGTTATCCGTTTGAAGTAAAGGACGCTTCTTGTCGCGGTTTGTACGCGCAAGTTGCTTTTCAATCGTCGTTTCTAAGTAAACAACAACACCACGTGCCGAAAGACGATTGCGGTTTTCTTTGCTCTTAACAGAGCCACCGCCAGTCGCAAGCACGATGCCTTGCTCTTGTGTTAGGTCTTCAAGTACCGCTTCTTCACGCTTGCGGAAGCCTTCTTCACCTTCTACATCAAAAACCCAAGAGATGTCTGCACCAGTGCGTTCTTCGATCACTGTATCGGAGTCAACAAACTCCATATGCAGTTGCTGTGCTAGATGTCTACCAATTGTACTTTTGCCGGCGCCCATTGGGCCAACAAGGAAAATATTACGTTTCTCAGCCATGTTTAGCAGTAATTTACAACATTGATTCAATAAGATCGCCACAAGAAAACACAGCTAAACTGCTGTTCTACAAGGCTTGTGGCACCAGTTCCTCACAGATAATTCGTGATAAGACCCGAAATTATCCAAGCATGGTGCCACTATTGCAACTTTATTTTTGATTTAATCAGTTTTTCCCGAGACAGAACTACTGAATCACCACCTTAGGCGTGACGAAAATTAACAGCTCACTTTTGCCAACATTCTCATAACTTCGACGAAAAAGAGCACCTAATAGCGGCAGGTCGCCCAACAAAGGCACTTTGTCCACCGAGTTAGTAATGCTGTGCTGAAAAATACCACCAAGAACGACCGTTTCACCGTTATTCACTAACACTTGCGTCCCGATACGTTGAGTATCAATCGCAACAGCTTCACCAGTGCCTGTCTTCACGACTTGTCCTGGTCTATCTTGCGTGACACTTAAATCCAATACTAAGCGGTTATCCGGTGTGATTTGCGGGGTTACCTTCAAACTTAATACCGCCTTTTTGAACGTCACCGTCGTTGCACCACTTGATGATGACTCTAGGTAAGGAATCTCTGTACCTTGTTCGATATAGGCAGGTTTCTTATTGGTAGTGATCAAACGTGGGCTCGAGATAATCTCAGCTTTAGACTCTTGTTGCAGCGCAGAAAGCTCAAGATCCAACAAGGTGTCTGAACCTAACTTTGCGACCTGAAAAGCAATGCTGGTCGCATTCGGGCTGGTTGCAGCTAAGTTTACATTTAGGAAGTCATCGATCCCTACTCCATCACCGTCACCACCGTCATCACCCCCTTCTCCATTATAGAGACCGATCGTGGCGAGGTTGTTCTCAATAGAACCACCCACTGTATTACTGCCATTAATAGACGTAAAACCCCAACGAATCCCTAACTCGTCCATGTTACCTTCATTGATGGTCACAATACGCGCCTCAATTTGAACCTGTTTAACTGGAATATCCAAAGACTCAATAATTTCTCGAATCACCTCGATGTTTTCAGGTAACTCTCTAATCAATAACGAGTTAGTTCGCTCATCAATGGTCATACTGCCGCGCTCTGACAGCATGCTGATATTTCCTTCACCATTGATCATCTCCGCAATGTCTGATGCTTTAGCAAAATTAACTTTGATGATTTCAGATGAAAGCTCTCCCATTTCTTCCGTCAGTTTTTGTTTTTCTAACTGCTGCTTCTCACGCAAGTCCAGCTCATCAGTCGGAGCAACTAAAATCACGTTGCCATCAACACGCTTATCTAACCCCTTAACTTGCAAAATAATATCCAGCACTTGCTGCCAAGGGACACCATCAAGACGAAGCGTGAGGTTGCCTTCTACAGAGTCGGAGACAACCAAATTGAATTGGTTGTAATCAGCAATAAGCTGCAAGACGTTTCGCACAGGAATATCTTGGAAGTTAATCGAAATAAGCTTACCTTCTCTTTCTAAAATGCTTTTATCTGGGGCTTTCTCATTGGGTTTGATCTTCGCTACTTTGATTTCCAAAAAACGCCCCGTTAAACGGTAATCATGCATGTATTCTTCATTGATGTGCGCAACCAAGCGCGTCGTCGAGGTGTCGCGAAACACTTCTACGCTCTCAACCACAGTCGAAAAGTCTTTCACGTCTAGGAGATACAATTGCTCGTCTTTTACTGAAGTGTTAAGCAAATCGATACTTAACCCTTCCTGTACACGCTTGATATCTACAATCGCGGCCGGTGACGCCAATTCGACGACAATCACGGCGTCTTTATCTTTATTAGTTCGAAAGTCGATACTTTTTAGGGCATTGGACGAAACTTCTTCAGCTGCCGCTAAAGGGGCTAAAAATACAAACAACCATAAGGAGAAGAGCCCAGTAAGTATCCTTGGTGTACGTGTTAATCCTTGTCTCATTTTCATTACTCAATATCAAAAATAAATGGGGCTATCTCAAAGCCAACTTAACTTTACGTTTTTGCCAACATCCTAAGCCGTCGGGCAACGTTTCATTAATCAACAAGTAGGAGTGGCTGACATGGGTCACTTTGCCATTATTGCGTCCAAGGTATTGACCCGGCTTAACTTTATAGACGGTGCCATTGGGAGCCTGAACAAGGCCAGAAACCGTGTTATCCATGCCCATGACACCTTTCAAACGTAATTGGCTTAATGGGAATTTTTCTAATTTACCAGTTCGCCTTCTTGAGGGCGGTTGCCAACAATCTTTTCTTGCAACTGGCTGAGTCGCGATAGTGGCTTCTTTGGGTAATTCAAAGGGTGCACGCTGTACTTCCGGTGCGTACGTGACTGCAACATATTTGTCTGCGGGCTTAAGCTTCTCGACCTCTCGACGCGCCTGTGTTTCCACTCCTCGAATAAAATCCGTCAATGATTCATCATTCGCCTGGCAACCCATCAATAGAGAACCCATCAGTACCAGCAACAAAGACTTACTTGTCATTTTTCGTCTCCTCCGGCTTAAACTGATAGGTGTTAGCGCGCACCCGAAAGTGCAGGGTTTCACTCTCTTGGCTGACACGTTGCCAAGTCACATCTTTAAACGTGATGATTCGAGGTAGCGTCGCTATCGCCTGAGAAAAATGGCCGATGTCATGAAAGTCGCCCGTTAACTCTATGTTTAAAGGAAGACGATAAAGGAAGTGCTCTGATTGTTTTTCGCCCCAGTCGATTCGGGTGAAAGTCAGCTTATTGTCGATGCCAAGCTCATTCACTGAAGCGAGCATTGTAGCCAGCTCTTTTTGCGCAGGCAGTTGTTGCAGTAATAACTCGTAACGAGTGGTAAGTTCATCCAATTGAGATTGAAGCTGAGGCAACGCTGCCACTTTGTTCGCTTTGATCTTCAATGCCACCTTGAGTGTCTGCTCCTGCTGGATCAAGTGATTCAACTGTTCTTCTTTCGGTTTAAGGTAAAACCAATAACCTAAGCCTTGAATCGCCATGATCAGAAGCGCGATTACTACAATCTGGGGCAACAATGGCCACTCGGCCATTTCATCTATTTCGAGATCCTGCCAATCAACCACGTTGAGCCTCCAATTTCTTCTCCGTTACTTTGAACATGAAAGACACTTTGAATGTTTGAAACTCTTTCCCAAAACGGGCTTTGCCGTGAACGATGGAATGCATTTCTACGTCGTTCAACTTGGCCGAGCGCTCCATGTTGTCCAGCATCGTGGCAAGTTTTGGAGTGCTATCTGAGATCCCAGAGATCTCAATTTCCAGATCATTCATTTTGATCTTGTCGACATATACACCTTCAGGGATAACGGCAGGCATTAAGTTCATGAACTCGGTCGTTTTGTTTCGTCCGTTTTGTAAACCTTCAACGACCTTTAGACGTTCGAGGATTTTGCTGTGCTCTTGCTCTGCAATTTTCATTGCTTCAATACGCTGGTCGAGTTCGGCAATGTAGTGAGTGAGGTAATCGAGCCGATCCTGTTGTTGATCTTGTTGGTACTCAAAAAACTTTCCAATACCCCACTGGATGCCAACAGCGACCAACATGCCTAATGCGACCAAACTGATGAAACGACGTCGGTGCTCTTCTCTTTGATTCTCTCGCCAAGGAAGTAAATTAATGCGATAAAGCACGGGCGCCTCCTAGCCAATGAATGCCACGAACGGCCAGTCCGGCTGCTGTTGAGAAATGCTGCCAATCCACAGCACGACGCTTACGCTTAGACACCTTCATCTCAAATAGCCCTAGCGGATTTAGCAATTCACACTCTAACGACAATTGTTGAGACAACTCCTCTGCGAGCATGGGAGTGGAGGCCCCTTCCCCTGATAACCAGATACCCTTGATGTTTTGTGAGCCATTGATTGAGGTATAGAGCTGCATCTGGCGCTTTACTCGCTCTATGATTTGACGGTTAAACAGCTCTGTTTTCTCCTGAGCATCATCGGACAGAAAATCGACTGGAGAAGCGCTGTTTGCTCCGCGTGTGCCGTAAGCAAACTCTTTGTGAAACAGTTCACCTTGTTCGGTAAACATGGTGAAGGAGCTCGATAAGGTGCCAATATCGAGTAAGCAGTATTTGTTTTTGTCAGGAAAGCGATCGGCGGTGAGCTTCCAGATATGACCAAGGCTTTGCGAATGCACGTCCACTAAAACAGGTTTTAGTCCGGACTTTTGTAATGCATCGACTCGGCCTTCTACCACATCTTTTCTTGTCGCAAACACTTGATAGCTATCACTGCCACTCTGCCCGCCCTCAGCGCGAAGACGAACGAAGTCTAAACTCAGCTCTTCGACAGGGAATGGCGATTGATGAGAAAAGGCTTGTATCACTGCAAACTCAACTTCACTCTCTTCAAGATTTTGTTCTATTTGCAGTTTCTTGCTAATTACCGAGTTATCAGGAACTGAAATCGCAACTTTTTTAGCGCCAAAAGGCAGTTCTTTTTTTATCTGCTTGAGGGTCTTTACAATTTCTTGATGATTTATGGTGTTATTTTCAGCGACAATACCTTCCTTTAGTAATATTTCTTTGTAACCCAACAGAGCGTAATTGTTGCCTGTGGGTTTAAGTACTACGGCTTTGAGGCTGTTATGGCCTATATCGATGCCGGTAACGATTAGCTTATCCATCTCTTACTCTCGCTCCGAAATTTCTTCGTGCAAAGGTTGTTATTAGCATCCAAATAAGAGTTAATATCTCTTATGTGCTAAATTTTTGACCTAAGAGTACAAGGGTTTGCCGTTACACAGCCTCAACCAATCAGGGATTCTCCGGTGAAGTTCATAAAGCGTTTATTATTTTTAACATTGATTTGCATAATTCTTGGAGTCACCACAATATTTGGCTTCTATCAGTACGTGAAGCCTGAATTGCCAGATGTTGCAACTCTAAAAGACGTTGAATTACAAACACCTATGAAGGTGTTTAGTCAAGACGGGAAGCTGATCGCACAGTTCGGTGAAAAGCGTCGTATTCCTGTTACTTATGACGAAATTCCTCAAGACTTAATTCACGCGCTCATCGCAACCGAAGATAGCCGTTTCTACGAGCATCCCGGTATCGACCCTATCGGCATCACTCGTGCAGCGGTTGTTGTTGCGGTTTCAGGCTCGGCTAAACAGGGTGCAAGTACGATTACGCAACAGCTAGCTCGTAACTTCTTCTTATCTAATGAGAAGAAGATCATGCGTAAGATTAAAGAGATTTTTATTGCTATCCATATTGAGCAGCTTTTAAGTAAGCAAGAAATCATGGAGCTTTATGTCAATAAAATCTTCCTTGGTTACCGCTCATATGGCTTTGGTGCTGCCGCTCAAGTGTATTTTGGCAAGAGCCTTGATGAATTGACGTTAAGTGAGATTGCAACACTCGCAGGTATGCCAAAAGCGCCATCAACCATGAACCCAATTTACTCTCTTGAGCGCGCAACAAAACGCCGTAACGTTGTATTAATGCGAATGCTTGATGAGAAATACATTACACAAGAGCAGTATGACGAAGCACGCAATGAGCCTATTGTGGCGCGTTATCATAGCGCTGAGATTGAGCTTTCCGCACCTTACGTAGCAGAGTTGGCTCGTGCATGGGCAGTAAAAGAATACGGTGAAGAAGAAGCTTACACCTCTGGCTTGAATATCTACATGACTGTGGATTCTAAACTGCAAGATGCTGCAAATACGTCTGCGGTAAATAACCTCTTGTCATACGATGAACGTCATGGCTACCGTGGTGCAGAAAGTGTGCTTTGGAAAGAAGGGGAAGCGGCCTGGGACAATGAGCAAATAGAAAAGCACCTGAAGAAACAGCCAACTTATGGTGACCTTTACCCTGCGGTTGTGACGAAAGTCGATGATAAGACCGCGCAAGTATGGGTTAAGAACCATGAAGAGCAAACCATCCCTTGGACTGGAATGCACTGGGCGCGTAAGTACATTACCGATAACCGCCAAGGCTCAACACCAAAGTCAGCGCATGATGTGCTAGCGACAGGTCAACAAGTTTGGGTTCGCGAAGTAAGTGAAACCGATGAAGATGACAACAAAACACTGAGCTGGAAACTGAGCCAAGTGCCGACAGCAAACACCGCGTTTGTTGCGATGAACCCAGAAAATGGCGCGATATTGTCGCTGGTTGGTGGTTTCAACTTTGTTCACAGCAAGTTTAACCGTGCAACCATGTCAGTGCGTCAGGTTGGTTCAAGTATCAAGCCTTTCATCTACTCGGCAGCAATTGACAAAGGACTGACTCTAGCCACTTTGATTAACGATGCGCCGATTAACAAGTGGGATGCAGGTTCTGGTTCAGCTTGGCGACCAAAAAACTCACCACCAACTTATGGTGGTCCAACACGTCTTCGCCTCGGCTTAGCTCAATCAAAAAACGTCATGGCAGTGCGTACACTCCGTGAAGTTGGCCTCGAGGAGACACGTCAGTACCTTACTCGTTTCGGTTTTGATATTAACCAAGTACCACGCTCTGAGACCATCGCACTCGGAGCTGGCAGCTTAACACCAATGAAAGTGGCACAAGGTTACTCTGTGTTTGCGAACGGTGGTTATTACGTTGAACCATTCTATGTAGAACGCGTGGAAGATGCATTCGGTGAAGTACTGTTTAAAGCCAATCCAAAGAGTGTTTGTCATAAGGATTGTCCGCAAATGAGCGAGCAGCCAGAAAATCGCTACGCTGATGAATTTGGCGAACAAGACGTCGCGATTGATGGCCTTGCAACAGACAATGCCCTTGAAAATGATGAACCTCAATATGCACCGCAAGTTATCTCTGAACAGAATGCATTCTTAATGCGTGAGATGATGTACAGCAACATTTGGGGTGGCGGTAACTGGCGTGAAGGCACAGGTTGGAATGGTACAGGCTGGCGCGCGCAAAAACTTGGTCGTCGTGATATCGGGGGTAAAACGGGTACAACGAATGATTCCAAGGATGCTTGGTACAATGGCTATGGACCTGGTGTCGTTGCCATAGCTTGGGTTGGCTTTGATGATCACTCACGTGCACTTGGCCGCACCACCGTTAACAGCAACCTAGGGCAAGGCCAAATTTCTGGTGCCGAGTCGGGTGCGAAAACCGCAGAGCCTGCTTGGATTGACTTCATGCGTGTTGCGCTAGAAGGGACGCCGGAGCAAAGTAAAAATATTCCAGAGGATATTATTCGAGTTCGTATTGATCGCAACAGCGGTATGCTAACGCACAAGGTAGATAGCACATCAATGTTCGAATACTTTGAAAAAGGCACGGAGCCTACCGAATACGCTGGCGACCGTTTAGAAGATAGTATTTATTCTTCAGGTTCTGGCGCAGAAGAACTGTTCTAAATCACAAAAGCACAAGGGAGAGCATCAAGCTCTCCCTTTTTATTTCTGCTTTTTATGCTGCAGCATTCAATGATGGATAAGAAGCCAACACCTCTTTAATCTTCGCTGCTAAAGCTTCAAACCTAGCTCGTAATGGTGAGCCCGGACGGTATACGAGCACGATATTACGCGAGGGGGTTGGGTTAACAGCTGGTACGTAGCATACGCCATCTTTTTGCTTCTCATTAGGGATAGAAAGCTGAGGCAATAACGTAATCCCCGCACCGGCAGCAACCATGTTGCGTAACGTCTCCAAGCTGGTGGCTTTAAAACGCTCATCGTCTTTTGCACCAGCGGCAAAACAAAAACCTAACGCTTGATCTCGCAGACAGTGGCCGTCTCCCAACGCTAAAACGGTTTTACCATTCAGCTCCAACATATCAACATGGTCGAGAGAGGCCCACTCGTGGTCACATGGCACTGCGACACTTAATGGCTCTTGATACACTTCGATCTCTTTAAATGGCGCAGTTTCATCAACCGAAGCTAAAACTAAGCAATCTAGTTTGCCTTCTTCCAATTGACGCACTAATTGATGTGTTTGAGCTTCGTGCAGAAATAGTTCCAACTCAGGAAATGCTTCTTTTATCTGCGGCAGAATTTTGGGTAGTAGATAAGGCCCAACCGTCGGGATGAAACCAATATGCATCGGTCCAGTCATAGCTCCGCTTTGACCGCTTGCCATATCTCTGAAGGTTTTCACTTCACTTAAGATGCGTTTAGCCTGCTCCACCAGCTGTAACCCTGAATCGGTAAACAAAACACGTCGGCTGCTTCGCTCTAAAAGCGTGGTCCCGAGTTCATCCTCTAGTTTACGAATTTGCCCACTCAATGTTGGCTGGCTAACAAAACATGCCTCTGCCGCTTTACGAAAGTGCTTATGTTCCGCAAGTGCAACTAAGTACTCAAAATCTCGAATATTCATAATTCACGCTTCGCTTCTTTAACAATAGCTAATACCTATCAAAACCATAACACCAAACGATTAGAGCTATCAAAGGATTTTTACAATAATGGGCTCAACAAAACGAAACAGAGCGACGAAAAACGCTAAGCTCTATACGCATAGTTTAAAATAGTTAAAGGAAATCATTATGTTTGTATCTAAAGAAGGTCAACAAGTCCCTCAAGTTACTTTTCCAGTTCGTCAAGGTGACTCTTGGGTGAATGTAACGACCGATGAGCTATTTAAAGGTAAGACCGTTATCGTATTTAGCTTACCGGGTGCATTTACTCCAACCTGTTCATCAAGCCATCTACCTCGTTACAACGAATTGTTCCCTGTATTTAAAGAGCACGGAGTGGATGAGATTATTTGTGTCTCGGTCAATGATACGTTCGTGATGAATGCATGGAAACAAGACCAAGAAGCAGAAAACATTACCTTCATCCCGGATGGTAATGGTGAATTCACCGATGGCATGGGTATGTTAGTGGATAAAAACGACATCGGCTTTGGCAAACGTTCATGGCGTTACAGCATGCTAGTAAAAGATGGCGTAGTGGAAAAAATGTTCATTGAGCCAAACGAACCAGGCGACCCATTCAAGGTGTCAGACGCAGATACGATGCTGAACTACATAGCGCCTGACTACAAAACGCAAGAATCCATCACGGTGTTCACTAAACCAGGCTGCCCTTTCTGTATGAAAGCGAAACAAAATCTGATTGACCACGGTCTTCAATATGAAGAAGTAATTCTGGGTAAAGACGCAACAACAGTTAGTCTACGAGCTATATCTGGTCGCACGACTGTTCCACAAGTCTTTATCGGTGGCAAGCACATCGGCGGTAGCGAAGAGCTAGAAGCGTATCTAGGCTAAGCTGTCCATAGCCTACACCCTCGGTCTCCGGTGCCTTTTGGCTCGGAGGCCAACCCTAAACCACTTCTTCTACTAGTCTAGATAAGTAGTCATCTGCCAATAAGGTGACTACTTATCCAGATTCAACTATCCAATTCACTCTCCAAGCTCAATGTAGCTAGCTTGGCTTAAAACAAAAGCGAGAGTTCACGATGAAACAAGTTAATGTCGACGTAGCGATTATTGGTGGCGGGACGGCTGGTCTTGGTGCTTATCGAGCAGCAAAAGCTCATACCAACAGCGTGGTAATGATTGAGGGCGGTCCCTACGGAACAACCTGTGCTCGTGTCGGATGCATGCCGTCTAAGCTGTTAATTGCGGCAGCAGAAAGTGTTCATCAAATCGAAAAAGCACCTGGATTTGGGATACACCCGCAAGGTGAAGTACTAATTAACGGACGAGAAGTTATGGATCGTGTAAAGCGCGAACGCGATCGTTTTGTTGGCTTTGTGCTTGAAAGTGTCGATGATATTCCCGCTGAAGACAAACTATCGGGCTACGCGAAGTTTGCCGGTGACCACACTCTCATCATAGATGATCATACTCAGGTCACCGCACAGCGCATTGTTATTGCGACAGGATCTCGTCCAGCATATCCGGCAGCTTGGAATGAACTGGGTGATCGCCTAGTGATTAACGATGATGTATTTGACTGGGATGACTTACCAGAGTCCGTGGCAGTATTTGGCCCAGGAGTCATCGGCCTTGAATTGGGTCAGGCTTTACACCGCCTAGGAGTAAACGTGAAGCTCTTTGGCATTGGAGGACAAGTGGGCCCACTGACAGACCCAGAGGTGATGGCGTATGCAGATAAAGCCTTTAAGGAAGAGTTCTACCTTGATGCAGATGTAAAAGTCGAAAGCATGAAACGCATTGCTTCGTCAGACAATGACGGCGAAGACAAGGTCGAAATCCAATTCATCAACCATGATGGCGAATTAGAAACTTTCGTTGTCGATTACGTATTGGCTGCAACGGGTCGTCGTCCAAACGTAGATAAGCTGACGATCGAGAACACCAATGTGGCGCTCGATGAACGTGGCGTACCAACGGCGGATCACTATACATTGCAAACTTCGGTAGAGAGCATCTTCATCGCAGGTGATGCAAGTAACCAAATTCCACTGCTGCACGAAGCCGCTGACCAAGGCCGTATTGCTGGAGACAACGCAGGCCGTTTCCCAGATATTCGTGCGGGTCTGCGTCGCTCACCAATTTCAGCCGTGTTCTCCGACCCTCAAATTGCTATGGTTGGCGAAACATATAAACAACTAGAAACACGTCTAGGCACATGTGGATGTTTCGCAACCGGTGAAGTCTCGTTTGAAAATCAAGGACGTTCGCGCGTCATGCTTCGTAATAAAGGCATTCTGCATGTCTACGGAGAGCAAGGCACTGGACGTTTTTTAGGTGCAGAAATGATGGGCCCGAATGCAGAGCATCTTGCTCACCTTTTAGCATGGGCGCACCAAAATAGGATGACGATTTCTGAGATGTTAGATATGCCCTTCTATCACCCAGTGATTGAAGAAGGCGTCCGCACCGCTCTACGTGATTTGAATGCAAAACTACACTTAGGGCCAGAAATGGTGAAACATTGTCTTGACTGCGGCCCTGGCTGCTAACGCTTTCAGGCTTCTATCTAAATATAAAGCAAAGCCTCGTCATCAACGAGGCTTTGCTTTACTACTTCGGCGCAATGAAATCTCTCTTACGCTGCCATCATTGCATAGCGGCTGACCATACAAATCGCGACAACACCGATCATAAAGAACCCACCAGCGATACTCAGCGCAAGTTTCAACTCTGTCGACATCATTATATTTCCTGTTAAAGACTGACAGCGCACCATACATCAATTACGTGCCACAAAGCTTTTACAAAGCTAACTTTCCATTTTTGGTTGTGTCATGGCGATCTAAGCCCGTGTAAGAAACGCTTTCCACCATTTAGTTAGATATATAATCTGAAGCAACACTAATGGTTTGGAAAACACTATGACTTGTCGCCGCTGCGAGGAACATTGGTTTTGGAAAAAACTTGGACGTTGCCAACGATGCTTGGATCAATTGACGGTGCTTTCTGTACTGTGTTGGATTGTGTGGTGGTTTACGCTCAAAGATGATCCACAAAGCATCGAGTCGATCGCTTTGATCTTTGCCGGCTTCGCTTTCAACGTTTTGTTGTTTCTACACTTATGGATGCGTTTTGTCATCTTGCCTTGGCAGCGTCGAAAGGGACAAAAAAAGGCGAATAAAAAAGAGAAAAGTGACAGATAGAAAAAAGCCCCAAAACCAATGTCAGTTCTGGGGCTCTCTTAGATTCTTCTAAGAAAAAGCAGTGGTACTTTAATAGACCGGGCTTCCTCTCAAAGGTTCCAAATTTTTTCGATTTTTTTAGCGAATACTGATGTAAGTAAACAGGAAAATGACTATGTCATTGAATGCTAATAAAATCACTCCACAACTTCAGTTCATGCCACATGCGTTTTTTGGATCACTTGCTCCATTAAATTGATCTCAAGCGCTACCTCATCACATGCATGTTGACGTGGGCACTGATCGCAATCTTTCAGAACTTTCTCCGGCAGTAATGACTTCGATGTCGGTAAAAAGCTTTGCTTCATAAAGAACTCAGGCGTTCGCGTTAGAACAAAGACTTTCTTGATCGCCATCTGGCGCGCTTTCTCAACCAAATAGTTCACAATCGCACTGCCCTGCCCTTGGCCTTGCCAGCCCGCTTCGATACCAAGAGAGCGTATTTCAGCCAACCCTGAGTCATACACATATAGAGAAGCGCAACCCGTCACTTCACCATGATGCTCAGCCACCGCAAAAGAGCCAATATCTCTCACGAGCTCATTACGAGAGCGCGGAAGATTCTCACCAAGGTTCGCCCAGTAAGCAACCATACCTTCCAACGTTTCAATGTCCGTCAAACGTGCAGGACGCACTTTCACCGCCGAGCTGTCACGCTGGCTCAGGCGCTTATCCGCTTGTTCTACCGCGTAAGCGACCTGGTGAGGCGAAACACCCCCCAAAGCACAACGCTTTTCCAAACACGAATCGATAGTCAGAATGTCATACACATCCGCTTCAATGACTTCTGAGAAGGCTTTTAACTCTTCGATAGACAGCTCTTCTAGCGCACAACCTTTAGCAATAGCACCAACGACCGCGACACCGACGATGTGGTGAGCTTCACGGAATGGGATGCCTTTCGCCACTAGGTAATCAGCTAACTCCGTCGAGTTTGCGTAACCTTGTTTCGCCGCTTCTAGTGTGCGCTCGCCATTCACTTTAATACCGTCAAAACACAGAGCTGCCATTTCCATGCAGTCGTTCCATGTATCTAAAGCGTCAAACAACCCTTCTTTATCTTCCTGCATGTCTTTGTTGTACGCCAATGGCAAAGCTTTAACTGTCATCATCATGCTCGATAATGCGCCATAGACACGCCCTGTCTTACCACGGATCAACTCAAGTGCATCTGGGTTTTTCTTCTGTGGCATTAATGACGAACCAGATGTCACCGTATCCGCTAACTCAATGAAGTTTGACTCGCCTGAATTGTAGAAGATCATATCTTCTGCAAGACGAGAAAGGTGAAGCATAGAAATCGACGCCACCGACATCAGTTCCATCACATGATCACGATCTGAAACCGAATCGAGTGAATTACGCGTAGCACGGTAGAAACCGAGATTATGTGCTAATTGTTCGCGATCAATCGGATAAGCCGTTCCCGCTAACGCACCCGAGCCAAGTGGACAAGTGTCGAGACGCTGTAAGGCATCATTCAGACGAGAGTAGTCACGCTCGAACATTTCAACATAAGCCAAGCACCAGTGAGCAAAGGTTACAGGTTGAGCACGCTGAAGATGAGTATAGCCTGGCAATACGGTGCCTTGGTGCTGTTTAGCAACATGGACCATTTGTGCTTGTAGGCGATCTAAAGCAATCAATAATTGCTGACCTTGCTGACGACACCAAAGTTTCAAGTCTGTGGCGACTTGGTCATTCCGAGAACGCCCAGTGTGGAGTTTTTTACCTAAATCTCCCACTTTACTGATTAGCTGCTGTTCAACCCAAGAGTGGATATCTTCTGCATCAGAGCGAAGAATTTGGTGAGGGTCTTCCATCACTTCTAACTTCAACTCATTTAAAGCAAGTTCCAGTTTTTGCTGTTCTTCTGCCGATAGCACATCAACAGAAAGCAGAGCTTTAGACCATGCGATTGAACCTACGATGTCTTGCTCAGCCAATCGGTAGTCAAAACGCAACGAATCATTGAACTCTTTAAATCTGGTGTCTGCCGCTTGGGTAAATCTTCCGCCCCATAATGCCATTGCGTCTCTCCTGATGACTATTGCTTACTCTAACGTTCTCGAATGAGTAGTAACCAATTTGATGGTCATTTGCTCACTTTTTCTTATGGGTCAACGTTACGGCAATTTCGATAAAAAATAAAGTATAAATTCAATATTTTTACATATATATTCAATACAAATTTAGGTACCCGCTTTTAGAAACCAAAAGACCCGCCTATAAATGGCGGGTCTTTATTCAATCCAAGATGGATGTTAAGGGATTATTTCTTCTGGCTGTTCAATGCACGAATACGGCTTGATAGCGAGTAAAGACGGATGAACCCACCTGCATGGCTTTGGTCGTAAACTTCATCTTCACCAAAAGTCGCGAACTCTTCTGAATACAAGCTGTTGTCAGAACGTTTTTGCGTGACTGTCGCTTGACCTTTGTAAAGCTTAACAACCACTTCACCGTTAACGTCTTGCGCTAGCTCTTCTGAAGCAGCAAGGATCGATTTACATAGTGGCGTAAACCAACGGCCATCGTATACAAGGTGAGACGCTTTTAGACCTAGCTCCTCACGGAACTCGAATGATGATTTGTCTAGCACAAGCTGCTCTACAGCGCGCAGCGCTTCCATCATGATGGTGCCTCCCGGTGTTTCATAGCAACCACGAGACTTCATTCCAACAAGACGGTTTTCCACGATATCGATACGGCCAACACCGTGCTTAGCGCCCTTCTCGTTTAGGTAAACCAGTGCGTTGTATGGTGTCATCGCTTCACCATCAACTTCGACCACTTCACCTTTTTCTACTTTCAGCGTGACGTATTCCGCTTCATTTGGCGCTTGCTCTGGGTCGACAGTCCACACCCAGCAGTCTTCGTTTGGTGCGTTCCACGTATCTTCTAAAACGCCGCCTTCCGTCGAAATGTGCCATGCGTTTGCATCACGTGAATAGATCTTAGTAAGAGACGCAGAGCAAGGAATGTTACGCTCAGCGAGGTAATCCAAACACTCTTCACGGCTCACTAGGTCCCACTCACGCCAAGGTGCAATCACTTGTAAGTCCGGTGCTAGTGCTGCGAATGCACCTTCGAAACGCACTTGGTCGTTACCTTTACCTGTACAGCCATGACACAGTGCATCCGCGCCCACTTTACGTGCCACTTCAACCTGCGCTTTAGCAATGATTGGACGCGCCATTGATGTACCTAGCAGGTACTTACCTTCGTAGTACGCGCCGGTTTTTAGCGTTGGGTAAATGTAGTCTGCGACCATTTCTTCTTTCAGGTCAGCGATGTAGCATTCAGAAGCACCGGAGGCTTTTGCTTTCGCTTCAATGCCTTCTAGCTCTTCGGCACCTTGACCAACATCGGCAACGAAAGCCACTACTTCACAATCGTAGTTCTCTTTTAGCCACGGGATAATTACTGAAGTATCTAGACCGCCTGAGTATGCGACTACCACTTTATTTACGTTCACTTTGCTCATGTTTTTTCTCCAAACTTAACTGGCGCTGCGCTCGGCGGTCAGTGCCAACTACGACTTCCTAATATTGAATTCTTTTGCTGATGCTTATTGAGGCAAGAATTGAGTACCAATACTTTCACCAGCGAATAACTGTGCTAATTTTTCTGGGTAACGCCAGGTCGCGACTTCAATTGGACGGCCAAGATCATTGGCGGCGTCCAAAGCGGCTTTAACTTTGACGATCATGCCATCGGTGATCACATGTCCATCGATCAACGAGTTAGCTTGCTGCTCTGACAGGGTTTTGATCAAATGGCCTTTTCCATCTAATACACCACTCACGTCTGATAACAGGACTAACTCCGCATCTAATGCGCCCGCAACCGCGACTGCTGCTTGATCAGCATTCACATTCATCATCTGGCCATCTTTGGTTAAACCAATTGAACTGATGATCGGCAGTGCACCTGTGTTTAGCACCGCTTGTAATAGTGCTGAGTCACCCGGTGATGCTTTGCCTACCGCGCCGAGTTCTGGGTCAAGTTCTTCAACAAGACACAAACCACCATCCGCAAGGCTAAGGCCCACAGCGTTAAGACCGTCCGCAATCGCTTGACCTTGAAGTAACTTATTCGCAGTGCCTGCAAGCGCGCCTGCAATCACAGGAATTTGATCGTAAGGCGTTACGCGTAAACCGTTTTTCTTAACGGTTTCAAGCTGAAGCTTTGCCATCAACTCATCAACTAGGTAGCCACCGCCATGAACGATGGCGATTTGTCGCTGTGCCGATTTTTGGTAAGCCGCAATGGCACCAAAAAGTTGGCTTAAGGTTTGAGTGCATGATAGAGCTGCACCACCTAGCTTAATGACTAAAGGAGCTTGATTGGTTTGCGTCATCGCATTTCCCTCTTTCAACGACTACAGCAACGCTGTCAGTTCTGGGTAACCGTAATGAATATTGAGACATTGCATCGCTTGACTCGATGCACCTTTAAGTAGGTTGTCGATAGCTGAAATCACAATGATGTGTTCGCCTTGTACCTTCCAGCCGATATCACAGAAAGGGGTATTTTCGACATCCTGAATACGTGGAATACCGTCGCCTTTAAGACGCACCGCAGGCTTGCCTTGATAAGCTTGTTCAAACGCCTGTGCCACTTGTGCTTCTGTCACACCTTGCGCAAGCTTCATGGTGATAGTGGCAAGAATGCCGCGTTTAAAGTTGCCGAGGTGCGGAGTAAAAATCACATCGCAACCCAAGTGCTGAGCAATCTCTGGCTGGTGACGATGGTTAAATACACCATAAGGTTGCAAGCTCACTTCACAGAAGCTGTTAACCATGGAGGCTTTACGCCCTGCACCAGATACACCACTGGTTGCGTTGATCACTGGCCATTGGTTGGTATCGAGCAACGCATGTTCTAATAAAGGTTTGATTGCAAGCTGTGAAGCGGTTGGGTAGCAACCTGCTACTGCAATCAAAGGAGTGGTTTTTATTGATTCTTGGTTCCACTCTGCTAAGCCGTATGCTGCTTTATCTAGCCAGTTGTTATGTTGATGTGCGAAGCCATAAAAAGTGTCGTAAAAGCCTTCACTTTTCACACGGAATGCACCCGATAAATCGAATACCTCACAGCCTGCCTCCAAGAAAGTTGGGGCTAAATCATGGCTGACTTCGTGAGCCGTTGCCAAAAACACCACGTCCGATTCTTGAGCGATTTGCAGTGGATCCGTTAGTGGTAAAACTGGCATATCAATGATGCCCGCTAGCTTACCGTGTAGCTGCGCGATGCTCTTTCCCGCATCAACACTGTTGGCGGAAACGTATAAACCTGATAGCGTGAGTTGTGGGTGTTTATTAACCATTAACGCTAACTCTGCGCCGGTGTAACCGCTGGCTCCAATAATCGTGGTTTTTAGCATTGTGTGACATCCATATACTTAAAGGCTCAAATGACTATTCATATTTAATTTTTGCTTTATTTTGATTTTTTATTCATTAAATATGATTTAATATGTGTTTTACATTTTTGTGGTCTGTCTGTCAACAGGAGATTTGAAGAATCCATGCAATTACCAACTTTTCTAGAGGTCTATGAAGGACTCATCAGCACCTCTTCTATCAGCTCCACGGATCCGAGCTGGGATCAGGGCAATGCAAAAGTCATCGAAAAACTCGCATCTTGGTTTAAAGATCTGGGTTTTAGCGTTGAAGTGATCGAAGTCGAGCCAGGCAAGCACAATATGATCGCACGTATGGGAGAGGGAGAAGGTGGCCTTTTACTTGCTGGCCATAGTGATACCGTGCCATTCGATCAAGGGCGATGGAATTTTGATCCGCATAAACTGACGGAAAAAGACAACCGCTTCTACGGTTTAGGCACAGCAGACATGAAAGGCTTTTTCGCCTTTATTTATGAAGCAGTGAAGAAAGTCGATTGGAGCAAGCAGAGCAAACCACTTTACGTATTAGCCACTTGTGACGAAGAGACCACCATGTTGGGCGCGCGACATTTCACAGCAAACGCCCCATTTAAGCCGGATTACTGCATCATTGGTGAACCCACCAGCCTTGTACCAATTCGAGGTCATAAAGGGCATGTGGCAAATGCCATTCGCGTAACAGGCAAGTCCGGTCACTCATCGGACCCAGCGCTTGGCGTTAACGCTATTGAGATCATGCATGAAGTCATGTTCGCCATGATGCAACTGCGTGACAAATTGATTAAAGAATATCACCATCCGGGTTTTGCCATTCCAAGCCCTACCCTAAATCTTGGACACATTCACGGTGGTGACAGCGCTAACCGTATTTGTGGTTGCTGTGAGCTGCATTACGACGTGCGTCCTCTTCCCGGCATTAGCCTTGATGGTTTAGAGAACATGTTGCGCGGAGCATTAAAAGAAGTCGAAGCGAAATGGCCTGGGAGACTGGAGATTATTCCATTGCATGAGCCTATTCCGGGTTACGAATGCCAACATGACCACCCATTTATCGGTGGTGTTGAAGAGATCTGCCAAACCAGTTCAGAAACCGTGAACTACTGTACTGAAGCACCATTTCTACAACAGTTGTGTCCAACCTTGGTGCTCGGCCCTGGGTCAATCGACCAAGCCCATCAACCGGATGAGTTTCTATCCTTCGACTTTATCGACCCCACAATTGATGTGCTTTCAAAGGCGATGGTCAAGTACTGCTGTTAATACGCGTTTAAGCTCGAAAGTCTGTGCAGCTCGATTGAGCTGCATCTTTTTATCTTCACAATTTAGCGCTAGTCTTAACACTTATTTAACTTGTTATTTTGTAATTAATTTTCACTTCTTACTCTATGGCTGCCGTAAATTTGCTCTAAATCAGGAGACAGCGGAATAATTGCAAACTTAGTCTGCTTTATTTGACTATAACTGGTGCTTTTCGCTAGATTGGAGTCTTAACAAGGACAATGGATGTAGTTTTTTTACGAGGCAGGACGACAATGAACGAGAAATACGCCGCACTCAAAAGTAATGTGCGCATGTTAGGCCACTTATTGGGTAACACCATTCGCGATGCCCATGGCGAAGAAATCTTCGAGAAAGTGGAAACCATTCGTAAATTATCCAAATCAGCTCAAGCAGGGAATCAAGCAGACAGGGACAGCTTGATCGAAGAAATCAAACATCTACCTGATGAGCAGCTAACGCCCGTTACTCGCGCGTTTAACCAATTTCTAAACCTCACCAATATCGCTGAGCAATACCACACGATTTCACGCCATTGTGAAGAGCACATTTGTGAACCAGACGCGATTAACTCGCTGTTTTCTAAACTGGTACAAAACGATGTGAGCAAACTGGACACTGCCCAAGCGGTTCGTGATCTAAATATTGAATTGGTATTGACGGCTCACCCAACAGAAATTACGCGCCGTACGATGATCAACAAACTGGTCAAGATAAACGAGTGCTTATCAAAGTTGGAGCTAAGCGATCTTTCTTCTAAAGAGCGCAGAAAAACCGAACGCCGCCTAGAGCAACTGATTGCCCAAGGCTGGCATTCAGACGTGATTCGACAACAACGCCCTACTCCGTTGGATGAAGCAAAGTGGGGCTTTGCGGTCGTTGAAAACTCGCTATGGGAAGCAGTACCGGACTTCCTACGTGAGATGAATGACCGTCTAAAATCTTACCTTGGAGAAGGTTTACCCATTGATGCTCGCCCAGTGCACTTCTCCTCTTGGATGGGCGGTGACCGTGACGGTAACCCGTTTGTTACTCACAACGTTACGCGTGAAGTCTTACTATTGTCTCGTTGGAAAGCCGCCGATCTTTATCTCAATGACATCAACGAGTTGATCAGCGAGCTGTCTATGACAGTTTCAAACGATCAAGTCCGTGAACTTGCTGGCGAAGATCAGCACGAACCATACCGTGCGATCCTGAAGCAATTACGCACTCTGCTCAATGAAACCAAAGATATTCTCGATGCTAAGATCCACGGTCAAAAACTGGCCGTTAAAGCACCACTGCAAAAAGTCGAGCAACTTTGGGAACCGCTGTATGCCTGCTACCAGTCACTAAACGAATGTGGCATGGGTGTAATAGCCAACGGCTCACTACTGGATACACTACGCCGCGTAAAAGCATTTGGTATCCATCTTGTACGTCTTGATATCCGCCAAGAGAGCACGCGTCACTCAGACGTCTTGTCTGAACTAACTCGCTACTTAGGTATTGGTGATTACGAACAATGGAGTGAGCAAGATAAGATTGCTTTTCTAACTAACGAGCTGGCATCTAAACGTCCGCTTCTCCCTCGTGATTGGGAACCGTCTGAACCCGTCAAAGAGGTTTTGGATACCTGTAAGATTGTTGCAGCACAACCGCGTGAAGCGTTTGGCGCTTACGTTATTTCAATGGCACGTACCGCCTCTGACGTACTAGCCGTTCATCTACTGCTACAAGAAGCTGGTTGCCCTTACCGCATGGATGTGTGTCCTCTGTTCGAAACGCTAGACGATTTGAACAACGCAGAATCGGTCATCAAGCAGCTTATGGGGATTGACCTTTACCGTGGTTTTATCCAAAACCACCAGATGGTCATGATTGGTTACTCTGACTCAGCGAAAGATGCAGGTGTTATGTCTGCAGGTTGGGCTCAGTATCATGCGATGGAATCGTTAGTTAAAGTGGCTGAAGAAGAAGGCGTTGAGCTAACTCTATTCCATGGTCGTGGGGGCACAGTCGGTCGCGGTGGTGCGCCTGCGCATGCTGCGCTTTTGTCGCAACCACCAAAAAGCTTGAAAGGCGGTTTACGTGTAACAGAGCAAGGCGAGATGATCCGCTTTAAACTGGGACTCCCAGATGTCGCAGTAAACAGCTTTAACCTATATGCAAGTGCGATTCTGGAAGCCAACTTGTTACCGCCACCAGAGCCAAAACAAGAATGGCGCGACTTGATGGAAGTGCTATCAGAAGTAAGCTGTGAGTCTTACCGAAATGTGGTTCGTGGCGAGCCAGATTTCGTGCCTTACTTCCGCCAAGCAACACCAGAACTCGAACTCGGCAAGTTGCCACTTGGTTCTCGTCCTGCAAAACGAAACCCTAAGGGCGGAGTAGAGAGCTTACGTGCAATCCCGTGGATCTTCTCATGGAGTCAAAACCGTTTGGTACTTCCTGCATGGCTAGGCGCAGGTGAAGCGATTCAATACTCGATCGATAAAGGCCACCAAGCATTGCTCGAAGAGATGTGCCGCGAATGGCCGTTTTTCTCTACTCGTCTCGGCATGCTAGAGATGGTGTACTCGAAGTGTAATATTGATATCTCTCGCTACTACGATGAGCGATTGGTGGATGAGTCGCTCCGTCCACTCGGTGAAAAACTTCGTGCTCAGCTTCAAGAAGACATCAAAGCGGTACTGAATGTAGAGAACAACGAAAACTTGATGCAGCATGACCCTTGGGGACTCGAGTCGATTCGCTTACGCAATATCTACGTTGAGCCATTGAATATGCTACAAGCAGAGCTACTATACCGCACGCGTCAAACCGAAGAAGCTTCTGCAAACTTGGAAGAAGCGTTGATGGTGACGATTGCTGGTATTGCTGCTGGTATGCGTAACACAGGCTAATCATTTCATTTTTAATAAAAAGCTGGGCAAATGCTCAGCTTTTTTTTATCACAGGATAATCTCACCAAAACAAAAGCAGTCAAATAAACCATAATAGACCCAAAAAATACCAAAATAAAAGAACAAAAAACCACAAGTTAACACTATTGATTATTATGTTAGTTTTTTAGGGTAATTTTGTCCTACTATTCCACTTCATGCTTATTATTTATATACTACTTGCCTGCTGAGAGCTCATAAATCCAATCATACCTGCTCCAGCCTTGATGGGACTCCCCATCTCTCTAGGTGATAAACGGCTTTAAGGTGACAGGACCAACATTGTTGGTGCTACTTATACATTAAAAAACTCAAGTGCCAGTAAGAGCGCAGCTGAAAGTATAAGTAGCTTGTTTACAAGTTTATTGACCATTTGGATTGAAGACATGTCATTACCACACGTAATCTTAACTGTTCTTAGCACTCGCGACGCAACCGGTTACGATATCACTAAAGAATTCTCTGCTAGCATCGGTTACTTCTGGAAAGCAAGCCACCAACAGGTGTACCGTGAACTCAACAAAATGGCTGAGAAAGAACTGGTTACTTGCGTATTAGAACCCCAAGAAGGCAAACCAGACCGCAAGGTTTACTCCATTACAGACGCTGGTCGCAGCGCTTTAGGAGAGTGGTTTGATCAACCAACTGCACACCCAACAGTTCGTGATGAGTTTTCAGCGAAATTGATGGCATGTGCCGTTCAACCTGCGGCTCCATTCCGTGACCAACTCGCCGAGCTAGTTGAAGAGTCTCGCAAACTGGTTTCTCACTACAAAGAAATTGAAGCGGCTTACTACGCAACGCCGTCAACTTTAGATAAACAAGCTCGCCTAGAACGTCTAACGCTTCGCCGTAACCTTCTGTTACGTGAAACTTGGATCACTTGGGCAGAAGAAGTTCTAACTGAACTTGAAGTGATTGGTTAAACTCCTTTTGCTTTGATAAAACGAAAAAGGCTTGCCACTTGGCAAGCCTTTTATCTTTTTGAAACCAGATTTACGCACCGACTACTGCGCGAGGACGAACACCCAACGTATGGCATAACGCGTAAGTCATCTCTGCACGGTTTAGTGTGTAGAAGTGAAAATCCTTAACTCCTTCACGACTCAGTACACGCACCATATCAATAGCTTGGCTAGCTCCTACAAGCTGGCGAGTCACCGGATCATCATCCAAGCCATCGAATTGTTTGCTCATCCATCCTGGTACTTTCACGTTGTTCTGTGCCGCAAAGCGAGACGCTTGCTTAAAGTTCGATACAGGCAAAATTCCTGGCACAATTTCTACGTCAATTCCTGCCGCTACACAACGGTCACGGAATCGCAGGTAAGACTCAACGTCAAAAAAGAACTGAGTAATAGCACGGTTTGCACCTGCATCTACCTTACGTTTTAGGTTCAATAAGTCAGACTGTGCGCTTTTAGCTTCAGGGTGAACCTCAGGGAATGCTGCAACGGAGATATCGAAATCGTGGCGTGATTTCAGCAGCTCAACCAAATCCGAGGCATACATATCAGGCGCACCGCCACCTGGAGGAATATCACCACGCAAAGCGACGATATTTTCAATACCATTGTTCCAATAATCATCGGCAATATTAATCAACTCTTCACGAGTCGCATCAATACAAGTGAGATGGGGAGCGGCAACCAATCCGGTTGTTGCTTTAATTTCTTTAATGATGGAGTGTGTTCTGTCACGCTCGCCGGAGTTCGCACCGTAAGTCACAGAAACAAATTTAGGTTGAAGCGTTTTAAGACGGTGCACTGAATTCCAAAGTGTTTCTTCCATCTTAGCGCTGCTTGGCGGAAAAAACTCAAACGATACATTGATGTTATCTGATAACTCAGCAATATTCTGGTTCAAGGCGTCGATATGGCCTGCGTGCGTATATCCCATCTTACTCTCCCTGCGGCACTCCGCCACGAAAACAAATCCTTAAAATCGACGTTTAGACGTCTATATGTCTACAGAATGTATTGAATACGATTTAATGTCAACCTTGTAATTATGAATTTTTCTCAAGTTAATAATGAAGATAGTTCAAGTTTCTACTTGAGCATCATCTCGCCATTTTGCACGGGTTATGACTTCAGTATGGCACTGATAGGGGAATAAAAAACCCTGGATTAATTCCAGGGTTTTTAGGTCAATCGCAACTTTAAAATAAACCAGCCAATCGGTTGAGGTCGGATTGAATAGCGCCGGCTGTCACTTCTCTGCCTGCGCCTGGTCCTCGAATGACCAGAGGGTTATCTTTGTACCACTTGCTCTCTATGGCAAAAATGTTATCGCATGGCAATAAGTTGGCGAGCGCGTGCTCACGAGATAACGCTTCGACTCCCACCGTTGCTTTACCATTTTTTTCTAAACGCGCCACATAGCGAAGCACTTGATCGTTTCTCTGTGCTTTTGTCAGACGCTCTTGAAGTATTTCACTCAACAACGCTCCATTATCGAAGAAATCATCTAAGCTCAGTTCTCTTAATTCTTCTGGCACCAAAGACTCAACTTTAACGCTGTCTGGTTCTATATCTAGGCCCGATTCTCGAGCCAAGATGACTAACTTACGCATTACATCGGAGCCATCTAAATCAGAACGAGGGT
This sequence comes from Vibrio sp. 1078-1, assembly GCF_033340475.1. Classification (NCBI taxonomy): domain Bacteria; kingdom Pseudomonadati; phylum Pseudomonadota; class Gammaproteobacteria; order Vibrionales; family Vibrionaceae; genus Vibrio; species Vibrio sp. 1078-1. The sequence goes on from NZ_JAWOWM010000021.1 coordinate 45,261, forward strand.
CAGGTTCGGTTAACCCTTGCTGCCAAGCAAGATCGACTAAATCATTAAATGGCACAGAACCATCAAACTGTTGGAACAGCCATGATAGCGTCCCCGAGAAAATACCCGATAGAGCGACGATTTCATCCCCACTTTCACGAAGATCTCGCACGGTATGGTTTATCGGTAACCCAGCACCAACCGTTGCGTTGTATAGCCAATGACGACCAATTTTAGCGAATGCATCTTGAACCTGATGGTAGTACTGACTATCTGCGGAACCGGCCACTTTGTTGGCGGAAATCAAATGAATGCCTTGCTGTGCGATTTCTACGTAGCGCTGAGCCAAATCTTTACTCGCGGTAACATCAAGCACGACGGCTTCATCGTAGCTTTTAAGCGCTCCCAAACGTGCCAGCCAATCCCCATTGTTTGCTATGCTTTCATCATCAAATCGTTCAGCAACACTCACCGCCTCAATACCTTGCTCATCGAACCAATAGGTTTGGCTATCCACAACCGCGACAAGATCAAAGCTCATACCATGACGTTTTTCGAGCTCACTTTTTTGCGTCGCAAATAAATTTAACCAACTAGAACCAATATTACCCTTGCCACATAAAGCCACTGCCACGCGTTTTTGCGCTTGGAACAACTGGCTATGAATCGTTTGAACCAACGCCTCGGTATCAGTACGGCGCAAAACAGCGACTAGGCTCAGCCCTGAGTCTGTTTCAGAGATAAATTCTACCGGAGAGTGCTTTAGCTTCTGATAAAAGCCAAAGCAATGATTGGCGTTTTTCGTAACGCCTGCACCTACCGCAGCTAAGAGCGAGTAACCTTCTTTTAGCTTAATTTCTGCCTCTACCGCAAGCTCTTGCAAGTGTTTCAATGCACCACCGGCGATTTCTGCGGTGTAAGCCAAGCGTAGCGTATGCTGATCGGATTGAGCTTCAAATGCCAATGGCTCTAATTGCGCGCGCTGCAACGCTTGTAATACATCACTCTGTGTTTTTTCGAAGTCGTGCCCATGCATGAAAGACAACTGCACCAATAAAACATCATCCAATGAAGTAATAATTTTAGCGCCACGACCAGATGCCAATACACGCTCAATACGAGTAGAACCCGACTCTGGCAGATAGCTACACTTGAGATTAAGGTCCATGGTACTTTGCGCCACAGGCTGAAGCGTACGACTGTGTAGCACTGGGGCAGCTAAGCGAGCAAGTTCACTGGCTTCATCCAATCGAAGTAACGGTAATAAACAAGCGTCAGACACCAAACGTGGATCAGCACTATAGACACCAGCAACATCACTCCAAATCGTGACAGTACTGACTTCAGCAAGCGCGCCTATGACCGTTGCAGAATAGTCAGAGCCGTTACGACCAAGTAGGATGGTTTCTCCTGCCTCGTTCTGAGCCATAAAGCCAGTAATTACCACACGTTTATGGTTATGCTGCGCGAGGATCTCTTTAATTAAAGGGTGTGAACGAGCGCGATCAACCTCTGGTTGAGTTCCCGCTTCTGCACGTAAAAACGCTCGTGCATCTTGTGCAACCGCAGGGATAGAACGTTGAGATAATAACGCGGCCAATAGGCGAGCAGACCATACTTCTCCGTGCCCCAGTACCGCGGCTTTTTGCGCATTAGTGAGTGGTGCAGTCAGCTCCGAGAGAGTACTGAACTCATCATGTAATAAAGCTAACAGCTCTTCTTTTGCTTCACTCTCCAACAAGCTTTCTATTAGCTCAGTTTGAAACTGTCTTAAGCTTTGAAGCGCTTCATGCGCAATTCGGCCATCTTTATTTAACCCTTCCAAAAACTCAATCAAGCGGTTAGTGGTTTTTCCTGCGGCTGAGACGACCACAAGATCATTTTCTGTCGAATACTCCTTGAGAATACCCACAACGCGTAAGTAGCATTCTGGGTTTGCTAAGCTACTGCCACCAAACTTATGCAGCTGACGTTGTACAGTCATTGTTATCGTCTCCTATTACTGGGTAGCTTTAGCGAACGCTTGTTCTAAATCTGTGATGAGGTCTTGTGCATCTTCCAAACCGACAGACAAACGCAATAGTTGATGAGAGACCCCAGCCTCCGCCAGCGCCTCCTCACCCATTGCACGGTGCGTCATGGATGCTGGGTGGCAAATCAAACTTTCTACACCACCTAATGATTCAGCTAATGAAAACAGTTGGAGCTCTTTCACAAACACCTTTAACTGCTCAAACGAACCAGCAAACTCAAAACTCAACATAGAGCCAAAGCCCGTTTGCTGCTTTTTAGCGATGTCATGACCTGGATGTTCCGGCAGGCTTGGATGATAGATAGTTTTAACTAACGCTTGTTTCTGTAGGTAAGCCAGTACCTGCTGTGAGCTCTCTTCATGTACTTTCATACGAGCACCAAGCGTACGAATACCTCGCAGTGTCATGTAACTATCGAAAGGTGTGCCCGTTGCACCAATACAATTGCCCCACCATGCAAGCTCTTCTGCATGCGCTTCTGTGTTGGTGATGATTACCCCACCAATTACGTCCGAATGACCGTTGATGTACTTTGTTGTGGAGTGGATAACAAAATCCGCACCTAGCTCTAAAGGTTTTTGGTACACGGGTGTCAAAAAGGTATTGTCCACCGCAACTAACGCGCCGACTTGTTTCGCTTTTTCACAAGTAGCTGCAATATCCACTACGCGAACCAGAGGGTTTGACGGAGTTTCTAGCAAAATGAGTTTTGGTTTTTGTGCCAATGCAGCATCTAAAGCCTGTTCGTCTGATTGATCGACAAACTGAACCTTAAAATCGCCTTTGTTAGCTCGGGTATTAAAAAGACGATAGGTACCACCATAACAATCGTGAGGAGCAATAATGAGATCATCTGGGCCGAGAAAAGCGGAAACCCATAAATTTAATGCCGACGTACCGCAGTTAGTAACAACCGCTCCTTTTCCAGACTCAAGTTCAGATAGCGCACTTTCCAACAGTCCGCGGTTTGGATTACCAGATCGTGTGTAATCATACTTGGGCACTTCACCAAAAGCAGGAAAACCATAGTTAGTGGAAAGATAAATAGGTGGAACGACAGCATGATATTGGCTGTCTGATTCAATACCAGTGCGTACTGCAATGGTCGCAGGTTTGCGAGTGCTCATGGGTGTATCCTTTCACGGGTAATGACTTCTAAATAGGAATGCGCTATATCTAATGAGTAACATAAAGTGATCAACACGCTTCCTTTGCTGTTATGTTCACTTTACTCGTCAAAAAATGAGACGTCAACACTTCTAGACGTCTATATGTCTTTGCTTATGGCGGTAAATGCAGCTAAAATCAGCACCTAAATTATTTTTAACCGATTACATAAATGAAGGTGTGCAATGGCTGACTGGAATGGCGAATACATTAGCCCATATGCAGAGCACGGCAAAAAAAGCGAACAAGTAAAAAAAATTACCGTCTCTATCCCGCTAAAAGTTTTAAAGGTGCTAACTGATGAGCGTACTCGCCGTCAGATCAATAACTTACGCCATGCAACCAATAGTGAATTGCTATGCGAGGCATTTTTGCACGCGTACACAGGTCAGCCACTTCCGACAGATGAAGACCTTCGTAAAGACCGTCCTGATGATATTCCAACAGAAGTAAAAGCGCTGATGACGGAAATGGGCATCGAATTTGAGTCATTCGACGAAGAATAAAAAAGCCTGATAAGAGGTTTCAGGTAATAACTCTTGCCTCGAGCCAAATGAATGACATAAAAAATGGGACGCAATAGCGTCCCATTTTTGTGTATCACATCTGAAAGATATATTACTCTGCCATGTAGTTTTCAGGCATCTCGATACGAGCTACACCTGAATTAACCGCCGCCTGAGCAACCGCTTTTGCAACACGTGGTAGCAAACGTGAATCCATTGGTTTTGGAATAATATAGTCCGCACCAAACTCTAGCTTATCAACACCGGCAGCCTTCAATACGGCTTCAGGTACAGGCTCTTTTGCTAGCTCGCGAATCGCCTCAACGGCTGCAAGTTTCATTTCATCATTGATTTCACTTGCACGCACATCAAGAGCACCACGGAAAATGAATGGGAAACACAATACGTTGTTAACTTGGTTAGGATAATCACTACGGCCAGTACCCATGATCAAGTCATCACGAACTGCGTGAGCAAGTTCCGGCTTGATTTCAGGATCCGGGTTAGAACATGCGAATACGATTGGCTTATCAGCCATCAACTTCAACGCTTCCGCTGGCAACAGGTTTGGACCAGATACACCTAGGAACAGATCTGCACCTTCAATTACGTCTTCTAGTGTGCGCTTATCTGTATTGTTCGCAAATAACTGCTTATATTCATTAAGGTCATCACGACGAGTGTGAATCACACCTTTGCGATCTAGCATGTAGATTTTTTCGCGCATTGCACCGCATTTGATCAGAAGCTCCATACACGCTACAGCGGCAGCGCCAGCGCCAAGACAAACAATTGTTGAATCTTCAAGTTTCTTACCTTGAAGTTCGATTGCATTCAGCATACCCGCTGCCGTTACAATAGCAGTACCATGTTGATCATCGTGGAATACTGGTACATCACAACGCTCAATCAGACGCTTTTCAATCTCAAAACAGTCTGGTGCTTTAATATCTTCAAGGTTGATACCGCCAAAAGTGTCTGCAATGCTCGCAACAGTATCAACAAATTCATCGATCGTGCGGTGCTTAACTTCAATATCAATAGAGTCAAGACCTGCGAAACGCTTAAACAGTAACGCTTTACCTTCCATCACTGGCTTAGATGCAAGTGGACCTAGGTTACCTAGACCTAGAATAGCGGTACCGTTAGAAATAACAGCAACCATGTTCCCTTTTGCAGTGTACTTGTACACGTTATCCGGGTTTTGTGCGATTTCACGCACTGGCTCTGCAACACCAGGGCTGTAAGCAAGGGCAAGATCACCCGCCGTTTCCGCAGGCTTTGTAAGTTCGACAGCAATCTTTCCTGGAGTTGGATAAGCATGGTAATCCAATGCTTTTTGGCGATGTTCTTCTTCTGGAGTGGCTGCTTGGTGGTTGTCTTCAGACATGGACGTTTCTCTTTTTTATTTTTAGGTAAGGGGGCATAAATTCTATCGGATAGAAATCAAACTTCATAGGCAAGATTGCGAGCAATATCCTTAAAAAGCCGATAATAAAAGAGATTAGACCAGATAACGGGGTTAAGCACCTGATTTTCGAGTCAGGTGCTCTTTCTTCTTACTATTATTGGAGTATGCAAACTCAGAAAGTATCGTTACTCTTCGTCCACGTATTGCGCTTGGAGATAATTCTCAATACCAGACATTTCAATCAAGCCAAGTTGCGTCTCTAGCCAATCAACATGTTCTTCTTCATCTTCAAGAATATCTTGGAAGAGATCTCGAGACACATAATCTCGAATGTCTTCAGCGTAGGCAATCGCATCTTTTAAATCTGGAATAGCCGCCATTTCAAGCTTTAAGTCACACTCGAGCATTTCCTTGGTATCTTCACCAATCATCAACTTACCTAAATCTTGTAGGTTCGGTAGGCCTTCAAGGAACAAAATACGCTCAATTAGATGATCGGCATGCTTCATCTCATCGATAGATTCGTGATATTCCTTGTCTGCTAGGTGCTTTAAGCCCCAGTCTTTATACATTCGGGCGTGAAGAAAATACTGATTAATAGCGACGAGCTCGTTACCGAGCACTTTATTGAGATGTTGAATGATGATTGGATCGCCTTTCATGACAAAACCCTCCTCTTTGGCTTCATTTAAATGTAGAAGCAAATGAGAAGGTGTCAAAATGTAAGGCAAATAATTACTGCATACTTACAGCAATTAGCTGGCTTGTTTAAATTCCGTGTAACTAGTTTCCGCTAAAATTTCCTTGGCCTGTCTGATGCACTTACCACATTGGCTGCCCAATGCCGTGCACTTTTTGATTCCTTTAATATCTGTTACGCCTTCATCTATCGCCAACTTCCTAATTTTTTTGTCGGAGACACCATGGCAAAGACAAACGTACATACTCAAAAAACCTATAAAACTAATCTGTGACAAACAATATAAACAAGAATAGTTCTTGTTACCAGTCGCATTATGGTGTCCGCTCAGAATATTTGGTTATAAAGATTTTACCGCTGCAGGAAAAGATCAAAGGGTTAAGAGGGGTGAGTAAAAGCGTTAAGAAACAAAGCCGGTAAAACTCTGTTTTTAAATCGAAAAAGTGACGTCTTTTATTTCAACACTTATAACTAAATGTAATCTAGAAATGAAAAAGGGAAGCCTAAGCTTCCCTTTTCGATGCGCTTTCTTCAAAAAGAAGAACAGTGCAAGATTTCGTTTAATTCGTTATGAATTAGTCGAAGATCTTAGCAACAACACCAGCACCTACTGTACGGCCACCTTCACGGATCGCGAAACGTAGAC
>NZ_JAWOWM010000022.1:0-50296 GCF_033340475.1 Vibrio sp. 1078-1
TGGTGATTTCTCCAATTGATTTTCCGGTGTAGCGGTTTCCGACGTCTCGGAAAACCAAGTAGTTCTCTCAAAGTTACCTCTATTAACGACACCAAATTCAGAAGCTTTAGAAAAAAGTTTAAAAAAATAACATTGCGAGATTTAGCTAATAAAATTGAAGAAAAGTAAGAAAGAGTACTCAAGTTTCCACAAATCGAGCCGAGAGGGCCAAATTGTATAGAAAACCAGCAAAAGGAAACAATTAAAGGTTAGTTCGCAGACGATAGACGTGAAAATTAGAAAAGAAAAAGCCCCTTTTCCTTTGAGAGAACTGGGGCTAGGTTGGTCGCCAGAGCCTATGTGGAGATCAAGAGAAATGAACACATTTCCGGCATACCGAGTGCAACTTTACATTGAAAATGATTGGCAGGTGAGAGATGAGAGAGCCGCTCATTCTATTGTAAAGTTGCTTGCCAAAAGCCTGCATTCCCATCCACGTCTGAATGTATTGAGTACAGGCTAAGTAAACTACTGCAATAGTGACATTGCAGAGTTTGGCAACTGTTTCGCTTGAGCAAGAATCGATGTACCTGCTTGTTGCAAAATTTGTGCTTTGGTCATTTGCGTGGTTTCTTTCGCAAAATCTGTATCTTTAATTCGGCTGTTCGATGCGTCAACGTTTTCTTGGATATTCGCCAAGTTGTTGATGCTGTGACTCAAACGGTTTTGCTTCGCACCTAAGTCTGCACGTTGCGAGTCTACGTATTTCAGTGCCGAATCCAGCACAGAAATCGCGTTTTGAGAACCTTGTACCGTGGTCATATCAATATCTTGTACTGACGTTCTGATAGGTTCATCACTCAGGCCAAGCTCAGATGCTAATCCACCAGAAATAGAAATCTCACCCTGAACGTTTGGATGCGCGACAAAAACTTGCAACTTGCCATCTTCACTTACAGACGCATTAATCATATCAGACTGACCATTAATGTAAGTGGCAAGCTCTTCGATGTCGTCGCCCGCTTTGGCATTAATGTTGATTTCTAGATCATCAACATTGCCGTCTTCGTCTTCACCCATACCTGGTAGCGTGATCTTCAAGTCAGATTTAGCTGGGTCAACGCTCCAGTTTTTATCTTTACCATTTTCAGATAAGAAGGTCACACCGCCCATGCGAGTATCGTCCGCACGAATGCTGGTGAGTCCCATGATCATGGCTTCACCTGAGCTCGCACCAATCTGGAATGCTGCTTCACCGAATGAGCCATTCAATAGACGACGACCACCAAATGAAGTGGTTTCTGCAATACGGTTTAGCTCGTCAATCAATGCCATTGACTCTTCGTTGATCGCCTGACGCTCAGCCGGAGAGTTAGTACCGTTCGATGATTGAATCGCAAGGTCACGCATTCGTTGCATGACAGAGGTTGCCTCATTCATCGCACCTTCAGCGGTTTGTGCAATCGAGATACCATCGTTCGCGTTACGCATTGCGACATCTAGGCCACGAGACTGTGCAGTTAAGCGGTTAGAGATCTGTAGACCTGCCGCATCATCTTTTGCACTGTTAATCTTATGTCCTGAAGATAAGCGCTCCATCGACGTGTTTAATTCATCAGTCGCTTTGTTTAGGTAACGCTGCGCGGTCATCGCGGAGACGTTAGTACTAACTGTTACAGCCATTTTGCTCTCCTGTTGAGTTCGCAAGCTTTTGCGAAGCGGCCAGCTTTACTCTCATTTGGATAAGCACTGACCGTAAAAGTTACTTGCTAAATCTGCCTTAAACGCAGGGTTTAGAATCTCTAAATCTGTTCTGATATTTTCAATACAATTTGTGTGCCAACTTTCGTAAATTATTTAACCACTTTTAAAAGAATCAAATAAACAATAAGTTAGCTTTATCATTAAGCTATTTCCGGTTTGTCAGACTCATCTTAGCCCAAGGGTATTGAACGCTGCCCTGTTGCCGCCCGACTTGCCTCCCGCATCATTGCCGCTTTGGGTAAAATCGTGCCGCATGACATCTCAGACTCTCAGGTTACGTCGACTTATCGCGCTTAAGGCTTTGCACATAAGGCATCAAAATCAGACAATGTGTATGAGTGTCATACTAGATGTAGTTAAACAACGTTAGATCTTTGGTCTTACCGAATGCTTGTTGCGATGCCTGTAACGCTCGCGAGTTTTCACTGAACTCGATCACGGCTTTGGAGTAATCCAAGTCCTCAAAGTTGCTCTTCGCTTTTGCCAGAGACAAATTAAAGTCTTCATGATTTTGCTCTTGGATATCCAGCGTACTCAATCGAGCACCGGCATCTGTACGCGCTTTATTCAAATGGATAAAAGCAGCGTGGAATTCTTCTGTCATTTGGTGCAATTTAGCAGTCGCCGACGTATCCGAAACCGATTTGTCTGACCATGCCATTGCATCCTTGAAGGTATCGAAAATGCTGAACTCTGCCCGCTTTTCGATCTCAATACTGTCACCAGGCGTAATTTGGCCTTTTACGTGCACTTTCAGGCCTTTGTATTCAACCCCTTTCTCTGGAGAAAACTCATCGGCATCCACTACTTTGCCGTTACGCTCTAATTGGTAACCAAATTTGCCGTTATTCATATCGACAAATGTCACGCGATACGCCGCATCATCCTTAGCGTCAACGTTAGTAGCTTTGTTTAGCAACAGCTCAGAGCCGTTTTGTAGATCGTAATTCGGCTGATAGTCGCCAAATGGGTTTGGTATCTCCATAAACAGCTTGCTGCCGGGATCGTTCATTGGCATCTCAAGCATGCTGGAGACTTTCATTTTGCGCTGATAATCGTCCCCAGCGTATTGCACGCTACCATCTTTATCGCGATAAAATGGTTGGCTTTTTGGCTTAGTGCCAGCAAACACGTAGTTACCAGATTCATCTTGCGAGTTCACCAAGTTAAGGAAGTTGTTCGCAATCTCCTCTAGCTCACGCTTCTTTGCTTGTCGGTCTTCCGCAGAAAACGCACCGTTAATCATCTCCATCGTTAAACGCTTCGACTCGTCGGCAAAATTCTCCGCATTGGCGATATTAACTTCGTGGTTTTCTAGACGATTACGCACCAACACTATCGAGCTAAGATATTGTTGTAGCTGTTCTTGTTGCTGACTAATATTTTGAATGTAATGCGACGCAAGGGGATCGTCGCTAGGTTTCAGTAACTTTTTCCCTGAAGCAAGTTGCTCTTGGTTATGGTGAACCTTATTCTCTTGACGACGCAAATCATTTTGTACGGACTGATAGTTATGGAAACTAGAAATTCGGGTTAGCACTTATCTCTTCTCCTTACCTCAGTTGTAAAATGGTATTGAAGGTATCATTCGCCGCTTGCATCACACGTGATGAAGCCATGTACGCTTGTTGAAACTTCATCATGTTGGCCGCTTCTTCATCGAGGTTAACGCCAGAGATAGAAGCAACGCGCTCTTGTGCCGCCTCATGCTCTAAGCGAGCGACAGAGGCTAATCGGTTTGCTGTAGAAGATTTCAATCCGACTTCGGTATTGAGGTTGTGATAAACATCGATCAAAGTACTGGATTTTCCGTCCATCATCTTATCTGTTTGGATCTTCTGCATTTTTCTCAAGTTGCCATTACCACCTTCCGAAGGCACCAAGTTCGCGGTGAACTTGTCATTCATCAGCGCACCTTCGCTCAGCTCAAATACAGTCGCATCGCCATTTTTATACAGCGGATGACTTTTCGGCACTGAGATTTCAATCATCGGGTTATCTTTGTCTAGCGGGTATGAGTATTTGTCCGATAGCAAATTGCCTTTGTTGTCCGTGATCTTTAACCATGGCTTATCATGTTTCTCGTCGGCTGGTTGTACGGTGACCTCAAACTCTTTAACATCCCCCGCCTCACGAATTTTGAACTTGGCGTTACCTTGAGCAAAAGTGGTTGAAGCTTCATAACTTTGCGCGGCAATGGCTTTTGCATCATTGGTTTCCATCTTGATGATGGCTGCGCCACTTCGTGTTGGGCGCAATAATACGCGCTCACCAGCGGCAAGACCTTCACCGATTTGCACTTTCATACCATCCAGAACAAACGAAGAATCTGATTGATCAATGTTCAACGACATTTGCTCACCTTTCGGTGTTGTCACGCTGTATTGGTCGCCATCATAACGCAGCGAATATTCACCACCTTTGATCGCGGAAATATCCTCGATGTAAACCGCAACATCAGCTTGTGAGTCAGGTGCAGCAAAAACTCGAGATTTTGCCACCAGCTCAGAGTTCACGTCGGTAAATACGTCTTTACCTATCTTGCCGTTGAGATCCAGACCTTGAGATTGCAGCTGATTAATTTTGTAGGAGAAACCCGTCGCTAAACGGCCCATTTCATCTTGCAGTTGTGGGATGTGTTTGTCGCGCATTTCAAGTAAAGCGCCGATTTTGCCATCCATATCATCAGACTTGATCGCTTTAATGCCATTCCCTTCCACCATTGCTAATCGTCTTTGATGAACATCCGGATAGCCATCGATCATTTTGAGCTGGCTTGCTTCCGTGCCAGAAACAAGAGTGTGTCCATTGCCGATATGAACATTAAACCCTTCCGCATTTTTGCGTGGGGTTACGGTAACTTTGGTGTATTCTGACAGCTCAGTAACCAGCTTTTCATGCTGATCCATCAGGTCATTATGTGGACCGGGAGTACGCATCATCAGTCGATGAATATCGCGAATTTCCAACGCAAGTTGATTAACGCGCTCAATGCCCATATCCAATTTTTTATTGGTGACATCAGATTGCAGTCGCACGGTTTCGTGGAAATCATTTAATGTATCAGAGAAGATTTTTGCCTTTTCCAATACCACTTTTCGTGCCCCTAAATCGTTCGGGGTATCTGCCATGGTTTTTACCGCATCGAACCACTCATTCAGGTTCTCGGGAATTTTCTTCGATGCCACTGAACTCAACATGCTAGAGAGCATATCAAGATTGTCTTGGGTATCCGTTTTGTTGGCATTGTTGGTCGACGACAGGTTCAGTTCATTCACGGCAAACTGATCCCACGAGCGGCGAACATTTTCCACATGCACACCCATGCCGTAGGTAGAACCACCAAACATGCGCGGATCATTCGTGCCTTGGATAACAGACTGACGGCTATAACCCTCTGTATTAACATTAGAAATGTTATGACCAGTGGTGTTTAATTGTCTCTGAGCAGTAAGCACACTTTGAGTACCTACATTCAGAAGATCTGACGCCATACATGCCCCCGAAAACGAAATATAAATCGGCAAAACCGATCACCTAGACACATTAAAAGCAAAAGATGTGCCAAGTGATAGAAAGGCGTAGATGTTCAGATAAAGTGAAGGCTTGCACTATGGCAAGCCTTCGAGAACGTCATAAATTGTCGCAGAGACATTACATACTTTCGATTTTATCCTTCACCTGCAGGACTTTATCTGCGTAATTCGGATCGGTCGCGTAACCCGCACTGTGGATACCGCGAATAAACAACTCTGAATTCCCGCGTTTCTGCAATGCTGTCTCGTAACGTGGGTTGTCATTCAAAAATCGTACAAAGTCATTAAAGCTGTCTTCGTAACTTGAGTAGGAGCGAAACGCTGCCGTCTCTTTCACTGGCGTGTTATCGTGGAACTCTAAAGTTTGAGTCGTCACTTTGTCACCCTGCCAGCTTCGATCTGCTTTGATATTAAATAAGTTGTTGCTGCTGCCACGCGCGTTCTTCACGACCTTTTGCCCCCACCCCGTTTCCAAAGCGGCTTGCGCAAGTAGCAGAGATGGCTCGACTCCTAGGGCTTTCGCAGCTTTCTCCGCGTATGGCTTCATCGAGTTAACAAAGGATTCTGGTGAATCGAATCGAGTGGGTTCATTGCTTGGTCGAGATAGTTGACCAGATTCAATCAAGCGCTGTTCAATCTCGCGCGCTTTTTTCGGGTCAACACGACGATATTCCGCAGCATTGTTTGCCGCATCACGCATAGCCGTTTCTTTTTTGTCGTTCCCTTGCCCAGCCGTTAATTGCTTAACAATCATATCGGCCAGTCCCATTGAACCAGACGAACTCAATTCGCTCGCCATCTGTTCATCCAACATTTGTCGGTAGAACTTCTCGTTTTGGCTGTTCATCATGTTGGACTCAAAGCCCTCATTGGCTTCACGCATGGATTTCAACATCATGGAGGTGAAGATCGATTCGAACTGACGAGCAGCCGCATGCAATGCTTCTTGCTCGCCATCTTTTCCCTCTTTCACTGCTTTTTGACGCAGAGTATCCAGAGAACTGATGTCATGGATAAAACCAATGTCGTTAGGATTGTTCATTATACCTACCTCCTAACCATTAAATGATGATCAACTGGCCTTCAATGGCACCAGCTTGCTTCAATGCTTGTAAAATTGCCATCAAGTCCGAAGGCGCAGCCCCGACTTGGTTCACGGCACGGACCAAATCATCCAACGTTAAGCCTGGTTCGAACTTAAACATTTTGCCTTGCTCTTCGCTGACTTCGATATCCGAGTCTGGTACGACTACGGTTTGCCCACCAGAAAAGCCGTTAGGTTGGCTAACATTCAGGTTTTCTTTGATCGCAACCGTCATGCCGCCATGCGTTACTGCTGCTGGTTTAAGACGCACATGCTTACCAACTACGATGGTGCCCGTGCGAGAGTTAACGATGATTTTGGCTGCACCATCTGCTGGGTCAAACTCTAGGTTTTCGATTGCCGATAAGAACGCAACACGCTGGCTGACGTCACGAGGAGCACGCACGCGCACTGATGTCGCGTCAACAGCGCTCGCCATTTGTGGGCCAAGGAAGTTGTTTACAGCATCCGCCATACGTTGAGCCGTTGTGAAGTCTGACTCAAGCAAGTTGAACGTGATGTAATCACCACGACCAAATGGGTTTGGAATTTCTCGCTCTACTGTCGCACCACTAGAGATAAGACCAACGGTTGGATTGTTACCTACGATTTTAGAACCGTCAGCGCCTTCAGCACTGAAGCCGCTCACTACTAAGTTACCTTGAGCAACCGCGTAAACTTGACCGTCGAGACCTTTGAGGAACGTTTGCAGCAAGGTGCCACCACGCAAACTTTTAGCACTTCCGATGGAAGAGACAGTCACGTCCACTTGCTGACCCGGTTTAGAGAAAGGCGGCAATTCTGCCGTAACCATGACTGCGGCAACGTTTTTAATTTTTGGCTTTGTGCCCGGCGGCATCTGAATGCCGAAGTTTTGCAGCATGGCGGCGAAACTTTGCTCTGTAAACGGGTTCGCTTCACCCGTACCAGGTAAGCCTGAAACCAAACCATAACCCACGAGTTGGTTGCTTCGTACACCTGCCACTTGCGCGACGTCTTTGATACGTGCGGCTTGGGCTACGGTAGAAAACAGAGCAACGCTCATCAGTACTAAAAGGAGTTTTTTCATGCTTACTTATCTCTTGCAGTCAAATTGCCGTCAGCAGGGCGTGTTATAGCGCTACATTAAAGAATCGTGCCAAGAAGCCTGGCTCTTGCATATCTTGTTGCAAACCAGTGCCAGAGTACTGAATTCTTGCGTTAGAAACGCGATTTGATGCAATGGTGTTGTCGAAATTAATATCATCCGGACGAATAGTGCCACTTAAACGTATGTACTCATCACCCGTATTTAGCGTCATCCACTTCTCACCGCGGATCACGAGGTTGCCGTTTGCCAGTACTTCGATCACCTCAACAGTGATGTAACCACTGATGCTGTTGCTCTGCTTTGCAGAAGAGTCACCTGCAAATGAGTTGGAGTTGTTTAGGTCATAAGAGAAATTATATTTTCCGCCAATTTGCAGCTCTTCTCCGCCCACTTGAAGCGGGTCCATTTGCGCTTCATTGGTTTTCGATAAATCGGCATTTGCGCTTTTCGTCGCACTGGTTGTCTCATCCAGTGTTACGGTAATAATGTCGCCAATACCACGTGGTTTAGAATCGTCGTAGAGATCGGTAATGTGCTCGGCGCTAAACAACGAACCTGTTGCAGCAGCATAATGCTCAGGTTTGTTTTTCGGATGAATTGGAGCCCAAGCAGGATCGCCAGCAACCGGATCGCTTCTACCACGTAAAGTATCTACAATACCGCTGCTCTCTTCTTTCGATTTATCGCCTTCTACTGCGTCGACCACAGTGGTTGCTTGTGTCACTTCATCCGTTTCAATCGGCTCCAACATGGCACAGCCCGACATCGTAGCAATCAAAGCGAGTAGGCAAATACGTTTCATCGTGAGCTCCTCAAATCTTGCTCTTAATCGTTACAATTGCTGGTTAACGAAGCTCATCATCTTATCGACTGACGAGATCACTTTTGAGTTCATTTCGTAAACGCGCTGGGCTTCGATCATGTTGACCAACTCTTCCGTTACATTCACATTGGACGCTTCCAGCATGGATTGACGAATTTCCCCCAAACCGTCCAAACCGGGAACACCCTCTTGTGGATCGCCACTGGCCCCCGTTGGTAAGTAAAGGTTCTGACCAATTGGCTCTAGGCCACCTGGGTTAACAAAGTCTGTAATGGTTAGCTGACCAACGACTTGGTTGTCTTGCTGACCACGGACGCGAACCGATACTTCACCATCCGTACCGACAGTGATAGAAATCGCATCTTCTGGAATCACAATTTCAGGTTCTACAGGGTAGCCAGAACCCGACGTGACTAACGTGCCTTCACCATTTAGCGTGAACTGACCGTTACGGGTATAACCGATGTTGCCGTCCGGCAATGTCACTTGGAAAAAACCGTCGCCTTCCACCATCATGTCCAGTGCGTTGGTCGTTGTCTGTGCATTGCCGTGCGTGTGCACTTTTTGCGTCGCAACCACTTTAGAACCCGCACCTAACATCAAGCCACTTGGCAGTTCCGTGTTCTGAGATGACTGGCCGCCAGGCTGGTTGATGTTCTGATAGAACAAATCTTCGAATACTGCACGGCTCTTTTTGTAGCCGACAGTAGAGGCGTTCGCCAAGTTGTTCGAAATCGTGGCAATGTTGGTTTGTTGGGCGTCTAGACCTGTTTTACTTACCCATAGTGCTGGATGCATAGTGAACCTCTAACTCTGTTAACTCATACGAAGCAGTGAATCTGAAGATTTATCCATTTCTTCAGCTGTGCTCATCATCTTGACTTGCATTTCAAACTGACGTTGTAAGTCAATCAATGCGGTCATTTCACCTACGGCATTCACGTTACTGCCTTCTATCGCTCCCGTCTGGAGACTAACAGTCGCGTCTGCTTCGTAAGGTTGGTTTGGAGTTTTATGGCGAAATAAGCCATTGGTGTCTTTAAACAAGCTTTGATCATTAGGCTTAACGAGCTTAATGCGATCAACCGCTTGGAATTCTTCTGCCGGGGCACCTTGAGGAAGTACAGAGATGGTGCCATCCCGACCGATTTCAATTTTGGAGAGAGGGATAGGCAAAGTAATCGGCGCATCGTTTTCACCCAGCACCAAATGACCACTTGCGTTGGTAAGCATGCCATTTTGATCGACTTTTAGGTTGCCGTTACGGGTCAACCCTTCTTTCCCTGTGTGATCGAGTACCGATATCCAGCCGCTGCCTTCAATCGTCACATCCAGATCACGCCCTGTTGTAATCACGCTACCTTGAGCAAAGTTATGCCCTGGACGCTCTGTCATGCTGAACACACGTGAAGGATGGCCTTCACCATAAGCCTGCATTGAGCGAGCCTGTGCTAAATCAGCCCGAAATCCGGTCGTGCTTACGTTAGCCAAGTTATTAGCGCGCAATTGTAGTGCCTGCATATTTTGCTTGGCACCACTCATTGCGAGAAACAGTGCGCGATCCATAAATTACTCCAAAAAATCTCTCTGTACACGGAGTAAAAGCAATAGTTATGCCAAAACAAAAATAGGCTTATCAATCAATACTTTGAATTAACAATCAACAATTAAAAGAGGTCAATAGGGGCAGAAAACTGTAACGAGAGGCAAGGTTTTGATCCATACGGCGGCAACAGCGGCAAATCGTAGATCAAAGCATGCTTAGCCTGAGTGAGGTGTATTCAGGCTAAGCATCAGATGAATGTCATGATGAAAGTGAACAAAGCGGTAATTACTAAGAAGCAACCACACGCCATTGCTTACTCAAGCAGAGTATCGAATGACCCAGCTAGTACTCTAGCGGATCTGTAAGATATTCTGTTGTAGTTGGTTGTGTACTTCTAGCGAACGTGAGTTTGCTTGGAAGTTACGCTGAGCAGAGATCAGGTCCACCAACTCCTGCGTCATATCAATGTTTGACTGTTCCAGCATACCGTTATTGATGGTGCCGAAAGAGCCTTTATTTGATTCACCCCAGATCTTGTCACCAGAGAACTGCGTTGAATCCCATTGAGTGCCGCCTTTCTTATCCAGACCTTGCTCGTTTGGAACACGTACGAGAGCAACACGACCCAATGTAACGTTTTCACCGTTTGAGTAAGTCCCCAATACGCTGCCGTTTTCATCGAAGTCAACTTTGGTTAGGAAGCCCGTTGTTGCACCGTCTTCGTCAAACTTAGTCAGTTCGAACGGAGCCGCAAACTGTGTTGCTGAGCCTAAGCCGAAGTTAAGCGTCTGCGCAGGATCGGCACCATTCATATCGACTGGTGTCGTGTTCGTCGCCGGATCGCCCAGAGCCACAGAAGTGATTGGCTGACCATTGTTCAAGCTCGCCAACGTACCATCGTTGTTGAACTTCATGGTATGCCCCACATGACCTGTTGGCGTTTGCGCATCACCAGCCGCAACATTTAAAGGCTTTTCACCTTCTTTATCTGTCACGGTGTAGTAAGTGTTCCATGTATTTGGCTGAGTCTGATCTTTCAAGTAATACGTCGTTAGCTTGTAAGACTGACCCATCGAGTCATAAATTGTCGAAGAGGTTGAACGGTTGTATGTATCTGGGTCTGAAAAATCAAACTGCGTTGGATCTTTCAAATCGCCGTTCGCTGGCAAGTTCACACCCACTTCAATGTTTGCTGTTTGTTTTGGCTTACCAAATTCAGCAGGAATATTGATGGGTTGTGGCTCGTATGAAGAAACCTCACCAGAGCTTGGGTCCACTTGGTAACCTAATAAGAACTCGTCGTTCGCGGTCACCATGTAGTTTTCTTTATTTAAGTGAAATGCACCATTACGTGTCAGTTCATTCTGTTGTGGAGTTAGACGCTCTTTCGCTACAGCGAAAAAACCTGTCCCCGAAACACGCAAATCCATTGGGTTGTTGGTGTAAATGCTAGAGCCTTCATGGAACTGCTGTGCCACTTGGCTTGCTTGCGCACCACCACCCGGTGTGGTTTTTGCGTTAGTAAATAAAGAGTTAGAGTAGACATCAGCAAACTCAGCACGGGACTCTTTAAAGCCGTAAGTGTTGGCGTTCGCAATGTTGTTACTGGTGGTGTTCAAATCCAGTTGGGCGGCGGACAAACCGCTTAAAGATACATATGACATTCCAAAATCTCCTAATCTAGCGAGCTATGACTACGCTTTGCCGACTTCCAATACTTCTGCAAGTCGAACTGGCGACTCAAAACCAGCCAGATTGAGTAATACGTTTCCGTCACCTTTGCCAAGCAATACGCTGTTTACGTTGGCATACGTCGATACTGGGAACTCTTGCGACTCCCCTTCAACTAAGCCAGACGCTTTCACTTTGTATTTGCCAGCTGGCAGTGGATTTCCGCTTTCATCTTTACCGTCCCAAAGCACACGCGTGTCGCCGGCTGGTTTCGCCCCTACCTCAAAGGTACGAACCAGTTGGCCAGCTTCATCCTCTACACGAACAAACAGATTATCGATAGATTGTGAAAGCTTAACCATTGCCGCCATTGGTGCGTCGTCCTGCTTCACACCTGCTGCTCCTGGGACCAATACGTCACGCCCTACCAAAGAGGAAGCTTGTAACGCTTGATTTGATGTCATTGACGAATTCAAACTCTCAAACTGAGTGTTCATCTTGCCAATGCCATCAACGGTCGCAAATGAAGCCATTTGCGCAATCATCTGGTCATTACTCACCGGCTTAAAAGGGTCTTGCTGAGACAGTTGCTTCGTGAGCAATGATAAGAAGTCTTCCTGTTTTAGATCCTGCTTACCCGTGCTCTCTTCCGCTTTCTTGTTACTCTCTTGTAGACTTTTAAGCTGGTCGATATAGGACAAGCCGCTTTGACCAACGTTGTTAATTCCGGCCATACGCTACCCCCTTATCCTTATTGACCCATCTGCAGCGTACGCAGCAGCATTTGTTTACTAGAATCAGCGACCTGTACATTAGTTTGGTATGCACGAGAAGCTGAAATCATGTTTGCCATTTCTTCCATTACATTGACGTTAGGCTTGTAAATGTAGCCTTCTTCGTTTGCAAGGGGATGATCTGGGTTGTACTCCGCACTCAGCGGTTTATCACTTTCTACAATACCCATCACTTTCACTGGCACCGTATCACCGCCACGCATGGCGTTACTTAACTCTGCACCAAACACTGCATGACGCGCTTTGTAAGTGTCTTTCGCAGAGCTGCTGACACTGTCGGCGTTCGCCAAGTTGCTTGAGGTAGTATTCAGACGAACGGATTCAGCGCTCATTGCGGAACCTGTCACATTGAAAACGTTAAATAAGCTCATCTAAATTATTCCCCTTTGATTGCTTTGGTTAAGTTCTTGAATTTGCTGCCTAGAAAGTCGAGTGATGCTTGGTGTCTGATTTGGTTTTGCATAAACAAGTTACGCTCTAAATCCAAGTCTACCGTGTTGCCATCTCCCGTATCTGGTTGCGTAGGAAGACGATATAACTTGTCCCCAACCAACGTTGTAGTGGCAGGAATATGCCGACCATCTGTGCGACTAAGACCAATGCTTGCCCCAGATGTTGCCGCTTGCAATTCCTTCGCAAAGTCTAAACCTCTTGCTTTGTAACCAGGCGTGTTTGCTTGTGCGATATTGGTGGAAATCACCTCTGCATTGCGTTCACGTACGCCCACCGTGTGCTGGTGGATGCCTAGTGCATTGTCAAAAGATATAGCCATGTTTGCCTCTACAATTAAGAACTGACCGTGATTGATAACCAAAAAGCAATTAGCATGCCAAAACCTAAAGCATTACACCAACCTAGTGGTTACCGTGAATTGAAATAGCAATAAGTGAGCCAAAGTAACTGGAATGTCATGTCGTATCACTTTGTCACTTAATAAAGATACACCGTGTTGAGGGCACAAGGCAAAAACGCGCTTCAACTAATTGAGTGATACATGAGGCGCTCGGCGCAGAAAGGTAACAAACAAAAAAAGCCTGACACGAAGTCAGGCTTTTCTATCAATGAAGAGATACCGCTATTTAAGCTTGTAAATGATGCCCGGATTACAGCGCACCATTTCAAATTTATCAGTCAGACCAGTTAGCGACTCTGATGCCCCTAACAGCAAGTAGCCACCAGGGTTTAAACTGCTCGCCATTTGGTTAAGCACTTTAGATTTCATTTCTGGAGAAAAGTAAATCAATACGTTACGACAGAAAATGATGTCGAACTTACCCATCAGTGCGTAACTGTCCATCAAGTTTTGTGGACGAAAGTTCACCAAACGCTTGACGTTATCTTTGACTTTCATGCGACCACCGTCCGCATTTTCAAAGAAGGTGCGACGACGTTCTGGTGAAAGCCCGCGACCCAAAGCCAAGTTGTCGTACACCCCTGCACGACACATCTCGAGCATACTTGCCGAAATATCTGTGGCTGTAATGGACACGTTTGGTAACAAGCCCGGCTTGCGCTGTTGCGTTTCCAGGATCGTCATTGCAATAGAATACGGTTCTTGGCCCGATGAACTGGCAGCAGACCAGATCTTAATTGGGCGCTTACTTGCCGCTACTTCTGGCAATAATTTGTCAGCTAAAACCGTGAACGGATAAGTATCTCGAAACCACAAGGTTTCGTTAGTCGTCATCGCATCCACAGCGGCGACTCGTAATTCTCGATTACGCCCTGTAACAACATCACGTAGCAAATCTGATAACGATGCGAGCTTAAACTTCGTCACTAAAGGACTCAGTCGGCTACGCACGAGGTATTGCTTGCTATCACCTAACACGATGCCACATTGCGATTCTAGAAAACGGCTAAAGTCACGATACTCTTGATCACTGATTGTAATAGCAGTCATTAATGTCTCTTTTATTGTGTTAATGCAGATTTAACCGCGTTACCCAACTCATCTGGGTTAAATTTCGCAATGAAGGTGTTGGCACCTACACGCTCAACCATAGCTTGGTTGAATACACCACTTAATGAAGAATGGAGGATAACATAAAGGTCTTTCAAATCTGCATGTCTGCGAATTTCAGCCGTTAAGGTATAGCCGTCCATTTCTGGCATTTCAATATCGGAAATAACCAACGAAATTTGATCGTAGATATTGCCTTCTTGAGCCATTTCAATCAACTTATTGTACGCTTCTTTGCCGTCTTTGACAGATACGACCTCAAAACCGATGGATGTAATCGCACGCTCTACCTGTTTACGCGCGACCGTCGAGTCATCAGCAATCAGTATGCGGCGTACAATAGGCTTTTCTTGTTCTGCTTGTGCGATTTCTTCGCCAATAGCGGAATCCATCGTTTCATCAACTGGCGCAATTTCTGCCAGGATTTTTTCAACGTCAAGGATTTCAACCAGCTCATTGTCAATGTTTGTCACGGCAGTCAAGTAGTGCGCTTTACCTGCGCCGTCTGGCGGTGGCAAAATCGCTTCCCAATGCATATTGATAATACGCTCAACCGATGATACCAAAAATGCTTGGATCGTACGGTTAAATTCTGCAATAACAACAAAACATTTATCTAAATCAGTGGTTGGGCGGCCACCAATTGCCAGGCTCAAATCAATAACGGACACGGTATGGCCGCGGATATGAGCGATACCTTTAACCAGAGGGTGTAGATTTGGCATTGAAGTCAGCTTAGGGCACTGTAGTACTTCTTTCACTTTGAATACGTTAATGCCGTAGCGCTGTCGGCCCATCAGTCGAAAGGTCAATAATTCCAATCGGTTCTGACCGACGAGTTGCGTACGCTGATTCACCGAGTCAAGAATCCCCGTCATATGCTCATCTCCATCTCAAACTTTTTGTTTTTAAATGATACTCTACCACTGGCAAGCACGATACCAGGGAGACAGTATGGCGTATTTCACTTTCACTTCGACACCATTGACTATGACAATATGTAGAGCGCTAATTACAAAGTACGCTAAGTCTATCGGCATTTTGCTCAGTATGTTTAGCTTTTTTGTTCATTCAGCTTCAGATAATCAGATCGAGCAAATAAAAACAGCAGCAGAACAACATATTCTTGCTACGGTTGATCAGCCTGATGGTGGCGAGCTATCTGTTAATGCGGCAGAGATCGACTCGAGAATAAAAGCAACGGATTGCCCTGTTCCGTTAGATACATCTGCCTCTTCCACCAGCAGCACGAGAAGTAACATCAATGTGTTAGTGGAATGCCAACCGGATGACTGGAAAGTCTATGTCCCTGTGAGGATCTCGGTATCAGTACCAATGATCGTCGCGACACGAACACTAGGGAGAGGAGAAATCGTCAGCGCATCGGATGTTACCACTTCCATGATCGAGCTACAGCGCTTTCGTAAAGATGGATTTTCTAGCTACGATCAAGTGGTTGGGGCAAAGCTAAAGCGTAATGTTCGCTTAGGCGATGTCGTAGAGAGAAATGATGTTTGTGTGGTATGCCGAAATGAAAAGGTCATTATCAAAGCGGTGAATTCTGGCATGACGATCACAACGCAAGGCACAGCATTGCAGGATGGTTCAGCTGGCGATCAAGTAAGAGTGAAAAATGATAAGTCACAACGTATAATAGAAGGCATAGTGACTGACATTGCGGAAATCACTGTTAATTTTTAATACCCACTGGTAGCGTGTTTAAACTGATCAATAAAAATGCAAAAAATGACTAAAGTTATTTTTGCGCTGGTCGATAGTCTGGATACCAGTATTACGATACAAGGCAAAGGTTAAACATGGCAAGTATAGATAATATACGTTCAGGGCAAATGATGACGACAACAAGTCGCGCACCTGCACGTAACGATTCCAATGCTACCAGCACGACAGAATCAAAAAAAGCGCCAGCGCAACAAGACGCAGTATCACTCAGCCAGCAAAGTAAAGCCGTCAGTAAACTCCAGAAGGATATGGCAGCTTCTCCGGCATATGACAGCGCCAAAGTTGCAGCAATCAAAGAAGCTATCACTAACGGTTCATACAAAGTCGATCCTGAAAAATTGGCTGACAACATGATTAAGTTTGAAAACGAATTGCAAGGCAAAAGCTAACTGACTTAGGCCGAAGGTAAGTATTTTATGGCAGCATTAGTCGATCTCGTTAATTTCCAGCTAGAAAATGCTAAGGCACTTTCCGCTGTTTTACGCCAAGAAACACAAGCAATCACGGCGCGTGTCTCTACCGAGATTGAGAATATTGCCAAACAGAAGATGACACTCATTGATCAGCTTAGAACGACTGATCAGCGAATCGCCTCTCACCCGCACGTCAATCAACTTACTGAAGATGAGCACCTAAGTCAGGTTGTTGCTCAAATCCAATCGATCGTCCTCGACTGTCAACAAGTCAACAAAGTAAATGGTGAATCGCTTAGTCGCGCACAGCTGAGTTTCAATAAACTCAATAACATGCTTCAGCGAACTCATGGCAAAGTGGGCATGACCTACAATGCCGGTGGCAAAACCCATACTATTTCGACACTTGGCACCAATATAAAAGCCTAAACGTCACTCCTGCCCCACCATCTCTAGAATGTAGATATAAAAAAGCGACTCATTGTTGCCAATCAGCCGCGGGAAAGATTATCTGGTCTTCTGAAGTAATGCGCTTAGGGCATTAGAACAAGGTTTGTTGACGCTTCTCAGGCACCTGTTGAACTTCTCCGTAATCACGTAGCTTATCCATTTTACGGATATCCAGACGCAGCTCAGTCACATAACTGTCTTCAACAAGATAACTACGCACAACTTCTGCACCACGAATTACACCATCGACGGCACCAGTGGTGCTTTCAATACCCAAACGTTGGTCTTGCAGCTCTGCACGTCCACTAACACGCATGCCATAAACTTGCTCTGCTAGCTCACGATAAGCATCAATTTTTGATGCACGCATCGCTCGTACACGCTTTTCTTCTACTGTGCGGCCTGTTTGCTCACTGACACTGGCGTAACCCACTGCCACTAAGATTTCATCTTGACGCATCTGTTGTAATGGCTGACACCCCACCAATATCAGTGTGGCAACAATAAATAATAACTTCTTCATGCTTCTATCCTATGGACGCAGAATCACAGTGTACGGCTGACGAATGGTTGGGTCTGAGCGAATCAACACACCATCTTGTGTGCGGATGCTATTTAACGTATCTAAGTCACGCCCAATACGGTCAGCCGGAAGGAAACCTTGCGCTGTCGCTACAACTACACGGCTTTGCATGCCAACCACGCGTGCATTGACAAGCACTCCGCCCTCTTGGCGCAGCATTGTTCCGGTCAGTACATACTGAATTTGCTGCTCTTGAGCTAAATCTTGCCAATCACGACTTAAAGCAAAATCGCCCTGCTGCGTCACTTGAATAGAGCCCGTAGTTTTGAAATCAACCACTTTAAACCCTCGGCGCTGAAACTGATGGATAAAACCTTCAGAGACCGAGTTACCTAACCAGTTTGTTGCATCCATATTTTGTAGATCAACAAACGAGGTAATCGCAATCGGTGTCCGCGCTGATACTGCCACATTAGAAACCATCAGGTCTTCTGTCATGCTCTCAATGAAAAAGTCCATCGTATGACGCGGACTATCCATCAGCATGAACTGGCTTCCCGAGTACGGTTCTTTACCATTGTAAATCGGTGAGTACGCGCACGATGTCAGAAGCGTCATCATCGATGCGGCGACAAGCCACTTTTTCATGGTTTGATTCTCCAGATAATCTTAGGTGATACCGTTCTTTATTAATTCCTTTCCAAGAAAGTGAATATTGGAACAGTCTTTGCTTTTCTTTGTTTGCCTAACGAAGAAAAACCCACCAAACTTCACTGAATTTGTTAAAGCAATATTTATACCCGAACGGTTGTAACCAATGAAAAAAATATTAAACAGTCTGTTTTCAATCACTTTAGTGATGCTTGTGCCTTTTAAGGTCATGGCATCTTGGTATGAAGTCACAGGCGTTGCCACCATCGTTTCTTCAGAAGAGACGGCAAGGCTCCATGCGTTGGAAGACGCGCTGTTCAAAGCCGTCAATTTTTCGGGCGCAGATATTGGCAGTATTAGCAACTTGATGCCGCTATTAGAAGAAAGCCGCAACGAATACCAGTTTACCAATCATGAAGTCCGTTACATTTTGGTCGAGTCTGAACGCAAACGTCGCGGTAAAGTCGAGGTAAAAATCCGCGTTGATATTTATCCATCGGCAACGGGTTGCCACACCGATCAATACAAAAAGACAATGCTGGTCGGCAATATTGAGGTCGCATCACCACAACAAGCAGTGATGGGACAAATTTATCAAGTTGGTGACGATTTTAGCCACGTAGTGAACCGTCAACTTGATCAAACCTCACGCAGCTTTGTGTCTGTTGGTACAACGGACTACTCAATAAGCAGCAACTATCCTGCTCGCACTCAAATGATCGCACAAGACAATGGCGCACAATACATCATTGGAGGGGTCATAACCGATCTCACTGCAACGGTCGAATCTCAACTATTGCAAGATGACATCATCAATCGTCAGTTTGCGTTAGAAATGAAAGTATTTGATGGTAAAACTGGCCATGAAATCTTCAACAAAGCCTACCGTGAGGTCGCGCGTTGGCCATTTGCTAAGACGAGTCAAGTGGACACTCGTAGTGCACGTTTTTGGGCATCGACCTATGGCGAGATGATGCTTCGCGTTAGTCGCAATATTATGTTGGATCTGGAGTCGGAGCTATCTTGCAAAATTACACTGCCAGAGGTTGTGGCAGTCTTCGGTAATACCGTAACGATGGATCTCGGCCGTATGCACGGCGTAAAAGAGGGAGACAAATTACAGCTTTGGCACACCGCGTCGTTTATCGACCAAAATGGATTGCCAAGAAACAAAGTCTCGCAAAGCGAAATTACATTAACGGTATCACGCATATACGAACACGAAGCGGAACTGACGATTGATCAGCCAAATTTAGCGTCTAGCGTTCAAATTGGCGACGTAATGAACAAGATCCTATAAAAGCAAACATTAAGTCTTGAGATATGCTCACTTTTGAATATCATAGGCAGCGCATCTTATTTGATTATACCAATGACCGTAGCGAATCGTTCAACGTGATGCTGATACAGATCTGGTAGATTGCTAGATTTGAACTCAGTAAAACAGTGCAATGAACTGCAACTATTGGTATTACGCCCCCATGGCACAGCTGGATAGCGCAGTCCCCTCCTAAGGGACAGGTCGTAGGTTCGAATCCTACTGGGGGCGCCATATCATAGCCTTAGCTCCCACTTGAGCTAAGGCTTTTTTGTATCTTCAATTTCAAGCCTCGCACTGCTCCCCCTAGTACATCGTGTTAGATAATCTTCCCAGTAATCAATATGATCGGATCGGGTGTTTCGGTTACGGGATAAACCCTTCTACTGATCTGACTTCTTCCCCTTGAAATCATTTCAACAAGCCCTATTTACAGTTTTGTATTTTATTACTTTAATTATCTATGAGTTTTGCTTACCCTTTTAGCTATTAATAAAATTATTAGTTAGCACTATGTCTAAGAGCAATTTAATAACTAACACTGGACACCGCTTTATTTCTAAAGGCAAGACAGCCTTTAAGATACATATCCATACCCCCGAGGATACGGTACTACACCGCTCGGTAGGATTTGTTCGTATTGGAGAAAAGAAAGGCTTACAAAAAGCCATTAAGCTGAGAAACGAGTTAGGCCGGCAAATGTGGGGCAAATTCTGGCGACGTCTTTTGAAAGACCCTTACCTAATGACTAGGCTTCCACATAGCGTTGAGCCTAAAATCGTTCACAAGCCTAACCCTACTCTTGAAAACCCTGACAACCGAGATACGTGTTACATCGCCAAGTGGCGAGAGTTCAATGATGACGGTGAGTATAAATATAAAACGGTGGTTCGCTCTATTAGTAAGTACGGCAAACTTGCCGCCTACATGCAAACCAAAAAAGCGTTGTTAGAAGCACATAAAGATAACTTGGAGATCCTGACATTTATGGGGCGTTTAAACAGCATTGATCTTAAGTAATACCTAGCCACTTTGAACATTTCAGTCAGTTTTTAAAGAGAAATAAAAAGCCCCAAAGAGCGAACTCTTTGGGGCTTTCAGCTTCAGTCTTCTATACTACGGTCGAATAGGAGCTTATTGCTGAACTTGGTATTCAAATTCTGGAACAACGATTTCTACGCGACGGTTTTGTTGACGACCTTCACGAGTGTCGTTTGAAGCGATTGGGTTGTTTTCACCTTCGCCACGAGCTTGGATACGTGATGAATCAATACCTTTTTCAACGAGCGCGTTAGCAACAGACTCAGCACGTTTTTCAGAAACCTTTAGGTTGTAAGCTGCTGGACCAGACGTATCTGTGTAACCTACAACTTCAACGTTCGCTTGTGGGTGCTCGTTTAGGAAAGCAACTAGGTTATCAAGTTTTGCAGCGCTCTCTGGTTTTAGAGTTGTGCTGTTTAGATCGAAGCTACCTGTGCCAATTGTTTGAGTTTCGAATGTTTTCGTAACTACAACTGGCTCTTCTACCACTTCTTCTACAACCACTTCTTCAACAACAACTGGCTCTTCTACGATTACTGGCTCATCGTTGCCGCCGAATTTGAAAGAAACACCTAGTGTTGCAGTGTTACCTGTCGCACGAGTTACATCGTTGCTGATGTCAGTCAGTGTTTGGTATTCCGCACGAGCTGTTACGTTTTGGCTTAGGTTGAATTCAAGACCAGCCGCGCCTAGGTAAGAGTAATCATCTTTGCCATCAAACATTACGTAAGCGCCACCCACTTTACCGTAAAGTGCGATGTCTTCAGTGATTGGTAGGCTAAATTTAGGAGCAAGAGTGATTGCTTCTACGTGGCCACCGAAAGAAGTTTGGTTAAAATCACCGATGTTGTCGAAACCCGCTTCTACTGCGAAGTATTTATTCATTTCGTAACCAACAAAAGCGCCAAGAGTAGAATCGTCTTTGTCACAAGCCTGGCCCGCTACACACGCGTCTTCCATCCATGACTTACCCATCTTACCACCAACGTATACTTCTGCTTGTGCTGCTGAAGCCATAAGTAGAGACGCTGAAATTACCGCTGCTAATTTTTTCATTATTGATTCCTCTAAAGAAGTTCTTTTGTTAGATGCCGAAATGCGCCGTCTGACTGACATTGTATTTCAATTCTTTTTATTCATTCCTTGAGTGAGATACTTAGTCAGCTTCTTTTTATGCACATGCATTTTTTTTATGGAAGCAACTTACGTACATTTCCTGCTCAGTGATACATATCGCCATCTCGGTATCGCTGACGGGATGAACTATAACGCTAAGAAATCGCGAGAAAAATCCCAATTCTGTCAATTTATTGTCATCAAAAATCTCGACAACATGTGATCTTAAGCAAAAAAATCCCCACGCAATCACTACGCAAACGTTTGCTTTATTTTTTGGAACAACATAGCTAAAGCAAAGATTTTTCTTAAAAATGAGACAAACAAAATGGAACTTTAAAGAACATGGATAAAAATCAATCAGATATTTGATATATAATCGCTCGTTTTTTATTCATGCCAACGATATTTGGATTAAAAAATCTTATCCATATTGAGGTAAATTACAGGTGAAACCATCTCTTCATTCACCAATATGAGAGAAAGTTTCTCGTTATCTAAATTGAAGATACAAAAAAGCCGCGGTTGCTCACCGCGGCTTTGTGACTATTTATTCAAAAGAACGTTCAGTTCAAAGCAATTATGCGTTTGCTTCACGCTCAGCAATGAACTCAAGCGCCATCTTAATGCGAGCATTACAACGCTCTTTTCCAACCAGCTCCATTACTGCATCGACAGAAGGAGACTGACCGCCGCCTGTTACAGCAACACGTAATGGCATACCGATTTTGCCCATGCCGATTTCCAACTCTTCACATACTGCTGCGATAACGCCATCTTTGATGTTCGCTGTCGTCCACTCAGTTAGTGCTTCCACTTTCGCTAATGCAAGTTCTAGAGGCTCTTTAGCCACTCCACGTAGATGTTTCTTCGCTGCGCCCGCTTCAAACTCAGAGAAATCTTCATAGAAGTAACGGATTTGCTCAGCTAGCTCAACTAGCGTGTTGCAACGCTCACCCACTAGCTTGATCACGTCAGTGATAGCAGGACCATTCGTTACGTCTAGTTTTTGTTGATCTAGATGCCATTGCAGATGCTCAGCAACGTACGCAGGATCTGAGTTCTTGATGTAGTGGTTGTTCAACCATTGCAGTTTGTCAGTGTTAAAAGCAGACGCTGACTTAGATACTGCGTTTAGGCTAAATAGATTGATCATCTCTTCTTGAGAGAAGATTTCTTGGTCACCATGAGACCAACCAAGGCGCACTAGGTAGTTGTTTAGTGCCGCAGGCAGGTAGCCCATATCGCGGTATTGCATGACTGATACAGCACCGTGACGTTTAGACAGTTTCGCGCCGTCATCACCCAGGATCATTGCACAGTGTGCAAATGTTGGTACTGGCGCACCTAGTGCTTCGTAGATGTTGATTTGACGAGGCGTGTTGTTGATGTGGTCTTCGCCA
This sequence comes from Vibrio sp. 1078-1, assembly GCF_033340475.1. NCBI lineage: Bacteria > Pseudomonadati > Pseudomonadota > Gammaproteobacteria > Vibrionales > Vibrionaceae > Vibrio > Vibrio sp. 1078-1. The sequence goes on from NZ_JAWOWM010000022.1 coordinate 22,909, forward strand.
CGAACAACGTGAGTGATACCCATGTCCCAGTCATCCACTACTACACAGAAGTTGTAAGTAGGTGAACCGTCTGTACGACGAATGATTAGGTCATCCATTTGATCGTTGCGGATTTCAATGCGACCACGGATTTGATCATCAAATACTACGCTGCCTTCTTTCGGGTTACGGAAACGGATAACACATGGATCGCCATCTTTTGCCGCTTCGTTTGCTGCTTTGATTTTTGGATGGTTAGCATCGTAGCGAGGCATTTCTTTATTTGCTTCTTGCTCTGCACGGATTTCATCTAGCAGCTCTTTAGACGCGTAACATTTGTAAGCTTTGTCTTCAGCAAGAAGCTTATCAACCATTTCGTTGTAACGGTCAAAACGTTGAGTTTGGTAGTAAGGACCTTCATCCCACTCCAAGCCTAGCCATTCCATGCCTTCAAGAATTGCATCAACCGCTTCCTGAGAGTTACGCTCAAGGTCTGTATCTTCGATACGTAGAACGAATTCACCACCTTGGTTTTTAGCGTATAGCCAAGAGTAAAGTGCAGTACGCGCACCACCAACGTGTAGATAGCCAGTTGGGCTAGGAGCAAAACGAGTTTTAACCGTCATTTGAGTTCCTTAGGGGTAATGAGCAACGAGAGATCTCTCGTTGTAATGTCAAGGATAAAAGTGGCGACATTTTACCACCGTAAGTCAATTCTACAATCGGTTTGACAACAGAAATAAAAACAGGGCAGAACCAAAAAGGCACAGCCCTGCTATTTACTGTTAAAGCACGAGACGAAATTACTTCAGGTTACGCATTGCCCATTGCATAAATTCTTGCTGCTCTTCACGGCTCAATTCATTAAACGATGCTTTGATTGTTTTGGTTTCCGCTGGAGAAGACGCAATGCTTGCCTTAGTCGATTCTTTATTCATTGCGTTATTATAGTCGGCAACTTCTCGTTCGTAATCACGAAAACCTTGCAAACCACCTTTACGAAGTTGAACCATAGAGAATGCCACTTCTTTTCCGTTTTTGTCTTTCAATACCACTTTAGGATCGAGTTCGAAGGCTCTCGCCTCTTCAATAGTACGGAATGTTTGATAAGTCAGAGAAAGCTCGGTGTCTTTTTCTGCATCAAACTCTAATACCAGCGGCTGCGAATCGAATTTACGGCGCTTTCCATCTTCAAATACGATTTGTCCAACCGTTACCGCCAATTGGTTTTCCCCATCCTTTAACTCGATGCTGTTGTTCTTGGATATCCACTCAGGGTAGACGAACTCGCCGTTGAGAACGCGAGGAACTAATTCAGATTGCAGAGTGAGTTGAGCAGCAAAAGCTGGCGCTGAAAGCATTGCGCAAAGTCCGAGAAGTGTCGTTGTTTTTTTCATCATGGTTTCTCACTTTATACCAATTTAGATAAGCCTCTAAAATTTACAGGCCAGTCATTTCAAAGGCTTATTTGAATAAGTATCAAGATAAAAAGGGCGTTTCCGCCCTTTTAGCTGCTTCTTTAATTAGAAGTAGTATTCAACACCTACAGAGAACTCGTCGTAGTCAGCAGACTTCCAACGTGCTTCTGTTGGTTTATCTAATTGAGACGCACCGTCTCCAAAATCTAGAGTACGAGCACGCACGTACAGCACTGCCGATGGGTCTACGAAATACATAACTTGTGCTGATAACACATCATCCGCTGTATCGTTAATTTTCTTACCATCACGCTCTAGATCAAAGTTAGCGGCGTAAGCCAGTTTGTATTGCCAATCACCCGTGGTGTACATGATAGCGGCAGACATTGCATCTTGCTTTTCACTCACACCATTGCTTGCGTCCGCCTCCATGTATTTGTATTGCGCGAAGAAAGAGATTCCGTTATCAAACCAGCCTTGTGCCCCTACCAAGTACGTGTTGTTTTCCCACGTTTGGCTTTCCATCTTGATATTACGGTTACCTTCATATGCCGCATCTAACTGGATAGGACCAATTTTGTAGTGTGCAGCGATACCACCCCAGTAGTCATCCCCTTCACCTAGACCTGCTTTATCACCTGCACCAGCTGCGATATCTAGGGAGAATTTGTCAGCAAACATTGGAGAGTCCCAGCGGATAGTGTTTGATTGACGGTCTTGGTACTTGGCGCCACCAATAGCACCACCCCAGTCGTATACATCGCCCAGGCCAGGGTTAGATGCTGGCCAGTCAACCAATTCGTACATAGGTGTCAAAACGCGACCCAGGCGAATTTGCCCCCAAGATGCACTTTCAAAACCGACGAATGTGTCACGTTCACCAAGACCTGCGCCCTCGCCACCAAAGCTAGGGTCTACATAACCGCCTTCGATTTGCCAAATAAAAGTAGGGTCGAAGTTAGCAAATTGTTTCTTACCACGGAAACCGATACGAGATTCGTTGTTTAGCTGCATGCCACCCAAGTCATCGTCCGTTGCTTTGCTGCCAGAATCGTAATCGCGGTACGCGGCCTGCATCGCGATGATCCCGTAAACTTCATAAGAAAATGAATCTTTGGTTAGAAACTCTTTTGCTGCGTCACTGTTTGCACCATCAGCAAATGCAACACCACTGAACATCATGCCGGTAATTGCCGTGGCAAGTAGGCTTTTCTTTAGGTAAGACATTATAAACCCCTATATTTTTAGTTTTTTCCATTTTCAAATTCACTAACTAGGACATGGCAGGAACTTGAAACAGTGTTTGGACGGGGCAAATATGACAAACTTTTTTCGCACTAAAAAACTTTCCCTACAGCAATCTGAGCGGCTTCAAAATGAGAAGATCAAAAATAAAATAAATCAATAAAAAACAATTAGTTAAAATCAAATATAAAAAATAAAAAACGTTAAAAGTACGTTTTGACACTGAACTGACATTGAGAGCATCTAAAAAACGTGAGCGACTTCATTCATCTTTTAGGTGTTTTAACGGAACTTTATATTCAAAGAGAAAAAACCTTGAGATCACTCGCAAGTAAAATGACCGTGCACTTGTGGGATTCGAGAGATTTTGACGAAATTGTTGTGAGTAGCAAATGGGTATTGACCTTACCCTTGCAGGAAGGTTTAAGCTCATAGCATCACTACTATTGAGGTGCAGATTATGTATCAGTTAGTTATACCTTTATCAGGGCTCAACTGCATGGGCTGTGCGAGAAAAGTTGAGAATGCTTTACATGCGAATCACGATGTGGAGATCCTCAATTTGTCCCCGACGCAAGTAGAGGTCAAAACCGAGTCTTCTCTTAAAGAGCTCGTCTCGTCGATTGAATCTCTTGGTTACCAAGCAGGAAATCACTACGAACTAAACCTTTCAGGCTTAAGCTGTGGCGGTTGCGTCAAAAAACTTTCATCTTTATTAGAATCTAATCAAGACGTTATTTCTTTTGAGGCTTCAACAACGCACTTAGAGATTCGTACCCTCCTCTCCGAGCAACAAGTGATCGACTTAATAGCAACACTCGGCTATACCGCCAACCTTGATTCTGTTGAAGTAGAGAACGAAAGCTCACCAGAGACCGAACAGGTAGAAAAGCAAAGCAATATTAAAGATACGCAGGTGCCACCAGCGAGTATTCAATTGCAAATGCTGATTCAAGGCATGACGTGTGCGAGTTGCGTATCTTCAGTAGAGAAAGCACTTACTAACGTAGAAGGCGTTGAGAAAGCACAGGTCAACCTTGCAGAACAAAGCGCACTAATATTCGCAAGCCAAGACTCTGATGACCTCCTTAACGCAATTGTTGAATCGGTAAAACAAGCCGGTTACCAAGCAGAGATCCTACAAGGCGCCGCAACCCAGCAAGAAAAGCAAGCTCAGCAACAACGTCAGCAGCAAAAACGCTTCAAACTGGATGCTATTGCTGGCCTTGTCGTCGGTGCCCCTTTAATGATTTGGGGCGTTGCTGGCGGCAATATGATGATTCGCAACACCAACGACCAATTAGCTTGGGGCGCGATCGGTATCGTATGTTTACTCCTTCTTGCCACAGCGGGGAAACACTTCTTCAGTAACGCTTGGTTAGCAGCTACTCACAAGCGCGCCACCATGGACACGTTAGTCGCGCTCGGTACTGGCGCAGCGTGGTTCTATTCGATGCTTGTGGTGATTTTCCCAGACTGGTTCCCTCTTGCTTCACGCCACGTGTACTTTGAAGCGAGTGCAATGATCATCGGCTTAATTTCTCTTGGTCACTATATAGAAGCAAAAGCCAAAGCAAACACAACACGCTCATTGCAAGCTCTGATTAACCTGCAACCTCAGCAAGCTACGGTAATCACGGAACAAGGCGATCAACAAATCGCGGTTGAGCAAATCACGCTAGGCATGAAACTGCGTATCAAACCAGGCGAGAAAGTGCCTGTTGATGGTGTTGTGATTCAAGGTGAATCATACATTGATGAGTCGATGCTCACTGGTGAACCAGTACCAGTGTTAAAAGCGCAAGAGGCTCAAGTGTCTGCTGGGACATTAAATACCGATGGTGGATTAGTCATTGAGGCAACGGGCATTGGCGCAAATACCATGCTGGCTCGTATCATCCGCATGGTGCGCACAGCGCAAAGCAGTAAGCCAGCCATCGCGAAACTGGCAGACCAGATTTCATCGGTGTTTGTCCCTGTCGTTGTTGGCATAGCAATACTGGCCGCACTCGTTTGGTTTGCCGTTGGCCCAGAGCCAAAAGCGAGTTATATGCTGGTGGTCACCACAACCGTCCTGATCATCGCCTGCCCTTGCGCTCTAGGCTTAGCAACCCCACTTTCTGTCACGGTGGGAGTGGGTAAAGCCGCAGAGCTCGGCATTCTGATCAAAGACGCCGACGCCCTTCAATTGGCAAGCAAAGTCGACACGATTGTATTCGACAAAACTGGCACGCTTACCCAAGGTAAACCTAGCGTTCAGCAAGTGTTTACTCACGCCACCAGCCAAGAAGATCTATTGGCTTTAGCGTATGCAGCAGAGCGTCAGTCTGAGCACCCACTGGCAAAAGCGGTATGTGATTACGCCAAACGACACGACGCAAAGGATGTCTCATTAGACAAGTTTGAGAACGTTCGCGGGCGCGGCATTTTGGCGACGTATCAAGATAAACCGCTGCTCATTGGTTCGCTTCAATTTATGCAAGCAGAGAACGTCGAGACTAGCGCACTAAAATCTGCCATCGATGAATGCGCAAAAAATGCGTGGACTCCGGTAGCTGTGGCATTGAACGGCGAACTGATCGGTCTGATCGCCATTGCCGACCCGATCAAATCAGATGCGAAACAAGCGCTCTCTGCATTAAAATCGCAAGGCATCAAAACGGTAATGCTGACGGGCGATAACCAACACGTTGCCAATGCTATCGGCCAAGAACTTGGTATTGATGAAGTGATTGCCCAAGTAATGCCAGATGAGAAAGCTCAGCACATTGAGCAACTTCAATCTCAAGGACATGTCGTGGCAATGGTGGGGGATGGCATTAACGACGCCCCTGCTCTCGCGTTATCCAACCTCGGTATTGCTATGGGTAGCGGCAGTGATGTCGCCATTGAAAGTTCGCAAATGACCATCCTGAACACGTCACCAATGGCGGTAGTACATGCGATTGAACTCTCTCGCGCTACACTTAAGAACATGAAGCAAAACCTATTTGGAGCCTTTGTTTACAACTCGTTGGGTATTCCAGTTGCCGCTGGTGTGCTTTATCCAGCGTTTGGATTTTTGCTCAGTCCTGTTGTCGCAGGAGCGGCAATGGCACTGTCTTCAATTACTGTCGTTAGTAATGCAAATCGACTACGACTGTTTTCAGTAAAATAACCACTTCTTTTTGAGGGTATTATGAAGTTGAAACTATTGACCTTTGCAATGCTTGCGACCGTGTCCGCCAACGTATTGGCAGCCGATGTCATTAACCATAAATCGCCATACTGTGGCTGTTGTGGAGAATGGACAAAACACATGGAAGAGAACGGCTTTACGGTCGAAGAAAAATTGCACGATGACATGAACGCCATCAAACGCGATCTAGGCATCAAGAACGAACAGCTTTACTCTTGCCACACGGCAGAGATCAACGGCTATCTGTTCGAAGGTCACATTCCAGCCGAAGACATTAAAGCGTTTTTGAAAAATCCACCACGTAACGCAAAAGGCCTATCAGTACCGGGCATGTCAATGGGCTCCCCTGGTATGGAATATGGCGACAAAAAAGACAGCTACACCGTTTACGCCTTTAACGAAAAAGGCCAAGTGTTCGAATATAGCCACCACGAAGGCAACGACCAATAAAAACAAAGCCCAGCGAGATAAACCGCTGGGCTTTTTCTTAATGGACAGTTAAGACAAATATAAAATTAGAAGCCGTAAGAGGCACCAAATACAAAAGCGTTATTCACTAGGCTGTCACCACTCGCGTTTTCTGCACCGTGTGCTTGACTACGGAACTCAAAGTAAGGTTGAACACCTTTACGAGTCCACGTTGCACGAAGCTCGTGGTCCATGGTTTCCGCTTCAATCATGTAGACGTTGTTGTAGCTTAGCGTCACATCCTCATTCATCACGTAACCGATGCGGTTGTCCATGCGGTAATCTGTATCCGCATCTGCGTCTGTCGCATCAATGTGCGCACGAGTACGGTTACTTAAGGAGATGCCGTTATCGAAGTTGTAACCGATCTTAACCAATGGACGGTACTGTACATTCTCGCCAGCAGAGAACAGGTGTTGGTAACCCGCGGCAACCCATAAATGATCGGTAATATTAAATGACTGCTCACCACCCACAGTGATTGCTGGTGTTGTGTTACCTGCGCCACCGTTTTCTGTTTCCAGTTTACCCAACTGAATACCATCAAATTCGGTGTAAACCGTAAAGCCGCCGAATTGGTTATCAAAAGTATGACCAGCTTCCAGTGTAGACGTAACGTCCGAACCATGAATTCGACCATCATCGTGGAATTGAACATTACCTGTTACGTAAGAAGAACCAGCAAAAGCGCTAGAAGCGAAAGCGAGAGAAAGAGCACTCAGTGCAAAAATGTTTTTCATAATTACTGCCTTTATTTATTCACGTTATGCGATAGTTTTAGAGGGCATCTCTTCCCTTTTATCGCAAACTTTGGAATGTGCCTCCTTGGCGTTCGCAATATTGTTTTAATTAATTCGCGATGGAAAATAAAACATTTTAAAAAGTGATCTTGTTCAAACCGAAGCTCAACAACCCTGATAAAAACATGGGAAATACAGGCACTTATCGTATTTTTATAAAATTATTCAAAAAATAGAAGTGTGATCATAAACAGGTTGTTTATTGATATTTAGCAGATTAAGTCGATCCAGTTCACAATAACCTTGACCATTGCAACCAAAAACTTATTTATCAATGAAAAATAATTAGACATCGATCACGCTTAATTTCCTCAAAAAATAAAGAAAGCCCCAACATGATGTTGAGGCTTTGCCAAAAAATTAACTTACAAGAATTGAGTTATTTCACGCTGGTCACTCGACTTGCTTTCTCACCGGTTGCTGACACGGAACGGATAAACACTTCACCTTTCACATTTGGACGAGCACTATCTGCGTAAGTTAGCCAGTTCTTGCCGTCTAGAGAGTATTGAAGCTTCACACCCGGGAACTGAACGTTCATTGCCAGTTTACCCTCTTCAACTTTCGCGCCTGGTACAGGTAGGCGGTAGTCGATACCCGCTTTTTCTAGCTTAGCCAGTTCGCGTTGGCCAAGTACGTTCGCAAAGCGGTTGTAGTCTTGGTTTAGCGCAGCTTTGTTTACTAGGTTAGAGTTTTGCGAGTATTCAACACCCACTTTGTAGTCGTTTTCCCAATCAGCACGGTGCCATGCACGTTCAGCGGCTGCCAGTACGCGAGGGAATACCATGTACTCGTATTGCTCGTCGTTACGTACTGTCTCAGACCACAGCTGTGCTGATAGACCATAGAAAGGTTTCGCTTTGATTTCACCTTTACCAGTGAAGCCGTTACCATCGCGGTCTACAGAGGTTTCTGCGTTCTGAGGCATGTTCTCTGGTGCAAAACCAAACATCTTACGAGTATCTGTTGCACGCGTCGCCCAGTAGTAACCACGCTCTTTCGGGTCAACTTCGTACGGCATGTCCATGTATACGTAGTCTGGGTTAGAAACGATAACGTCGTAACCTTTCTTAGACCATTCGTACACTGATGATGTGCCACCCCAGTAAAGAACGTCCCAGAAGTTAACACGCGTGTTTTCTGTTGCGAACGCTTTCTCACCTTCACTGTACTTAAGGCCATCTTGCCAAGCTTGGAAGTTTGGAATGCCTTTCTCTGCCACCATCTTCGACACTTCTTCTGCAAAGTGGCTTGGTAGATGAGCAAAATCGCTTACCGTACCGTCTGCAATTAACGTCTGACATTGTGGTGACTGTGCGAATGGCTTGTCTTGCTTAGACAAATCAATGTTACCCTTCCAGCTTACTTTGTCTTCTGCGTTGATGTCTTGCAGACCAGCGCCTAGCTTGATGTTCTTCGCTTCGTCACCACCAAAGTGCCATGTTGTTAGCGGCGTGCCCGCTTCTTGGTGCATTGCTGCTACTTCTGAAATCACTTTATCAACAAAGCGAGTTGAAGATTCCATACATGGGTTGATGAAGCTTTGCTTGTTGTAGAACTGAACCGTCGTTACGTTCGATGTATCTTGAGGATCCATCAGGCGGTACTCGTTCGCTTCTGCTTCTTTACCTTCTTCCATTAGACGGTCGTAACGTGCTTCCATTGATACCACTGCTGCACGAGCGTGTGCTGGCATATCGATTTCAGGAATCACTTCGATGTTACGCGCTTTCGCGTACTTCAAGATGTCCACGTAGTCTGCTTTGCTGAAGAAGCCAGAACCAAAGTTGTCTGTCGTTGCACCTGAGCCAAGCTGAGGCAGTAAACAGCTTTTCTCTTCCAAATCGAAACAACGGTTAGCACCCACTTCAGTCAGCTCTGGCAGACCCGGGATTTCTAAACGCCAGCCTTCATCATCCGTTAGGTGAAGGTGTAGTTTGTTCATCTTGTACGCGGCCATTTGGTCAAGCGTTGCAAGAATCGCGTCTTTAGAGTGGAAGTTACGAGCCACGTCCACCATCACACCACGGTAATCAAAACGCGGCGCATCTTTAATAGACAGTTGTGGTAGAGAATCAGCATTTTGGCTATCTACCAGGCCAAAGATAGATTGTACTGCGTAGAAAGCACCTGCTTGGTCAAACGCTTTAATCGCAATACCGTCGCCTTTGATGCTCATTTCGTAAGCACCAGATTTTGCCAATTCACCGGTGAAGTCTGCAGGAACAACAGTGATGCTTACAGGAAGATCACCACGAACATCCACACCTACCACTTCTGCACGACCTTGAATTGCTGCGTATTGAGCCGCATCGAATGCGTCTTTAGGCAGCGCAATACCCGCCGCGATATCTACCGTACCTTTACCTGCTTCAACAGACATTGGCGTTGGTAGTAACGTGGTTGATACGTCTTGTTTTGCTAGATCTTCGTTCTTCTCGAAACGAGACACAGCGCTCGCAAATACGTTGTTGTCATCTGGCGTACGTTTTAGGTTGTTACCCTCAAGGCCAGTCACGAAAGATGCAACGTCTTCTGTGTTAAGAGAAGCGATCATCTTAGGCTCTGCATTTGGTGCAGCAACGAAAGCGCCTGGCATGAAGTCAGTTTCAAATAGCTGCCAGTATTCAGCAACAAGAGGAAGCACAACCTCTTCACCCGCAGCAAAACCATCAAACTTATCTGTTGGTTCTAGTTTGTGTAGATCACCCGTTACGCGAGAGATTTTAAACTGTTCGTTTTCAACATCCAGAATCAGACGAATGCTATGGAAGTAAATAGCCCAATCTTTTGAGTCAACCGCTTCACCTTGGTTAACCAGCGTCATGTTTACCTTGTTACAAGACGCCCACTCAGCCCCTAAGTCCTGACAAGCAAGACCTTCGTTTGCACCGTGGTTAGTCAACACTTGGTATTGAATATCAAGATTATTAGCCAACGAATTTACAACTTGTTGTTCAGAGCTTTGCAGCGCAGAGCAACCTGCTAATGTAGTGATAACAGAAACAGCAATCAGACTAGGTTTAAACATCTTACTTCCCCAAAAAAGTCAGTGGTTCAAAACGACAATGATAAAAATCTCGGCCCCTCAAATGCGAGGTGCCTAACCGTTACATTCAACATACAACCTGTTATTTCTAAGCGTAAAATAAATAGAAATAGGAAGTGATCCAGTTCAAAAAATGACACTCAGAAAAAATAATAAAAACCTAATTTTCATGGAGTTACAATACACGTCAAAATCGAACAACTTGTTTTGACGAGTTTGCTGCGATCTAGGTCACTTATATTCATGAGTTACGACTGATTTTGTAAGATTTGGATCACGCCTAATTATTTTGTGAGCCATTAGTAAGCGAATTACCTATTTACCTTTCGTGAAGTGACTCTCATTTATTCGTCGTCAAAACTCGTCAATATTTTTAGAAATGACGATTTTGTCGAATACCCCACTGGAGAAATTGCACTTAACCTCACGCTATTTTGCGTATAAAGTTTAAAGGTATCTTATCTGAGGACCATTCTATGTTTCGTCTCTTGACGCTCATATCATCTCTACTTGTTACTTTGACTCCTTTTTCATCTTATGCAGAGCCACAGCATTGGTTAGCAAAAAAAGGGGAAACCGAACTTATGATTATTGGCTCGGTACATGTGGGGGATAAAACGATGTACCCACTCCCTAGAACGGTCATCCAGCATTTAAGCCAAAGCACAGGGTTGATTATTGAAGCAGACGTCAGGAATTCTGAAGGCTTGGTTTACCCACAAACAACCATTCTTTCTAAAGATGTTTTAGACAGAGCTCAACGTCGCCACTTAATTGAAATTGCCCAAGATTTAGGTTTGCCAGAAACTCAACTCCTAAATTCCCCACCTTGGATGGCCGCATTCACCATCCAACTCGCTTTAGTCAACAAACTGGGGTATGTCTCTGATAAAGGGGTCGACATGCACTTAATAGGACTCGCTGATAAAAAGCAAATCCCGGTCATTCCACTAGAGTCCGTGCAATTCCAAATCGATTTAATCGCAGGTCAATCAGAAGGCGGTAAAGAGATACTTCTCTCATCAATTGAAGAATATGATGGCGGAGAAGAGTTGGTTCAATGCTTGATAGAGAGTTGGAAGAGTGGTGATGGTAGCATGTTGGTCGAAGCCTCTTTGACCGATCATACAACAGAAGAGTTTAACCAAGCCTTTTTATACGAGCGTAATCGAGATTGGGCTAAAAAACTCGACACTGGCAGTGTTCTACCTCAGCAATCGGGTCGTTACACCGTTGTTGTTGGTGGCTTGCATTTAGTAGGTAAAGATAACCTGATTGAACTGCTTAAAAATCGGGGATTTAACATCAAACCACTGGGTAAGACGCGCCAAGCAAATTGTGATATCTAGTGATTGTTTGAAAAATGCCATTTAAATATAATTATTTAAATACAACCATTTAAAATTCATTCAAACTTTCTTATAAAACGCCGTTAAGCTAAGTGGATACAAAACAACTCATATGAAATTTAAATATTTATTCCTATACACGATTGGAATTATGCTCACTTCTTCGCTGTCTTATGCTAAACCGCCATGCAACGTAGAATCTTTTCAAGCTATTGATATAACTCCGGAAGTAAAAGGCGGTGTTTTAGATAAAGAGAGTGGTCAATTTCTTATTACCGAAAAACCAATGATGCGTTGCGCGAACATCACGTTTTCAACAGCCCACACTCGAAATCGCGTTGCACATATGATGAACCAAGGCTTTGAAGCGGTTTACTATGATGGAAATACAAGCAAATCTCACTCAGTAACGTTTGATGAAGACGATTTAAAAGCGGGTTACGTCAAGATTGGTCCAAATCACCCAAAGACCGCTTATGTCTGCTTCACTACTTCTGAAACTCCTATCAATACTATCTCGTGTGACATCAAGTAATAAATTTACTCACTCTAAAAAATGAAAAGGCCCTACATTTCTGTAGAGCCTTCCTCTCAATACGTGTCGGTGAAGTGCCATATTCGAACATCAGGCGAACCCCAATTTGATTCGATACTATTGAAGTCTAAAATTACTAGCGCTAAAAACGACGAAAGCCTGCTCATTGAGCAGGCTTTCTAAAAGTGGTCGGTGAAGAGGGATTCGAACCCCCGACCCTCTGGTCCCAAACCAGATGCGCTACCAAGCTGCGCTATTCACCGAGATGTTTAACTGAGGAATTGTCCCCGTCAACGAATGCGTATATTACGGATTCTGAACTGTGGCGCAAGTGCTTTTTACAAAAAAACCTTAGGTCTTAATTCGTTTGATGAATAACTGAACACTAGCACGTAAAATGTGACTGATAACTCACAACAAAATACAGTTTATTAACCTTAGCAACATAATTGATCCAGATCAGTGTGCAACAAGACACCGCCATTTAGTTTATTCCTGTCGGGAACATCTTGGAGGAAACGTATGGACTTTTGGCTTGATCTCCTATTTGGTAATGCAGTGGGTCTATCGTCAATGATAGTAATTTTTGGGGCAATTGGTCTGATGTTATTTTACGGCGGTTTCTTCATATACAAGATCATGAACGACAAATCTCCTCACTAGATCTCGCTTAGCTCTAGAAACGCTTTGCACCGGAGTCGGTTACTTGCCTACTCCGGTTTTTTATTTGATCTCAATGCACCACTCATTGATATAATCCTATTATTCTTCCCTGTTCTTAATGAGATTACTGCTATGTCTCACGACGACGATTTTGATCTATTTCAACAGATGATGGGCGATGTAAAGCCAATCACTCAAGACACCACCGAACACAAAAAAGTACACCAAGTAACAGAAGCACAGCTCGCAAAACGCGAAGCAGCAATCTGGTTAACGGAAGATGACCCAGAATACCTATCACTTGATCACGCTGAAATGCTCAAGCCAGAGGACTTTGTTGAGTTCAAACGTGATGGTGTACAGGACGGGGTTTACCGCAAACTTCGCCTTGGTAAGTATCCAATCCAAGCTCGCTTGGATTTGCACCGTAAAACATTGAAAGAAGCACGTGATGAAGTCGTGACGTTTTTAAAGCAATGCCTATCAATGGACATTAGAACGGTCGTTATCGTCCATGGTCGAGGAGAACGCTCAAATCCACCTGCAATGATGAAAAGCTTTGTTAGCAGTTGGCTACGACAAATAAAGGAAGTCCAATGCGTCCATAGTGCGCAACGCTTTCACGGTGGAACTGGAGCCGTTTACGTCCTACTTAGAAAAAGTGCGGAAAAGAAATTAGAAACCCGCGAACGTCACCAAAAACGGTTAGGCTAAATTTCACCCTAATGCTAGAATGCCCGCCCTTATTCTTCCTTCCCCTTAAAGGAAGGGAGCTTCATTCGCCGTTGTGAAACGTTAGGAGACAAAAATGTCACAAGACAACGCTAAACGATTAAATAAATTCATCAGTGAAACGGGGTTTTGCTCACGCCGTGAAGCAGACAGACTGATTGAGCAAGGCCGTGTCACCATTAATGGCAACAAACCTGAAATGGGGACAAAAGTGCTACCTGGTGATGATGTTTGTGTGGATGGTAAGCCAGTGGCAGCAAAAGAGAAGCCGATTTATATCGCTCTCAATAAACCAACAGGCATCACCTGTACAACTGAGAGAGACGTCCCTGGAAACATCGTTGATTTCATCGGCCACCAAAAACGTATCTTTCCGATCGGCCGCTTAGACAAACCCTCTGATGGTCTGATCTTTTTGACCAACGATGGCGACATCGTGAACAAAATCCTTCGCGCAGGCAACAGCCACGAAAAAGAGTACGTCGTACGCGTGGACAAGCCAATTACAGGCGAGTTTCTCAAACAGATGTCGAGTGGCGTTAAGATTCTCGACACAGTCACCCTACCTTGTAAGGTAACGAAAGAAACTAAATTCTCTTTCCGTATTGTGCTCACTCAAGGACTTAACCGTCAGATCCGTCGCATGTGTGAAGCGCTGGGCTATGAAGTATTCAAGCTGCGTCGCGTACGCATCATGAATATCTCTCTTGATGGTATTCCCAATGGGAAATGGCGTTATCTAAGTGACGAAGAAGTGGCAGAGATCCTAGCAATGTGTGAAGGCTCGGTAGGTACAGAAGAAGCATCAAAAACAGACTCTAGAGGTCGCAACATTCGTAAAGCGACCGACGCGAAGCTGTTTGATAGCCGTGAAGAAAACCAAGATTCTACTGCTCGTCGTAACCAGAAGACACGAACTTTCCGCGGTAACAATGCTGATGAATTCCGTCATGCACCAAACTCGAAAAAAGGTCAACAAAAGCGTCGTCAGCGTGATGATGAAGGCGGACGTCCAGCTAAAGAACATTACAAAGCGAAATCACAAGGTGAACGCAGCAGACCGCAAGGCGAGCATGGTAAATCGCACCGTAAACCAGATGCATCGAGCAATACGCATTCAGCAAACAAGCCTCAATCACTGAGTAAGCCTAAGCAGCATTACATGAACCCAAATGCCGCGAAACCAAGCAAACCAGCTAAACGCACTGGTGGTACATTGAGTCTGAAGAAGTAACGCTTCACTGACAGGCAAGATCAAAAAAGGACGCTCATGAGCGTCCTTTTTATTTGTCATGAGTTTACAAACAAAGAGGTGCAAACTGACCACGAGTTAAGCTCAGCAAATCTCTCGGGGCTAACTCAATTTCTAAACCACGTTTACCAGCACTCACACAGATTTTGTCTTGCTCTGCTGCGCTTTCGTGCAAAAAAGTAGGTAAGGCTTTCTTCTGCCCTAGTGGGCTAATTCCACCAACGACATAACCTGTGGTCTTTTGGGCGATTTCCGGATCAGCCATATCGGCCTTTTTGCCCTTCGCTGCTTTCGCCGCCAGTTTTAGGTTCAGCTTTTGGTCAACAGGGATAATCGCAACCGCAAGGTTCTTTGGCTCCCCGTTCAAGCAGAACAGCAAGGTTTTAAATACTGTTTTCGGATCCTGCCCCAGTACTTCAGCAGCCTCCAAGCCATAACTATCGGCTCTAGGGTCATGCTCATACTGATGAATCGTGTGTGGAATTTTTTTCTTTTTCGCAAGATTAATGGCCGGAGTCATCAAGATTCTCCTCATAAAAACAAAAAGCGCAGATTGAATTGGATCTGCGCTTTTAGTTAATGATATCAGCGAGTTTGAGTCAATCGCTTTTTCTCTGTTGGGTTACTGATCAATCGCCGTATCAACTAAATACGTGATTTCACCTGAAGGGGCATACTCATTAACATCAATAGGGCTATGTGTTTCTAAATAATCCTTCAAAACCTCAGCATCGGTAAAACCTGTATTTACATACCCTGGATGATCGTCGATTTTAGGGTAACCATCTCCACCAGCAGCATTATAGCTTGGTACGGTAAAGCGGTAATTACCATCTAAGCGAAGTTGCTTATTACCAATAAACACATTGGTTACCTCACCATTATTGATACTCATCGCAATGCCGGCAAACTGTGCATAAGCACCAGAGTCAACAGGCTTAGTTGCAACGACATTTAGATAATCTAATACCTCTTTACCCGTCATATCAACGTAAGAAACCATATTGCCAAATGGCTGAACAGTGAGCACGTCTTTATAAGTAATATCACCCGCAGCAATCGAATCTCGAACACCACCAGAATTCATTACGGCGAAATCTGCTTTCGCACGTTCCATGTGAGCCGTTGCAATTAATCGGCCTAAGTTTGTTTGCTGGTAACGAACCACATTGCGGTCACCCTCAAGCTTACCGTTAGATTCTGCAATCTTCACGTTTAGTTTGCCCTGACCTTTTTCTTGATAAGGACGAAGAAACTCAAGCATCATTTCGTCTTGTTTAATCTCTTCTTGGATCAAGACTCGTTGCGACTGACCATCAACTTTAACTTTCTTTTTCAAGTTTACAGGGATTAGATCGTAGCTCACCATCGAGAGTTCGCCATTACGAAACTCGTAATCGGCGCGTCCCACATATTTCCCCCACTCATGTGCCTGAACAATAAAGGTACCATTTTGTTTATCGGGCTGACATTCATCACCTGGTTTAAAGTTCTTTTTGATAACGTTTGGACCTTCCATGCACACAGGTTCTTGTGAGTGTCCTCCAACGATCATGTCGAGATCGCCGTCATTCAAATAACGAGCTAACGCCACATCGCCAGGAGCATTGATGCCTCTATTACCATTTTCATAGTGTCCCATATGCGTGACAGCAAAAATCAGATCTGGATACTCTGTTTCTTTCAGTTCTGCAATCAGCTTCTTGGCTTCTTCTTTTGGGTCACGGAAGTCAATTTGTTCAATGAATTCAGGGTTGCCAAGTTTCGCTGTGTCTTCGGTTGTAAGACCAATGACCGCAATTTTAATGCCCTGCTTGTTAAACATCGCGTATGGTTGGAATAAACGCTTGCCAGTATTTTTATCGTAAATATTGGCAGACAACATCGGAAAGTTTGCCCACTCTTGCTGCTTGAATAGCACGTCCAATGGATTATCAAACTCATGATTACCTAGAGCCATCGCATCGTAACCAATTTTGCTCATGCCTTTAAAATCCGGCTCGGCATCTTGTAAATCAGACTCAGGTACTCCTGTGTTGATGTCACCACCAGAAAGCAATAACACGCTCCCCCCCTCAGCCTGTATTTCTTCGCGCAAATCATCGATTAACGTTTTACGCGCCGCCATGCCAT
The DNA here is from genome assembly GCF_033340475.1 of Vibrio sp. 1078-1. Lineage (NCBI taxonomy): Bacteria > Pseudomonadati > Pseudomonadota > Gammaproteobacteria > Vibrionales > Vibrionaceae > Vibrio > Vibrio sp. 1078-1. The sequence goes on from NZ_JAWOWM010000022.1 coordinate 39,710, forward strand.
ATTCACCGTATCGATTTTGCCAAAAGCGACCATGATGATCGTTAGTGTGCAACACGGTCAATTTATAGGTTGTATCGGCATTCCATTCTGGTGCAGGTTGCGTAGCACACCCAGCTAACGAGGCCAAGATAGCGGCACTCAAAACAGTTTTGATCATCAGACGCTGATTCATTTATTTACCTTTTTCTTATTGGGATTACTGACGCACATTTTAAGCATTCGATCTATTTGAAAACCACGTGCACCCTAACACATTGATTTAATAATTATGATGCATTGTTTAGCAATAACAAATTCATCAGTAACAAGTTTGAGAATTTACAGTTTTTCAGATAAAAAAATAGCCAACACTCGGTTGGCTATAGTATTTGTTACCACCAGTCATCTGGCGTTTACTTGATATCGATATCTGCAAAGCTCTTGATTAGATCATCAAGCGATTTCATTTGTGCTAAGAATGGCTCTAACTTGTCTAGAGGCAGTGCAGATGGGCCATCACAACGCGCTTGGTCTGGGTTTGGGTGCGCTTCGATAAATAGACCTGCGATGCCTGTCGCTAGACCCGCTTTTGCAAGCTCAACTGTCTGCTCACGACGGCCGCCAGATGCTGCGCCTGATGGGTCACGCATTTGTAGTGAGTGCGTTACGTCAAAGATGATTGGGCTACCTTTCGAAGCATTTTTCATCACACCAAAACCAAGCATGTCTACAACTAGGTTATCGTAACCGTGGCAAGAACCGCGCTCACATAGGATGATCTTGTCGTTACCGCATTCTGCGAACTTCTCAACGATGTTACCCACTTGACCAGGGCTCATAAATTGAGGTTTCTTCACGTTGATAACCGCACCTGTTTTGGCCATAGCTTCAACAAGGTCAGTTTGACGAGCTAGGAATGCAGGAAGCTGAATAACGTCTACCACGTCAGCGACAGGTTGAGCTTGCGCTTCAGTGTGAACGTCCGTGATGATCTTTACACCAAAAGTGTCTTTCAGCTCCTGAAAGATTTTCATACCTTCTTCCAGACCTGGACCACGGTATGAATGAACAGAACTGCGGTTTGCTTTGTCAAACGACGCCTTAAATACGTAAGGAATACCAAGTTTTTCCGTTACTTTTACGTAGTGCTCACAGATCTGCATCGCAAGATCACGAGACTCAAGAACGTTCATACCTGCAAATAGGGTGAATGGCTTGTCGTTAGCAACCTGAATGTCGCCGATATTAACGATTTTCTGTTCCATTTTGATTCTCTTTTTCTGTCCACGATACGCCACAGTTCGGCACATCGATAAAATTAGTGAAGTGTGACGTGCGTTTCACTCATCACATTAACTTGTGATTTTAGTAGCTCAGAAGCCGGATCGTCAGGGCATTGGTCAATAAAGTACTGAAAATCTGATACCGCTACTTGAGGGCACTCTAGCTGTTGGAAAATAAAACCACGGTCACGAATTTCGTATGGGTCATCTGGCACAAACGTTAGAGCAAGATTCGTACAACGTAATGCCAGCGTATAATGCTCTTCGCGCAACATCGCACTTTTAATCAACGCCAACCAGCGACCAATAATTGTTGGGTTGTCAGCTTCCTCAAAATGTTCAGGCTTTAGCTGAGCTAGCGGTCCTTCCTGGCCAATAAGCCAAGCTTGAAGAATCCTTTCACCTACATACTCACCATTAAATGGGTTGATGTAGTCTGGCTTCTTATGCATCCAGTCGACTTTTAACAGGAACTGAGTAGGGAAAGTAACTCCCTTCAACGGGAACCCCAGCTTTTTGCCTAGGTATAACAAAATCGAACCTAAGCTCACAGGAATACCTTTTCTGCGCTCCAACACTTTATCGATGAAGCTGTTGTCCGAAATAAAGTATTCCTGCTCGTCGCCTTTGAACCCCCACTCGTGGAAAAACAGTCGTAGGAATGCATCAAATCGTTGCTCTTCATCGGTTTCATGAACAAGCGTGGCTTCTGCATCTTTGTAAAGACGCTCTAACTCTTGTTTCGCCCAATGTACTTTGGTTTCTGGGTTAATCGCTTTGTTGAGCTCAAGCGCACCTTCCACCAACGGTATATTGTCAAAATCTTCGTCAAAAAACTCTAACATGACGTCTATCCAAATAACGTAGGGCTCTTAGACACAGCAATGTTTGCAGCCATGACCAACCAACCCAATGCGCCGAAAAAGCCAAATATCTTCAGTAGGTTGTTTTTCGCAAGTTTCAATGAGAAGAATCCAAGCGCAATGTACGCCAGTACGCAGGTGATTTTGTTTGTTAACCACGGTGCGGCATCGGTAAACGGGATGAAACCAGTAATGAAAATAAGCGCGATACCTGACACTAGCAATGCAGTATCAACGATGTGGGGAAACACTTTCAAAAAGCGATTATTTCGCTTCGGTGAGTTCATCATCATTAACACGAATCGGATCGATAATAGTGTCGCGCTGAGCGCAATCGTCACTAAGTGTATGTGTTTTAGAGCTACGTACATTTTTCTTCTCTTTTTAGTTAGTGTTTGCTGACTTCCGTGATTAACAGGCAAAACAACCGAGCGTTACTCGATCGTTACCACCGTAATCTTTTTCCGTAACGACCTGTTGGTAACCAAAGCCACGCATTATCTCACGCACCGCCTCACCTTGATCATAACCATGTTCAAATGCCAGCCAACCGCCCACTTCAAGATACTGACGAGCAAGATCCGAGATATAACGAATATCAGCTAAGCCATTCTCTTTAGCAACTAATGCAGATTTTGGCTCAAAGCGCACATCACCTTGGGATAAATGTGGATCTTTTTCATCAATATATGGCGGGTTGGAGACAATTAAAGCAAACTTCGTACCTTCTGTAATAGGCTCAAACCAACTGCCTTGAGCAAAGGTCACATTTTTGATGTTTAGCTGCTCAGCATTGTACTCTGCAAGTGCTTTCGCTTCTTGCTTAAGGTCTACGCCCGTCACTTGACGCTTTGGCATTTCAGATGCAAGCGCGATGGCGATAGCTCCCGTACCCGTTCCAAGATCTAAAATAGGCCCAGTTTGCTCGTAGGTTTTATCGAGTGCAACCTCGACCAAACGTTCTGTATCCGGTCTTGGGATCAAGGTAGAGGGAGAAACTTTGAACGGTAGAGACCAAAACTCTCGCTCACCAATAATATAAGCGACGGGTTCACCAGTTAAACGTCGTTCAAGTAGAGCGTCAAACTGAGATTTTTGCTCTGCTTCTAATGCTTTTTCTGGCCAGGTCAGCAGGTAAGTTCGTGGTTTGCCAAGGACATGGCAAAGGAGTACAGCTGCATCGAGAGAAGGCGACTCTTTGCCGCCTTCTGCCAGTTTCGCCGTCGCACTTTTCAGTGCTTGCTCAATCGATTGAACTTGGCTCATCGATTAGCCGTTCTCTGCGAGCGCCGCAAGTTGGTCTGCTTGGTGCTCTTGAATCACAGGATCAATCAAGCTCTGCAGGTCACCTTCCATCACTTCGTTCAAACGATAGATGGTCAGGTTGATACGGTGATCAGACACACGACCTTGTGGGTAGTTGTAGGTACGAATACGGTCACTACGGTCACCAGAACCTAGAAGGTTACGACGTGTATCAGACACTTCTGCGGCACGACGCTCTTCTTCCGCTTGAACGATACGAGCAGCAAGAACCGCCATTGCTTTCGCTTTGTTCTTGTGCTGTGAACGCTCATCCTGACACTCTACTACCGTACCCGTTGGTAAGTGGGTAATACGGATTGCAGAATCCGTGGTGTTAACGTGCTGACCACCCGCGCCAGATGCACGGAACGTATCGATTTTCAGGTCTGCGGCTTTGATTTCTGGCAGATCCGCTTCAGGGATTTCCGCCATTACTGCTACTGTACAAGCAGAAGTATGCACACGACCTTGAGACTCTGTTGCTGGAACACGCTGTACACGGTGACCGCCTGACTCAAACTTCAACACGCCGTATGCACCGTCGCCGCTTACTTTCGCGATCATCTCTTTGTAACCGCCGTGTTCTGCTTCGTTAGAAGACATCACTTCGATACGCCAACCACGCTTTTCTGCGTACTTGCTGTACATACGGAATAGATCACCCGCGAAGATACCCGCTTCGTCGCCACCCGCACCTGCACGAATTTCTAGGAAACAGTTACGATCATCGTTCGGATCTTTTGGCAGAAGAAGAATCTGTAACTCATCAGTAAGACGCTCAATCGTCGCTTTCGCTTCTTTGATTTCTTCTTGCGCCATTTCACGCATTTCTTCGTCGTCTTCGTTTGCCATCTCTTCAGCGGCGACAAGATCTTCTTGTGCTTGTTGATAAGCTTGGAAGCACTTGGTTACTTCTTCTAGCTGAGAGTACTCTCTTGATAGAGCACGGAATTTGTCCTGATTTCCAATTACATCAGGATCACCAAGAAGATGTTGAACTTCTTCGTAACGTTCTACTAGCGTTTCTAGCTTAGTCAGAATAGAGGCTTTCATAGTGTCGTTTTCTTAATAAAAAGCGTGAGTTATAGATCATCCAAGCCAAGTGTTTGGCGGATAATCGTTAATTTTGCTGGTTCGCCTTGCTCTGCTGCACTTTGCAATGCGCGAGTTGGAGCGTGAATCAGTTTGTTGGTGAGTTTATTACTCAGCTCGCGCAGCACTTTCTCCGGATCTGCGCCTGCCGCTAAAGATTGCAAACTTTTGCTCAGTAACTCTTCACGAATTTCGTTGGCTGATTTGCGATAGTCGCGAATACTATCGACGGCTTGCAGTGAACGCAACCATGTCATAAATGCAGCGCTTTCTTCACTAACAATCGCTTCAGCTTGAATCGCTTCGACTTTACGCTGCTCAATGTTGCTGTCGATGATAGATTGCAAGTCATCAACAGAATACAGATATGCGTCGTTCAGTTCACCGACTTCCGACTCTACATCTCGCGGCACCGCAATATCGACCAACAAGATAGGTTGATGCCGGCGCTGCTTTAGAGCCGTTTCGACCATACCTTTGCCAATAATAGGCAATGGGCTCGCCGTTGAGCTAATCACAATATCCGCTTTCGCCAAATGTTCAGGAATTTCGTTCAAACTGATCACTTCTGCGCCAAATTGGTCCGCTAAGCCTTGCGCGCGCTCTTTAGTGCGGTTCGCGACAATCATTTTTGTGCAACCGTTGGACGCTAAATGCTTCGCGACCAATTCAATCGTCTCACCCGCACCAACCAAAAGCACGGTTGAATCTGATAACGACTCAAAAATATGTTTTGCCAGTGTACATGCCGCATAAGCCACGGACACGGCATTACCACCAATATCTGTCTCTGTTCTTACCCGTTTGGCGACTGAGAACGTCTTTTGAAACAGTTTATCAATCGAGGCATCGACGGCTTGATGATCTCGCGAGTCAGAAAATGCTTGCTTTACCTGCCCCAAAATTTGAGGCTCACCCAACACCAGAGAGTCAAGACCGCACGATACGCGCATCAAATGCTTTATTGCTGCTTGCTCTTCATGAACATACAAACTCGGCATTAAATCTTCGCGGCTCACTTGATGAAATTGAGCAAGCCAATCGATCAACTTGTTTCGCGCTCCTTGCTTAACATCGCAGTACAACTCAGTTCGGTTACAGGTTGAAACAATCACACTGCCGTTAACTGCTTCGTGCTCTCTAAGTTGCTCGAGTGCAGGGCCGAGTTTATCCGGACCAAACGCCACCTTCTCTCGCAAGTCGACAGACGCTGTATTGTGATTAATTCCAATAGCAAGCAAGGACATCTAACGTGGTATCTCTGGGATAGGTTATAAAATAGGTCCAGAATTTTACTGTAAGCACGCATTTATTGAAAGGGTAAGCCGGATTTGTTTTCCTAAGTGCGACTTTTCAATGCTATAGTTGTGAGCGATTCCCGATGAAACTGATTAATAAGCCATCAAACATGACGTTACGCTCCTTTATTCTTTTTTTCTTGTCGAGCTTACTGCTCGCTGGTTGTTCGTCCGTTCCTGAAAGTGTTACCAGCGTTGAATGGCAAGCTCATGAGCAGCGACTCGAAACCATCCAAGATTTTCAAGCAACGGGGAAACTTGGTTATATTGGCCCAGACCAAAGACAAAATTTAAACTTCTACTGGAAACATTCTTCAGCACTAAGCCAGTTGCGTTTAACAACGATTCTCGGACAAACGGCATTAAAGCTCACCATCACCCCACAAGGCGCCACAGTAGAAACTTACGATGATCAGGTCCTTTCTTCTCGCAGTGCTAACCAGCTGATTTACCGTCTTACAGGGTTGATGATGCCCGTCGATCACATGCCTGACTGGCTATTAGGTCTACCGACCGATGCCGACAAATTCCAACTGTCTCCAACCAATACACTGCAAGCGTTAAACAAACAAATTGGTTTAAATGATTGGAGCATTGCATATCAACGATATGGCGACGTTCAATGGCATGAACAGTCTCTCCCTCTGCCAAATAAGCTGAAACTCACCACAGCTGATGTCAAAATAAATCTAGTGATCACAAAATGGAACATCACCCAATGATTGAACTTTCAACACGCTGGCCATCACCAGCGAAATTGAATCTCTTTCTATATATCAACGGCCGTACAGAGAATGGCTACCACGAGTTACAAACCTTATTCCAATTCGTCGATCACGGCGATGAGCTCACCATTCAAGCGAACCATTCTGGTGATATTACGATTTCTCCAGACATAGAAGGTGTGCCCCTTCAAGACAATTTAATTTGGAAAGCAGCAACCGCGCTTCAAACTTACTCAAACTGCCCTTTTGGCGCGCATATTGAGCTACAGAAAGTGCTGCCTATGGGTGGAGGCATTGGTGGGGGCTCATCGAATGCAGCTACAGCATTAGTGGCACTGAATTACTTATGGCAACTGAATCTAACTGACGACGAACTGGCTGAAATAGGTTTAAAACTAGGCGCAGACGTGCCCGTATTTGTGCGCGGATTTGCAGCTTTTGCTGAAGGTGTTGGTGAAAAACTCTCTCCTGCTTATCCCGAAGAAAAATGGTATTTAGTCGTCAGACCGAATGTATCTATTGCAACCGTCGACGTTTTTTGTCATCCAGATCTGACGCGAAACACCCCAAAACGAGATCTAGAAACACTTTTAAATACGCCAAGCGTAAACGATTGCGAAAAAATTGTACGAATGCTCTACCCAGAGGTTGATAAGCAACTTTCTTGGCTGCTACAATACGCGCCGTCAAGATTGACGGGGACAGGATCTTGCGTTTTTGCTGAATTTTCGAGCAAATCTGAAGCAGAAACTATCCTTGCACAACTCTCTGATAAAGTCTCGGCATTTATCGCTCAAGGGCGCAATATTTCGCCATTAAAAGAGACTTTGGCTGAATACCAATCAGCCTCACACCGACCTATTTAAACTGGACGCAAACCCGAGGTTTCCACCGTGCCTGATATGAAGCTATTTGCTGGTAACGCAACACCTGAACTAGCCCAACGTATTGCTGATCGTCTTTACATCTCTCTTGGTGATGCATCTGTTTCTCGCTTTTCTGATGGCGAAGTTGCAGTTCAAATCAATGAGAATGTTCGTGGTAGCGATGTTTTCATCATTCAATCCACTTGTGCACCGACTAACGACAACCTAATGGAATTGGTTGTTATGATTGATGCAATGCGCCGTGCTTCAGCAGGCCGTATCACTGCAGTTATCCCTTACTTCGGCTACGCTCGCCAAGACCGTCGTGTACGTTCTGCGCGTGTGCCAATTACTGCAAAAGTTGTTGCTGATTTCCTATCTAACGTTGGTGTTGACCGCGTTCTAACTATCGACCTACACGCAGAGCAAATTCAAGGCTTCTTCGATGTACCTGTAGACAACATCTTCGGCACGCCAGTGCTACTTGAAGATATGCAGGCTCGCGGTCTAGATAACCCTGTAGTGGTATCTCCTGACCTAGGTGGCGTTGTTCGTGCTCGTGCAACAGCAAAAGCACTAGGCGACATCGACATCGCAATCGTAGATAAGCGTCGTCCACGTGCAAACGTTTCTGAAGTAATGAACCTAATCGGTGATGTTGAAGGTCGTGACTGTGTGATCGTTGATGACATGATCGACACAGGTGGCACACTATGTAAAGCAGCTGAAGCACTAAAAGAGCGCGGTGCTAAGCGTGTATTCGCTTACGCTACTCACGCAGTATTCTCAGGCAACGCTGCGGATAACATCAAGAACTCAGTTCTTGACCAAGTTATCGTAACTGACTCTATCTCTCTGTCTAAAGAGATGGCTGCAACAGGTAAAGTGACAACACTAAGCCTATCTCGCATGCTGGCTGAAGCGATTCGTCGTATCAGCAACGAAGAGTCAATCTCTGCAATGTTCAACTAATACGAACATTTCAGTTACACTGATTTCAAAAGCACCCCTCTTTGGGGTGTTTTTTTATTTGTACTGATAACTAGAAAATCCCTTGGTCGCCCACCGCGAGTTTTCTGTGCTATCATACTGCGCTTTTTGAGATTCCAGAGAGATCCTAACCTTGAGTCAACAAATCAAACTTCTTGTTGGTCTTGCTAATCCAGGACCAGAATACGCCAGAACTCGTCACAATGCGGGCGCTTGGGTTGTAGAAGAATTAGCACGCGTTCACAACGTTACACTGAAGAACGAACCAAAGTTTTTTGGTCTAACAGGACGCATTATGGTCAATGGCCAGGATCTCCGTTTGCTTATCCCAACCACCTTCATGAATCTATCAGGTAAATCGATCGCAGCGCTTGCGAAATTTTATCAAATTAAACCTGAAGAGATCATGGTTGCTCATGACGAGCTAGACTTACCGCCAGGTGTCGCTAAGTTTAAAAAAGGTGGGGGTCACGGTGGACACAACGGTCTGCGTGACACCATTAGCAAACTGGGCAATAACAAAGATTTTTATCGTCTTCGTATTGGCATTGGTCATCCGGGACACAAAGATAAAGTGGCGGGTTTTGTATTAGGTAAAGCGCCAGCTAAAGAGCAAGAGCTTTTAGATGCAGCAGCTGATGAGGCTGTTCGTTGTCTAGATATCCTGATTAAGGATGGCCTATCTAAAGCACAAAATCGCCTCCACACGTTCAAAGCTGAATAAGGTTACTATCATGGGTTTTAAATGTGGCATCGTTGGTCTACCTAACGTAGGTAAATCAACTCTGTTCAACGCACTAACTAAAGCGGGTATCGAAGCAGCAAACTTCCCGTTCTGTACCATTGAACCAAACACTGGTGTGGTTCCTGTGCCAGATCTACGTCTAGACGCACTAGCTAAGATCGTTAACCCACAGAGAGTTCTTCCAACGACGATGGAGTTCGTGGACATCGCTGGTCTTGTTGCTGGTGCATCACGTGGTGAAGGTTTAGGTAACAAATTCCTAGCTAACATCCGTGAAACAGACGCGATTGGCCACGTTGTACGTTGTTTTGAAAACGAAAACATTGTTCATGTTTCAGGTAAAGTTTCACCTATTGAAGATATCGAAGTGATCAACCTTGAACTTGCAATGGCTGACCTAGATTCTTGTGAGCGAGCGATTCAACGTAACGCGAAGAAGGCAAAAGGCGGCGATAAAGACGCAAAATTTGAACTAACCGTACTAGAAAAACTGTTACCAGTACTAACTGAAGGCGGCATGGCACGCACGGTTGAGCTATCTAAAGAAGAGTTAGCAGCAATCGGCTATCTAAACTTCCTAACACTGAAGCCAACTATGTACATTGCAAACGTAAACGAAGATGGCTTCGAAAATAATCCATATCTAGATGCGGTTCGTGAGTTCGCAGAAAAAGAAAACAATGTCGTTGTACCTGTATGTGCGGCTATCGAATCTGAACTATCTGAACTGGAAGATGAAGATCGCGAAGAATTCCTAGCAGATATGGGGATCGAAGAGCCGGGCCTAAACCGTGTAATTCGCTCTGGTTACGAACTACTGACTCTACACACCTACTTCACAGCAGGTGTTAAAGAAGTACGTGCTTGGACAATCCCTGTTGGTGCAACTGCACCTCAGGCGGCAGGTAAGATCCACACTGACTTCGAGAAAGGCTTTATTCGTGCAGAAGTAGTCGGTTACGACGATTTCATCCAATTCAATGGTGAAAATGGCGCAAAAGACGCAGGTAAATGGCGTCTAGAAGGTAAAGACTACATCGTAAAAGATGGTGATGTTGTACACTTCCGCTTCAATGTTTAATTAAATGAATGAATTCTAAACACTTCATTTACACTAAAAGCCAGCTGCTAAGCTGGCTTTTTTAATACCTTAAGTAAATGAGCAAAAATAAATTACCTAACTGCAAGCTAATTTATTTCCAGTTTTAGATCATAAACACGCCTCTTTGTTTAAAAAGGAAGCGAACGAGGTTTTTTCCGAAATTTATTAAAAAAAACTGTTGACGGATCTCACTCAACTTCGCATAATGCGCGCCGTTCCCAACGACAAGGCAACAAAGCGTTGAGAACAAAAAATACGGTTTTGGCTACGTAGCTCAGCTGGTTAGAGCACATCACTCATAATGATGGGGTCACAGGTTCGAATCCCGTCGTAGCCACC
>NZ_JAWOWM010000023.1:0-48897 GCF_033340475.1 Vibrio sp. 1078-1
TGTTTTACCGTGGTCAACGTGGCCGATAGTACCAACGTTAACGTGCGGTTTCGTACGTTCAAATTTTTCTTTAGACACGATCGTGTTCCTTCCTAGTTATGATTCGTCGTGATCATTATTGATCGACGACGCGCCAGAAATTGTTATTTTATGCGCCAACGCCCGTTAGCGCAATATTTGGACGCCCTGATCTCGCAAAAAGTCGTAAACTTTTTGCAGTTCAATCGTCAATTAGTAACCACGCTCTGCAATAATTTTATCTGCGAAGTTTTTCGGCACTTCAGCGTACTCGTGAAACTCCATAGAGTAAGACGCACGGCCTTGAGTTGCAGAACGTAGATCAGTTGCGTAACCGAACATTTCGGATAGTGGTACTTGAGCACGGATGATCTTAAGACCAGCCACACCTTCGTCCATGCCTTCAATGATACCGCGACGACGGTTTAGGTCACCAACAACGTCACCCATCCAGTCTTCCGGAGTGGTTACTTCGACATTCATCATAGGTTCTAGAATCACAGGTTGTGCTTCTAGTGCACCTTTCTTGAATGCCATCGAGCCAGCGATCTTAAACGCCATCTCGCTTGAGTCTACATCGTGGTAAGAACCATCAAATAGTGTAGCTTTAATATCTAGTACAGGGTAACCCGCTAGAACACCACTATTCATTTGCTCTTCGATACCTTTCGATACCGAACTGATGTATTCCTTAGGAATCACACCGCCCACGATTTCGTCTACGAATACGAAACCTTCACCAGGCTCAGAAGGCTCAAGTTTGACCCAAACATGACCGTATTGACCACGACCACCTGATTGACGAACAAACTTACCTTCAACTTCCGCTTTACCACGAATGGTTTCACGGTAAGCAACCTGAGGTTTACCAACGTTACAATCAACGCTGAATTCACGCTTCATACGATCAACGATAATGTCTAGGTGAAGTTCACCCATACCGGAGATCAGAGTCTGACCTGATTCGTCGTCCGTTTCCACGCGGAATGATGGATCTTCCGCTGCTAGTTTACCTAGCGCGATAGCCATTTTCTCTTGGTCTGCCTTAGAACGAGGCTCTACAGCAATCTGAATAACTGGTTCAGGGAACTCCATGCGCTCTAGAATCACTTTGTGGTTCTGATCACACAGTGTGTCACCTGTTGTTACGTCTTTCAGACCGATAGCAGCTGCAATATCACCAGCGCGAACTTCTTTCACTTCTTCACGCTTATTCGCATGCATCTGAACGATACGACCGAAACGCTCTTTCTTCTCTTTTACTGAGTTGTAAACAGCGTCACCCGAGTTTACAACACCGGAGTAAACACGCATGAAAGTTAGCGTGCCCACGAATGGGTCAGTCGCAATCTTAAACGCTAGCGCTGAGAAAGGTTCGTTGTCGTCAGCATGACGCTCAACTTCATTTTCTCTTTCGTCGACACCTTTAATTGCAGGTACGTCAACAGGCGATGGCAAGAACTCAACTACTGCATCCAGTACCGCTTGAACACCTTTGTTCTTAAACGCACTACCACAAGTAGCCAGTACGATTTCGTTATTTAGTGTGCGAGTACGTAGAGCTTGTTTGAGCTCAGCTTCAGTCAATTCACCTTCTTCAAGGTACTTGTCCATCAGCTCTTCGCTAGCTTCAGCAGCGGATTCAACCATGTGGTTGCGCCACTCTTCAGCAAGTTCAATCATGTCAGCTGGGATGTCTTCGTAAGTAAACGAAGTGCCTTGATCGGCATCATTCCAGTTGATCATTTTCATCTTGATAAGGTCGATGACACCTCTGAACTCATCTTCCGCACCAACGTTCAGCTGGATTGGAACAGGAGTCGCACCAAGACGATTCTTAATTTGGTTCACAACGCGTAGGAAGTCTGCGCCCGCACGGTCCATCTTGTTTACAAATACCAAACGTGGAACGTGGTATTTGTCTGCTTGACGCCATACAGTTTCAGACTGAGGTTCAACACCAGATGAGCCACAGAACACAACCACAGCACCATCAAGTACACGAAGAGAACGCTCTACTTCGATAGTAAAGTCAACGTGTCCAGGGGTATCAATGATGTTTACGCGATGCTCAGGGAACTGTGCTTCCATACCACGCCAGAATGTAGTAGTCGCAGCGGATGTGATAGTGATACCACGCTCCTGCTCCTGCTCCATCCAGTCCATGGTTGCTGCACCATCGTGAACTTCGCCGATTTTGTGAGAAAGGCCAGTGTAGAACAGAATACGCTCAGTTGTGGTTGTTTTTCCTGCATCTACGTGAGCACAGATACCGATATTACGGTATAGCTCAATAGGAGTTTTACGAGCCACGATTGTATCCTCTTACTAAGGTGTACCTTAGAGTATAGAAAAGTGCTGCGAGAGAACCTCGCAGCACAGAAGGTATTACCAACGGTAATGAGCGAACGCTTTGTTTGCGTCAGCCATGCGGTGAACGTCTTCACGTTTCTTAACCGCAGTACCTTTGTTCTCAGACGCGTCTAGCATTTCAGCAGCTAGGCGTTGAGCCATAGATTTTTCACCACGCTTGCGCGCAGCTTCAACCAACCAACGCATAGCAAGTGCGTTACGGCGAACCGGACGTACTTCTACAGGTACTTGGTAAGTTGAACCACCAACACGGCGAGATTTAACCTCTACCGCTGGGCGAACGTTTTCAAGAGCTTCTTCAAAAATAGCTAAGTGGTCTTTACCAGACTTTTCAGCCATAGCATCTAGTGCAGTGTAAACGATTTTCTCTGCAGTAGATTTTTTACCGTCAACCATTAGGATGTTAACGAATTTTGCCAGCAATTCAGATTTGAATTTTGGATCTGGAAGGATCTTACGCTGACCAATGACGCGACGACGTGGCATGGATTTATCTCCGTTGTCTTCTTCAGGTTTTATCCAAAACTTTTCAGTTTTTTCAAAAAATTAAAAATAATTTAGTGTTTGGCCTTACTTAACGGAATCCATTAAGACTTAGGACGCTTCACACCGTACTTAGAACGACCTTGTTTACGGTCATTTACGCCAGCACAGTCTAGTGCGCCGCGAACAGTGTGGTAACGCACACCTGGAAGGTCTTTAACACGACCACCACGGATTAGAACAACTGAGTGCTCTTGAAGGTTGTGACCTTCACCGCCGATGTACGATGTAACTTCGAAGCCGTTTGTCAGACGTACACGACAAACTTTACGAAGTGCTGAGTTAGGTTTTTTAGGTGTAGTAGTGTAAACACGAGTACATACACCACGTTTTTGTGGGCACGCTTCTAGTGCAGGCACGTTGCTTTTAACAACTTGCTTTGCACGTGGCTTACGTACCAACTGGTTAATAGTTGCCATTAACTAGCTCCTGATTTACTTGAAAGTAAGCTTTGTGAAAAATCTATCCCCAACTGCCAATGCAGCTAGGGACGCAAAATTCTATGCAGCAGTGAGAGGTGTGTCAAGAAATATACGGATCTTTTTTGTTCAATTAGAACAATTCATCCGTAAAGCTTTGTCGACAGCAAATCTTGTTCAATCCCAAGTTAGGGATTTATCCTGTTTTGCTGTTAGTTCAACGAAGCCTGAATAATTCACAATCGTCAGCGATGGACTAATACGATTTGCAATACCGCGAGCTTGTGCATCGCTCTCTAACACAAATACGCTGCGGTTTTTTAGATGGGAAAGTGCTTTATGTTGCGAGTTAGCAGCGTACACTGCATCTTCTATAAGTAAGATGTCATCCTGTTCACTGCATAAAGGCATAGCGTCTTCTAGAGCAGAGACTGTTTTTATGATGTGTAACATAACTTCCTCAAAAAGACAGTAGCTTGCCAGCGTGTTGTAACTTATCTTTGAGCTGTTCTGAGCTTAACGCTTGGGCTTCAATGACTAAATCCGCTTGCGCCAAACCTCGCTGGGTTAACGACTCTGAACACACAAAGACTTGTTCGATGTCGTATAAATCGAAAAGCTTTAACATCGGCGCGTAATCTTTACTCAAAATATTGTTGGGGTCTTGCCCGAGTAGAAGCTGGTATACCCCGTCACCCATGAAAATGACGCTGATATCTTCACAGTAAGCCGACGCGGCTAACAGTGCATCCACACCTTCACGACCAGCTGCACTGCCATGTGGCGCACTACGAAATAGATAAGTTAACTGACTCAAAACTGTACCACTCTGTCTTGGGTTAACATCGCTTCAGCTAGGCTACCTAAGCCTGCTTGTTCAAAACCATCGGCTAGATTGTTCTGTACCAAACCATGTTGATTTGCTTCTTCTTCACTTACAATCCCGCGACGCAAAGCGGCCGCGACACAAGTTTCTAGGCGAACACCATGCTCTTTAGCCAAAAACTGCCACGCCTTATTGAGATCAAACTCATCGTTGGCTGGCACACTCAAAGCAGTACCATTAGTCACACCATCTTGATAAAAGAAGACGCTCACTAGCTGATGGCCTTGCTCTATCACCGCTTTGGCGAACTGATAAGCACTGCGCGCTGACTGGCTGCCATAAACGGGACCATTCACCACTAACGTGTAAGTCAGTTTGCTCACCTTTCATCATCCTCGGTTTTACGTTGACGAATGTACAAGTAAACGGTGTGTTTTGAAATATTAAGGCGATCCGCGACACGGTTGATGGCATCTTTAATATCGAAGATACCTTTGTCGTACAACTCCATCACGATCTGGCGATTTTTGGTGTTGTTAGACACGGACTTATCCGCATTGATCTCTTCGATGGTGCGTTCAACAGTTTGGTCCACCAGCTCTTCTACATCACTAGCAAAGTTGACCGAGGAAGCCGCTTCTTTCGCTTCTTGCGTCGGCATGAAAGACTGAAGGACTTGCGAGAAAGGCGCATCCAAGTTGACGTTGATACACAACAAACCAATCACGCGATTTTCGCCATTACGAATGGCGACAGTAATCGACTTCATCAACACGCCACCTTTTGCACGGGTAAAGTACGAACGTGAGAAGTTGCGCTCCGAGCCTTCGATGTCTTTTAGCATCTTAAGCGCTAAATCGGTGATTGGTGAGCCGACTTGGCGCCCCGTGTTTTCACCGTTAGCGATTTTAATTGCAGAGGTATTTAAGTCTTCTAGAGAGTGAAGAACGATTTCACAAAATGGACCTATCAGGCTGGCGATACCATCCACGACCGCCTCATAAGATCTTAAAATGATTTTGTCGTGCTCGGTAAACGGCATCACGTTAACGGATTCCATTTCGAGCAACATCTCCGCGTTTATTGTTTCTGTAGTTGTCATAAGCCTTCGAGCGAAAAATCAACAAATTGGTGTAAGTTTATCAGAAAATTTGAAAAGCAACCTAGCAAACTCACCAACTAGTGACCTAGAACAAAAAAGGCCCGTTAAACGGACCTTTTTCAATAACTTATCGCAGCTTATTGTTATTGCTCTGCGTTGTCGTTCTCAACTTTTAGCAGCTCAACTTCAAATACTAGCGTTGAGTTAGCAGGAATGCTTGGTGTGTCTTGGTCACCGTATGCTAGCTCTGGCGGGATAACGAATTTGAATTTAGAACCCACAGGCATTAACTGAACACCCTCTGTCCAACCTGGGATTACACGGTTAAGTGGGAACGTTGCAGGTTCACCACGATCGTATGAGCTGTCGAACTGAGTACCGTCGATCAGAGTACCTTTGTAGTGTACTTGAACCGTATCAGTGTCTTTTGGCTTCTCACCTTCAGCTGGTGTCATTACTTGGTATAGAAGACCTGTATCTGTCTTCACTACGCCTTCTTGCTTCTCAAACTCAGCTCGGAAATCATCGCCAGCTTTTTTCGCTTCAGCTGCTTTCTCAGCCGCTTGTGCTTGCATCTTTTCTGCAACACGCTTGTCTAGAGATTCTAGTGCTGCACGTGTTTCTTCTTCATTCAATTCAGCATTGCCTTTGAAGACGTCTTCGATACCTTTTAGTACCAAATCTTTGTTAAGATTAATGCCGATTTCGCTTGGCTTGTCGATGCTTGTGCTTAGGTAGTTAGCAAATGAAACACCGATTGCGTATGCCGCTTTGTCGTCGTCGGTTTTAAAGTGAACCGCTTTACCGGTTTCTGCTTGAACTTGTTCTGCTTGAGGTGCGGTTTCTGTTTTAGTTTCTTCTTTCTGACAACCTACCGCTAGCATAACTGTTGCAGCAAGTAGCGACACTTTTAAAACTGATTTCATTAAATTCTCCCAATAATGGCTCTGCCATTGGTTGTTGTGCACAAATCTTCTATGAGACTAGTGAAGACAATCGTTATACCAATATACTAGCTATATGTCTTAAGACACAAACCGGATTATTAGATGTGATGCAAAGAATTTTTCATTTATTCCTATATTTAATTGTCATCACCACGTTAAATGGTTGCTTTTTCGCCGAGCGTGAAGTGCAGCGTTGGCCGATAGAACCTCAAGGTGCGACGAGCTTCGCACTTAGCAGAGATGGACGGTTTGCTCTGCTCTATTCTCAACAACGTCATTTGATGTTGTGGGACCTAGAGCAAAACGAACAACTAGCCAATCTGGGTGAACTCGATGCCGATGCCAATGTGGTTTCCCATATCCGCATATCTGACAATGGTCGCTACGCAATTACAGCAAGCCAAATGAACTTCGCAGTTTGGGACCTAGGCTGGACGCAATCCGAAGGCCTTTGGTCTATCTCTGATGCGCTCATTCGCGACGTTGATATCACCAGTAATGGTGAACAAGTTCTGCTTGGGTTATCCAACGGTAAAGCAATTTATGTCAACTTAGTCACCGGGCGTCGCATGGAGTTCCTTGCGCATCGTGAAAAAGTCAATTCCGTGGCCATTTCTCCTAATGGGCGCTTCGCCCTAACCGGAGGTAATGACTATAAAGCGTATCTGTGGGACACCGAAACCGGACAAGTACTACGAACCTTCGAACATGAACAACGAATTGTTCGCGTGGCCCTGCAAAGAGATGGAAAATTAGCAATGACATCTGATGGCGGAAACCAAGCGATTGTTTGGGATTTAAAAACTGGACAAGAAGTCACACAGTTGAGCAGTTGGTCACGCCAATTAATTTTCTCTACCGCACGATTTTCTGACGACGGGACTCAACTAGTCACAGGAAGCCCTTCTGGCCGTGTGTCGATATGGGATACTCAAACCGGAAAACGAATGAGTGGATTTGAAGTGGAGCCCAAAAAAGACACTCGCCCTCCCCGTGCGGTCGTGTATGATGCAGCCTTTGATTCAAAACAACGCGTAATTACTGCTACTTCAGCAGGTATTGCCCAAGCTTGGCAGTTAGAGAACGGATCATGACAGAAAAAATCATTCAGCAATTGGAAGCACGCATTAATGACTTAGAATGTCAGCTTGCGTTCCAAGAACAGACTATTGAAGATCTGAACGGCGCTTTATCGCAGCAACAACTGCAAATTACCAAGATGCTCGATCAGATGAAATATGTGGTAGGTAAAGTAAAAAATATGGACTCGTCGAATTTAGCCGATCCGTCAGAAGAAACCCCACCACCGCATTATTAAAATGCAGGCTCAAATAGCATAAAGCCCAGAACATGTTCTGGGCTTTGTTGTATTAATTACTTAAGAAGGTACTCAAGAGGAAGCTATTCGTCGGCGTAGATTTTAACGCTCAGCTCGCCTTGCGTATTAATGCCTGCTCGGTACATGCCAGAACTGTTCATCGCAAAGTGCATCTCACCTTTAGCATCAATGGCAATCAAACCGCCCTCTCCGCCCATCTGTTTGAGATCACCTTGGATAATGTGTTCACAAGCCGTATGAATATCTTCTTGTAAGTAACGCATACGTGCTGCAACGTCTTCCGCAACACGTTTACGAATAAAGAACTCGCCGACACCCGTAGTGGAAACTGCCACGACGCCATTTTCGGCCACCGTACCACAACCAATAAGAGCAGAATCTCCGACTCGGTTGTATTTCTTATTCGTCACGCCACCCGTACTGGTGGCAGCGGCTAAGTTGCCTTGTTGGTCCAATGCCACCGCACCAACCGTACCGTGCTTACGGTCATCTGGGTAACGAGATTCCGACAAAGCAAACAGTCCTTTCTCACGCATAGACAGCAACTGCTCATAACGGCGATCAGTAAAGAAGTAATCTTGCTCGGTATACTCATGGCCTTGCTCAAAAGCAAACTTCTCTGCGCCCTCACCCACCAACAGCACATGATTGCTGTTTCGCATCACGTCACGAGCGAGCTCAATTGGGTTTCTGATATGACGAACACCGGCAACAGCACCTGCCGCTTGGTTTCTACCATCCATCACAGAAGCGTCCATTTCAACCATTTCGTTGTTGGTCAGCACTGAGCCTTTACCCGCATTAAAGTTAGGAGAGTCTTCCAATACTTTCACTGCCGCTACGACTGCATCTAAGGCTTCACCGCCCGTGTCTAGAATTTGATGTCCCGCTTTTACCGCAGCTTCTAAATCCGCCAAGATGGATTGTTGCAGCTCATCGCTCATCTGTTCACGCAAGATTGTGCCCGCACCACCATGAATGGCAATCGAGAAAGGTTTCGTCATCACTTTGTCCAACTGTTATTCCTTGTATGGTTGGCACTACACCTTAGATAAACAAAAAGCGCAAGTTGAAAACTCAACTTGCGCTTTTCAAAGCTTTGCTAGATAAGATTATCTAGTGAAGGCGCTTATGATTAGTGAGAACCACAGCTACCGCCGCCACAGCAGCCGCCTTCTTCTTCGTGATCGTGGTCATGATCGTGACCACCACAACAGCCACCACCTTGGTGGATGTGACCGTGTTCGATCTCTTCTGCTGTTGCTTCACGTGTAGACATAACTTCTACTTCGAAAGTTAGTGTTTGACCAGCTAACATATGGTTACCGTCAACAACCACTTCGTTGCCGTCAACTTCTGTTACTTCAACAGGGATTGGACCTTGGTCAGTGTCAGCTAGGAAGCGCATGCCCACTTCGATTTGCTCAACGCCTTGGAACACGTCCGCAGGAACGCGCTGTACTAGCGCATCGTTGTGCTCACCGTAAGCTTCTTCAGGAGCTACCGTTACTGAGAACTTGTCGCCAGCCACTTTACCTTCAAGTTCTTTTTCAAGACCTGTGATTAGGTTGTTGTGACCGTGAAGGTAATCTAGAGGTGCTTCTGCTGTTGATTGATCAACAACGACACCGTCTTCCATCATTACTTTGTATGCAAGGCTTGCAACAACGTTCTTTTCAATTTTCATACTAACTCCAGGGAGATTAATTGACTTAACCTGAATGGGGTTAAGTACTGAGATATCTGGGTGTATTATGGGGATCAATTATCGAAGTTCAATTACTCCGGCTTAAAAATTCCGATCATTTCCTGATCTGAGTGTTTATTTTTCTCTACAGATTGTGGTTTGCGCTGCTCTGTAAACTCACACTCGACACACTCAACTAATTCGATGTTATTTTCAATCCACCAGCGCAGGGTATCTTGCTGGCTGCAATTTGGGCAGCTAGCGCCGGCAATAAAACGTTTCTTGATTTTCACGCTATTTCCTTAGCTTGAGTCTTGGCTCAAGTACTACTTCCAATGATTAGGTGACTGATGGTCGCTCTCCATTTCACGACCAAATATTTCTTCTAGCTCTTTGCGGGCCTCTTTCGCTCTTTGAGCTAATTTCTTATCTTCATTGTGTTGAGGCAATAAGTCCTTAAGCATAGCATTATCTAACTTGCGAAAATGTGCTTCTGCCCGCTTTGCTTGATAAGGATGCATACCCAGTTCTACGAGCGCTTGGCGACCGAGATCTAGTGCCCCTAGAAATGTTTCACGAGAGTAATTCTCTACACCATGACTCATTAACTGGTAAGCCTCGACACGGCTTCTTGCTCGGGCTAACAACTTAAGTTTCGGGAAGTGCACGCGACAAATGTCCACGATGGCCATCACCTCATCAGGTGAATCAGTACAAATAATCAATGCTTCCGCTTTATCAGCGCCAGCAGCCCTCAATAGGTCAATTTGTGTAGCATCGCCATAAAACACTTTGTAACCATACTTACGTAATAGGTGGATTTGGCTGGCATCACTTTCTAATATTGTCACTTTGATTTTATTGGCATACATTAAACGTCCGACGATCTGACCGAAACGTCCAAAGCCTGCAATGATAACGCGTGGTCGGCGATCCACGACTTTCGTGGTCATGCCCTCTTCTTCTTGATTCAGGGTATGAGCAAACCACTTCTTTTGTCCCATCAGCAAAAGAGGAGTCGTCACCATGGATAGACTGACCACCACCAACAGAAACGCCACTTGCTCTTTGGACAAAATGCCCTCTTGGCTCGCCGCGGTAAATATGACAAAGGCAAACTCACCGCCTTGGCTCAAAATTGCAGCCATACGGCTTCTCGCTTTGGCTCCGACACGGGCAGCTCTCGCCAATGCATACAAAACCAAACCCTTAACCACGACCAAAGCCACCACCGCACCGAGAATCTCTAAAGGATGTAATGCCAATAACCCCAAGTTTACCGCCATGCCCACCGCAATAAAGAATAACCCCAACAACAGACCTTTAAATGGCTCGATAGCGATTTCCAACTCATGGCGATACTCACTCTCTGCCAGCAAAACGCCTGCTAAAAAAGTCCCCAATGCCATCGAAAGGCCGAGCTTTTGCATCACGACCGAAATGCCAAGCACAACTAAAAGTGCAGCAACGGTAAAGAGCTCACGAACGCCGCTCATCACGACAAAACGAAATAGCGGACGTAGTAAAAAGTGACCACCAATCAACAGTGCTACCACGCTGCCTAAAATAGTGAAGACATCCAACCAACTTCCACCACTATGCCCGCCTGCTAGCAAGGGCAACATCGCCAGCATCGGGATCACTGCAATATCTTGAAAGAGCAGCACCGCAAAACCAGATTGCCCCGTTTCGGTACCATTAAGCCCTTGCTCTTCAATGACTTTAAGCGCAATCGCCGTCGAGGACAGCGCCAACCCCATCCCGATCACTAAACTCACTTGCATGCTTACGCCAAACATACTGACGACACTACCAATCACGGCGGTCGTGACCACAACCTGCGCACCGCCTAAACCTAAAATCGGCCCTCGCATCTGCCACAATTTTTTAGGGTTTAATTCCAGCCCTATCAAAAACAGTAACAACACAACCCCAAGCTCGGCAAAATGCAAAATGGCATCAACGTCGCTAATTAAGCCAAGCCCCCATGGGCCAATCAACACACCAGCGAGTAAATAACCTAAAACCGAGCCAAGCCCAAGGCGCTGAGCAATCGGCACCGCAATAACCGCAGCCGAAAGAAAGACCACACTGCTTTGAAGAAACTCACTGGTGATCGCCATACTGACCTCCTCGATCTGCCGCTTGCCAGTTTTCAAGTGGGTTACTCAGCCATCCACGGTATAACTCAGCATGTTCGTAGCGTTCAATATCCGAAACATTTCTTGACCAATACAACACCAGAGGTTCAATCCAGTGCATTTGGCATAGGGCTGCCGTCAGTTCAAACGGTTGCAAGATTTGCTCAAGTGGGTATTTGTTGTACCCCTTCGCGCTGAAGGCTTCTTCTTTACCACCTGTTGTAATGACACTGCGCCAGTATTTTCCTTCTAGCGCCGCACCTCCGCCAAACGCAAAGCCTTTACCTAACACTCGGTCTAGCCACTCTTTTAATAGGGCTGGACATGAATACATATAAAGTGGGTGGTGAAATACAATCACATCGTGAGCGAGCAACAACTCATGTTCGTAATTCACATCAATAAAGAAATCAGGGTAAACACCGTAAAGATCGTGCACAGTGACGTGATCAAGCGACTGAGCTTTTTTTATCATCACTTGATTGGCAATCGAGTTATGTGGCTCTGGATGAGCATAAATGACCAGAACTTTTGGGAGAATAGACGGTGCAACAGCCAAATGGTCGTCCTTGTGGTTATTTTTATCCGTTATCAAATTGTTATACTTTTTTGTACAGCATAATGCAATTAAAGCGAATCAATCGACTTTTCCGGCCAATACCCCTACTATTCACCGCTAGATATATACCCAAGTGGCTTTAAAAACGATTGAAACCACTTCGCTATGTAACCAAGCAACGCGCACTGCGCAAAGTGAATGAAAACTTTATGATTACCTTCTCTGATATTCAGTTACTGCGTGGCGGTAAACCTCTTTTAGACCAAGCTTCTGCGACTATTCACCCTGGCGATAAAGTCGGTCTTGTGGGCAAAAACGGCTGCGGTAAATCAACGCTGTTTGCCCTACTGAAAGATGAACTGTCAATTGATGCTGGCTCATTTAGCCAACCTCAACACTGGGAGCTGGCCTGGGTCGCACAGGAAACGCCTGCGCTAGAGCGCACTGCACTGGAATACGTCATTGATGGTGATCGCGAGTACCGCGCTCTCGAAAAGCAGTTAGCTGAAGCAGAAACACAAGACAACGGAACCCTAGTTGCCGAGATACACGGTAAAATTGAAACCATTGGTGGTTACAGCATTCGCGCTCGCGCGGCAGAACTGCTCGATGGTTTAGGGTTCAGCCAAGAGCAAATGAGTTGGAGTTTGACCCAATTCTCGGGTGGTTGGCGTATGCGTCTTAACTTGGCTCAAGCGCTATTGTGTCGTTCTGATCTACTGCTACTCGACGAACCAACCAACCACTTGGATTTGGACGCGGTAATGTGGTTAGAGCGTTGGCTACAAAACTACCCTGGCACGCTGATTCTGATCTCGCACGACCGAGACTTCCTTGATCCAATTGTTGGTCGCATCATTCACATCGAGAATCAGCAGCTGAACGAATACACGGGTAACTACTCGTCATTCGAAAACCAACGCGCACAAAAGATGGTGTTGCAACAAGCGATGTTTGAAAAGCAACAGAAGCAGATGTCGCACATGCAAAGCTACATCGACCGCTTCCGTTACAAAGCATCAAAAGCACGCCAAGCCCAAAGCCGTATCAAAGCTTTGGAGCGCATGGAAAAAGTACTGCCAGCTCAATTCGATAACCCATTTAGCTTTCAATTCCGTGAGCCAGCTGCGCTGCCAAACCCAATCATGATGATGGATGAAGTATCTGCAGGTTACGGTGACAACCTCATCTTAGAGAAGATCCGCTTAAACTTGGTTCCTGGCAGTCGTATTGGTCTACTCGGCCGTAATGGTGCGGGTAAATCGACCTTAATCAAGCTGCTCTCTGGTGAACTTAACGCGCAAGGTGGTGACCTAACTTACTCACAAGGCGTGAAAATTGGTTACTTCGCTCAGCACCAGTTAGAAACGCTTCATCCTGAAGAAACGCCGCTGCAACACATGATGCAAATCGCACCCGATCAAACCGAACAGCAGCTACGTGATTACCTAGGTAGCTTTGGCTTCCAAGGTGACAAAGCACTAGAAAAAGTTGCGCCGTTTTCTGGTGGCGAAAAAGCCCGTTTGGTATTGGCTTTAATTGTGTGGCAAAAGCCAAACCTGTTGCTACTTGATGAACCGACCAACCACTTAGACTTGGACATGCGCCAAGCACTTACGATGGCACTGCAAACATTCGAAGGTGCGATGGTGATTGTTTCGCACGACCGCTATTTACTGCGCGCTACGACCGATGACTTGTATTTAGTGCATGATAGACAAGTTGCTCCGTTCGACGGTGATTTAAATGACTATTATAAATGGTTAACCGAACAACAAAGAGCGGAACGCAAAGAAGCGCAGGCTGCGCAGCCAAGCAAAGATACGGCCAACAGCGCAGCTGCGAAGAAAGAGCAAAAACGTCGCGATGCAGAGTTTCGAAAACAGACAGCGCCAATTCGCAAAACGCTGACACAACTAGAAAATAAAATGGATAAGTTAGGTGCTGCACTGGCCGAAGCTGAAGAACAATTGGCGGACAACTCACTGTATGCGGCCGAAAATAAAGCTAAACTTAACCAAGTACTGGCACTTCAAGCTTCCAGTAAAGCTGAGCTCGAAGAAATTGAAATGGAATGGATGTCTGCTCAGGAAGAACTGGAGCAGATGGAGCTAGAGTTTAATCAATGAGTAATCAACACGCTGAATACACACTCACCCTAGAACACCTTTGGCAGTTCAGTCTGCAGTTTTATGGTGTGCGAGAAGTGAAAGAAGCGTGTTTATCATTGCAGAACAATTATCACGGCAACGTGAACCTACTCCTGCTGCTCAGATGGCTCGATGAGCAGCAACTCATTTTCCAAGAAAAAGACTGGCCCTTGGTGCAAGACTGTCTAGGTAGGAGCGAAACTTTACTTCACTCCTTTCGCGACCTTCGTCGCCACCTTAAGTCTCAAGTCAATGACGCTTTGTATCGTGAGACCTTGCAGTTTGAGCTGCAACTAGAAAAGCAGCAACAAGCGGATTTGGTGGACTGCATTAACTCACTTGCACTACTCAAAAATGATGATGACCCACTGACGTTGAGATACTGTCGTCAACTCGGTGGGGAACATTTGCAGCAAGCCTTTGCTATTCCGGTGCCAAACATTCAACCACCAAAACGCCCATAAATCTGTAGAATACCTATAATCTTTATAAAGGATTATATTAATAAGTTCTTCAACGGACACCGAAGGACCGCATAAGAGCAGTTAGGTATGACACAATTTTTCGCAGCCGCCGGGATCAAAAACCCGCATCTCCAAACGCTTTTGCCGCGTTTTATTCGCAAAAAAGCGTTGTTTACGCCGATTTGGCAAACCCTCGATACATCCGATGGCGACTTTCTCGATCTCGCGTGGAGCGAGGACCCAACCCAAGAGCCTGCACAAAAAAAGCCGATTTTTGTTTTATTTCATGGATTAGAGGGGTGCTTCTATAGCCCTTATGCCAATGGGCTAATGAATGCATTTGCTCAATCTGGATGGCTGTCGGTGATGATGCATTTCCGCGGTTGTAGCGGTAAGCCAAACAAGAAAGCTCGCGCCTATCATTCTGGTGAAGTGACTGACGCCCTCCACTTCTTAGAGCACCTTGAGCAACGCTTTCCTGATAACCCCAAGGTTGCGGTTGGTATTTCTCTTGGCGGTAACATGTTGGCGAATTATTTAGCCCAATATAAAGACCACCCTATTTTGAATGCAGCGACTATTATCTCAGCGCCTTTAGACCTAGCGGCGTGTGCGAACCGTATAGAACAAGGCTTTTCAAAAGTGTATCGCCGTTATCTGCTTTCTTCACTGAAACGTAACGCGTTACAAAAGCATCATCTACTGCATGGCGAGCTGGCGCTGTCCTACAACTCAATCAAACGTGTCACACGGCTGTATGAATTCGATGATTTGATTACCGCACCATTGCATGGCTTTAAAGACGCACAAGATTATTACGACCAATGCTCTGGCTTAAGTAAACTACAGCAAATCACGCTACCCACACTGATCATCCATGCCAAAGACGATCCGTTCATGACCGATGATGTGATACCGAAGTTTGTTCTGCCAGATAATATTGATTACCGTCTCTTTGAGCACGGTGGCCATGTTGGCTTCCTGACAGGAACGGCGTTAAAACCTAAGTTTTGGTTGGAGGAAGCGCTGCCCGCGTATTACGAAAGTATCGCCGCAGATTACCTTTCTGCTGTATCCAAGCAACGAACGCAGTAAACTAGCCGCTCATCATAAAAGTTAGAGGTATTTATGATCATTCCATGGCAAGACATTGCGCCGGAAACATTGGAAAACTTAATTCGTGAATTCGTCTTACGCGAAGGAACGGATTACGGAACCGTCGAGGTTTCTTTGCATGACAAAATTGATCAAGTTAAAGCTCAATTGGAAAAAGGTGAAGCGGTTATCGTGTTCTCTGAGCTACACGAAACCGTCGATATTCAGCATAAAACAAAATTTTAGACCCTTCACATTTTACCGTATCCCACTCGATGACAAGGTATTGTTACGTGCTATAGTGGGATATCGACCGTGCAGTAGTAACTCTACTGCACATTACAGGTAAGTAATTTTCGACAAGGTTTGTCATGTCAGCTAAACACCCAATTATTGCGGTTACTGGTTCGTCCGGTGCCGGCACGACCACTACATCTGAAGCCTTCCGTAAAATGTTCAATATGATGAACGTTAAACCCGCATGGGTTGAAGGCGATAGCTTCCATCGCTTTACTCGCCCAGAAATGGACATCGAAATCCGCAAAGCCCGCGAGCAAGGTCGACACATTAGCTACTTTGGCCCACAAGCTAATGACTTCCCGGGATTAGAAGAGTTTTTCCGTAAGTTCGGGCATGACGGCACTGGCAGCGTGCGCCGTTATCTGCACACGTTTGACGAAGCGGTTCCCTACAATCAAATGCCAGGCACGTTTACACCGTGGCAAGACTTACCCGAAAACAGCGACGTTCTGTTTTATGAAGGGTTACATGGTGGCGTGGTCGATGGCGATGTTAATGTTGCTCAACATGTGGATTTCTTAATCGGCATGGTGCCGATTGTGAACTTAGAGTGGATACAAAAATTCGTACGTGACACTCGCGATCGCGGCCATTCGCGTGAAGCGGTAATGGACTCAATCGTGCGATCCATGGACGATTACCTCAACTATATCACTCCGCAGTTTTCTCGTACTCACATCAACTTCCAGCGCGTACCGACCGTTGATACTTCCAACCCACTTAATGCAAAAGGCATCCCTAGTTTGGATGAGAGTTTTGTGGTGATTCGCCTACGCGGTATCAAGAATGTCGACTTCCCATATCTGCTGGCCATGATTGATGGCTCATTCATGTCACGCCACAACACGATTGTCGTACCCGGCGGTAAGATGAGCTTTGCAATGGAGCTCATAGTTCGGCCTATCCTACAACAGCTCATCGAAACAGGGAAAATTGGCTAAAAACCTGCCTGCGAAGATGTTTACTTTTCATACCGTGATCATGTGCACAGTTTTGCTTACAAAATCTCAATCATGGCACGATTAAAATCAAGAAATCGTTTTCGAAAAAGGATACTATTTCTTACCGAAACACAAGAGAGCTTGCAGCATATAAAAAGTGCTCTTATTCTAGTAGGCCTAATTCAGGCTTAGCTAAAATATGGATAGCGCAAGCGTACCCTGCAGAGGAAGTGAGATATTATGGTTCTAGGTAAACCTCAAACCGACCCAACATTAGAGTGGTTTCTTTCACACTGTCATATTCATAAGTACCCTTCAAAGAGCACGCTAATTCACGCGGGCGAAAAGGCAGAAACTTTGTACTACATCGTTAAAGGTTCTGTTGCGGTTCTTATCAAAGACGAAGAAGGTAAGGAGATGATCCTTTCTTACCTAAACCAAGGAGACTTTATTGGTGAACTTGGTCTATTCGAGGAAGACCAAGAGCGCACAGCTTGGGTTCGTGCTAAATCTCCTTGTGAAGTTGCTGAAATTTCTTTCAAGAAGTTCCGTCAGCTTATCCAAGTAAACCCAGACATCCTAATGCGTCTTTCTGCGCAGATGGCTCGTCGTCTTCAAGTAACTAGCCAAAAAGTGGGTGACCTGGCGTTCCTAGACGTAACTGGTCGTATCGCTCAGACGCTTCTGAACCTTGCAAAACAACCAGACGCAATGACTCACCCAGACGGCATGCAAATCAAGATCACTCGTCAAGAAATCGGTCAAATTGTTGGCTGTTCTCGTGAGACAGTAGGTCGTATTTTGAAGATGCTAGAAGAGCAGAACCTAATCTCTGCTCACGGTAAAACCATCGTGGTTTACGGTACTCGTTAATCTCAAACTAGAGTGACACGAACAAAATTATAAAAGCCACCAATGGCAACATTGGTGGCTTTTTATTTACTCATGACCAAATAAGATAGGGTGCAGCGAACACTAATGAGTAAGCTTAACAGGTTAACCCTAAAACTTAGCCATTCGTACTTTCAAAGATTTTGTCAGCTGAAGCGGCCACGAAACCTGGGTACAAATCACCATTTTCCATCGGATAGCGCTTAGCAAATTCATAAAACCCGCCAGGGATAATTTCAGTGCCTTCGCTAAAACGAACCGCTACTTTATCTGCCATGGTCGATGACTGCTCTAGCAACACCTCAGGAGTGCCCTTCACTTCACCACCATTTTCATTAATGGTAAACCCAGCGGTACGCAGATGATCGTTTACCTGCTTCACTTCTTCATATTCATTGAGTTGGTTAACGCTCACCGTGAAGTGGTTTGCTCCGTAACCATGCGCCGCAAGCCAAGATGCGTACTCACTTTCTTTAGCCAACGTTTGGTAATCAGCAAAGCTTAAATCCCACAAGCGTCCACCATGTAAGAATGCGCTATCGTTCAGCTTGTCAGCATCGACTTGTGCCACCAAATTTTTCACAATCTCTTGTAGCTCAGGCGAGCACTCTTCAACTTTTAGCTCACTAATAAATACTTTAGGTTGCTTCGGATCTGGGTGCTCATAGTGCTTAGCAACCAGCTTTTTGCTTTCGAAA
Organism: Vibrio sp. 1078-1; assembly: GCF_033340475.1. Classification (NCBI taxonomy): domain Bacteria; kingdom Pseudomonadati; phylum Pseudomonadota; class Gammaproteobacteria; order Vibrionales; family Vibrionaceae; genus Vibrio; species Vibrio sp. 1078-1. The sequence continues at coordinate 18,494 of NZ_JAWOWM010000023.1, forward strand.
ACGTAATCACCACACGCCTTGTAACCAATAGCTACAAATGGCTTAGCTAGAGTTTCAATACCAAGAGGCGCGATATTGAAGGTACGTAAAGCTATATGATCATTAATCAGAGGCTCATCTTCTTGAAGCAGCTGATGCACTTTAGCCGCCGAAGGGCAAAGACGTTGAATGTAATCTTGCCATAGCGATTCAAATAACACATCGGGCGTCATAACGACTCCTTGTTACGAGATGTAGAGTTTAAAGGTAAGCGGAAGTTGGCTGCTCGTTCACAACAAAAGTTGTCCAGAATAATGAACGAGCAACCATCAACCTGTGACGGTAAATGCCAGTCAGTCAACACGCTTTTCCGAGTCTTTGCTCACTTTTCGTGTTCTGCCAACGATCACTACAACCCATACCTAAATGATGCGCCGGCAAGGTGAGCCGCAATGCATAGTTGCGACTCTATTATTAAAACTTATAGCGCTACACCTGGACTCAATGTTGCAGGCAAGACAGTCTCTTGACCTTCCATTGATGCCATTGGGTACGCACAGTAATCTGCTGCGTAGTAAGCGCTTGGGCGCAAGTTACCCGACGCCCCCGGACCACCAAATGGCGCATCACCGCTTGCACCAGTGAGCTGGCGGTTACGGTTCACGATACCTGCACGAATGTGGTCAACGAAGTATTCCCATTCTTGGTCGTCGGTTGAGACCAAACCAGCAGATAAGCCAAAGCGCGTATCGTTTGCTAGCGCCACGGCTTTGTCTAACCCTTCGTAACGCACCACTTGCAGAAGTGGGCCGAAGTATTCTTCATCTGGTAACTCAGCAATGTTCGTTACATCAATGATGCCAGGAGAAACAAACGCCGCCTCTCCTGCTTTCGCTTCAATCAAGCTTTCACCGCCAAGAGACTGTAGATTAGCTTGTGCATCAAGAATAAACTTGGCTGCCACGACCGAAATTTGCGGTCCCATAAATGGCGCAGGTTCTGCAAATGGTTGGTCTACGCGAATATTGCGTGTCGCTTCAACGAGCTTGGTGATAAGCGCATCGCCTTTTTCACCCAATGGCACATACAAACGACGAGCACACGTACAACGCTGCCCAGCACTGATAAACGCTGACTGGATGATGGTGTAAACCGTGGCATCCAAATCACCATATTTATCAGAGATCACCATCGGGTTATTACCACCCATTTCTAGTGCGAGCATCTTGCCTGGTTGACCCGCAAATTGACGGTGTAATACATGCCCCGTATTCGCGCTACCCGTAAACAGTACGCCATCAATGCCTTTTGCGTCAGCGAGGGCGATACCAGTTTCTTTCGCGCCTTGGACAAGGTTAATCACGCCTTTCGGCAGACCGGCTTCTTCCCATAGCTTCATTGCCAATTCACCCGTCCATGGCGTTTGCTCAGACGGTTTGAAGACTACCGTGTTACCAGCCAATAGCGCAGGCACAATGTGACCATTTGGTAGGTGGCCTGGGAAGTTGTAAGGACCAAACACCGCCATCACGCCCAATGGGCGGTGGCGCAATACGATTTGGTTGCCTGCTGCTTCACGGCTCGCCTCACCAGTGCGGTCATGATAAGCGCGAATAGAAATCGCAATTTTTCCTGCCATCGCTGCCGCTTCGGTACGTGTTTCCCAGATTGGCTTGCCGGTTTCTTTGGCAATCACTTCAGCGATTTTTTCGCTGTTCTCTTTTACTTTCTCAGCAAAAGCCAACACGATCGCCTCACGCTCTGCAAATGGACGCTTTTTCCAGTCAATAAACGCTTCACGCGCTGCAGATACCGCCTGGTTCACCTGCTCTGCCGTTGCACCTTTGCCTTGCCAGATTACTTCTTGGTTGTACGGCGACAGAGACGTAAATGCTTCACCCTGACCTTGTACCCACTCACCTGCAATCCAATGTGTCATTGTTTCTATCCTTAAATTCTGTCGTCTGTTACTGCGGAAGAAGGCGAACGAAATCCCCTTCTTCAACCGAAAGTGCATCCGCAACGTCTGGTGCAATCATCACGCTTTGTGTTTCTGCGTCATACGCCGCTTTAGTGACTGTCGCACGGAAGTTCTCGAAAGATGAATTACACATCAAGAAGTCTTGTGTGCTGGAATGTTCAGAGATTTTGACTTGCGCACGGAATGAATGACGTACCGACTCAATATTACGCAGATCACACTCAACCGTTGGGCCACCGTCGAAGATGTCGACGTAGCCTCGGTTGGTAAAACCTTCACGCTCAAGCAGCTTCAGCGCTGGACGCGTGTTGTCATGTACTTGACCAATCACGGCTTGCGCTTCTGGGCTGAGCAGATTGATGTAAATAGGCAGTTTCGGCATCAAGTCGGCGATAAAGCCTTTCTTGCCGATACCTGTCAGGTAATCTGCAAGAGTGAAATCGATAGAGAAGAAATGCTCTTGAAGCCATTGCCAGAATGGTGAATTACCCTCGTCGTCTGAAACGCCACGCATCTCCGCAAAGATCGTTTCAGAGAAGCGCTCTGGGTGCTCTGCCATCATTAGGAAACGACACTTCGACATTAGACGACCATTCAGACCTTGGCGGAATTTCTCACGCAAGAACAAGGTACAAATTTCGCTGTTACCCGTGTAGTTATTACCAAAAGTAAGCAGTTTAACGACGTTGTTAACGCCAAGCTTTGGCGACGAGTGCACAACTTTACTAATGTGATATGAGTAAAATGGGACATCCCAGCCGATAGATGCTTCGATTCCGGTGGTACCCGCAACCTCACCCGTTTCAGAGTCAAAGCCAACCATCAGGTAGCCTTCATCGCCTGGTTCTGCCACATCTGGCTTACCAAAGCTGTACTCTGAATGTTTGATTCGATTGGTTAACAGTTCTTCGTTAACCGGTAGAGATGTAAATCCGTGACCAGACTCCACCGCACAAGTGTGCAGTGCGTCGTAATCCGACATCGCGATAGGGCGAACTACTAGCATCAATACTCCCTCCAGATGCAAGAAGATCCTAACTATATTGTAGGAACAATTCCCCCATCAGAGATCCTTGACGGGGGTGTCTGCGTTGACGTTTAAACTGATATCGCGCTTAAACTAAAGTCGCGATCGCTTTATCCAGTTTCGCCAAGCCTTCTTCAATTTCTTGTTGTGTGATAACGAGTGATGGTGTGAAACGTACGACATTGGCACCCGCAACCAATACCATGAGACCTTGTTTACCTGCAGCAACCAGCACGTCACGCGCACGGCCTTGCCATTCTTCATTTAGTGCAGCGCCAAGTAATAGGCCTTGACCGCGCACTTCTGAGAAGATGTTGTACTTCGCGTTGATCTTCTCTAGACCTTCACGGAACATTGCTTCGCGTTCTAGTACACCAGCCAACACCTCTGGCTTAGTGACTTCATTTACAACCGCTTCTGCAACCGCACACGCTAGTGGGTTACCGCCATATGTAGAACCGTGAGTGCCCACTTTCATGTGCTCTGCCAATTTTGCTGTCGTTAGCATTGCACCGATTGGGAAACCGCCACCAAGTGATTTCGCAGTACTTAGAATATCTGGCGTGATACCTAAACCTTGGTAAGCGTAGAAGTTACCTGTTCGGCCATTACCAGTTTGCACTTCATCGAAGATCAGTAAGGCGTTGTGTTTGTCACACAGCTCGCGAACCGCTTGAGCGAACTCAGGCGTTGGTGGCACGATGCCGCCTTCACCTTGTAATGGCTCCATCATGACCGCACAAGTACGATCAGACATGTGTGCTTGTAAAGCTTCGATATCGTTGTAAGGAAGGTGTGTCACGTCGCCTGGCTTAGGACCGAAGCCGTCAGAGTATGCCGCTTGGCCACCAACCGTTACGGTAAAGAATGTACGACCGTGGAAACCTTGTTTGAATGCAATGATTTCAGATTTCTCAGTACCATGAACGTCTGCTGCATAACGACGTGCCAGCTTCAAAGCGGCTTCGTTTGCTTCTGCGCCAGAGTTAGCAAAGAACACACGCTCAGCAAAACTCACTTCTGTTAGCTTTTTCGCCAGACGAAGGGCTGGTTCGTTCGTCATAACGTTACTTAAGTGCCAAAGCTTGTTAGCTTGCTCTGTTAGTGCGTTTACCATTACTGGATGACAATGGCCAAGACAGCTCACTGCAATACCACCAGCAAAGTCGATGTATTCATTACCTTCCTGATCCCAAACACGTGAACCTTTACCTTTAACAGGGATCATTTCCATCGGGTTATAGCAAGGTACCATTACCTCATCGAATAAACCGCGCTCTACTTTAATTTCCGTTGTCATTGCACATTCCTTCTTGATACCGCATGCGTAGCAGATAAGCGAATTTAACCGGCTCTCTTTGCCAGCAAATAATGTTTTGCATTTAAGCTATTGCGGCATTGTATTTACATTTAATTAACCATTTCAATAGTGATTTATTCTTTTCGTTCTCGAAAGCAACTTCCATTAATCACTGCTTATGACTATTTATGCATCAAGAAAGTAAAATAGAGAAGTGATTTTTTATAAATGTTATGTAATACAGGGGATAGAAGGTTTAAAAAGACATGAATAGACAAAGAGACTCGAGAGAATCGCATAGTTTTGCAATCTGCTCACCTCAGCAAAAAGATGAATGATTTGTTAAGAAAAGTGATCGCGATCAGATCGCTTTGCGTGCTAAAAAGTTCGCAAGCAACTCGTGACCTTGCTCAGTTTTGATTGATTCTGGGTGGAACTGCACCGCATCAATTGGCAAGGCTTTATGTTGGTAACCCATTATTTCATCCATGCTTCCGTCCGGCAGTTCTGTCCATGCAGTCAGTTCAAACACGTCGGGTAAAGTACCGTTTTTCACCACAAGAGAGTGATAACGGGTTACCGTGAGTGGGTTATTCAGATTTTTAAACACACTACGACCGTTATGACGAATCGGTGAGGTCTTACCGTGCATCACTTGTCGTGCACGTACCACTTCACCCCCAAACACTTGCGCTATCGCTTGATGGCCAAGGCAAACACCCAATATTGGAAGCTTACCAGCGAAGTGTTCTATCGCTTTCAGTGAAATACCTGCTTCGTTCGGCGTACATGGCCCTGGCGAGATCACCAAATGAGTTGGGTTGAGCGCCTCAATGCCTTGGATATCGATTTCATCGTTACGCACCACCTTTACGTCTGCACCAAGCTCGCAGAAGTATTGGTAAAGGTTGTAGGTAAAAGAGTCGTAGTTATCGATGATCAACAACATAAAGGGTCGGTTGCTCCAATCCGTTTTGGCAATGCTTACGTAGTGAATCGCCACGTTCGTGACAATCAAGGGCGGTATTTTGCTATACCAAGCAAGAAAGGCAAGTTTTTGCTGAATAAAAAGGCCAGCATAGGCTGGCCTTTGGTCTTTACAGTTATTTAGGAACTGTTTGTCAGGAAGTAAATTCGCTTAGCGGCGACGACGGAATAAGCCGAGACCTAGCAGCGCAAATAGAGCACCAAAACCAAACGAACCACCATCTGAATCCTTCGACCCTTCTGTTCCAGCTTCAGTTTGCGTCATTGAAACATCACGAACAGAGCTAAACTTCACGATATTACCTGTCGAGTCAGTCACTTTCTCTTCTAACTGATAATTACCTTGCTCTGGCGTTTGTTCAAACTCAATATTCACGCTACGCGCATCAATATCAGCTTGAACTAAAGTTTGGCTAGCCGAGTAAGCTTTCGTATCGCTGCTTGCCGCAGCCGCTTGTGTGGATGGCGTTAAGTTCACCGTAACAATATCGCCCACAACCGCCGTTGGTGGTAAACGGACATCGACGGCTAAGTTGTCACCTGCTTTCGGTAAATCGATGTCATCATCTGGTAAATCAATCGCGATGATCACTGGATCGTGGTCAGAGGCAGAGAACGCATCTTTGTACTTCGGCATATCACCTGTGTACTTGCTGCTGTATTCGAACAAGTTACTCTCTAGTGAGTTGATGTGCCAATCTTCAATTGCTACCACTTTTTGCGCTAGGCTGCTGCTTGCCAATGCGTGGTCCAAATTACCCAGCTCGCCCGAATAGGTGTAAGAAAACGTATCAGTGCCGTGCAGCAACGTGTTTAAATTGTGCAGACCGTAACCTTTTTCAATTTTGGTCTTCTCTACTTGAAGTTCACCATCACCAATGGTTGTGTAAGCAGCAGTATAAATGTCACGGCCGTATTTCTCTTTCGAGTAATCAGTCAGTGTCAGAAGTGGGTCTTCCATGCCATAAGCATTGAGGTCGCCCATGAGCAATACATCGCCTTTCACCTCTTTCAACGCTTCACCCACTGCGTGCGCAGCAGAAACGCGGAAGTTGTTACAGTTGCCTTGCAGATCCGCTGGCTCAGAATCTTCTACACCAGCAATCCACTCTTCAATACACTCAGAGCCTTTCGACTTAAAGTGGTTTACGACAATAGACAAATCTTCACCCGTCTCTTTCACCGTAAAGGTCTGAAGTAGACTGTGGCGTTGGTACTTATCGTAAGCAGGGTTACTTTCTGTGCCCTCTTTACGAGTAATTGTGTTTTCTGCAATGTGCTGCTCTGGCGTGATGATCACTTTTGCAGCGTCTTTTGGCGTTACTGCGTTAGCACGATATAAAATCGCCACCATGATCGCATCACTGCCAAAGTATTCGTCTTGGTATTTGTCTTGCTCTTCGATTTCGACATACGTGTAATGAGCTTCAGCGTCATCAATCTCAGCATTTAGGGCATCAACTAAGTTTTGGATAGCACTGCCATCACCAAAGCCGTTGTTTTCCACTTCCATCAAACCAATGATGTCAGCGTCCATCTTGTTCATCGCCGCAACGATTTTCGCTTGTTGGATCAGGAACTCATCTAGGTTAGTCGCACCACGGTTTTGTCCGGTTGGGTTTTCATGGCCACTGTCAGCCACGGAGTTGAAGTAGTTCAGTACGTTGAAGCTTGCAATACGCAAATCTGAGTCCGCAATCGCTGGGGCATCTTTACGAGCCACATCGAAGCCTTCACCTGAAGTCACAAAGTTGGTGTTATCGACTTCATTGGTCGCAATCAGGCGGTATTCGTTGTAGCTGTAAGCCACGACACCCTGAAGACCTTCTACTCGAGAACCAAGGCGAATGTGCTGCTCTGAAGAGCCATCTTGGTCTGCATCTTTAGCAAAATCTGGGTAGTATGGGATTTGGCCGTTTGGTGCTTTGCCATCTGATTCTAGGTATACGCGGTTTGCTGCGTTGTCTTTTGCTAGCTCAACGGCTGCATCGCTCTCTGCCGCGTGTAATTGAGTCGGCTTTAACAATGGCGCTTCATGAGAGAGCATCATATTGTTACGACGTGAATCGTAGTCGTAAGAGAAGTTGCGAGTTACAAACAAGTCACTTGCCGAGGTCAACTCAACTTGCATCCCTTCATGACGCTCAAGCGCATCACGTAGTGTCTCACCTTCTTTGATAACAAGATCGGTAACTCGAGAGGTTTCAGAGGTGCCTGTTTTCACATAGCTGTTAGCATCAGAAGCAAGCTGAGTATTGCTGTAATACTCTTGAACTTTACCTTTCACACAAACAACATCACCAGCTTTCAGCGCCGTGTCCGCCGCGTCGGTATGAATGAACAAGCCTTCTGAGGTCTTGTCGTTGTTGTCGCTTTCTAATGCTTGTAGGTAGAAACCTTTGGTTAGGCCAGTGGTAACAGCAGTCACGACACCAGTTACGAAATGATCTTCGTCAGTAATGTATGGGTAACCATCAATGAATGGAGACGTATCGCCTTCACCTTGAATATCTTGGATGGTAGTGAAGTTAGGTTGCTGACCGTCGACTTCACAAGCGAATGGTGCTGGTGGCTCAGTCGCATTTAGCTCACCAAGGCCGTCAATGTTGTCTTTCTCAAATGCCGTCCACTGAGATGCATCATAAGTAGCAGAAGGGGTTAGTGCATCACTGTTACGAACTAATGTGGTGTCTTTACCAAAATCTACGTCACCCATCACACCGATGATGTCGTGCACTTCACCATCTTTAAGCAGTGCGATCGGGTCGTCACCGTTAAAGTTCGCAACGCTTTTATCTGTGATACCTGCTACCGCTTTGATGGCGTCGCTCGCGTCACCATGCGCCAGTACATACACTTGGTTAGCTTGTAGCGTCACTTGGCTAAGGTCGAATGTGCTGCCCCAAGTACCACCACCATTTGATGATTTCGCCAACTCGTAGCCAGTGAGTGTCACCGCAGTATCACCCGTATTAGCGATCTCTACCGCTTTATTATAAGCGCCGCCTTCTACGTATTGGGAAATAATAATCTCTGCGTTCGCGTTTGCACTAAGTGCACTGGCGATGGTTAATGCGAGTATTGAGGGTTTGATTAACGTGTCCATTGTCGTACCTGATATTTATGTAAATGCAAACTTAGCTCTGATTAGAGCCTGCCATTTGCGTCTACTATCAGGTTTATTTATGAAATAAATAAGAATGAGTAATTAAAGCCGTGAAATGAATCACATGTGAATATAAGAAAATATGCCAGAGCATCCCATTCAAACATTTTTTGTAATAAATACAGAGCGCTATTGATAAACAAGTCAGAATTTAGATTGATTACTCAGTTTACTTTTTCACTTCATGTTAAGGAGTAGAAAATACATCACTTGTTGAGTTGCTTATTAACCCAACCGTTCCGTTACAAATAAAAAATATAATTAGTCACTAATTTAGAATGCTTTAATTTTCACTTGTATCACTGTTCAAGCCCAAGAATCTATTACTCGCTTCGTTCTCTCTTATACAGGCCCCTCATACTTCAAAGTTTTCATGATTTATTCAATAACTTTTCATTACTCACTAGCCAAAAACATACACAAAAGATATAACACCTGCGCGAGACAATAAGATCTCATTAGCTGTAAACCCAGGAACGACAAATGAAAAAAATTCAACGCAGTGTGCTAGCTCTCTCCCTACTTGGCTTGATAGCGGGGTGTCAGTTGACCGCCAGTGAGCCACTTCAACCTACGGCGAATCAAGACATCATCGAATCAGCCAAAAATGAACTGGATGGTATTGAAGAGCTAGAAGTCAGTGACGAGGGTGTTATTACCTTTACTCAGCGTCTAAGAACGCCAGGAACCTACTGGATTCCAGCGAGAATTAAAGAACTCAGCTACGATATATCATGCGTACAGCTTAGTTACTTCATTGATAGAGGCATGGTTGTGAAGTCTGCCTTTCTAGGGGCTCGAGGACGTGTTGAATATTACGACATGGAACGCTGTATGAAAGACACACCATTTCAGTAATACAGGCATAAAAAAAGCTCCACCAAAGTGGAGCTTTTTCGTATTCGTTCTTAGCAACTATGGGCGAGCTACAAAACCTACTGCTTCGTATGCTTTCTTAAGCGTTTCAGCCGCTCGTGCCGAGGCTTTCTCAGCGCCTTGCTGCATTACCTCGTCCATGTAAGCACGATCAGCGCGAATACGGTGATATTCTGCTTGAATTGGCTCAAGCATTGCTACAACTGCCTCACCAACATCTTTCTTAAATGGGCCATACATTTCTACGCCTTGGTACTTCGCTTCAATCTCTTCGAAGCTCATACCTGTCGCCGCGGAGTACAGACCCATTAGGTTAGCAATGCCCGCCTTGTTCTCGATATCATGACGGATACTTGGTGGCGTTTCGGTATCGGTTTGCGCTTTGTTGATCTTCTTAAGGATCGACTTAGGCTCTTCCAGCAGCGTGATAACGTTCTTACGGTTGTCATCAGATTTAGACATCTTCTTCGTTGCGTCTTGAAGGCTCATTACACGCGCATTTACTGTCGGAATGTAAGGCTCTGGAACTTGGAAGATTGGCTGCTCTGGCGAGTAAATATTGTTGAAACGCGTTGCGATATCGCGCGCTAATTCTAGATGTTGCTTCTGGTCACTGCCTACAGGTACTTGGTGTGCACCGTAAAGCAAAATGTCAGCCGCCATCAACACCGGGTAGTCAAATAGACCGACGTTTACGTCATTCGCGTAACGTGCCGATTTGTCTTTAAACTGAGTCATACGGCTCAGCTCACCCATTTGAGTGTAGCAGTTAAGAAGCCAACCTAATTGAGCATGCTCTGGTACATGTGACTGAACAAATAGCGTGCTCTTCTTCGGGTCAACACCAACTGCCAGACAAATTGCCAGTGCGTCTAGAGTTGCTTCATGCAGCGCTTTAGGGTCCTGACGAACCGTAATCGCGTGAAGGTCTACCACACAATATTGGCAATCATAATCGTCTTGCATCTGCTGCCATTGACGTAGAGCACCCAAGTAGTTACCGATACTTAGTTCACCTGAAGGTTGAACACCACTCAATACAATGGGTTTGCTCATTAGAATGATTCCTTTGACTTCTTAATCTAATTAAATGAAAAAAACCGTGCAGTAATAGGTGCACGGTTTACTCAGTGTACTCATTAACGAGTATTTTGGAAGCTCTTTTGTAGCCGTTATGCAGAAACCGCTACAACGTCCAATAATTCTGCCAAACTGTCAGCGACGAAATCTGGATTTGATGCTGAAATAGGTTCACCGTGGTTGTAACCATATGTCAGACCAAATGAGGCACAGCCTGCATTCTTTGCTGCGAGAATATCGTTTTTCGAGTCGCCAACCATCAGCATTTCACTTGGTTGGATTTGGTGCTTTTCCATCAACCAGTTCAATGCTACTGGGTTTGGTTTTTTCTCTGGGAATGCATCACCGCCAAGGACATCAACGAAGTATTTTGCGATGTCGTGCTTTTCCAAAACGTCAGGCACAAACTTTGAAGGTTTGTTGGTCACCAATGCCATAACAAAGCCCGCTTTGTGCAGCTCTGCTAGTGTCTCTTTTACCGTTGGGTAAAGATGACTTAGCTTGTGACCGCTTTGCTCGTAGTAATCATCAAACAATACACGCGCTTTAGCACGAAGCTCTTCACTCAGCTCCGGGTTGATGGTCAGGCTTTGGCTTAATGAGCGACCAATAAGCACGTCTGCGCCGTTACCCACGTAATCACGAACTTGTTCTTCTGAAACCGATGGAAAGCCAAGCGCCTGTACTGCTTGGTCTGCCGCGACAGCTAGATCGGGCACGCTATCAAGCAAAGTACCATCTAGATCGAAGGCGATGAATTTAATGTCTTGTTGAGTCATAACTTCCCTGAGGATTTTTATTTATAAATCGGTGAAAACGACAAAGGATGGCACCCCATCCTTTGTTTTTATCATTATGTCTGATTCTACAGTAACTGTTTGTTTCGTCGTTACTTTGCAGCAATACGCTGACGAACTGCCTCAAACAAACAGATGCCGGATGCCACAGATACGTTCAAGCTTGAAACGCTACCAGCCATTGGGATCTTAATCAAATCGTCGCAGGTTTCACGAGTTAGACGACGCATACCGTCACCTTCTGCCCCCATTACGATAGCAAGGGGGCCAGTCAGTTTGGCTTGGTAGATGTCGTGCGTTGCTTCACCCGCAGTACCAACAAACCAGATGCCTTTCTCTTGCAATGTACGCATAGTACGAGCCAAGTTAGTCACTCGGATCAATGGCACGACTTCAGCTGCACCACAAGCCACTTTGCTTACGGTTGCGTTCATTGGCGCAGAACGATCTTTCGGTACGATGATCGCCGCAGCACCTGCCGCATCTGCGTTACGTAAACACGCACCAAGATTGTGTGGATCGGTCACGCCGTCTAACACTAATAGCAGTGGTGATTCGTGCTGCGCCAGGATGTCATCTATATCGTTCTCATTCAGCTGCTTCGCTGGTTTCACACGAGCGATGATGCCTTGGTGATTTGCACCGCGCGCTTTGTCATCCAAGGTTTTACGTGTCATCTGCTGAATAGAAACACCACAAACCTGAAGATCATTTAGGATTGGCATTAGGCGATCATCTTGACGACCTTTTAAAACGTACGCCTCGATAAAACGCTCTGGTTCGCGCTCCAATACCGCCTTCACTGCGTGAATGCCGTAGATAAATTCGTTACTCATTGTTTAACCTGTTGTTCTGGTCGTATTGCCTGCGCCAACCGAGTTTGAACTAAGTTGGCGCTTCAACCTACTGCGCTTCTTTTTTAGTGCGCTTGGTTTTCTTCGGCTTACTGTGCGGCTTCTTTTTACGTGCTTTTTTCACTTTAGGCTTCTCGTTGCCTTCGGCGTCACCACGTTTTGGGCCATTGCGCTTACTCGTTGCGCCCGTTTCTTCTGGGCGTTTAGTTGGCTCTATCGCAGGAACTGCACGAGCCGCGCCACCTTCTTTCGATGAAGAGCGAGTCGCAGCGCGTTTTTTATCTTTCGCTTTGCGTTTTGCTTCCGCTGCGCGTTTCTTCGCAGTCTTACCTTCGCCGCGTAGCTTACGACTTGTTTCGACCAATTCAAAGTCAATTTGCTTATCATCGAGGTTAACAGCCAGTACTTTTACTTTTACTGCATCACCTAAGCGATAGATGTTACCGAAACTTTCACCAATAAGTCGTTGACCAATCGGGTCAAATTGATAGTAGTCGTTCGCAAGGGTAGAAATATGTACCAAACCATCGATGTGCAAATCCGTTAAACGTACAAAGAAGCCAAAGCTAGTGACATTAGCAATAACACCGTCTAGTTCGTCACCGACGTGGTCTTGCATATATTCACACTTCAGCCAATCCGCAACATCACGTGTTGCATCATCAGCACGGCGCTCTGTCATCGAACATTGTTCGCCGTAAAAATCCATGTCGTCAAACGAGTAATGATAGCCACCTGTTGGTGTCCAGCGATCTTGATTACGACCTTCTTCTTTAGCAATCAGATACTTGATTGCACGGTGAAGTAACAAGTCAGGGTAACGACGAATTGGCGACGTAAAGTGCGCATAGCGTTTCAATGCCAACCCAAAGTGCCCCGCGTTATCTGCGTTGTATACCGCTTGCTTCATTGAGCGTAGCAGCATGGTCTGAATCAACTCTTGATCTTGACGCCCGGAGATTTGACGTGCGAGATCAGCATAGTCCGTTGGTGAAGGCTCTAAACCACCTTTTAGCTCAAGACCAAGTTCACTTAAGAAGTCACGGAAACCTTGCAGGCGTAATTCACCTGGAGATTCGTGGATACGATAAAGCGCGGGCTCTTTCGCTTTTTCTACCAGCGATGCCGAAGCAATGTTGGCTAAAATCATACATTCTTCGATGATCTTATGCGCGTCATTACGAATTACTGGCTCAATGCTTTCGATTTTACGTTCCGCATTGAAAATAAATTTGGTTTCAACGGTTTCAAATTCGATTGCACCGCGTTGATCTCGTGCTTCTTTCAGCACTTTGTACATCTTGTGCAACTCTTCTAGATGAGAAACAAGCGGCTGGTAGCGCTCACGTAGTTCTTCATCCCCTTCTAGAATCGCGCTCACTTTGCTATATGTGAGACGAGCGTGCGAGTTCATCACCGCCTCGTAATGCTTGTAACCAGACAGCTTACCTGTATCGGAAATGGTCATTTCGCACACCATACACAAGCGATCTACTTGCGGGTTAAGCGAACATAGACCGTTCGACAGTACTTCTGGCAACATTGGCACAACTTGCGAAGGGAAATATACTGAGTTACCACGATTGATCGCTTCTTTATCCAACGCAGAGTCAGGACGAACGTAGTAACTGACGTCAGCAATCGCTACCCATAAACGCCAACCACCTTCTTTGTTCTTTTCACAGTAAACGGCATCATCAAAGTCTCGTGCGTCTTCGCCGTCAATGGTCACTAGTGGCAAATCACGTAGATCCACACGACCAACTTTCGCTTCTTCTGGTACTTCTTCGCCTAAGTTTTCGATTTGTTTATCGACGGCTTCTGGCCATTCGTGAGGGATTTGGTGTGTACGAATCGCAATTTGTGTTTCCATACCTGGTGCCATGTTTTCACCAAGGACTTCAACCACTTTACCCATCATGCCGCGTGAGCGTGAGCCACGATCAGTAATTTCAATTACGACTACGTTACCCATGCGTGCACCCGCTTTGTGCTCATTTGGGATCAGGATATCTTGGCTGATACGCGAGTCATCTGGGACAACATAGGAGTATCCATATTCAAGGAAGAAACGACCAACGATTTGATCATTGCGCTCCTCTAGCACACGCACCAAACGTCCTTCACGGCGGCCGCGCTTGCTGTTGTCTGTCGGTTGCACTAAGACAAAATCACCGTGGATGATGTTCTTCATCTGATGGTGCGGTAACAGAATATCATCATCCTTGCCGACGCTGCCTTCTGGACGTACCCAACCATGGCCATCACGATGACCAATCACGTAACCTTTCACCATTTCAAGTTTTTCAGGCAATGCATAGCACTGACGGCGGGTAAACACCAGTTGGCCATCTCGCTCCATCGCACGTAGCCGACGACGCAACCCTTCGTATTGCTCTTCGCCCTCAAGCTTTAGTGCCTCAAACAAGTCGTTACGATTCATTGGAACGCCCGCTTGCTCTAGAAACTCGATGATAAACTCTCGGCTTGGAATTGGATTTTCGTAATTTTTGGATTCACGATCTGCAAAAGGATCGTTTGGAATATTGTCTGACATAGGCACGCCTATCTAGCAAGGAAGGTATATGGCTAGTATATCTGAGTCTCTCGATAAGCTACAGAATTGCTTTGAAAAAAGAATGATCGAGATCGACTCTAGGCATGCAAATGAGTTAAGGACGAGCCAGCAAGATCAAAAGTTCAGAATTGTCACTGAGCAAGGATTCAATCGTGCAGTCATCCAACTCCGCCAGAAAGGCACTTTTTGCTTTCGCCAATTTATCTTTGAGGCGGCAAGCAGGGGTAATATGGCAAAAATCCACACCACAGTTGACTAAATCTAACGGCTCTAAATCGCGCACAACACCACCGACTGTGATTTCAGACGCTGGCTTCATCAGCCGGATACCACCGTTTTTTCCGCGCACGGTATGGACATAACCCAACTGCCCTAACCGATTGATAACTTTAACCATATGGTTGCGCGACACACCAAATAAATCCGTCACTTCGGTAATGCTGGTTAACTCATCTTCCGGCAACGAAGCCAAGAAAATTAAGGTTCTCAACGCATAATCAGTGAAACTAGTTAACTGCATATTCTCTCCCAAAGTGCGACTCAATAACCCGCTGGTGATGCTAAAACCCCAAACTTGAGCTATCGATAAAAGTGTAAATCTTTTCTTGATCGAAAGATACATTTGAGATACAACTTTAAACATGCATTATAAATACAACTTAAAGTAGGAAGCCCTTATGCTCAGCAATCAAACTATCGAGATCGTCAAAGCGACCGCACCACTCATCGCCGAAACAGGACCAAAACTGACCGCGCACTTTTACGAGCGTATGTTTACTCATAACCCTGAGTTGAAAGATATTTTTAACATGAGTAACCAGCGTAACGGCGATCAGCGTGAAGCATTATTCAACGCTATCTGTGCCTATGCTGCCAATATTGAAAATTTGCCAGCTCTGCTTGGCGCAGTAGAGAAAATTGCGCATAAGCACACGAGCTTTTTGATCACAGAAGATCAGTACCAAATCGTTGGTAAGCATTTACTTGCGACAATCGATGAGCTTTTTAATCCAGGTCAAGAAGTGTTGGATGCTTGGGCTGAGGCTTACGGCGTACTTGCGAATGTATTTATTCAGCGCGAAGAACAAATTTACCAACAAAATGAAGCTTTGGAAGGCGGCTGGCGCGGTCTACGCGAATTTGAATTAGTCGATAAAAAGATTGAGAGCGAACACATTTGCAGCTTTGTGTTCAAGCCAACCGATGGCCAAAAAGTGGCGCCGTATAAACCGGGACAATACCTTGGCATCTACATCAACAGTGACCAGTTAGAAAACCAAGAAATTCGCCAATATAGCCTGTCTTCTGCGGTCCAAGAGAACACCTACCGTATCTCAGTAAAACGTGAAGAAGGCGGAAAAGTGTCGAACTACCTGCACGATAGCCTGAACATTGGCGAAAAAGTGCAGCTTGCGGCCCCTGCCGGTGATTTCTTTATGGATGCCGAACCACAAACACCCGTTGTTCTAATTTCTGCTGGTGTGGGACTTACTCCAACGCTGTCAATGCTAGAAAGTCTCTCAGCACATCAAGCACCTGTAACTTGGGTTCATGCAACCGAAAATGGCCAACAGCATGCTTTCAAGCAACACGTAAACCAACTCGTTGCAGAAAAAGAAAATATGAACGCGCTCGTTTGGTATAACCAACCAACGGCAGAAGACAAGCTAGGTGAAGACTTCCACTTCACGGGCTTTGTCAATCTGTATGAAATTGAAGCTGCATTAAAGCAAGATAAAGTGCAGGTGTACTTCTGTGGTCCTGTAGGATTTATGCAGCACGTAGCGAAACAGCTATTAGAACTTGGCGTACCAGAAGAGCAATTCCATTACGAATGCTTCGGTCCACACAAAGTGGTTTAAGCGCTACCAACTATCGGGAAAACAACAAAGCCCACGTGACGTGGGCTTTGTTGTATGAAGTTGTTTGCAATATTGAAGCGTTACCAAAAGGTGTCTCGCCGTTTAGCTCGAGCAATAACGTTTTGTGGCATGCGCTGTTCAAGGCCGTTTCTCAATACAGTTATGCGCTTATGCTGCCGCTTATCTGCTGTGACAGAGTTATATAACCAACGATACGCATCTTCGTAATCGAGTGGACTGCCATAATCACGTAAAAGCAACTCGGCCAGATGAATACGCGCGTTTAGGTTTCCCATTGACGCAGCTTCTCGCAAATATGGAATTGCACGTTCTTTATCTTGCTGTACTAAAGTGCCACGCGAATAGTATCGGCCAATCTGCTCTAGTGCAGCTGGTAACCCCTGATGCGCTGCATTTTCGATGTAGTAAAGACCCAGTTCGACATCTTGCTCGACACACACCCCCCAAGCCAACATATCTCCGTACAGAAATTCATAAGCGGGTAAGTTAATTCGAGTCGCACGAGCTACGATATCCTCCACCAGCTGGCAGTTATCAGCGCGCACACGTTGTAAGTGCTTATTTTGCTCAATAAGCTTTATCAGCTCTGCTTCGGTATAGATCGGAACTGGTGCCCCCACATCAGCAACATTGGCTTTCACTGTGGTAGCAACCAAGGTCAACAACAGTGAAGCAGCCACTGTTCGTAACTTCATAAACGTACCCTTAAGGTATCTAAGAAACCAAAGATCGGTGAAGGATCTCCTCTGCTTGATAACCTTATCGGCAAAAAACAGCTAAGCTTTAGACAATTTTTGCCTCTGATTTAGGCTCAGCGGCAAAAGCTTGCCATATGAGAGTCACGCTGTTTTTGTTCAGATACAAAAAAGCCGACCAGAAGGTCGGCTTTTGCAATCTTTAACGGCTATCAATTAAGCTTCGAATGGGTGAACTTTGATGATAGTTTCGTTACGGTCAGGACCTGTAGAGATGATGTCTACTGGAACGCCAGTTAGCTCTTCAATACGCTTGATGTAGTCAAGAGCGGCTTGTGGTAGAGCATCTAGTGACTTAGCACCAAATGTGTTCTCAGACCAACCAGGCATTGTTTCGTAGATTGGCGTTGCTTTTTCGAATGCTTCAGCAGCCATCGGAGAAACTTCTAGCACAGAGCCATCTTCCATCTTGTAACCAGTACAGATTTTTAGCTCTTCTAGACCATCTAGTACGTCTAGTTTAGTTAGACAGAAACCAGATACAGAGTTGATTTGGATTGCACGACGCATAGCAACAGCATCGAACCAACCTGTACGACGTAGACGACCAGTTGTCGCACCGAACTCGTGGCCAACTTCACCTAAGTGCTTACCAATTGGATCTTGCTTATCTAAACCGTCGTATAGTTCAGTCGGGAATGGACCAGCACCAACGCGAGTACAGTACGCTTTTGCGATACCCAAGATGTAACCGATGTGACGAGGACCAAAACCAGAACCTGCAGCAACACCACCAGCAGTCGTGTTAGAAGACGTTACGTACGGGTAAGTACCGTGGTCGATATCAAGTAGTGTACCTTGTGCACCTTCGAACATGATCTTGTCGCCGCGCTTACGTGCTGCGTCTAGTTCGTCAGTTACGTCGATAACCATTGACGTTAGTAGTTCAGCGTAGCCTTTAGCTTGCTCAAGTACTTCTTCGTAGCTTACTGGCTCCGCTTTGTAGAAGTTAACTAGTTGGAAGTTATGGAACTCCATGACTTCTTTTAGCTTCTCTGCGAAAGTCGCCATATCGAATAGGTCGCCAACGCGTAGACCGCGACGAGCAACTTTATCTTCGTATGCTGGACCGATACCACGACCAGTAGTACCGATAGCTTTTTTACCGCGAGCGATTTCGCGAGCTTGGTCCATTGCAACGTGGTAAGGAAGAATTAGCGGACATGCTTCAGAAATGAAAAGACGCTCGCGTACTGGAATACCGCGCTCTTCAAGAGGCTTCATTTCTTTAAGTAGAGCTTCAGGTGATAGTACAACACCGTTACCGATAACACATTTTACGTTATCGCGAAGGATACCTGATGGAATTAAGTGAAGAACGGTTTTTTCACCGTCAATTACGAGAGTGTGACCTGCGTTGTGACCGCCTTGGTAGCGTACCACGTATTTTGCATCTTCAGTTAAAAGGTCTACGATTTTACCTTTACCTTCGTCACCCCATTGGGTGCCTAGAACGACTACGTTATTTCCCATCTTTCCAAGTCTGATTGCTAGTTAAAAATGGATTCTAGCACCGAATCACGCTTCTTGCAGTCATTTTTTGTTCACAGAGTTGCTACCAGAATGTCATCTTGCCGCTTTGTTCATTTTGAAATCAGCATATCACTGATAGTATTTAGCTTTCTCTATTCGACTGGAAAGCGCTATGTCTGAATCCATATGGTTGGCGATTGGGCTCGTCTTGATCGTGGAAGGCATTGGGCCACTGATTGCTCCTAACGGTTGGCGGAATATGGTGGCTCAATTAAGTGAACAACCCAACAATCAGCTACGACGCATCGGTGGCTGCCTAGTAGTTGCTGGAGCCGTCATCGCCATCATGATGAGCTAGCACTTAGCATCAGATACAAAAAAGGCTCCCTAAGGAGCCTTTTATTTCAATGAGACGCGGAGATTATTTCTCCATGCTGCCCTTCGACTGGTTCATGTATTGGAAGAACTCACTCTTCGGATCAAGCACCAGAATATCGCTCTTAGAGCTGAAGGACTTCTCATACGCACGTAGCGAGCGTAGGAAGCTAAAGAACTCAGGGTCTTTGTTGTACGCTTCAGCATAAATCTTCGCAGCTTCAGCATCCGCTTCACCTCGTGTCACACGCGCCGTTTTATCAGCTTCAGCTAGAATAGTTGCTACTTCTAGTTCTGCTTGAGCACGAATAACTTCCGCTTTTTCACGACCTTGAGAACGGTGCTTACGAGCAACGGACTCACGCTCCGCACGCATACGACGGTAGATAGACTCACTGATTTCATCAGGCAGGTTGATTTTCTTCATTCGGAAATCAACGACACGAACACCCAAGTCTTTCATTGCGCTTTCACGCGTGTCTTTCAATACTTCAGACATGATTAGGTCGCGTTCACCATCAATCTCAAGCGCTTCACGAGCCGCTTCAGTTGCGACAACATCGGCACTTGCGTCTTCTGGTAGCACATCATCGTTACGTGGACCAGATACGATCTGTTTGATTTCACGAGCACCGATTTCAGAACGAAGCACGTCCGTCACTTTACGCTCAAGTAGTGCCTCTGCCGTTAGCGAGTTACCACCGCCTGTCGCGAGGTAGTAGCGACCAAAATCTTCAATACGCCACTTCACGTAGGTATCAATGATAACGTCTTTTTTCTCAGACGTTACGAAACGGTCTGCACGACCATCCATTGTTTGGATACGTGCATCAAGTTGTTTCACACGGTCAAACAAAGGCATCTTGAAATGCAGACCAGGCTCGTAAATTCGAGTGATGTCGTTGTTGTCTTTCAAGACACGACCAAATCGAACCACGATACCGCGCTCACCTTCAGGAATCACAAACAAAGACATCAACATTAATGCCAGTGCGATTACCAGTACAGGGATCATTAACTTACGCATTCTTAGTATCTCCCTTGACGTGAACCTGTTGAACGAGACTGCGTGTTCGAAGTGTCTTCTTGTGTACGATCAGACTCAAGTTGAATTTGATCATAGGTTGAAGATGACTTCGATTTACGTTTGGTATCTGCTTTGCCCTCTTGTCCCGCCAACTTATCGATTGGAAGGTAAAGAAGATTGCCGCTTGATTCCGAGTCAATCAACACTTTCGAAGTGCTTGAGTACACCTCTTCCATTGCGTCGATGTACAGACGATCACGCGTTACACCAGGCGCTGCTTGGTATTCTGGTAGTAGTTTTTCGAACTGTGCTACCTGACCAAGAGCCTCGTTAGTGACACGCTCATTGTAACCTTGTGCTTCTTTCTTCAAACGCTCTGCTCGACCCGTTGCCTTAGGCAAGATTTCGTTCTTGTATGCTTCAGCTTCACGAATGAAACGCTCTTCATCCTCACGTGCTGCGATTGCATCATCAAACGCATCTTTCACTTGCTCTGGTGGACGAGCAGACTGGAAGTTCACATCAACAAGTACCAGACCCATATCATAGCTATCAATGATTTGGTTCAGTGTTTCTTGCGTAGTTTGACGAATTTGCTGACGACCACTGGTTAGAATGCTATCCATCAATGAGTCACCAATTACTGCACGTAGTGCAGAATCCGTTGCTTGACGCAAGCTGTCGTCTGCATTGGTTACACGGTACAAGTATTTGTATGGGTCAGTCACTCGGTACTGCACATCCATCGCAACTGTTACAACGTTTTCATCTTTGGTCAGCATTAGACCAGATGCACGTAGTGAACGAATCGCTTGTACGTTTACCGCTTCGTACTCATCAATAAAGCGAGGACGCCAGTTAAGACCTGGGTCTACGATACGATCGTATTTACCTAAACGCAGTACAACACCACGCTCTGCTTCACCGATGGTGTAAAAACCAGCGAAGAACCAAACTGCAACAGCAATCAGAGCAATCACGCCAAAGCCAATTGCACTACCACCACCGCCGCCGATTGGAGAACCACCGCCGCCTTTTTTACCAAACTTGCCGCCCAGCTTTTGACTCAGTTTGTTGAACACTTCATCTAAATCTGGCGGACCTTGATCTCGGCCACCAGGACGCTGGCCACCACGATTATTATTACCCCAAGGGTCATTATCGCGGCCATTGTTGCCGTTGTTATTTCCAGGCTCATTCCACGCCATTAGAAAGCTCCATCATTTGATATGACGTTATACTGTAGCAGTCCTTTAAGTGACTATAAAGCCAGTCAAAACTGCCCCTTCTCTTTTTTCAAGTCTAGACCAATCTACTTGCTGCATTCGAATATCGATCAACAAGTTACCATCCTGGTCATATTCCTCACGTTGAATACACTTCATTTGGAAGAAGGTACTACGGAATCGTCCTTGATACTGTGGAGGAATTCGCAACTGATGCTCGACCATTTGTGACGCCAGACGTTCCGTCAGCGCCTCAAACAGGACATCAATGCCCAACCCATCCATTGCTGAAACCCAAACTGCGCGAGGTACGCCTTCCTCGTCTCGTTCTATACGTGGTTTCTGCGAATCTAGATTGTCGATTTTGTTCATGACAACCAGAGTCGGCACTTCATGCGCGTCGATCTCTTCTAGTACTTCATGAACAGCTTGAATATTCTCACGAAAACGCTCATCACTGGCATCAACAACATGTAACAAAATGTCAGCTTCTTGCGTTTCCTGCAAGGTTGCCTTGAAGGCCGCAACCAAGTCGTGTGGCAAATGTCGAATAAAACCAACCGTGTCTGCCAAGATGGCAGGACCAACATCTGCTAACTCTATCTTACGTAAAGTCGGGTCCAAAGTAGCAAATAATTGATCAGCCGCGTACACGCCAGCTTCTGTAATACGGTTGAAGAGTGTCGACTTACCCGCGTTGGTGTAACCCACAAGTGAAACCGTTGGGATTTCAGCTCGATTTCGGGCGCGGCGCCCTTGTTCACGCTGCTTCGCTACTTTGTCTAAGCGTCGCAGGATGGCTTTGATTCTGTCACGCAATAAGCGACGGTCGGTTTCCAGCTGGGTTTCACCCGGGCCACGTAAACCGATACCACCTTTCTGCCTTTCAAGGTGTGTCCAACCACGAATCAAACGAGTAGAGATATGACGAAGTTGAGCCAGCTCTACCTGTAGCTTACCTTCGTGTGTTCGAGCTCGTTGAGCAAAGATATCGAGAATAAGACCAGTGCGGTCGAGAACTCGACATTGGCACAGTGCTTCGAGGTTACGTTCTTGGGCAGGAGAGAGGGCGTGATTAAAAATCACAATTTCGGCACCAGTTGATTGTACCGCTGTAGCAATCTCTTGGGCCTTACCCTCTCCGACATAGTATTTCGGGTGTGGGGATTGACGACTACCAGTTACCACTTGTAGCGCCTCTACCCCAGCAGAAGAAACCAGCATTTCGAACTCAGCCAGATCTTCCCATTCACCTTCTTGCGTGAAGTTGATATGAACAAGTACGGCTCGCTCACCGGATTCATAACGGTCAAACAAGCAATCAACTCCTTATTTTAAAAATACTCGATGAAGAATTAATCTTCAGATTTCTCTTGTGGACGCTCACCTTGTGGACGTTCACCGCTGTGATGGCTCACTGGACGAGCCGGCACAACTGTTGAGATCGCGTGCTTGTACACCATTTGGTTAACAGTATTCTTCAGCAGGATCACAAATTGATCGAATGATTCGATCTGACCTTGTAGTTTAATACCATTCACAAGGTAGATAGATACCGGGATACGCTCACGACGTAGCGCGTTTAGAAATGGGTCTTGTAGAGATTGCCCCTTAGCCATTTTTATTTTCCTTATTTAATTTGTAGTTGTAATTATTTAGCTAGTGGTGCAATGCAAAAGATACGGCTTTTGCATCTGAGCTAAACGAATCAAAAATGCACTCTAAGTAATTAGCAGCATAGTATAAAAACCGCCAACAACAGATCCTTTGAGAGTGCGTTCACGCAAAAACGATCACATTATACACAGCTATGTCAATCAGATGCTATTGCTTCCGACATCGTTTCTAATGCCTGTTCAATGTTCTCGCTATCCAACCAAGTTAAATCATCCCAGCTGCGTAACCAGGTGATTTGACGCTTGGCCAATTGACGAGTCGCGCATACGCCACGAAATACCGCTTCGTCACGTGTACACTCCCCATCTAAATACTCCCACATCTGTCGGTAACCGACGCATCGTATGGAAGGAAGATCGGGGTGAAGATCTTTTCGCGAATGTAACGCTTTCATTTCTTCTTCAAAGCCCGCTTCCATCATCTTCTCGAAACGGAGTTCAATCCGACGGTGAAGTTCTGCCCTATCCTTGGGAGCTATTGCAAACTGCTTGACTCGGTATGGTAGGCTTTCACCTTTCGTTTGAGTCAATTCAGTCAAAGTTTTACCTGAAATGCGAAAAACTTCCAATGCCCGAGATAAACGTTGGGGATCATTGGGATGGATTCTCGCGGCTGACACAGGATCAACCTCTTTGAGTTCATCGTGCAACACTGACCAACCTTTAGTCAATGCCTCTTGTTCAATTTGCTGACGAATTTCAGGATTTGCAGCAGGAAGTGGTGATAAACCTTCAAGTAACGCCTTGTAATACAGCATTGTTCCACCCACAAGAAGTGGAATTTTTCCTTCTGCAACAATATCATCCATCGCTTTCAATGCATCTCGACGAAAGTCGGCGACAGAGTAAGATTCACTTGGATCCAAAATATCTATCAAGCGATGAGGCGCCAAACTTAACTCTTTTTCATCCGGTTTCGCCGTACCGATATCCATCCCTTTGTAGATCAAAGCAGAATCAACACTGATGATCTCAATCGGAAATTTTTGACGAAGACGAATCGCCAGCTCAGTTTTGCCTGATGCAGTTGGCCCCATTAAAAATAGCGCCAAAGGTAGTTTATCTGTCATGGTTTTAATTTGGCTATCGTGGCAGAGAAATCAACAGCGGATACGAATTTTGTATCTTCTAATGGCAATTGACCATGTCTTAGCTGTTCAAGTTCCGCAATAATTTGAATGGCTTCAGAAAAAGTATAGTGACTCTTCACTGTCGTGACCTGTAATGCGAGCCAATCTATCAACTCAGACAGCATCTGAGCCGCTGCTATACCTTCGTTCACACAAGATTGCGCGTAAGATAACAGATCTGGTACTAAATTTTGTAAGTTTTGTTGACGCAGCGGAGCTGGGACGCCCATCACCATTAAGGCGTGCTCGTTTCTCGCTTTCAATTGAATACCAAGCAATGCCAAATCTTGTTGATAATCTTGGGCCAGTCTCACTAATTCGGCCTCTAACTTAATAGATAGAGGAACAAGCAGAGGTTGTGCCTTGAGTGCACCATCGCTTGGAGAAAGCTGGCCTTTTACACGATAAAATTCTGCTCTAGGTAACGAGACTAACGCCGCCCCACTGTCACTGCTCATCAAAACAAATTGTTCATCGACCACCATCAGCGCTTTGCCTAATGCAGTAATCGATGGCATTGATGTGTGCGAAGTTATCGTTTGGGGCGCTATTGGAGTGACTGCCTGAGCCTCAAACTCTAGCGTTTTCAACAGCTCGTGATAAGCGCGTACTTCTTGTTTAGTTGGCGCTGGTTCTACGTGGCGCTCTTTACTGTGACTTGGCTTTGGTGCAGGTTTGGATTCCACCCAATCATTACGTTTGAATGACTCCACTACGCGCGCCTCTCGCACGGAGGTTTCACTAGGACCGCTATTACGAGGCTTCACTTCATAATCACTGCGTCCAGGATAAGCCGGTGTACTCTCTATCGCTTGATAAACCCGCTCTGGTACTGGTGAAGATGCTGGCTCTTGTACTTTTTCAGGCTCTGGCGAATGCTCAATCTCTTCGGATTCAGTCGGTTCCACGCGATGAAATGCCGATTCATTCACCTGTGGTTTATCAATCACGGCGCTTTGTGAAAGTGCATCCGTCAAAGCTTGATAGATGAAATCATGCACCAAACGAGCTTGGTGGAAACGCACTTCATGCTTAGCAGGGTGAACATTCACATCTACTTGGTGCGGATCTAGCTCAATAAAGAGCACATACGCAGCAAACTGATCTGGCTTTAAGCTCATTTCATAGCTTTGACGAATCGCGTGATTGATTAATTTGTCACGCATCATTCGGCCATTCACATAGCAATATTGTAAATCGCTTTGCTGCCTTGCTCCCTCTGGTGTGGTAATCCACCCATGTAGCTTTAACCCTTGATGCTCAAGCTCGATTCTGAGCATATGCCGCACAAACGCATTACCGCAGACAGCAGCAATACGCTTTTCGGTTTGAAGCTGATTTTTCGCCGCGCGATATTGACGGATGATCTTGCCGTTATGACGCACATTGATGGTGACATCAAAGCGGCTTAACGCAATGCGTTTCAATAACTCATCAATATGAGCAAATTCGGTTTTCTCCGTACGAAGAAACTTGCGACGCGCTGGAGTATTAAAAAATAAGTCCAACACCTCAACGGTAGTGCCAATCGGGTGCGCTGCTGGCTTAAGCTTCACCTGCATATCACGCCCTTCGGAGTAGGCACTCCAGGCTTCTTCTTGTGCCGCAGGACGCGACGTGAGCGTCAAACGCGAGACTGAGCTAATACTGGCTAACGCTTCACCGCGAAAACCTAGACTCATAATGGCTTCGAGATCATCTAAGGTATGTATCTTAGATGTCGCATGACGACTGAGCGCTAAGCCGAGTTCATCTTTCGCGATACCTTTTCCGTTATCACGAACACGAATCAGCTTTGCGCCTCCTTTCTCGATATCGATATCGATTCGAGTTGCGCCAGAATCAAGACTATTTTCAACCAGCTCTTTAATCACAGAAGCAGGTCTTTCGACCACTTCCCCTGCGGCGATTTGGTTTGCAAGTCTGGCTGGCAAAATTTTAATCGTCATAATGAGTTAGAAGCTCACCTACTTGTTTGGAATGATCAGGACTTGCCCAACCGCTAGCTGATCAGAGCGTAAGTTATTCGCTTTACGAATGCTCGATACGCTAACGCCGTATTTGGACGCTATTTTGCCAAGGAACTCACCCCGAGAAACCTTGTGCTTACGAATCGGTTTATCTTTTACCGCGACCGTTATCTTCAACTTTTGCCCTACCCACAACGTATCTGACTTCAAGTTATTCTCTCGGCGGATATCTGAAACCTTCACTTTATAGTGATTCGCAATCTTACCTAAGAACTCACCAGACTTAACCTTGTGCGTAATGGTTTCTGTCTCAACAGTAATCGGTTTACTTGGCACTTTAATCGTACCAGCAGAAGGAATGTTGAGCTTCTGACCAATTGCCAAGCCTGTCGACTTCAAGTTGTTTGCCGACATCAGCGCTTTAGAGCTAAGCCCATATTTGTTCGCGATCACCGATAATGACTCGCCACGCTTTACAATATGTACCATTGGCTTCGCTGAAGGCGAGAACACCGTACCCTCTGGTGGGTTATCTTTTAAGTACTTGACGACCGCCTTAGTGATAGCCTGAGCTAACTTATCTTGGTGCGCTCGTTGAAACAGTAAACGCTCTTCTGTTGGGTTAGAAATAAAGCCCGTTTCCACTAGCACAGACGGAATCTGTGGAGAGCGTAAAACCGCAAGGCTGGTGTTGATCGGTTTGGTGTTATGCAGGTGCGCAACACGTCCCATCTCACCTAGGATTTCTGTTGCCAGTTTATAGCCTTCTTTTTGTGAGTGACTAAACTGCAAGTCCAGCAAAGTTTGGTTCACATTACGATCTTTTGTCTTCGTGAAGAACGCATTACCCGAGCCGCCCAATAACTCAGACTGTTTCTCATGGTTCTCGACCCAACGAGCAATTTCGGTATTTGCACGACGAGTATTTAGTACGAAGACCGAACCACCGCGAGGCTTCGGTGAGGTAAACGCATCAGCGTGAATGGAGATCAGTAAGTGTGCATCATTTTCACGAGCAATCGCGACACGACGGTTTAAGTTTACAAAGTAATCTCCCGTACGAGTCATGCGCGTTTTAATACCAGGAGTCGCATCGAGCTGAGCAGCAATTTTTCTTGAGATACTCAATACCGCATCTTTCTCGTACTTACGACGTGAAGGGCCAATAGAGCCAGGGTCTTCCCCACCGTGACCAGGGTCGATAACAATTAACACTTCTTGAGCTCGTTGAACTGAGCTCATGTCTTTGCTGGCCGCAGCTGGCTTACTCGGTTTAGAGGTCGATGCCTTCTTACCGTGCGGTAAATCAATCACCAAGCGGTGACCATACTGCCCACCTGGTGTTGGGCTTAATTTAAATAACTCCGCTTGAACGCTCTTTTTTAGTTCAAACACCAAACGATAAGTGCCCTTCTCTGGAGGCGAGCTTTTTCGTACCAGTTTTAAAACAGGGCTATCCGTAACAGTAACAGGTAGTTTGGCCTGCATCGTCGTGCTTTTTAAATCCACGACAAGGCGATCCGGCCCTGATAAAGAGAAATAGGAATAGTCAGCTTCCGAGCCTAAATCGATGACAACACGCGTTTCATCAGGTGAAGGCCAAACTCGAAAACTCTTAACGACGTTAGCAAATGCTAAATTGGGGATGAGAAGGAGAAAAGTGGCGACAAACGTCGCCACCACTCTAAAATTTGAAAAACTCAACATAGCTCCAATCGACTGAGTAACTGCACACCATAATCATTATTAGCTGTTAGTTCGGCTACACGTTGCTCACCTTGGTAGCGAATGTTTACATCAAGATCCGGTTGTGGCAGTAAGCCATGCCCTTTTTCAGGCCATTCAACCAAGCAAATCGCATCGTCTGTGAAATAGTCTCGAATCCCCATAAACTCAAGCTCTTCAGGATCCGCAAGACGATAAAGGTCGAAGTGATATACTTGCCACTGATCCAACTGGTACGGTTCGACTAGAGTATAAGTTGGACTTTTCACGTTACCTTGATGACCAAGAGCACGGACAAAACCACGACTAAAGGTTGTTTTACCTGCACCCAAATCACCATGCAGATAAATTGTGGTTTGCTGGGAACAAAGCTGAGCCAGAGCGGTGCCTAGTGCAACCGTTTCATGCTCATCTTTTAAATTGAATTGTTTCGTGCTCATTGATGCTTCTCTAACTAATGATCGTTGACTATATAAAAATCAAAAGAACAGGAATAGTAAACCGTGTTGGTTTTGAGAGACAAGCTTTCAAATGTCATATGTGCGAAAAAAGTATCCAATAAACGGTATCTTAATCATCTTAGTATCGACCTAGATTTAGAATATATGCAAATGACTTCAATAAGCAGTATTCACAACATCAAAAACGTACCTAACTGGGTAGCACCAAAGCCAGAGATCCGTTAAGATCCGCCCCCCTTTATTCCGGTGGTTAACATGAACTACGAACAACTCGCACAACAAATCAAAGTTTGGGGAAAAGAACTCGGCTTCCAAAAAGTTGGGATCTGCGACGTTGATCTGAGTGAACATGAAGCAGCACTACAAAAATGGCTTGATGCAGGCTATCACGGCTCAATGGATTGGATGGCTCGTCACGGCATGATGCGTGCTAGACCCCATGAGCTACTCCCGGGAACCGTTCGTGTTATCAGCGTCCGGATGGACTATCTGCCACCAGAGGCTCAATTCGCTTCAAACCTCGCGAATAAAAGTCATGCCTATATTAGCCGCTACGCACTAGGGCGTGATTATCACAAGCTCGTCAGAAAGCAGCTAAATAAGCTCGGCAAACTTATTGAACAAGAGGTTGGTCAATATGGTTACCGACCTTTCGTTGATTCCGCACCAATATTAGAGCGACCTCTCGCCCAAAAAGCGGGCTTAGGTTGGACCGGGAAACATTCCCTGATTTTAGATCAAGACTGTGGATCGTGGTTCTTTTTAGGTGAACTACTTATCGACTTACCACTACCCGTAGATGAGCCAAGCGTTGATCAGTGCGGTAAATGCAAAGCATGCATTACATCATGCCCAACACAAGCCATCGTTGAAGACAAAGTTGTCGATGCCAGGCGTTGTATCTCTTATCTCACCATCGAGTTCGATGGCGTGATTCCTGAAGAGTTTCGAAAGCCAATGGGTAACCGCATTTATGGTTGTGACGACTGTCAATTGGTTTGCCCATGGAACCGCTACGCCGACATAACGGAGCAAGATGATTTCCACCGTCGTGACAGTTTCAAAAACCCTGACCTCGTCGACATGTTTAACTGGGATGAAGCGACTTTTCTAAAAAATATGGAAGGCTCCGCTATCCGTCGTATTGGTCATATACAGTGGCTACGTAACATCGCTGTCGCACTTGGTAATGCAGAATATAGTCAGCGAATCATAGATGCGCTGGAAAGTCGGCAAGGTGAAAATAAATTACTTGATGAGCACATTAAATGGGCTTTGACAGAGCAACTGAATCAACTCCCCACTGAGAGTAATTCATCTATAGAGACGAAAAAGCAACGCTTAATAAGGATAGTCGAGAAGGGACTGCCGAGAGACGCATAGAGCGTAGTCTATATGCAAGAGATTGAAAGTACTTTTGCATGTTCAATTCATGACCTTGTTCTCAATTTTGTAATGTGGAAAAAAATTTGAGATTCAAGAAAAACAAGCTAACAGAAAAAAGTTAAACACAGCTCGGAGAAATGACTAGGATCAAAAAAATACCAGTTAATGATCGTATTTTAACGTACTCGATCCGACAAAAAACTTATTTTTTCTTTATATAACAAAGATTTAATTGGTATTTCTTTGTTGTTTCAACTTCATTTTAGAGAAAAGATCTTTCTTCCCCATCATAAAAAGTCAAGCTAAAAACACTTTATCAACCAACTTATCCACAGAACGACGTATGTGGATAACTCTGTTAATTAAAGTAGATAAAACACGCGAAGCCTCATCATACTGTACGTCAGCCGATTCATATCGTGTTTTAAACACAAACGAAATCGTCCGACATCATATGATGCGGATAAAAGTTTAGCTTTTGGGGATTCATGCTTCGCAGCATTATGAAAAGAGCGATGTGATTGGTTGCGAGAAGCAGGCGTTGAATCAAGCGGCGCATCCGTAGACGACTTAACAATTGTATACTAAATAAGTACTCAATCTATCGTCTTGTATTTGGTTGCGGGGGCCGGATTTGAACCGACGACCTTCGGGTTATGAGCCCGACGAGCTACCAAGCTGCTCCACCCCGC
>NZ_JAWOWM010000024.1:0-43223 GCF_033340475.1 Vibrio sp. 1078-1
TTCAGGTAAAGGCAGAGGGTCTGGATATCCCTGTCATTCATGACCTTCAATGCCTGTTGTCTGACTACTGAGAAGGGCTGATTGTCATCAATATTCTCGTCAACAAACAGGTGAAGTAGCTCTGCCGCTTTCGTGACATTGTCCGCAGCTGACTGCCAGGACAGGAACACTGCTTGTTGTGCAAAGGCGTTGGCGGCTTCCTGTTGTTTTCGGATATGGTAAACAAACCCATCCGTCAGGCGCTCCAGTGCAAGTTGCATGCGCTCTGTCAGATGACACAGTAACCACAGGTGCTGCTGTGAGCGTTTGAAGCGCCGCACTTTACTGCCGTAGTAATCAATAAGGCCGCTGAAGTGTTGTCGATTTTTTAGCGACAGATTGAGCCTGTCCACAACGTCATTTATTTGCGTGTGCCATGGTGCTAACCGGTGGTAAATGGCGAGCTCTTTTTTAAGCTCAGGCACGGTCAGACTTTTGGCACCACCCCTGAGATGGCTCAGACTCAGCCCGTCGTCTTTAGTAGTGATTATGTTGTCCAGAAAGACGTTAAGTTCATTACTGGTAAGTTGATTCAGTTGGAGCGTCAGGTCTTTTCTGACCTGTTGCATTGTGCGGCTTATCAGTCTTTGAAGCACGGAGTACTTAGGAATGGCAATGTTATGGCTGGCAAGGTATTCAATGGCCGCATCAAAGAGGTGTCGAGGCTCCAGCCAGGCATGACCAATGTAAACCAGGTGGTGGCACAGAGCATTGAGGTGCTGTTTTTCATTCCACTTATTGTAATTTAGTAGACGCAGTATCCTTGAGTAAATACGGTCACGCTGCATTTTACTGACACTGAAAGGCCTGATCCCTTTACCTCTTTGAATTTGGGAGGCAATAAACTGCATGTCGATACTGATATCACGGAAACTCGGAGCAATGATCACTGGCTTAGATTTAAAATAGCCCAGAAGCGCCACGAAATAACAACGATGTTTAGTAAGCCTGATAGTACGGCATTCGGCCTGTTCTACATCGTTTAGCGAAAAATACAAACGTTGTTCCTCAATAGAAAACTGAGGTGCTGAATACAAGTCTCGTTGTTCTGCCTGAGTCAGAATCGAGAGTTCATTACTAATTGCCATGATGAATAAACGCCAATATGATTGATGGTGTTTATATAAGATGGCAGAATATTGGAAGGTAACCCACCGCCACAGACCATATAATATAATACCTGTAGCGTTCTATGTTACTTTAGAGGGGAAAATCCCTAGAACCCCAAGAAGTTACGTTCCTTGAGTGCCTTAGCTAGCAACGATTCTGTAGTCGCTTGAAGTACGTTTAAAGATTTTAGATGTCCTATTAGTCTACCCATCGTCTTATCACTAACTTCCTGATCAAAGCTATCAAACTTAGCCTCCCACTCCTCTTGGGTGTGCTTAGACTTTGCCTCTCTTTCGTATAAATCACAAAAGATGAGCAACTGAATAATCGATTGCTCCACACATTGAGCACGATACATCGCTAAACCGTAATATGCGTAAACTTCTTTACAATGTTCTGATTTGTCCATAATAATTTTTTTTCGTTTGGGTCATATTTTCTCCACCTAACAAGGTGGCTAGCTCAAGATCTACATTTATAGGTCCCAATTGCACAACATCTCTACAAAGATGTATTCATTTAGCAACTAATTGACGTAAATTATTCTTCAACTGTCTAACTGTATCTGATTGAGACACTTCCCATTCTTTAGAAAGATACTGAATTACGGTATCAACATCTGAGGGGAACAGTATTTTTCCCGAAACTTTCGCAAAAGGTCCATCTGTTTCTAGAAGAATTTTATCTTTAGGTAACCAAGATATAAGTCGCTTTCCACGTGCTGAGAAAAGCATTGCTGGTCCAACTGAAAAATAACAACCTATATCGACAGCTTCTAATAACTGTTTTTTTGTCCCCAAAAACCAGTGGAGAACAGGGATGCCTGCTTTCGGGTGTTTTTTCAGACACATTAAGGTTTCGTCTACTGCATTCAGGCTATGTATTGTTAGAACTTTATCATTGAATGACTCACATTTTTTCAGAATGTGATTAAAAACCAATAATTGGTCATCAAAATGCTCTCTCCAGCCTTTTGATCCATCTAGTCCAATCTCACCTATATATTTAGTTTTCTCTATAAGTCGATCGAAAATTGGTAGTTCATTTTTCCTTAAATGAGCTAGCTGAGGGTGCAATCCCAAAGCGGTTTTGCAATGCTTAAGCCCTTTTGTGAGATTAACAGTGCCTTCGAAGGCTGAAGGCACTGTTGTTACAGATAATACGTAATAGTTTGAGCGTTCAATGTCATCCAATACCTTCTGATGTTCGGGGTATAGATCAACATGGCAATGCATATCCATCATGATGTTTTGTTAGCCTGTATAAACACTTCAACTTCCATCAAACCACGCTTAAGCGTTGATTCCAAGGCATTACGTATAGACTTATCTAGTGGGATTGGACCAGATTTACGTAGCCAAGATTTGTAATTATTGGTTTGCTTCAACCGGATAATGGCTGTTTGAACTGCTTGCAGGTCGTCTCTTGTATCCTTCTCTTTAATTAGCGTTTTCAATCGCTTTGTTTTATATGGTGCGTCATCATCAAAGCCAGCATGATGAACAGATGCTCTTCTAATTAGACAGGGCAAGCAGTGCCCACATTGTATGTGTTCTCTGTGCCAGTGGCTGCATGAAACGCTTAGCGGTACGGCTTTTTTAATAGCGTTTTGGTCAACGCACTCAGCCAACATCTCCCCCTTTGTTTTAAACTGATAAGGGTTTACGAATTTGACGTCAAAACCTATGCGTGTCAGCAATTCTTCCAACCTCTGCAAGAAGTTGGGGTGTGTGGTTCTCGTACTGTGACTACCTATTCGCCTTCTAGTTAGTGGTGGATTGATTGAGATATAGCCATTCTCAGGAACGATAATGGTTTTAATACTGGCATCACAGTTAGCACTTCTCAGTGCGGAAATGCCCAATACGGCCATCGCCAAGAAGTTAAAGCTTCTCCCACGCATACTTATGTCCGTTCTGCCTTCATATGTTTTAATTATATGAGGAGAAATTGAATAGGAGAGCTCAGCAAATGGAGAAGACAACAAAGTCTTAATTTCTTCCTGTTTTGCACCATCTCCACGATAGGCGTGACTTACTAAGAGAGGCTTATATTCTGACTCTCCATTAAGGATATCAATAGCACCCACTGCACTATCAAGACCGCCAGAAAATAGGCAAACAGCATTTTTTCCTAGAAGAGTTTTGGCTTTATATTTAGCCTGCTTACTTATCTTAGGTTTAGGCAGTTCCATTGATGTCTGCTCAAAAGTGAACATCCATTGATCGCCAGTAAGAAAGTTCAAAATTGAACTCAACTCAGCGCTTTCTGCATTCCATATATTCGGTTCACTTACAGGGATGTGAAGGTGCATTTGCCTTGACCAAGCATTCTCAGCCTTCTCTCTTAACTCAAAAGTATCTGCTGCGGTAACAGCGGAAGCAATTGTAATTAAATCGATTGCCTTAGGCTCAACAGCAACTCCCAAGTCTCTTACTGTTTGCAGTAGTCCTCTGGAAGCTAAGCTGTGTTTTTTTTGATCATATTCGTGAGTGTGGAATAGTTGTACAGGGTGGCATGACTCTGAATATTCAGGTAGTTGGTTTGGATTATCATTGAAGTAAAACTTAGTCATCGAAACTCTCCCATTCTTCAACGGTCATTGCGATGGTATCAGCTTGAATCTTGGTAATGTTATTTCTGGTGATATTGCTAGGGTTGCCATTAGTGACCTTGTCTAGCTGCTCCTGAGCTATTACCTTGATAAGCTCCCTTAGCTCAACTTCCATGCTATGGTGCTTGCTAGCAGGTTCTACGTGGAACCAAGCCCTGCCCATGCCTTCAACCACATCTTGGAAAATCAAGTCAGTTAAATAGCAGCCGATGGCTTGTTGGATTACTTCTTCAGTAAAACTATTTGGATCGAAATCTTCTGTATCTGGTAGCGCTTCTTCCAGCGCGTAATCTAAGGCAATTCTCACAGAGTCTGAGTCAGCATTATCAGGAGCCAAATGTGAAGCAATTCTATCAATAGCTTGGTCAGTGGATAGGCCTTTCAAGTCATTTAAGGAAAGGCTTTGGTTGTTGACAGTAACAGTGTCTCCACGCATTACTCCAAGTAAACCAGTACCAGCCGTTATCCCACTAGCCAACCTTCGGCTTGTGGTTTTTCCACCACCAGAGCCTTTTTTAGAATAACTCTTTAGTGCTCGCCTTAGATCAGAGCTTGAACCTCCGGCCTTGGCATAATTCCCGAATTCTCTTCTAGCTCCTGCAAAACGGTTTGCAGGATTGGCAGTACCAGATGGTTTGCCGATTTCCTGCTGAACTTTTTCATTGTCGATTTCCTTGTCACCTTGATTTTCCCCGTCCGGGCCACCAGTATCTTGAGCTGGCTCAATTGTTACAGGCGGACTTTGTTCAGCCCATGACGGAATGAGTGGGCTCTGGTTATTAGGGCCAGTTGATGATGCTGAAGTACCCATTAATACCTACTTTTCTAATTCCTTGATAATTACATTCAACCACCTTTGCTTTGGCAGTCCCTTCACGTAAGTTAGTAGCGCCTTTTTACATTTAGGCTCTTCAACTGCTAGTAGTCTCGCGCCATATATGCCTGGGGGAGCTTTTGACCAATCACTTACAGTCCTGAAGTTTTCAATTAGTCCATCCATCACAGCTAAATAGTCTTCTCTTGGGGTCGCTGCTATGGCATTTTGGTTTGTATGGCTTAGTCTTTCCGTTTGTTTCATTAAATCCTTCACAAGCTTTTGAGCAGCGCCGGACATAACTGCATTCACTAGGCCCATGGGGATACTCTCTCTACTTAAGTATGCCGCTGGGGTCAGGTTCACATTTGCAAACATCGGTGGTAGCTTCGACCACTTGTCAAGAAAGGCTAAATCTAGCTTCCACTCTTCTGGTAAATCCATATCATCGAATTCAGCTTCTGGATCTTCCAATTGAGCCAGAATCTTTGGAGAACCACTCTCTGTATCAATCAACTGATACAGTTTGTTTGTTGCTTGAGTCCCCAAACAACGCTCAAATATCACCAATTTGGTAATGGTTTTCTCATCCAGCTGCATACCACGACGGAGTGCTGTTTTTCTTCTCATTTTCACCTGATTTAAGAGGCGTTTAACAATTCGAGGGTTCCCATTTATATTGGAGGACTCTGCGAGCAATGGAGCAAGTTGTTCGGCCACGATGAACTTACTTCTGAGTTCGTCCTTACCCTGAACATCTTGAACTTTATCAACGTCCAAAAGCTCATCGACTGATATGGGTGACTGCTTCCAAGATAGCTGAAGAGACTGCTCTAGGCTTTCCCTAAGCCCCTCAAGCTGGTCACTCGTAACGCCATGATCTTGAGCTGTCAACATCATCAGGTAAGCTCTGATTTCTAGAGTACCAGGTCTTGGAACGTGTACTGGGATTTGAATTAATTTATCTAGGTAGTCTGTTTGGTGGCGCTGCGAAGCTCCCTTGTGATATTCCGGCACAGCTAAGCGGATCATATCTTCGTCTGCCGCAATCACGAATGCTGTATTTGGTAAAAACAAAAATAGTCGTATCGCTTCCAGCGTCGAAATTGCATTAAATGGCGAGCAACGGTCCAAGTTATCGACATAGACTATGAGTGGTTTATCAAATTCACTCAACAAGTCTGAGTACGCATTGCGGAACTCTTTAATTTCTTTTGGGGGTGAAAAAGCCTTTTTAGGCTTTAAAATTTCTTTGTTATCTTTAGCTATCTGCTTCGCACCATCTACTGCATCCTTGGCATCACCAAAGTCTAGTTCGCGATCCTCTCCACCACTGAATAGCCCCATCAACTTCTGAAAACCACCCATGGTGGGAACGCCAGCTAAAGCTGCACCACCATCCATCAATAATCCCAAAGATCTAATGATGTCAACACGTCCTGCAAACTCTTTAGCCTTCTTGCTCAAGCTGGCGTTGTCTTTCGCTTGGTTTACCAAGGTAGATGCAATTGTCTCTAATAGAGCCGCTTTAGCATCGTCATAGCCTTGATACATCCATGCATCGAAATGGACTTGAATGTAGTCTTGCTTCTCTTCAGATATTGATTTTTTGGTTAGCTCTAAGATTGTTGATTTTCCTGCCCCCCAATCCCCAAAAACGCCAACAGATATTGGCATCAATTCCTTTTCGGTGATTAGATCCTTAATCGATTCGGCAGTTTCACTAAAATTTAAAAAGTCTAGTGAGGACTCTTTATCAGACCACATTTAAACCCCATTTTGTCTACAAAATAGCTGTTTTCAACACGCACTATTTTCTGACTTTTAAGTCAAGCCCCAAAACTAGAGCGTTGGAACCATCTTTATTTGTTAAGACTTCTATTTTATTTGCCCGTACACTGACTTCTTCAGGTAACTCATCTTTAGAACAATGGATTACAAACTGAGTTTTGGTATTCTTGTAGCGGCTAATTAGCCCTTCATCTATGTACTTTTCAACATCTAATGGCGTTGAAAAAATATCCATATTCCTTTGAAGCTCTTCGGTTTCCTTAGTGTTCATATCTTCCTCATTTCTGCCAAAGCTATAACAGTCTATATCAAACTAAATATTCTGTTATTAGGAAAAATAGGTCAAATGATGACAAAAGAAGTGTGTCCCAAATCAGAGTCTGGCAAACTTCGGGGCATTTTCGATTTAGGAATGGCAGCGTATCGATTGCGATCGCGGCTATTTTAGCATGAGACTTTATTACTCTCTCACAGTAGAGTTAAAATAAAGCTAATCTGGTAAATAAAACGTCGGAACTGATTGCCAGGACTTTAAGTGACTATAAGACAGGAATCGAACTACCTGCCAGTTGCATTTGATACTTATTATCCCTGCTGGCAAGCGAGGTGACGAGCTGGTAGCTATTGCAATAGCTCAGAACAAGTGCTAGCCACTGGACGATAAACCTAACTTTGAAAGACTCTCTTCTCCTGTCAACACTGGGTGATAATGAAAGTGCGGTTTTAGACTTTCAGCAAACTGACTGACAACTTTTGGAAAGCCACTGTCTCCAGCTGACTCTCGTAAGTTGAAATAAACGTAAAATCTAGTATCTCCATAGAAGGCAACGTCAACCATGCGTGAATATTGGCCATATTGGTAGGTGAACAGTCTAAAATTGATGACTTGATATCATCCTCAGTTAACTCAAAATATTTATTTCCATCAAATGTAATAGATCCAATAGTGAATATTGGTGGCGCTCCGTAAAAATGTTCTACCGCTTTCATTAGTTGAGAATGAATATTTAGACACTGTCCTACGAGATCGGTGTCTTTTAGTGGGTTATATAGATAATTTAGAAAATCCAAGCAATTTTGAAGGTTTTCATCACTACAAAATTTCGCATCTAAAGCCTTAAAGCGTGTATCAGACAATTTAAGGTACCTTGAGCGCTCAATCGCCAATTCGAACTCTTCCAAATATCTCAACTTCTGCTCCTAAGCATAAACGCCCTATTAAGGTTTGAGCAACGCAATACTGATGCCGCCGCATACCACCTTCATCACCTAAACCAACGCATAGTCAAAATGCCACACGTGCCGAATCACTCTTGAACAATTTGTTATGTTCATAGCTACTCTAAATCAACACTAAGGTTACTATCATTTTGGCCAACGGTTGTAGATCCAATACAGACATCTTGAAACACCACCAGCAATTCCTCCAAGTAGGATCAATGCCAGACCTTTAAACCCGGAAGATAGAGCATAGCCTAACTGTATTGATGTACTTCCCCAGCCGTTGGATAAGCCAGTTGATATAGCTAGTCCGAAGAGAATGATCAAGATAAAGCTAGTAATACTAATTTTCCACATTTTCATTACCAGAGAGAAAGCGAATGCAATGTAGATTAAGACCCTCAGCAATTCGATGAAGCCATAGTTAGCCATCCCAGCAAGAACATAGTTAATCGATTCGGTTAAGCTTAAAACCGCACTAAACAGAGCAAATATGGCCGCCCCCATGAAGATTACTTGTGGTAAATTGCTAACTGAAAGGTATACAAACAATCGGTTAAACAGCTGAGTAAAGAGTTTCGTCAATTTGTGTAATGAAGTGCGTACAGGGAATCCTATTTTGATCATTACTTATTTTCCATTGCTCTTAGCGCCTCACCCAGTAGCTCTTCTGTACTTAGATTTTTGTTATTAGCTAGGCTCTTATCAACTGTTCTCAGTGCCTTATATTCTGTACTTGTACTTTCGCCATCGATGTCTTCTTGTCGACGTCCATATGCAATGTAAATGTTATGAAAGACTCGATTGCGCTCCTCTCCAGTACAATCTAAATTTGCCAATTGCTTTTCAGCACCTTCAAACATGATGTCTAAGCTATCATCTGTTTTGGCTTTACAGAAATGCCGATAGGCTGTATCAATGCTTGTCTCTGTAGAAACGACAAATTTTTTCGTATTCATTTTAATAATTTTCTCATTCACTTAGCTAGAGTAATACTAAATCTATCCATGTAAGATAATATTTCAATTTCATTTTTATAAACTTCGGTAAGTTTACGTTTAGCTTTATTATACGCCCCTAACTTTCCATACTTCTCCACGGACACAACTGTAGTCTTTGTCGATAATGATCCGTCATCACCATATACATACCACTTGGCCAAATAATGGAGTTTTTTTCTTCGAGGGTCTGATTTGATAGGTGCGTTCTTTTCTATTAGTTTCGGCTCTAGACTATGGGGTAATCGGGTAAACAGTTCAGGCTCATTCAAGACTCTTTTCCAAAGCTTTTTCCCCCACAACTTTATGCCGATTTCGTTCCTTAACCTAATAGCTTTCTTTAGACCTTTCTTCTCTCCAATACGGATATAACCAACCGATCTATGAAGAATTTTATCTTCGGGTGTATGGATGTGAATCTTAAATGCAGTCTCAGCTTTTGAGATAAACCTAAGACCAGTGTTTGTCTCGAAATTGGATTTCATGTTCTAAGCTAATTATCCGTATAATTAATTGATATTTAATCTTCGTATTTACTGAGTTTGGTCTCCAAACTAGTGATCAATTCCGGTAGTTTAGATACATACTCTTTAAGCATAGTTATTTGATGTTTAGCTAGGCTTCGCGCTTGTTCAAGCTCCCTAGTTGTCACTAACTTTGAAGCATCTCCTCCAATATTTTTCCAAAGTCCTGCATCAAGTCTCTGGTTTTTATACTGTAGATCACCACCTTGAGTGCGAAAGCCGGTATCGGTTTCTTTGATTGCGATACGCTCTTTGATTTCCCCAGCTCCAACGGTGTAAATTTTAAAGGGAGCTTCGACCTCGGGTTTTCTTCTCGAAGACATGGGAATTCCTGCAATCTTACGACAGGTCTTGCAAATAGGTTTTCCGCTTAGTTTTGCATTTTCTATACTTTTGTGGGGGTCATTACTAAACCAAAGGTGTTTACCACATAGTGAGACCCATTGGCTTTCTTTGTTCTTACTCACATCGTGGTTAATATCAATAATACAAGGCATGTATATTCCTCAAACCTATCATGGCATTACTCACTATCAGAAAGTGTGAAGGGACTTCTTTGAAGTATCGCGTTTAAGGGGTAATTCAATCATCAAATTTACTCGGATAATTTAGCACATCACACACGTGCTGTCGATTAATTTCTATCCAATCACGATTTACTGCACCCCAATCTATTATCTTAAACTCACCACCTTTAGTGTGTTCAATTTTAATCTCCAATTCATGAATAGCTTTGATAGTATCCTGTGCCGTTCTACGAGGCATATTCGTTGCTTCCACTATTGCTGGGACAGTGTTAAAACCTCTATCAATTAGATATGCAACTAACAAACGTCTCAGAAATGAGGTTTGAGTTTTACTCGGCTTATTATCGTTCATGCTATCCTTCTTCGTTAAACAAGTTTTTTTTGAACAGTATTCATCATCTTCGGTAGGTAGTAATTCCCATTACACTGTAATATCTTACGTCATGACCTAGTTAACAAATGGTTTTCATTTAACCTAGCCTAGGCTTAGTAAACCATCTATACAACTAGACCACGACACAAGTGACAACGTCACGCAAAACTCAACCAAATTACTTTATGTTCCCGAACATATGCTTTAAGCAATGTGAAGTTCCAATATGCTGGTACAGTCTGTGTGAACGTAGTTTGTTTAATAGATTCGGACTCTTTAAATGCTTTATGCAGTCTTCGACTTCTCCCCGAGTAAAGAAACTACTTGGCATATTAAAATTAGTCGGGTGTACTGCCAAGCACCTCTCATTATTTGAGTCGGTATAAGTCATTTCAAACTCTAATTCCGGGTATATTTTCTGTAGCATGTTGATCTCATATACATAGCCCATATACTCATGATCAATGAACCTTTCGTGAATGTTTACGTTAGAAAGAGGGGAGGTATTTCTAAAAACTTCCTGGTTGTGGTGATAGAGGAACCGCGCAGTTATGGTCCTATGTTTTCCCTCTTCAATGAAGTAAGCATCCTCAACTTTTGTAAAAGAAATACCTGGTTTTACATGATGATCTAAATAGTAATTTGGATTTTCTTTGAGTTCCATTAGGGCTCGCTCAATACGTTTTAAGTGACGCCCACCTAAACAGTCCCCCCACTTCATCGCATCATAGCCTTGGCTATGACCAACAACGCGCTCTAAAGGAATACTGCCAAATCTCTTCTCAATATGTGGAAATAGATAAATTCCTCTACCCGTCAGATAATCGTCGAGAGGGAGTAATTCCGTATTGGTGAAATAAGCCGGATTTAGTCCATTTAGCTCCAGTATATTTGTTTTGATTGCCATACTCAGTTCCTCGTTAGTTTTTAAAGGTTTTAGCCACCGATTCGCTGGTGGGCTAATGAGCATATCAAGCAAAATGTCATCTCTACTACCTGAAGTCCCGCTTTTTGGAAGTCCAGTGATCGTATAGATAGAGTCGATTTATTCACATACAACCCCATCACCATCTCTATCGTTCATATAAGAGTATGCAGGATGTGATCTTCTTACTGGTGCAATACCATTTCTGATAGCTTCCTTGCAAGTAATCCTACCGTTATTATCTTCGTCATACATAAGTAACGGGGCGGACTTTGAAACGTTTCTCGTGGTTTTTATACTTTCCTCAGCAGGTTCATGTACGATCATTTCAGTGCTTGTGCAGTTTCTTAGTACCGAATCTAACGTTTCCACTTCTCTGCGGTCTACACTTAGAGCGTATTTCAACTTTACCTCGACCACTCTATTAGCAAACCAGCATCTGTTTTTTTGGGGTAACCACTCTCCAGCGTCCTTTCCACACTTACCGTTGTCACCACAACGGTTTACAGTAGGTGAAGCTAATGTAAGATTCAGGAGGTCACTGGCAAATTGAATGCGCCTTTCACTAGATTGTGAGCACATTCCGCTATCATGTGCTTCACTTGTTGACACTATATGCTCAATGTCTGTGTATCGGTCAGATTCAAAGTAACTGCCAGTATAAGGGCCATATATCAATCCCCCCATACTACTTACTATGTGATCTTCTACTCGTTGAGAATAGTTGTATTGTTGAGATTTATCGTATGGAGAACATCTATTCTCAGGTTTGACTATTAAACCCCGCCATATCTCGCTTGAATAAGCATCAAAAGAAACCAATAAGATGCTTGTAAGTACAGCTTTAGAAATTCTTTTCATAAACTTCCATTGATTATTATGGTACTGCAATATACTTGAATGCACTAAGCCCAAGCCTTTTGGCATTTGCTCTTGCTGCGGCCTTATTCTTGAATGGATAGATCCCATAACTAGCCAATGTATCTAGTGCCACATCTACCGAATCAATTAACCAAATATCACGAACACACGGAGGACTTCCAGATACTTTAACGTGAAATAAATCTCCATTTTCATCTAATGAAGAAATAGTTTTGGAATCCACATAATTTAGATCAATGTGAACTATCTCACCGTCACTTTTGTAAAACCTGGGATAATTATGAACTGTAACTAGAAGATATCTCATACTATATATTTGCCTTTTGTAGTTAATTTGTCATCGTTTAATGATTGACAGGCGGTATTGTCTCATAGCTAATGTGGTATATTTTTGCATTCTATTAATAGGTGTTCGCATGCACATAACTGTATCTAGTTCTGATAAAAATGTGGACTCTGAACATCACACTTTTGAACAACCTTCCTTGCTGCTTAAAAATCGTATTAAAAGCCCAGAAGCCCAATCCAAATTAAAAATTCTCCGTCTTTCTGATTCAGTACTCAATTGCCACTGTGTATCACCACCAGCCACAATGTATCTACGTAAAAGGGGGGATTACATATTCATGGTGAATCATTATGAGCATGGCCAACATCTGAAAAATTGTCCCTTGTACTCAGACATAAAAGGTTGCAGAGAAGCGGTAAGTAGAGATATTTCGCCTGAGTCCGAAGAATCAGATTTTAATACCTTTATTTATCACAGAGCTTTCCCTTCTACAGGAACTGATTCAACTAATCCAAAGTCAACTTCAACACGAACGCCCAGTGTACGGCATGGAGAGAGTAAGTTAGAAAGGCTGTATTATCATTTATTAACCGACACACTAACAAATTGGCATTTCTCCGGAAAATCTATGTCGGCTGAACAGCACTTATTCAAACTTAAGAGCTCTGCCAATAAAATCCTCTTTGGAAGTAGTACTCTTGATAAATACATATTTATCGGACCAA
Organism: Vibrio sp. 1078-1; assembly: GCF_033340475.1. Taxonomy (NCBI): domain Bacteria; kingdom Pseudomonadati; phylum Pseudomonadota; class Gammaproteobacteria; order Vibrionales; family Vibrionaceae; genus Vibrio; species Vibrio sp. 1078-1. Next base: position 12,833 of record NZ_JAWOWM010000024.1, read on the forward strand.
CAGGTTTGAGATACGCTTTTTCAAAACTCTATCGTAAAATCGGGGCTGGGTGGAAAGGCCCTGGACGCCCACAAGCATTTTGCATGTTCATCACCAATACTATTGAGTTAAAAGAACATTCTTTAGTAATTGATGACACGTGTCTGTCGTTTACCCGTTTGGTGAGCCCTTTAGCCAAATCGGCACTTAAAGAAGTGGAAGGACCTTATTTCGTCTTAGCAACCTTATGCCAAATGCACTCTGAAAGAATTAAGCTACACACCGTTTACATCCAACCAATCGTTTCATTGACAAATCAGGTACCTATTACTTCATCATTCGAACGCAGGGTTTTTACCGCACTAATATCTAAAATCGATAATGGCTCAAAACGTTACAGTATTCAGAAAATACTAACCACTCAGATGCAAAGAAACACTTCGGACTACTCCACTCCGAGCTTTATCTTGCAACTGAAGAATAATCATGGAAAAGTGATTTACCGGAGTATGGTTCAAATTGACGATTCGATTTATAACTTAGATAGATTTAGTCGCTCACCCATTTCTCTATGGCGTGTTAACCACTCAATGACAATATCCCCTGATGAGCCAGTAGATATTGCCACAGAAAAGATTCTTTAAACTATACGAGTTTTGACGTTACTCGAGCTCATTCGGTCAGACAGAGATCGACGTTTAGGGAAAACAACTATCAAGAACAAAATCGGCACCGTTAAGCAAATTAGAGTACCGAACAAACGATACACATAAGTAGAAACCTCAACGTTCTCACCTTCTTTTCCTTGCACCTGAAGTTTGAATATTTTTTCCCCTAACGTCCTCTTCAAAAGTATGTATTGGCCCATCATCGTAAAGAAAAAGAACACATAGAAATAACCTATGCTTTGGATAGTCAACGCATTTAGATCAAAGACGTAAAACTCTAAAATACCGAATAACAAGCTAATCAAACAATAGTCGGTTACAAATGCCAATAATCTCTTTATCACGTACCAACTCCGTTTAATAAAATATGTTCTTTAACCCTATTGATACAATCAATGTAAACATCTTTGTCAGTCATATCATCGACTTCACCCTTCCTCTTGATGAGTGCTTTCATATCTGGGAACGACAAAACCTGTCCTAGTGCAATATTCAATTCATCATAAGGTACTGAATCACCTAATGCCTCTTTTACTTTTCTTCTGACATGAACATCTTCGGCATCACTAGCTAATGACCATACTAAGCCAGGAGGTAACACCGATACGATAGGTTGAATAATTGGCGCTTGTATTTTCTTCAGCTTACCTATGTACAAGAGTCCGCGCCCCATGCCATTTAAAATTCCAGCTTTACCGACATACGATTCTATAGATTCAAACTCATCATCTGTTAGCTTAAACTGTTCCTTAATCACCCGTTCTGTACCTACACCTGGGATGTTGCAAATGAAGGTATTAGTAGCCAAGTCGCGGATAGATGGAGGGAAAGCTTCGTACATCTGTGTCAATAAAGTGATGATCTCACGATACTTACGCGCTGTTTTTACTTCTTTATCAAAGTTTTCATCTAACTCAGGACATTGAGCCTGTTCGTATTCGTCTTGGAAGTAATACTTGGGTAAAGGCTTTTTCGCTCGAGCAATTCGAAGTGCACGCTTATAAAACACAGGATCTGCATCATTTTTTACATCATCTTCATGTACCCAGAAATGCCTTTGAGCTAGACCTTTTGCAAGAATAAACCATGCATTTTTCATCGCTGCTGGGGCGGAATCTACAACTGGTTTAGCGTTTACAAACAGCATTGAAAGGTCAGAGTAATCTACCATCGGATATGAGCCTAAAATTGCGCTATATCGATCTGTCATCAGCTGCACTGAAGCACCAATTAGGTCCAGTAGTTTTTCTCCTCCAACTTTGAAAGAACCCATAGCGCTTTGCTGTTCAGCCGACTTTACCTCTTTGGGTAAGTCAGAGATCAGCGGCCAAATATACCTATGAGCTATTTTTGACAATCTTAGGAAATATTGTCGTTGAGCGTTAGATATACCTTCTTCATTCGATGCTTTGTATAGGGCATTACGGGCGTTTAGGTAGCTGTACGACGACTCGCTCTTTAAATGTTTTTGTACAAGATGGTGAGCAAGCTCTTTCTGTATTTTATCGACGCCGGGTTGCGAAGGGTCAATTTTCCTAGGCTGTGAAATAGCCTTTGCTACCATACTGTCAATTATTGCTGAAACACAGTTATCAAGTTGTACGTGGATTGGCTGTTTCGAGCCACCATTGACTATCTTAGTAACAAAAGCAGTCGCAGTGTTGTTCTCCGGCTTAGCCAATTTATTGTAACCATATTGTGGCTCAAGCATGTTGTAAGCGCTTGTCTTTTCATTGGCAAGACTGATTGCCCCTACTTTAGCTCTATCCTCTTTCTTCAGGTTTGCCCTAACAGTTTCGGCAGTGAATAATATTGACTCACCATAGTCGACCCCCGCAATAAGAGGCAACGATGTCGTTCCAGCTAAGAAATGCATTGCCCTGGTTAATACACCAGCTTGAACTGACTTACCAGAACCCATAGATCCACTAACTAAATTCAAGTGATGTGACTGTGTTGAGTCAAAGTCAATAGGCCATGGCTTGCCATCAGGTGTGATATAGAGCAATACGCCGGAGTCCCACGGCGAGGCAGGACGTATGATTGGAGCGGACGAGAAGGCTGTTTCAATACTGTCATTACTCGCTCTCCCAACAGGCCTTGAGCTATAGCCAGGTAAAGAGGATAAAAGGCCCTCTATAGGAAATGAGCACATACGTTGCCTTTCCCCTCCCCAACCTCTAAGTGCACTTTGTACGGCTTTGAAACGTGTATTAGTTTCCGTTTCGTTATCACCCCAAACAGTCACCGACATATAACACTCTACTGCACACCCTCCTTCTTGAATGAACTTTGTTGTCTTATTACAGGCTTTCAGAATTTCACTTGATATTGGGTTAGTTTTAGCAACGAATGTGGTGAGACTCGATTTAGTCATTTTAGAGGTTTGTATACTTTGGGAGCCAGAAACCAGAGTGTACGATATACGCATAGGAACATCTCTGTTAACACGGTTTATAAAACTCCTCATTAACATAGGCTCATCCCCGACTAAGTAACGCTCAAGCGTGGTATAGCAGTGACCATTGAAAAACTTAAAGTCAGGTCTTTTAGCATCCTCAAAAGGCTGTTCTACTATCTGCGAATGTATGGAGCTATGCCCAATCTCATCAGTATCAACCTTGTAGGTATGATTGCTCATTATTTTAGGAGATGATTCTTGTCGTGTGGAAGGTTTCCAACGGTCCTGGTTTTCAAAGTCTCGGTATAGAAGATCTCTGATTTCCTTTAATGCACGATGAGACTCTAGTTTTTCGAATAGAACGTACTCAGAAAAAATATTAGTCATTTCTGTAACAAAAGAACGATGCTGGTCGTAAATCTGCATCGTTTCTACCCAGTGATTCTGGGTCTTAGAGCTACTGCTTAAACTGTGACCATATTCATCTGCCAATTTTTTTCTATTTTCATTACCCTCTTTGATGTTTGGTCTATCAAGAGTTTGGGGTGTCGTAGTCAATACAATATAGGTCATCTCTGGCTTAATTAGCTGAGAAATGAGGCTCTTTTCAGTCTTGTTTAACTTCTCATTTTGGTAGCCCATCGTTTTTGATACAGAGTCCACTGTATTAAGACACTTGTTCACAAAGCTCTCAGAACGACTTGAATCAATATCGATAACAAAATCTATTCTGTTTCCACTGTCTGTAAAATTTTGTCGAGCTCTACTTGCCATAAAGTCAAGTATGGCAAGCTCCTGCTTATTTGAGTAGAACCTGTAAGCCCCGTTCAACTTTAGTAGGGTAACCATTGAACCATCGTGAGTTAGCAGTGAGTGAGGGTCAATGCTTGATGTTGTTTCTAATTGACAAATCTCATAGGGTTTATAGGCGATTAGATTCGCTAAAAATGAAAGAGCTCCCATTAGATAGTTAACCTCTTTACTTTCTTCGCAATAACTGGTTGAGTATCCACTCTTCTTGTAGATAGGGCTGTGATTAATTCACTCATTTGAGCTTTCTTATCCGCATCATCTAGCTGTTCAATTTGATCTAGTTTAATGACATCCTGTACCCCAAACGAGTTATGAAACTGTGAGTTAAGCTTTCCGAACACATTCAAATCTTGAAGCTTTTTGTATGTCTCGGGCATTTGACCATCTGAGAAAATTTCTAGCGGTTCAATTTCCATTTTCTACACTCCGATATCTGGCATTGCGCCAAATTTTTCTGCAATAATATTGGCTTTTTTTACATCTTGGCTACTTAACCAAACCCTTGCCGCACCGACACCAAACCCACCGCCGACGAAACCTGCTTTCATAAACGCTTCCGCAAGTTTGGAGCAAATAATCCTGTCATATGCTCTGAGGTACACTCCCAGGCCAGTAGCTTGTTTTTGACTTCCTAAGTGGACTTTATCGGCTAAGGCACACCAAATATTTTCACTGACCACACCTTTAGAGTAACTATATCTATTTTTTGATAGGTCTATTTCAGGCCTTACATCCAACTTACCAGCATTAGTTTTCAGGCCTCCCAAAATTTCAACCTCACAGTAACGTAAAATATCAATAACCTCTGGAAGAGCAGCCCATATTCTCGTTGTAGATTTCACACCTTCGATTCCAAAGGTAAAACTTTGAGCTCGCTTTGGGTCGATAGACTTTACTTTGATATTTAGAATTGCAGCAGTATTTTTATGGAGGTTCTTTAAACCTATTATGACTTTTTCTGTATCAGGGAGTAGTACTTTGTTTTTATATCCAGCAACAATTGGCCCATCGCTACTAAACGTAAATTCTTCCCAATTGTTATCCAAAGGAAAGTTTTGATTCATTAAGTATTCGAAATGCGCAACCCTTGGTAAGGTATAATGATAGATCTTTCCGTTTGCAGACTTTACAGTACCTTGGAATGACTGATACGCATCATTTAATGCCGCTTTAGCTGAAGCGTCTGCGAGTTCACTTATATTTAGTAGTTCAGAAGGTAGGAACCCTTGTGATTCCAAGTATTGTGGGATTTCACCACCAAGGCGATATCGAAGGTAGTCCGGATTAAGTTCGAATTTACCCTGTAGATCTGCAGCAATTGACTGAACTAGCTTTGCTAAATGTTGAATACCTTCAATATCTTTTTTAACATTCAACTCCCTCATTATCTGTTGTAAAGACAACCTTAAATATTGCGACGAACGTAAGTTAGGTACTTTGTAGAGGGCTTCTTTTTGAAATATAGAGTGTTGAATGTTAGTTACCCAAATTGTAGACATCTCCAAATCAGAATAGGAACTAAACTCCTTCACCTTGCCATCGACACAAGAGAATCCACTCCTAGGTTTTTTTTCATCGTTGAATATCGCTACGCCATATGTGTTCATTAATATCCTATCCTTCTAAACTAGAGATATGGTTGTTCACTATTTCTGGCCAATTGTTTGGGTCATAGAAATCTGAAAAGAAGTCTTGGTTCCTACTCCACTCCTCTATCTCTCGAGAAAAGGGATCTGGAGTAAACAGCAACCTTAAATGAGGGTACTTTAACTGACGTTCGGAATACTCTTTGTCATCCATAGCACGAAAGTCTTCAGCTAGTGCCCTAATGTTGGTTATTTTGTACACTTGACTTACTTGCTGCGCCGTAGCAGAAAGAAGCTCGATCCAGAGCCCTGTATCGCGTGCAATACGCAGAAGCGTAGTACCGCATTTTTCTGGACCTTGGATTTTTGCTAAGTAATTTGCAACCCAAGATATTCGAACGTAAGCATTGAGCTCCTCCTGGGTCAAAGAGGGACAAAAAACTAAAGTGGCAAGTTTATTATCTGCAACAAAACCCAGATGTTCACACATATGACATAGAGGGCATTTACACTCAAAGTTAATGATTTCGTTATGTTTGTGATTCCCATCCTTGTGATGAACATGTTGATACTTTTCTGAACGAAAATGGCAATCAGTACATCGATAGTCAACATCTGATAAAAACTCCACCCTTTTTAGTTGAAAGTCTTTATCATCAGATGGTTCTGGTGGTTCTGATAAACGCCATTGATGGCTTCTACTAACACCTATGAACATTACTCACCTATATATGTCATTTGTGGATATTTTACAATACCCCAATTATCATAATAATTGGGATGATTAACAAGGAATAATTTGGAGAGGCGTTAAGTAAGCGCTTATGCCAAGATCGAACTGAGTACTTTTCCGATTGATATCTTTATAACGTGGGCTGGTGAACAGTAGAGGATGGCGAGCGATTATGAGTAAGGATGTGGCTTCTTTCTTTATCTGTTGCTTATAAATGCTGATGTTTCGGGTTATCGATTTATGCTACGCCATAGCTGTTTAATAGTGGCATTTGTATGATGCTTGCGGTTAGTGAACCATTTCCGATACAAAACGCCATCGGTCTCACCGATATTACCTTGATTACCTGCTAACCAAGCTCTATGCAACTCACTTCTAGCAACCAGCCGCCTAAAACTTCTTGGCAAGAAAAGCTGCTCATACCCAACAAAATAGGCTCGCTCGCATATCAGTTTATATACACTTGTCATACAGTTTTCCTTATCCAGTTAATGTTTCTTTTTAGGTTTCAGCAGCGTCTTAACTAGCTTATCTATCTTACGCTTCTGCTTGTACATGGGCGGTTGTATAGGGCAACATCAAAGAGATCACTTAGCTCTCCAACAGCATCACCAGTTTTAGTCGGGTTTACTGACCTTTAAGCACCACCCACGGTTCTTCTAGTGGCCATAGTGTCACATCAACCGAGTGTCTAGTTCTTATGTTGAACATGGCTCCCTCTTTGTTATCAAGTTGTTCTGATGGCATTAATCCATTTGAATCGCCTATTTTGACCGTTGTCATAAGCATGTAGGAGTAATTCAATACCTTTTACACAATCTAGTTGTTTACAATGTCATTTTTTGCCGTTTTTTCCGTAGATAAAACCATACACTGCAGTAATAAAAGCGAAAATGAAGAACCACATTAAATTTTCATTCTCGATTAGAGTTTCTAGAGAAAAATCTAGGACAAATCGGACTAAGAAATAGGCACTAGCAAGGGCTGAAACGTTAGTAATAAAGTCCGCGAACTTCCGGTGGTTAGTTTTTGGTTCTGGCATGTTTGTTTCCAATATTGATTACAGTGCTTGAACGGGTTCTTCTAACCATTCGAATAAAAGAGCTTCATCCAGTTCAGGAATAGGTACACCTCGTTTCATTACCAATCTGTAAATTGCCTTGCATTCGCTGTCATGTTCGGACATTAAAGACTGCGCTTTACCCAAGGTATCTATATCGGGTTTACTCGGTAATGCTTCGGACACCGCACTAGCTTGCGCTTTCAGACCTTTAAGTGCATTTGAATATCGTTGTCGTTCGCTTTTGGTTAACATCCTGATTTCCTTCTTCGTTAATCACACTCCTGTTAAAGGCACTCTACTGTGTTATAAGTACCTTTTGCACAAGCTTGAAGTTTCCTAATTGGCTTTTTTGCTTTTTCGAGGGGTCGGCCAAGCAGGTTTGCTCTTGTCTTCACCCGACAGAGGAATAGATGAGGCATTAGTTTTACGGCCAACTTTCATCAACCTTTCAGATTCTTTTGCTACAAGTTTTCTGTGTTCTTTTTCGACTAAATCCATGTTCATTATTCCTATTCTGCTTTAGCGGTAAAATCTGAGAGTGTCTGAGTCACAATATGACTTGTTTCTTCACCATTACCATAGGTATTTACATTCTTTGGCTTAGAGAGCGTAAAGGCCATTAACAATGTACTTAAGTCGTTAGCATCAACAACGCAATTACCTTCACTATCTGCATTTTGTAAAGCCGCAGCACTTAGCCTTTCAAATGCGTCATTAACGCCTTTGGTGTTTACGTCTACCATCCGATGTTTCCTAACTAGATTTAGATTGTTCAGTTGCCATTAGATCAACACACTTCGTCAACTCGTTTAATTGGTTGCATAAATTGCTAACATACACGAGATCCATTAGAGCGTAGCCATTTAGAATATCTAGCGCTGCGTCTTCACTTTCAGATTCAAGAGCAATTAGTGCTTTCAATGCTAATGTTTCCGTTGGATAGACTCGTTTTATCCATTCAGCCTGTAACTGATTAAACTCATCAATAGAAATGCTTGCCGAACCGTTTTCACGTACACGCTTACGTAGAGTGCTTATCATGTTCGTCATTTCATTTTCCCATCACTTATTTGTGTTCAATATCTGCTTCGGAGTGAACTTTATATTTCTCATCACAGCTATCACAGGTAAACACTTCACCCGCAGGGTTGCCAACGAAACCAGATTCTATTTCACCGCAATGTGGACACTCCAATTCAACGCTTGTAGCGAATAACATTGTCTGTACTTTCAAGTTTTCCGTCATCTCGATTTCCTCTATATCTTCAGGCAGCTTACGGCTGCGAATCGGTGGTTGTTTACACCGCTTTGCGAAGCACTTTGAAAAACCGACTAAAAAAGCTTCCTGCTTCTGTCAAAGGCACTCTTAATAAGTCTAAGTACCTTTTGCAGAAACCCATTTTCCTATTCTTCATCACCAGTGTACTGTTCACAGCAATCAGGGCAAACCAAATCTCCGCCTTGCCAAACGCACTGTGATTGACAGTTTGGGCAGAACAACCCCGACAGTTTCGATTCATTTTCCATTAAATTTTTTCAATGCCGCTATTGCGGCCTATCCTTTTTGTGATTGTGTTGGTTCAAGTTTCGAGTGAGAAAAACCCACAACATGATAAAGAAAGCAATCCAACCACTCGCAACAACGAACCATGTGATTGGATTTGGTGCGCGATCAAATACATTTGATGCATCAAATAACATTCCTGCGGCTTGAGCAAAAGTCAGTAAGCCCATTACAATTAGATTGATCAATAATCCAATAGCTACTTTTGCATTCTCGCCCATCTGCATAAATCTCCTTCAATTTTCCTGCTGTGGCTGGCTAGATGAATACAGCTCTAGCCATCGTTTAATTTCATCAGCTTCGATGTTTGTTAGTTTAAGGATATATTTGTAGTTTCGTAATTCTGAACCTTCAAAAACAACATCTTCTAGTTTATGACGTACAAAGAGATTATCAGCATTTATGCCTATCATTAAGTCGTGTTCCGGTAGTGGTCTAACAAGCGATATGACTGCGCCGCCATGTGATTTAAGTTCCTCTAAAACGACCATGATGTTTCCCATTACTGTTTCGTAAACATTGAGCGCAGGTGCTCTAGCTCCGCTCCACCAGCTTCAACTTCTGGTTCTAGGCCAAGTGTGTTCATCATTTCGACCCACTGATGAGGGTCTAATTCATCACCCATTGCACCCATGTCGTCTTTATCTTCGGCTGGAACTATCATAACCAAGTAGAATTCGTCATCTTCCTCACCAATGACATCTTCCACGTAAATACGTTGACCACTTTCTGAAACATAAACTGTATCTGGTGTAGGTCGTTTTCCGTGTAAGTTTCTCATTTGTAGCCTCTACTTAGATTGAATAGCTTCGATGAACTTGATACGCCATTGGTTTAACTCTTTCGTTGGAGCGACATAAGATTCTCCATCATCAGCTTGCCCTCCGATTTGCAATGCTCGCTTCCATCCATCAGGATCACTCAGGGCTGTTGAATGTTCTTCCATTGTTAGATTGGTAAGTTCGAACAACAAGTGCTCTAAATCCTCTCTACCGACGGTACGATATATGTGGCGCAGAGCTGCTATACGACTCTCATTGTCGTTTAACTTCTTCATGAGTTGTTTTGCGTTACGAGTTCTTTCTGTGGACTCTGACGCTCTAGACAAGACAGAAAGTTGTTGAGCTAACTCAAGCGATTGAGTAGCACAATATAGGCTTTGGTCATGGACAACTTGTTCGTATGACATATCACTTACCTCGCTAATTTCATATTGAGGATATGATAGCACACTACAGACGTGCTGAAAGTTGTTTTTTATCCAATTCTTATCTACCGCTCCCCAACTCAATATGCGGTAACAACCGCGATTATATTGTTCAATCTCAATTTCTAATTCATTGAGAGCCTTAATGGTATCCTGAGCGGTTCTGCGTGGCATTCCTGTTGTTTCTATGATCAGCGGTACGGTGTTTTTGCCCGTATCAATTAAGTATGCCACCATAAGCCTACGAAGAAACGAGGTTTGTGTTTTGCTTGGTTTTTCAGTCATGCAAGCCTCAAATAACAGGGTTTGATAAGAGTTCTGATACGGTTTCTTGCTGGTTAAACCAATGATAGGTATCAGAGCATCGCCACCTCATAGTTTCTGCCATGTAGGGCATAATGTAGGCAAGATTCTGGTTGTTGAATACTGGCTCATGGTGACCGCAACGATTCCTAAACTTCCTGATGACGTAGCACGCATCTTTAAGCTGTTTTCGTAGCTCTGGTGCAGTCAAGGTTTGAGGTGCATTAGGAAATACATCATTGATATATGGCTTCCAAATACGCCCATCGTGGCGTTTGGTTAACATGTTCTCAAAGAATACAAATTTTAGTTCAGGCAATAGTTTACCTACACCGTTATAGCCACCCGAAAGCGCTTGATTCAAAGTATGTTTGTCTTGATTATTAAGTGAGTTCACAAAAACCGAGTTAGTAGGCCAATCTTGTCCATACCGCTTTGATAACGCCTCGGAGATAGCATTGCGCAGCGCGACTTCGTAGATATGTAATGGAAAGAAAAATCTTGAGGCCAACTGAGCATTCCACTCATAGAGTTGAAGCGCGGTAATTGGACAGTCAGCTCCTTGAGCTGCAATAATGGCATTCCGGTATGTAGAAAACCGACTCACCGACAGAGTTTGTTCAATAGCATTGTGAGGCATTGAAGCTCCTTGAATATCGTTGGTTATTGACCTGCAGGGCAAAATGGCCTAATATACGTCTTGAGAGCTTTGGATATCCCTGCTTCGGCAGCCCACCAAAGACATATGATAAAGAAAAGACCTGCGCTTAGCGCAGGTCTTTTCGTTTTTAGGGTACAGCAATGTATTTAAATGTCTTCAACTCCAGACGCTTGGCATTCTCTCTAGCAGCAGCTTTGGTGATGAACGGGTACACTCCATTAGCTTCTAACTTATGCAGTGATTCTTCTACCGAGTCCACTAACCAGACATTACCCACACATGGTGGCGTGCCGCCAATCTTCACATGGCTAAGGCCTCCATGCTCATCAATGGATGAAACCGTTTTGTTCTCAACATAGTTCAGTTCGACTTCTACAATTGAACCGTCAGTTTTATAGAATTTGGGAATGCGATGCCCCGTTGTCAGTAAATATCTCATAACTTATCTCTAGTCTCGAAATGTCCATTGGCGAACTTTTTTCATGCGGTTAATTCGCGCCTCTTTTGCTTGCTCTCTCTTCTCCCACCATTGTACAAGCGGGGAATATTGAGACAAATCCATCGCCAGTACCTTCATTATGGTGTCTACGGAAAGTCCACTTGTAAGGCAGATATCTTTGATGCTGATGTCTGATTTATAGGCTTCGATGACGTATAAGCGAGTTAGACTTTTTCTATTAATGCCTATTTCTGATAGCTCAGCATTGGCTATGAGTTTGTCTACATAGCGGTTGAGCGTATAAGGAGCGTAATTGACGGCTCCACCAGCCTTTGTCCCTCGTTTTTGGATTCCGAAGGGCTGGAATGTATCGGGATTCACAATAAATAGAGCTGTAGGACACAACCCCAAATAGCTATCAAGCGGTGAGGTTAAAACTTGTTCTGCCTTGAGTAACATTATGTACTGTTCAAGCGACTGCTTTAATCCATCGTGTGAAAATAGAACTGGCCTTTCTCGCCCGTTATACGCTCGTTCTGCATCGATAATGAATAGCTCATTTAGCTCACCGTTTGCTGATATAAAGTCGCTCACAACCAAAGTGGCTATTTCTATTTCGCGCATAGCCGCGGTTGTCATCAATTGAATAATAAGCTTGTTCACCAATGTCCAAGGGTTCGCTCGGCTCAAGTTGCTCGTAACCAATTTTTTGAGTTCATTATTCGATAGAGGTCTTCCGTCCAAAGTTGCCTACCAACGCAATATTACTACTATTAATGCGTTATTATGGCAGTGTTTGTACAAAAAGACTACAACTTAACGTCTCAAATCGAGCTAAGTCAGCTAGTTATAAGGTTCATAGGAAACTCACCTACAGGGCGTATTACGCCACTAGGAGGATTTGTCTGCTTCAAACTGAGGAATATGAATCTTCACCTCTTCGAGAAACGCTGCGTGATCGAGACGCTTCACATAGTAGATGGTTTTTGTGTAATAAGCGGGGACACGTTTATCAGGGCAAACCTCACCTTTAGTGTTGTGCTTCATGGCATACATGTCCTGATGCACTTTGCGTTTGATACCCAGAAATGTTTTCCAAAATGTAGTTGGTATTAGCTTGTCGTCGGACAACCTAAAACCAGCTTCGTTAACGGCTTTCGTCCACTTGTCGATCAGTTCTCTGTATTCTTGATAAGTCATCACTAATCAATGTGAATTACGCTAGAAAAGCAGGATTGTACCAAACGTCATCGGTCAGAGAAGAGAATCGAACAAACGACTGTTTGATGTATTGGAGAATGGGTTCGATTGAGATCCAACGTCTACCTGTGACCTCACAAGCTTGAGCCGTGGTTCCCGAGCCACCAAAAGGGTCTACGACTAGGCCACCAGCAGGGCAAAGATATTTGACTAGAAACTCTGCCAGTCGATACGGCATCTTTGCGCCATGAGTTGGCATTCCATGTTTTTTTGCAAAACGATTGACCGCTTCGTTATATTTGCACTTATTCGCAAAATAAAGCGTGTTTGAGGCTAGCTTGCCTTTTTCCAAATCGCTGTTGCTATAGTCACCGACACTTTTGCGGTGTGCTCCGTCAGAATTCACGGCGGCGGTACGTGTTCCCCCGTTGCGCACGAATGCCTTGTGACGGTCACTATGAGGAAGTAGGACACGCTGATTGTTGCTTTGTAGCTTCAAGGGGTTGTTTGTGAAGTGGAGACAGAACTCGAAAGAAGCTTTCAACATGTGACGATTTAACGAAGTCCATGCGTAAGGTGTAGGCGCTTTATTGCTCTGCCATATCAGACGATCGACAAGCCATAATCCCGCATCTTCCATCTCAATGATGAGTCGTTCTATATGGGTCTGTCGCGCTGGCATCCCTTTGTGAAAGGAGTCTTGTCCGACATTGAGACAAATGCTTGCCCCATCAGCCAATCGTGGCGAGATTTTGTCAATGATGTTCATAATGAACGCTACCCACTCTTTCGCTTGGCTTGTACCGCCGTAATTTCGGGATTGCTGTAGTACATAAGGAGGTGAGGTAAGTACTAAATCAATATCTTCATCGATGATGTCATTGCCAAACACACTCTCACTCTTTGAGCAGATCATGATCCCCAATGACGTGGACATGGCTACAACACTTTTTGCTTCTTCAATGGTGTGAAGCTTATCTTTGGCACTTCCGCAAAGTTCCCAAACACCTTTATCTACGTTTGTAAGAAGTTTTTTCTGCTTTAACGATTGCTGTACCCAACGCACAGCCCGATAGAACAGATTAACGCTCTGTTGCTTGCCAACCGCGCCATAGTGCTCATTTGGCGTTATAGAGAGTTTATCGGCTACTTTTGAATACAAGTCTTTCTGGGTAAGTTTACCGTCGTTGTCGAAATAGGCTTCTTCTACCGCATCGAAGAGTTCCATTTGGTTATAGGTACTCATAATAGTCCTTTCTTGCTATCTAATGGGTTGGGTGGGTACAATACGCCATGCAGCTTTTGCACCTTGTTTGAGCTGCACTGAGCGCACAGAGGTCGAAGTCTGTGCGCTCAAAGTCTATTTAGGCGCTTTGTTCGAACTAGACACGATCATAGTCTTTCACTAAATAGTCCCAACCATCGGCGGTGAACGGGTAGCAATCAACTAGCTTACTCATATTGAATGCTTTACTACGGCAGTGTTCGTCATAGAATGCGTCTACTTCATCCGTCACCTCATCAGGACTGAGAGAAGCGTCTACCTCAAATGCAAAGAAATGCTGTTGAGTATTTGAAACCTTCATTACAAAACTTTTATCGTTTTCATATTGCTTTCGTGCTGGCAGCTCATTTGGATACCAATCGAATGAGGTCGAAGAAAGTGAGTCAGTCGCCACCACCCAAACAATCTTTGTATTACCACCTTGCGAGTTAGGGTGAATTTGAGTGTTAATCGCAACGTGCTCACTAAATAGTTCGCCTTCTTCAACGTCACTGGATGCGACTCTTAACTCATTGTCTTTACTAATAAATTTATAGTCTGCAATAAAGTTAGCGTCTACCGAACCACGCAGAAGTTCATTTAACCCATCAGCCACTTCATCGATATCAGTGATTGATGAATGAATAGCTAGAGTGACAGGGACGATTAAATGCTCTTTATTTGGGGTAATGTTATGCATGTTTGTATTCCTTGTTTGTGATGCCCATATAGTCGAAGAAGGGCTTTGTTGATTTCTTATTGTATTATAATGGCGTATTACGCCATTTGCAAGTTATATATTTGCGTAGCTAGAGTATTGAACTTGACTGCTATATAGGAAACTCGCATTACCCCTGTTATTCCGAGGTAATGCGAAATGTGGTTTAGCGAGTGCGAGTATGGCCGAAGAAAAGCTGCTCACCCATTTTGATATCGCGCAGCTTCATGGGGATATTGGGGTCGGTTAACTTGTAATGGCGCATCACCGAGTTGAGCGCACTGGTGTAAAGCTGAAGGGTGCGAATTCGGATATTGCAGTCTTGAACTGAACCTTGGCTCTGGCTCGATACCGTGTCCACTTCACCGTTAAGCGTATATTCAAAAAGTGTGGTCGCTTGATAGGACTCAGGCTGGTCTAGCGTTTCCATAAGCTCCGATAGGTCGGTGTTTTGCCACTGCACTTTCTCAAATGGCAATTCAGCGTTAACCATTTGGCAGTAAAACGCTCTGTCTACATCGAGATCCAGTTGGTTGACGAAATCAAGCGGCGTCCACTCCCAATGCGTTTGAGTCACTAATTTGGAATAGGATGGTTTGTCGATTCGCTCAGAAACATGAAATCTATGAGTGGAGCTAAACTGCATTAGCCACGCTTTCAACTCAAGCCAAACAATATTGTAAGGCTTGTAACCTTCACCCGAAAATCCATCGAACTTAAAATCAGCGTGCCAATCATCTCCCCTGTATCGCGCCGTTCTATTTGGGTGTTTGACTTCCAATTTAAAGTCAGAGAATTGCATAAAACGTTCTATTAATCGGTTATATGTTGGATGACATAATAGGGTCTCGTACACATGGCTAGGGAGTAAACTGAGATTGATTTGCAATGATGAAGTAGTGTCTTTAGGTGGAAAGCCTCTAGCCTTGTTAACCAAGTCAAAATAATCGTTAGACGGTTTGAAATGACTATCCAAATAGATTTGTTCTTCCAAAATGGATGCTGATACAGCTTGTCGCTTCAGTTGTTCTACGGCCTTGTCCCAAGGTAATGCTATACCGTTTTCGCTTGCACATTGATTCAATGCTTCGGTAAGTGTTATGTCTTGAGATTTTCTCAGACGTTTCGCATCCATTTTGACTTGCTTAACGGAACGCCCTGATGGAAATTTTAGGTTGGATAGATCGCTCATATATGTGCTTCCATACTTATCAGAATCCAATGGCCGACTCACTGAACTCTAGAATGAAAAACATACTGAGTAAGTGAAGATTTTAATTCAGATGACTCGAAGCGGTCTTCGCCAAAGGTCGGCTAAACAAGCGGTCTGAATACCCACTCTGCTAATTACAATAGCAAAGCGGATCAATATAGCAACTTGTTTTTGATTAGATTTGCTTATATCGGCAGACTTGGCACTTTAGGCCACATAGGAAACTCGCATTACCCCTATTATTTCGAGGTAATGCGAAATGCGGTTAACTTGAGCGAGTATGACCAAAGAAAGAGCCGTTTCTTAACTTCTAAATTTCTCTGTTTCATGGGCATATTTGGGTCGGAGAGTTTTGACTGCTCATCACCGTGTTGCGCGCATTAGTGTAAAACTGGTAGATTAGAATTTTAATAAAATAAATGTTACATCTCTAGATTTTGAACGAATAACCCTTCACGATTCTTATACTTGTTAACGGTTCTTATATCGGTAGAAACGTAATCACCACCTTTATTATCAACTTGTCTAATCTCGTATCCTCCGCAATGAACAGAAATATTCGCTTCTATTGAATGCTCATTTGTTGTTTCACCATTTACTTTCTTTGCTGACGAAACCCATTGGAAGCAATACCTATCTTGATTATCTAAATATTCCGTAAGAGCAACTGATGTCCCTTTATCCACTTCGAAATAATCAATTGATAATATCTTTGATATGCCAGGATATTGGTAAGATGGGCTCTCTACTGTTGGTTCACCTAGTTCGGTTTGATTAGCACAGCCAGTAATAACTGATAATGTCGATGCCATAAGTAGTATTTTCTTCATTTTTGTTCCTTGTAGATGAAAAAATTAGCCCCACGATCTATTAACGCTTTCGATAGTGGGGTTGTGAATGTTTATCTAATTGTTTACGTTTTGAAGGTCACGATAATCAACAGACTCATCAGCACTTGAGATGCTTGCAGCCTCACCGAACATTGCTATGTAAGCACTAGGGAAAGTCAAAGCGGCCCCTGCGATACCACAGATTAAAACGAATTTTCCTACGCCCTTACTTTGTGGTGAGCTTTCTCGGCTATTCCATGCCCAGGTTGCAAGGCTAATGACAATCATTGCAATACCAATCCATAAGCCTATGGTATATGTAGCACTACCACCTGCAGCTGAAATTGCATCCACGTTTTTTGCAGCTTGCTCTAGCTTTGTTTCATTGGCTGCCATCGTAGTTACAGAGGTTAGTGCTAGAGCGATACCCAGGGCACCGGACCATTTCGTTAGTTTATTCATAGTTACTCCGTGCTATCTCCTTCATCGAAGATATAAGTTGTGTTAGAAGAGAGGTTTGCCCGACCAGATGAGTCGAGTGTTATAGGGTCCACTGTGTCACTAAAGGTAAATACCTCACCCACTAGATCTAAACCACCGTGGAAAGTTAATAATGCGCCAGCTATTGAGAAGGATATTGGCCATAGAACAGAAACATCATTATCCGCTTTGTTTGCTTTGTACCAACCGATGAAACCAAACACGACAAGACCGAGGCCAAGTACTGCTCTCAAATTCCAGAGAACTGCAATCCAAAGTCGAACATGTTTAATTACATTTATTCCGCCATCTGCAATGGTGGAGTTATGCGTTTCTGAAGCGAATGAACTACTGGATAATGTGTAAACAAACATCCAATACCACTTTTTCATCGAAGCGCTCCAATACAGTAAGTATCTGAACAGATTGTTCCGTCAGCCGAGATTTCTCTAACAGTTCCAATGAAGTCGTAGTATTTTCCTTTTTCTACGGAAATAGTTCTTTCGCCAGAGGTCTTGGTAAGATTTACGACTAGCGCACTGTTTAGGTCCTGCGACTTAGTGATCATTGCGTAGTCAGGAAGAAGAATTCGCCCATCCTTGTATGTTACTCCCGTACTTGGAACTACCATTTTTGGCGCTTCTATTGGCTGTACTACAGTCGAGCTAGATGCTATTGCCATCGTTGGCTGTACTACTTTGCTATTTACTTCTGTATTTTTACCAATATGTTGGGTGGTAGTCTTAGCAACCTGTACTGCCGTTGGCTTTCTAATCGATTCTTTAGCAGGTTTTACAACTTTCTTTTTAGACTGCTGAGAGCGTCGAAGGTTGGCTAGTTCAGTCGGCGTGTACTCCTGGCGTTCTTTATCAATAAAGTATTTGCTGCCAATAAGTAAAACTCCGTCTTCTCCCTCACCTTTAATGTTGGTGACTTTATGGTTGCCAATTTTTGATTTGAACGGCTCACTTTTGTAAAGAGTGATGTAATGTGGAGAGTTATCGGATCTATCTGGTGCACGTACAGCAAAAACCCCCTCAGCAATCTCATCCACAACGTTGAATTCTTTTAAGCGTTTACGCTCATTACTTCGCGCTGCTTTCGTATGTCCGTTTGAAAGGCTATTGTTTAATTTAGCAAACTCGCCTTCAAATGAATTTACATCACTTTCCAATTTATCCAATCTATTGGTTAAACTAACGTTAAAAGTTTCTTGAGCAGAATTAAATTGATGATATGGCTTCAATTTCATTGTAATTGAGTCATCAATTTGTTGCTGTAAGGTCGAACTGATCGTCTGTGTAATATTCTGTGACGCAGCTTTCGAGGTTGACTTCACAATCTCACTTTTTTGCTTACCAAATTCATCCTTTACTTTGCTAGGAATGTCTATTTTAGTAATGATTGATTGAGCGATTTCTTGTCTTTGTAATTCAGTGATAGCACCAAACTCTTCAGACTTAGTAATCACATCTATTTCAGTCTTAATGAGTTCAGGCAATGATTGCCTGAGAGCGGTGATCTCACGCTCAAGATTTCTCTCTAGCTTTTGTATTTCTTCTACTTTGGAAGGGCCTCCAAAATCTGGTATCAAACCCATTTTATGTGCAGCTAAACTAGCACCACCAACAAGCAAAGTAGCTCCTACGACATAAACGAGTAACTTTACTTTTGGCTTTGCTGAGCTGCTTTGGCTTTTATTCGCTTTGCCAGCATTTGCGTCTTGAGCTTCGTTATCGCTCATGATGATCGCTCCTTGTTTTTAATTGAAGAATGTATTATATAAAAGATCTAAATTAATTCCATAAACGAGTTTTGTTGTCACTCGGGATTGATACATTTTGCCCAATATTCGATTTGCGAATTTCAGAGCTTAGGTCAGTTTCTTCGGAATTAACTTCTGTTAGTCTATTTTGCTCCGCCATCATCTTGAGAAGATCGCTCTGATTCGGAGTTTGAATTTCATCCGTTTCTAGTACTTGATTCTCAAACAATAAGTACATAGTTTGACCTTTCGGTATCTCTACCTGAACAGGTCTTCTCGCATTATCGTATAGGATAGGTAAAAAGCCTTGTGCAGCTTTGGCGATACTATAAACAATTCTGTCTCTCGTATTATCAATCGCACCTGTCGAAGTTGTTGTTTCCCCATTTGATGTTGTCACTGTCGTATCAATGAGTGAATCCAAAAAACCTGTCATAAACAAACCAGCAAACATGCCACCAAACCTCTGGATGTAATGGTGGTCTACTTCACCTTCTATAAGCGCCTTTTCAGTTTCAGCAGATAATACCCAAGCTTTTACAGGGATTTGTTTCCCATCTCTAATAACAGACGTTACAGTTAAGGCAACACCTGGAGCTTGTTCTATAAGCTCCATTTCACCGAACGCAATACTACCTTCTGCTTTTCCGGTTAATAAACGAATTCTGATTGGGCCTGGAATGTCTGAGTCGATAGGCAAGGTGGTACGGGCATAAACCAACTCACCTGCATCAAATACTATAGACTCTTGGTCTACTTCAACTGGTGGCTGTCTATATTTTTCATTAGAGGTTTCTTTTTCATTGTCCGTATACCCAACTGTGTTTTCTTTCTTATAATAATTAGGATGAATCCCCATTTGAGTCTGACCTCCATCAGAACGATACAATGCTGAGGCCACTTCTTGTTCTGCATCACTCGGGTCAAAAACGAACTGTGATGTTTTACTATAAATGTCAGCCTTCTTACTATAAGTGATTTTGTACTTTTCGCCTGTATCTGGTGCGTAAGGGAGACCTGAAAATAATGCTTGTGCACCTTCTGATATCTTTTTTTGTCGCTCAGCTTCTAATTGTATCAACCGCTGTCGCTCAGCATCGGCTTTGTCGTTTCGATTCTTTATTTCTTGAGCCTTTAAACTCATTTTAGTCGTTGCTAGTTCGTTTCGGAGATCTTCTAGCTGGCTTGAAGTTTCTATATCTTGTTTAGGCAACGGTAATTTTACGTCTCTACCTGCACTATTCTCTTCTGTATCTGAATTTGTCTTTTTAGACTCAGCATCTTTGCCAGACTTAACTTCTTGCCCCAGGGGATCAACCTCCTGCGACTTAGGCTTGTCAACTTCGGTTTTTGTATCTGGTCCCGTTGCTGATTCTTGTACGCGAGTTTTACTGATATGGCTCTCGCCATTAGTAGCAGCCTGTTTACGCGCGTTCTTCTCCCTTTCTTCGGTTTCTTTAGCGATAGGTGAATTTTCAGGAACACTGATTGTCCCATCAGTTGAGTTCTTAATCACATCGTCAGTTTTAACGACAGGTCTACCCGCTGTTTTATCACCTTTGCCCGAAAGGTCTTCTGTAACTTGATTGGAAGCCATATAGATTGCGTATCCAATCCCTCCGGCGGCTACTACAAACAAACCTACAACGATTGCTATTTTTTTTAATTTCATCGGTGAGAAGCCTTATAGTTCACTTGTATCCACAAACGCTTTTACTTTCTGTCGACCATCGCTAAACCAATAGAATGAACGGGGGTAAAGCTTGTAAAGGTTGTAATCACCGACACTTCCCTCTCTTACCAAAGAGCTACCTTTGCTTCTTAAAATGGCTGTTGTTCTGATATAAACAAATTCATTATATAAATAGGCTTGGCCATTGATTCCTTGCAATTTAGTTTCTTTGGCACCAGGCACACCTGTTGTCGTACCTGAAAGAAAAGAAAAGAATTCTGGACCAGCTTTATCAAGATCTACACTTGAAGTAGAACGGTATTGTATTGGCTTGGCGTTCGGGCCAATTAGTGGAATGATCACTTGTCTTCGAGAATTGTAGTAATCTGTTTTTTCAGAACTAATCATGAAAGGAATAGTTGTATCTAAACCCTTCAGCTGAAACCAGCCCGAATGAGTTACTCCAGGTAAACGAGCTTCCAAGCTATATGCGTTACCGGGTGTTTTTCCAGCCTCGAAGGCTCCCTGAGCTCCTAGCTTAACATATACAATAGGCCAAGGAGCTCCTGTCTGGTCGAAAAATGAAATAGACCCAGGGAAGCCAGGGTACACCTGCAAAATTAACTCCTGAGGTAGTGAAGGATCGAATTTAATCGTATCAATTAGACTTTCCGGGGGCCTTACTAAAAGTTTATTTTCTGCAATTAGCCTCTGCCTTTCTATTTTACGCATCCTTTCAATAAAAGCAGGGTCGGAGTTCATTTTCTCACTTTTAATGATGTCATTCTTTTTATTCTCAGCCCTCAGTATCTCAAGTCTGTCTCTATTTTGGTAATTACTCTGGAGTTTCGAGTATTCTAGATCTGTTATGTACGTCTGAATTGCATTTTGTTCATACACCTCAAGTTCACGCATGTTAATCAATATATTTTCTATACTTCCATATTTCTTTAACAATGCATCCGCAATTGCAGCATGACTAACTTGGTTAGTTTGATTAGCTTGAGAAAACGCCGACAATGACAACACCACCGCACTTACTGTTAAGCGGAAATAGGCTTTCAGAGAGGAGATGTTTCTTGAGTGCATTGGTAATCCTTGAAGTTTAACAAGCGTAAATATATTTCATTTGTGTATTAAAAACAACCCTACTCAGACAAACCTAACGATTGTAGTGTTTTCTCTACAATATCACTGACTTCTTCGTCGCCGAGAGGCTCTGATTGGAGTTCTTCTTTAGGATATTCCAATATGTCCTTGACTTGATTGATCGCCGCCTCTGTGGCTCTTTCAGCATTAGGCTCATCTAAACCAGCTAACAAATTTATATCTATAGTAGTACCAGAGATAGTGCCTTTATTGTTCTCCTGAGCGCTTTCAAGAAATGGATCTGATAGGTTAGATGAAACATATCTACTGTTATAAGCGATATCCAACTCGCCGTATGCATCATTGTCAAAATTAGCAAGGTCTACTTCGGAGGTCTCTTCGTTCGTACCTAAATCTTGAGTGGATAAATATGCTGGTGGCGAAACAACTTCTTCGCTAGTACTGTGCTCAAAGGGACCTTCGGCATAGAAGTTGTTGTACTGCATAATTGAATCAAAATCGTGTTCTTCTTCTGGCCAATCCTCATCACTATAGGTGTTTTCAAAGTCATTAAAATCGAGCTCATCATTAAAGGCTGAAACTTCTTCATTATAAGCCTCCATAGAGCCCATAATCTGTACTTCAGCATCTGTTTGTGCAAGACCAACAAGCTCTTCATCGAATACATCTACTGATGATTCTTCAGGTCGTATTTCTTCGACTTCTTCAATGGCGCTCTCCGTTATCAACGTTGCGTCTTCTTTAATTATCCCTAAACCAATAGCCATCATCATTTGTTTAGAGATGTTTTCAGTGAGGTTTAATGCTCTTACTTCAGTTAGATTATTTTTTAGCTCTAAGAACTCCAACATTTCGACATTGCTATCGATATAATCGTTGGCCTGTTGAACATATTCATTGGATTTTACTAACTGCTGCCTCTTAGCCGTTTCTACCTCATCGTCAGAAGGCTCAAGCACCTGAGCAAAATAGTTCAAACGAGAAGTTTCTACATCTGGGAAGTCGAGTTTTAATGCTCGGAATGGGTATACATCACCACCAAAAATGTATAAGCCTTCTCCAGGTTCAGCACTAGCAAGCATCTTAGCGTTTACAGTATCTTTTTCTTCTACTCGGACATCATCGTTATCATGGACCGCCCCAGCCAAATTATTCTCTATTCTATCCTGACGGGAACCAAATACCTTGCCAGTTCGACCAAGCGACAACTGTAACGATTCACCATGGTCTTCATTTTTAAGAATGAATTTATTGTTTAAGTTGCCCATTAGTGCTTCATATTCATCCCGGCCGCAAACCTTCTGGAACATTCCGGCTGTCTGAGCTCCAAAAAGAACGTGAAAACCATATGAACGAACCAAGGCAACAATCATGTAAAAACCTTTAACCGCATACATTCCGTACTCATCAAAGAAAAGTCGTACAGGATATCTAGCACTGGAAGGTCTATTGTCTACTGTAGTAATTCGAGAACCTTGTAGCTTATAGCCAGCAGCTCTCATTAAAATAGGCCGTAATCCCTGCAATAGAAGCCTACCCAATGCTGCAACGGAATCTGGGTTTTTGGCAATGGAAGGAAGCAGAACTAATAATACTCGCCCCCCTAAGCATACATCCGTCATATTTACTTCCGAAAGTTTTGTCACGAATATATGCCCCATGGTTTCACTCAAGTCAGCCATGGTTTCACTAATCATCATCACACAATATGTGTGCTGTTCATCTGCTTTACTATTAAGATCAAGGTTGTCTATCTGTTCCTCAGTCATATCAAATATGGCATCACTAATAGAAGGCAAGGTTTTTAAATACTGCTGGAGTGGTTGTCGGTACTTTAAAGGCACATCTTTTCGCGCTGCCTTTTTGAGCATAGTTTTAATGACAAGAAAGTTTCGAACCACTTCGATGTTTAAATCTAAGCCTTCCACATCCCTTTCGTAAGCAAGATACTGATATGCTCCCCCAATCATAGTAGAACTACGACCTTCCCAAAAAGAGCTATCCCCTCCATCCGTTTCACGCCCTAACCCCATGGTTATAGTCTTCATCTGGTCAGGGGTTCCCGCATTTAGAATATTCATGTTATTCGAAATGCGATCGTCGTCGTGCATGTTAGTAGTATCTAAGGAGTCCATGGGAGTCAGAAAATTGAGAACCAACAAATCGTGGAGTCTATCTAATCGTTTCAAGATAGCGAAAATTGTCCAAAACAATTTTATATCCGCCTTACCATCAACTATGACTGCTGATGTTCCTCCTGGCTGGAGAAGTGCTTGAAATAGCAATGTCAGTATAAGTACAGTTTTACCCGAGCCCGTACTGCCCATGACGAGTGTATGTCTTGTTTCCATATCCGGGTTGGATACGAGTAACCTACGTAGAAAAAATTCAAACCCGAATATTAATGTACCGTTTCCTCTTTTACGCTGGGGAATAAGATGGCCAGCTTTAACTGCGTCTTTTAACGACTCCTTTTTTGAAATAAACTGCTCCCACTCCGGCGCATCAAAAGGATATTCATGCTTCTCTCTTGAGTTTGTAAGCTTCAGACAAATTGCAAATGCAAAAATAAAGTCCCCATTTTGAGGGAACATAAACAAAGCAATCCCGCATGCAGCAATTAATAAAGGAAATGACACATTTACTGCTGACTGTATTCGCATCCACATAGTGCGAGAATCACGATGAAAGAGCTCTGGGTTATTCAGTTCAGGGTTTGTGTTTAGAACCGACTGCTTCTTAAAACTGGCCATACTAATCAACTTCCTTGTACTGCTTCATTAACTCAGGAATATCCTCATAAGGGTCATTGAAGACTTTCTCATCCTTTTCTATATCGACACCTAGTGACTTTAGAATCTGTTTTGCCTCATTCTCTCGGCCATCAGCCTTTTTCTCTATCTCGCTGAGATCAAATAATCTACTAAATTCATCCTCATCCATGTTCAGGAGGTCTTCTCCTTTCTTACCTGCTGTTAATATTCTCTCTGCATTAATGTGAAGGTCTTGCACTGCTCCTAGGACACTTGGAATTGTCATTCGAAATCCGGCTTTTCTTTCCATAAGAAAATGCGAGCGAGTACCACTTGCTTCTAAGAAAGGTGTTTCTCTGCCGATAGACTGCAATACCATTCCTAAATTTCGGTCATGCTTAGTTACCCAAGTAAACTCGTTTCCTGCAATACGGTTTACATCTTTAAAGAGAAGCATCAACGCCCAGATTACAGTAGTAGAATAAGCATGCTTCTTTGTTACCATTGCATAGAGGATTTCTTCGAATGTACGGGTTGTCTTTCCATCCATTTTTTCCTTAAGCTGTGTAAGAACCTTTCTTTCAATACCGTTAAATAAAAGTATTGTGTCTTCGATACTGCCAGCGTAAGGGACGCCATCATTCAATAAAGTTGTTGGACGAAAGCCACCTATTATCGCTCCTCCTCTCTTAAACTTATCCGCTTCATTACCCTGTTTATCTACATATTCAATTGGAATGGTTTTCCCATTATCATCAAACAACCGTGCTAGTTTATCTTCCGAATGTAGTTGTTGCGGTAAAGGACAGAGGAGAAGCCTCTCTAAGCTGATAGTCGCTGTTCGAGAGCAAAACTCTATTGTTGAGTCTTTCGGGTTCTCGCAGTAATAGAAGTAACAAATAGGCCTAAAATTGCTAACAAACCCCGTTTCTTTTTGCATTTCTTTGTCACGTTCTATTTCATCTAATGTGACACCCAAAGGAGGATTTGCTGTGAGCATTTCGTAAGGAGATACACCCATAGCGTATCGGTTTTCATAGTCAGAGCGATTTTCGAAATTGTAATCATGTGAATAGTCACAAGGGTTTTCACCCTCTAAACGTTCTTTATATTTAGGAAACATCCAGCCAATGGAATATCCCATCAATTTATCGTAGAAGTTGGGCGGTACTATACGTTTTAAATGAGGATGAACCTTGGAAGCAGCCCGTATCATTGATTCAACGTTGTGTTCTTTTCTGGTTTTAGAGCGTATTGAATATTCTTTACAACCTAAGTAGATCAGAGCTAAAGCGAAGGGCCATTTAAGTATATTTCCGAAAATAGAGTCGTAAGCTCCAATATACTCGGGTGTAATCATCGTATAATGCAATTCTAATATTTGATATAGCCCCTCCTTAAACCCCCATCCTTGAAATCCTGTTAGCCAAGAGGTAGTTACAACCACGAGGTTCTCAAAAGCAAAAAATGTAAACATCTGAGCTATCTTTAGCATTCTCCACACAAAAGCAAGTATGTGGAAAAAGTGCGCGTAAACCCCGTAACCCATACCTATTGCTAATGCTAGAGCTAGGGCGACTGAAGCATTCAACTCTGATTCTTTTTCTGGCGTACGCTGACTCATAACTTAGGAATCCTTAAAAATTATGTTTGTGTCATCAATACGTCGCTCTTTAAGAATCATTTTTAGAGAATCATACTTTCCTTTGGTCAATGGAATGGGTAACACAAGCCGTGCCCTTAGACCTTTTCGATGAAGTATAAAGTTTACGGTTATGACGAAGTAGTAATAGAGGAAGACAACACATCCGAAAGTCGTTAAAACTTTTGCCGAAAAGTTCTTGTCGGAAGCTGTTAACGATTGCATAGCTTGAGTTATTTCGAAGGTTAAGACGATACTGATCACACAAAATATGACCGAAGCTCCGACAATCGCTTGCCCTACTAAATGTGACTTAAGTACTGGATGTATCGTTCTGAACTGTTTCCACATTCCGATATATGTGACGAATAAACTAAGTACCGGAGCAAGAAGAGAAACTCCACCTGAAACAGGCATTAAGAGTAATGAAAGATACTGTAGAAATATTAAAGTTAACATTTTTGCACCGTTGCTTTTAATCCATTTAAGGCATATATTTTTCACATCATAGCAAATTTATCAACGGATGGAATGGTTTTAGCTAAACGAAAACAACCAAATCTAACATCTCGGTCAACCCTCAAAATCAAATCAACCAAACAACCAAACAACCAAACAACCAAAAATATGGCATTGCTTTTCATCCGTAAAAGACATATATTTTTGTGATTATAAAATATGTCATAGGTAGTAGTAGTTTGGAGTCACTGTTAGGAAGCAACGTCATTTTGTTTTCTCAAAAAGAAAAAGAAACTTTATGCATTATCTCGAATGTCGAATATGGACGCCGTGTTGCTGAGTTACAACTATCTTCGGCTGATAGCTACAAACCTGTTTTGAGTATTCTTGTCTCTATTGTCGATAGTAACCATCCAGAGTTGGACACCCTCGATCGCTGCTTCCTTGTTAACTCATCAATCTCTACAGATTCCATTGAATTAACAGAGCTTTTAGAAAAGTTTAAAAGCTCAACCCAGTCATACCAACAAACGATAGAGATTGATGGTGTTGAATTTTCCTATCTGCGCAAGGAAATAGAAAGGTTACAACTAATAGGATAAATGTAATGGAAAACGAAGAGTCTGTTGGCTTTAAATCAGTTACCCAATCTGCCGAGTTAATTATCCATGCAGGGTCTTCTCCCATCCCAGGAGAAGTCAGAAGCCGCCTAGAAAAGATACCAAGTATAAAGCCAAGACCAGCGCGCAGAATAATGGGTGTGAAATTGGCTGAATTGGGTGTCAATAGAAACCCTTATGTTGCAAATAGAGCAACTAAGGCTTTACTTGCACTGACTTCAATTACGTGGGGCCTCACCCTGCTTTTATTGACTGGTTCGCTGGTTAATTTTTACCTGCTTGAAAGAATAAATATCAGCGCTACCTCCCATGACGCAAGGATTGAGCCTACTGGCAAGCCTGTACGCATCGGTAACTTGGATTAGAGGAAGGATATGTTTCGCTCATCCGTAATTAAGAATCATCGAGGGCTCCTATCTGGTTTCGTAGTGCTGGTGGTCATTATCTATTTCTTAGAGTTTGCACTAAACACTCTTACAACAAATAAATCTGGTTACTACAAGATCCCCACTTACAACGATAAGGGCATTACCCGAATAGTTCCTCAGGTCCCATTAAGTGACCGTCTTTTTTCTGACTCTGAAGTTATGGATTTTGTAACTGAAGCTATGTACAACACACTCTCTCTATCTTTCGATAGTTATGAATTGTCTATGACAGAATCAGCATTACTATTCTTTACTACTTCTGGCTGGAAGTCATTCTCAAGCGCAGTTCAAGAAGCAGAAATTTTATCAACCATTTTCTCTAATAAAGAAATTATTGAGTTTTACCCTACCCGAGCGCCTTTTATGGAATACAGTGGCACAGTTGACGGGAAAATTGATGGAAGATTCACAAAAGATGCCTACTGGGTATGGCGAGTTAAAGTTCAGGGCAAGATTATGAAAAAATCTTTGAAGGTTAAAGACGCAACTGAAACTGAGCTCGAGGCTATTCAGAATCAAAGGCACCAGGCCGCTAATGTAACTTTCTGGCTTGATTTACAACGTGTGCCAAAGGGTAAGGGGGCAAGTGCAGTTAAGATCATAAGTTCTTCTAATTGGGATGTTGATTGGTTATGAATATTCCACGACTTATTCGCATACTTAAATTCGACTGGCCATTTGTGCTTGCTATCGTTTTATCTGTTTTAGCTATTTTTAAACTTTCCGAATTCAATGAAGAACTATTAGGGAACCCGGATAGAGTTTTTCTTTATTCTGATGGTAATGGTGGTTACACAAGGGCCTTTGTATCACGTGACCCACGCTATACAGACGAGAAGGTTGTCAGGTTTCTTCGTCGTATGGTGAGCTCATGCTATACCGTCGATTATAAAACCGCTCAACACCTAATGAACGGTGAACGCGATAACGATTATGCCAACTGTATTGAAAAGCACTTTGCGCCAATAGCCGCCACATCACTGTTCAATGTTTATCCTACTGACCCTATGATTGAGGCGATTCTTATGTCAGAAGGTAAGGCTAACGTTGTTGTTCCTTACGATCCTATCGTTACCTTAAAGAACAAACCTGGTAAGCCTTTAGTTTGGGTAGTTGAGGTTCCGATAATGGTAACAGTCCAATCGGTATCAGGAGACCAAACAACCTCATTCATTGCTCACTACACAGTTCTACCTGAACCTAGAGCGGATAACGCAAGTTCATTACTCATCGACAGGGTGGTTTTTAGATGAACGTTAAAGACCTATTCAATTTTATTAGTACAGCTTTGGGGAAGACTCCGTTAACAGGAAGACAAAGTTCGAAGTCTACTGAGGATAGCTTTGTTAAAGGGGATACCTTTAGTTGCCAATCAATACCCTCCAGCGAGGTTAACCGTAACCACGATGCCGTGTTTGAAACAGATAAACGTCATAATTTAATCTATGACAATTTTAAGTCTGTCCAGCGATCTCCATACTACGCTCTGGTTTTATTTTTCTTAGCTATTGTTGCATTTTTATACGCCTTGAACCTGTTCATAGATACCACAAAGATTACTTCAACAAACTACTTTATTGCATCAACGACAAGTGATACTGCTGTATACCCAATACCCACAGATAAGCATATCTTGCCGACTAAGGACCAAGAAAGAAACCCTGGCGAAACTTACTCTGAAGAAGAGTCAGAAGTATTAGTTCGTGAATATCTAGTTGATAGCCTTAAAGACTGTTTTTCAATGAACTACTTAAATGCAGCAACAGTACTGTCTAGGTGCAAGTCCAACCATTTGGACTCTGAAACAGACACCCAAGACATATTTATTGAGCTTCTAAGAGCAAGTAACTATATAAATATAATGAAGAAATACCAGACTTCTGCATTACTCCACGTAGACACAAGCTCTATTAAACTTTTGAACAAAGCAATAGCTCAGCGTGAAGCCGTACCTGGCAGCGGCGTTATGCGTAGCCGCGCTGTCTGGATTTACCAACTTAAGATGCATTATACGATGGAGAAAGTTTCTGTCTCTTCTCCCACCTTGTGGCAAGTTGAGATGATCAGAGAATCTGCTTTCAA
This sequence comes from Vibrio sp. 1078-1, assembly GCF_033340475.1. Taxonomy (NCBI): domain Bacteria; kingdom Pseudomonadati; phylum Pseudomonadota; class Gammaproteobacteria; order Vibrionales; family Vibrionaceae; genus Vibrio; species Vibrio sp. 1078-1. The sequence continues at coordinate 42,486 of NZ_JAWOWM010000024.1, forward strand.
CAAAGAGTTCCCTGTTTCTATCTTCAAAATACGCGATATCGAGTGAGTGAACATGAAAAGTCAAAATAAAGAGCTTCAAGTTAACCCGAGAAACTTTCAACCGTCTTTGTTGCAAAAAAATTTACATAAATCACGCAAAGGAAAGTCAAAAACTAAAAAAGCGTTGGCAAAAGCTCCAAACTACTATAGAGACCTTTTTCAGCCAATTGAAGGGGTCTTTAGCCGACCTTCATTTGGCGAGTTTCAATTCACTTACTGTGGATACATGATAGCTAACCAGCGTGAGGGTGTTCTCAATATCTATGTACCACAAGAAACAGACTCCCCATTACTAGAGTCACTCGAATCATACGGGTTTTATCTATGTAAAAAGTACCCTATTTCTGTACCCAATAGCTCTAGATCCTCAAGACTTCTTATGAAGCGCTATCTTTCAGAAAAAGTATCAGATCAGCAAGCTGTGGAGACAATAATGCAGTTAAAGATCATGCTAAATGCAGCAATAAAAAAACAACAACAAAGTGAGGATTTAGATATATCGGCAATGCCTAGCCTCAGTCCTACAATATTTAAGTCACTAAAAGATATCGGTATAAATAAGCAATCAGAGTTAAGGAAGGCAGACTTAAATGTTTTGTTCCATAAGATCAAAAGTGGAAACTGAGAGTGTCCCGAATTCTGTGTAACTGTCTAGACTTAAGCCTTAAAGGCTAAGGATGGACAATATGGATAAGAAAG
>NZ_JAWOWM010000025.1:0-41136 GCF_033340475.1 Vibrio sp. 1078-1
CTTTCTTATCCATATTGTCCATCCTTAGCCTTTAAGGCTTAAGTCTAGACAGTTACACAGAATTCGGGACACTCTCAATTGTGCAACGGTATGTGCCTCCTATGCCAACTTTGCTCTAGCTCTTAACCTTTCTCTAGCTTGCAGCTTTTCGGAAACTTGCTGGTACAACCTTGCTTCTTCATTTTCCCTATCCGTGATGGATATTGCGAGTGCATAATCTTCTTTTTCTTTGACTTGATTACTAGCCCATGGGGTATCTTGCCGAGTAACAACTAAGAAGAGCTTCCTGGGTTTATTAAACTGACTGTATGTCCAAGTGCTGGATTGTAACGTGCCCCTACTCCTATCATCTTGCGTAAGATCCCTCTTAGTGCCATCACATTCAGGTATCGATTGAGTTGTTTTCTTATTTTCATTATTAAATGACTTGGAGACCGCTTCCAACGAATCACCATGTACCAAATGATACTTTATCTTAGTTGCAATATATTCAAGTCGAGTAGTGCGAACTGAAGGACTATAAGCCAGACTAACGGTGATAGTTCTGGTCGCCTTTCCTTTACGAAAATAGTCTTCTGGAATTGGAAGCTCAAAGAACTGATGTGTATCATTTTCAATTTGTTCTTCACTAATTAGTACTACATGCTCCTCAGATGATCGAAACAAACTATCTTCATCAATAACCCCATAGCCAGCAACACGTCTTACATCCTTCTTGTCTGAAAAAGTGGCACCCAACTCTGGAGTTATACGCGCATGATTAGCTAATAGCGCTCGAAGAAGATTCGCAGATGAATCGGGATAACTGTTCAGTAACCTTCCTGCTAGGTTGGTAATATAAGGAGCAGAAAAACTTGTACCACTATACTCACTTAATAGCGTATTACCTTGAGGGTTATGATTTAATGTAACTACACCAAGGTGTTTAAATACTTGCTTCCAGCTCTTTCCTTCTAACCTAGCTGGTATAGCAAAGTTTCCACCGTGTGCTAAAAAGTCAGGCTTCAATACAGACTTATCGCTTTGACTACTTCTTGAAAATGGAGAAACTTGACCTTCATTCGCAACATGTAGTTCATTGATTTCCCCCTGTCGTTGATAGTAGCGTTCTGTGTACGTGGAAGTGTGCTTTGCCATCGCCCCTACAGTTAGCACATTAACAGCTGGAGCGGGATCAATAAGCGCAGCATCATCGGATAAAAGAAAGTGAGGGTAGTCGTCTCTCCAATTACTTATTCTTTCAGAACCGCTATAGTTACCAGCTGAAACAACAATTAAGATATCAAGTTCTCTAGCGAGTTCATCAAGTGTAACTGCGATACCTGATACATGGTTATGAAGGTATGGTGCATTTTCGTTACCAAGAGAAAGATTATATATACGGCACCCATACTCTCGATAAAAATACGAAATTGCTTCGCTCAACGTAGACTCTATCGTTTTTGTATCAAACTCAGTTTGGCCATTTGAACCAGTAGCCAATACTTTTCCGCTTAAAAGCCACAAGTCTCTAGTCCAATCGTTACCATCAATTCGAGCTTCTAAATCTCCAAATAGAGCGACACCTGCAACTGCGGTTCCATGTCCAACGTAGTCAAACTCATCTTCTCTATCAACAAAGCTCTGAGCATCACCAACCGCACCCTGAAGTAATATGTGGTTGGCATTAATACCGCTATCGAGTACACATATTTTACTTGCTGACTCTGCAACTGTATTTAGAGTTGGAGGAAGAATGTTTACATCTAAGTTTAATTGAGCGAAATCGACGCCTGTCTTTGGCGGGAGGTCAACTTGACGAACATCTCTGTGTTGAAGCAAGTATTGCGCTTGATTTAAGTTAACTGTAACTCGGAACATAACTAAGCTATCCCGATTAACTTTGTCTAGATGCTGAATATCTTCTGAGCTTAACCAATTTAAAAAATCAGATACGAGAGCATTTCGTGCAATGCTCCCCGTGCTACCGAGTGGCCAAAGTTCAACATCTAATCGAAAAGTATCTTCATCTGGAAACCCAAACTGTTGCAATGCCCAACTTTTACGATCTTCGTACCCCCACGCATCAATCTTATCAATTGCAAACAATAGGTTCGCATAAGTTACATACTCTCCATCAACCAACAAAGATAAGCGTTCATTGAATTGTTGTAGTTGCTTTTCATCGGCAAAAGCAATGTAAACTGTCTGGTCTTCTTGACTTACTATGGATATGCCATGTTTCGTTATTTCTTCAAAACTCATTCTCTCATTCAGCTTTATCTGAATAAGGTTTCGTGATGTGCTACCACCAACCTGGTCTGATATTACCTTTCGAAAGGTCTCTACTTGCTTTTTTAGACTCTTTACGTGCTCTACCGGGTTACCACGTTGAACTTTAGTGCCAAAGCCTGGACGAGACCTCCTTGGAGTTAAAGGAGTCTCCTTGGAAAAAGAAAGGTGAGGGTAAGCTCCTGCCATACTGCATTCCTTTGCGCATTATTATTAGATTTGACTTTCTTGTTCTAGTGCATTTCTTAGCATTCTAATGGTTAGAAATTCCTTCCCCTTTAAGATCATTCGCTTAACTGCTCGCCTTATTATTCGCTCAATTATTGCTGGTGACTTATCTCGGAAAATGGCATGAAGTTCGGAAGAATCTAGATCAAACTCTCTCCTCACTCCACGGAGCTTCAGTTGCAACAAATCTTGAAGCTGGTTTTGGTCTATTTCTGGAAACTCTACAATTTCATCAAATCTGCGCCAAATAGCGCTATCAAGAATTTGCTCATGATTAGTAGCTGCAATGATCGTACTCTTTCCATCGTAAGAATCCATCATTTGAAGAACGGCATTAACTACCCTCCTCAGCTCACCATGCTCTGAACCATCATCACGCTCTTTCCCTAAAGCATCAAACTCATCAAAAAGAACCAATAGTTTATGCTTGGCAATAAAATCAAACACTTTTCGTAAGTTAGCAGCAGTTTCCCCTAGAAACGAGGACACAAGAGAATCTAAACGAACTATAGCAAGTGGTCGTTCTAACTCGTAGGCCATAGACTCAGCAGTTAACGTTTTGCCACAGCCTGGAGGACCGAAAAAGAGGATTTTTTCAGCAGGGACCATTCCATAACTTCGAAGAACATCTTCACGACGGTGCTCTTCAAGTACATCCTCAATAATCTCTAAAGTACGTTTATTTAAAACCAAGTCTTCAATAGACCTGTTGGCTTGTCTGATATCAACTAACGGAACACCACTTTCTTTGTCTGTCGGAGGTTCCGGTAGAATGTTATGCCTAGTTGAGTTGGTCGCAACTCTATCTCCGTAAAGAATTCGCTCCAAATCATTTGCTAACAAGTTATGCTGCTTTTGTCTTTCTTCTTTAATTAATTGCTCAGTCGCACTTCTGAAAGCACCAGGATCACCGGAAGTACCTGATTGAACAAGTAATCTTAACAACTTACCACTAGCCATAAACCCTCCAGACCACTTGATAGTGAATGACAAGTGATGAACAACATACCAACAAATAATAACCTAAGTGCTTATACAATAATCAAAAGCACAATTAAATTTTGACACATATTATGATTTCTACGTCAAATATGCGAAAACGGGCAATCCTAACATAATTGAAAGTTAAACCACTCACATTTTGAGCATTTCGTTTAAGTCATGTGATTATAGTATTTCGTGTACATCATCATTCATAAAGATCTAAGACCGCAATTTAGGCGCGATCATTAAAGAACCAACCTAAACACATCAATAGCGTTCATATTATGACGTTAACTGCCCGCTAACGCTTGCCTAATACAACAAGTCTCAACATGTCTGATTTTTCTCATCGAGGACTCTAAGGACACTCTTGAGCCCATTAACTTTCCCTAATAATTGCACTGATCGCTCTTTTGCTCCTTTAAGGAGCATAACCAGTTTCGGTTCTAATTCTGGGAAACGCTTATTCAGAGAACGGTATTCGTTAATCTCACCTAAAACAACCTCTAGCTCTCGTTTGTAATGGTTATACTCACTAGTTAAGACCGAATAGCCCTGATCCGATGCAATCTCAATGTCTACATTTACTAATTTAGGTTCCACCTGAATAGCTTTGAAAGCTTCCGTCTGAAAATAGCGTTTCTGATGACCACTACCTTCACTCCTAAGCCAGCCATGCTTCATGAACCGCAAGATTTGTCGATAAACTTTTTTACGCGCTTCATCAGCATCAATGTGGAAACCTCTTAGGACAATAAACTCATCCCTCAACTCAGTCACTGAAAAATCATCAATTGTTCTTTCAATCAATAACTTGTACATCTCTGCACTGATTTTAATAGAACGCTTCATGTAATACTTATACCGCAATAAAACTAAGGATTGCTTAGTATACAGAGATCGGTAAAACTAAGAAAATCTTAGTTAAGTAGAGTTTCATAATATGAGCCATAAGTGTCATTCCAAAGTCCAATCCCATTACGTCTCAAAGAAGCGCGTAAGAAAGCAAAACTCTCTCAGAAAGCCTTGGGAGTGCGAATAGGTATGGATGAAAGCTCTGCGAGTCCGAGAATGAACCAGTATGAAAAAGGGAAACATACACCGGATGTTCAAACGCTAAAATTGATTGCGGACGAGCTTGGTGTACCTTTGAACTACTTTTTTTGTGAGGACGAAGTCTCGGCAGAGCTGTCTCTGTATATAGAAAAACTCTCCAAAGAAAATAAAATGAAGCTGCTTCAAATCATCAAAGATATGAGTGGGGACTGAAAAACAAACATGAACTTCATTGATATAAAAAGAATGCCCAAAGGGGAGTTGCATGTACACTTGAACGGCCTCGCCAACACAGCTCTTCTCCGATCTCTTTTACAAGCAAGTATCAATGAACTCCCCTCAGGTTTTGACTTACGTTACGACTTAACGAGAAAAACTCCAGCTAGCTCTCTAGCTGAATACTTAACGCCTTGGCAAGCACTCAGGTTAGTACCACAAAGTAGAGCAGATTTATCTAAAATTGTAGATAGCGCATTCTTCGAACTCAAAAATGATAATGTTAAATTTGTAGAGCTACGCAATAGCGTCATATACATATCCCTCCTAAACAATATTACAGTGCAAGAAGCATTGGAATGGCTACTACAAGACATAGAAGAGTTCTCGTGTCGTTACAATATAAAAGCAGGCCTACTTCTAACTATCACGCGTGGGGAGTACGCTCCAGAACACTTACGAGCATTAGTAGATGCCTATAAATCTCTTGGCCGCCCTCAGTCAGTCATTGGATTGGACCTAGCTGGTAATGAGGATATCTCACCTCCTCCAGAGACAGCGCATCTATTTAGAACAGCTAAAGATGAAGAAGGGCTGTCTATTACAATCCATGCAGGCGAAACAGGTAATCCCCAGAATATTGAAGATGCCATCATTAACTACTCTGCCGATAGAATTGGCCATGGAACAGCAATAGTTAAAGATCCAAGACTGATTGAGTTAGTTAAGAACAAAGATATTTGCATTGAAGTGTGCCCTGTAAGCAATCGTCTAACAAATGCTGTAGCAGAGAATGAATCTCACCCTGTTACAGAAATGGTTAAGTACGAAATACCTTTCGTTATCTGTTCAGACAATCCCTCTATACACGGTTCTACTCTCAGCGATGACTACTTTGAACTTTACAAAGAAACCAATAATGTTCTTCTAATTCAAAATATGCTCTCGACTCAAAAAAAATACTCTTTCATTAAGGGAATTGAATGAAACTCAGATTCATTACAAAGAACGACCATAAAGTCGACGAAGTAAACAAACTTTTGGAAGGCATCGGTGTAGATGTAGTGGCAGCGAAACACTCTATAAATGAAATCCAAACCGATGACGTTGATCTTCTAGTTAAGGACAAACTACTAAAGGCATTTAAAATTGTAGGGCGCCCAGTTTTCGTGGAGCATACTGGCTTATACATTGACAATTTAAACGAGTTTCCTGGCGGCTTAACCCAGATTTTCTGGGATAAGCTTGAAGCTGATAAGTTTTCTACTTTATTTGGTACTGGGGACAATACTAAAGTTATCGCAAAAACAATTATTGGTTACTGTGACTCAATGAAAATACATACCTTTAAGGGTGAGATAAGAGGAACAATCGCCCCTGAACCTAAGGGAGACCGTAGCTTTCAATGGGACTGCATTTTTATCCCAGATGGAGAAAGCTTAACGTTTTCAGAAATGGGTGACAAAAAAAATGAAATTTCAATGAGAAAGTTAGCTTTTGACAAGTTCAAAGAGTTTTTGAAACAAGGAAAAGATTAATGGAACAGCTATTGTCTGCCTACAAAAAAGGGAACGTAATTTTATTCGTTGGTGCGGGAGTATCAATGAATCTTGGTCTTCCTTCTTGGTCTGAGCTCATCAACCATATCTCCGTAGAACTAGGCTATGATCCTGACATATATAAAACATTTGGAAATGATCTTGCGCTAGCCGAGTATTATCGAATCGAAAAAGGAAGAATAGGTCCCTTGCGTAGCTGGATGGACACCCAGTGGCACTCGGGAGATGTGAAGCTAGAAAACTCCAAAGTTCATGAATACATTGCTAAAGCAAATTTTCCTCTTATCTATACGACAAACTACGACCGATGGATTGAGAAATCGCTAAAACATTACGGTAAAGAATTTATAAAAATTGCGTCTGTATCTGATATGACTGAGATAAGAAAAGACCAAACACAAGTCATTAAATTTCATGGAGATTTTGATGATGATGAGTCAATAGTCCTCGATGAATCAAGTTACTTTGAGCGACTAGAATTCGAATCGCCTTTAGATCTAAAACTTAGAGCTGATGTACTTGGAAAAACTGTTCTTTTCATTGGTTATAGTCTATCTGATATCAACATAAGGCTTCTATTCTATAAATTATCAAAACTGTGGAAAGGTAATTACTGTGGAGGAGCCCAGCCTAAGTCTTATGTGTTTTCCCCACGTCCAAACCCTGTGCAGGAAGCAGTTCTCGAGCAATGGGGGATCAATATGATTAATTCAGAAATTGATCACCCTGGTAAAGCACTTGAAGAGTTCTTAAAGCAATTTATATAACGTTCTAGACTCCTTAAAATTAACTCTAGGACCATCATCATAAGTTTGACGCGAAAAAACACAAAACTTAACCACTTTTGGTTAGATAAGGATATCGAGCTATGAGCAAATCAAATAGTGAACCTAAACGATATTTTCGAAGGAACCGTCACCGTCAGCAAACGCGAAATAACTCAACTAATGCTTTAGAAAGCTTACTATTAGAAAGCCGAGATATTCGGTTAGAAGTAAAAGAGCTTAATGAAAGAGCAGAGTTCAACAACCTGAAACGTCACTCTTTGTTGCATAAAATTATTAAAAAAATATCACTAGTTTTAAAGATTTTGTTAGGAATAATCGGCCTCATCGCATTGGTATCATTCTTTTATGATCGAAAAGAGTCCGCACTAGAGACAACATTCCGCGCTCTAAATCAACTCCAACCCAATTCATCTACGGCCACAGGGCAGGAATTAGCGTTCAACCTGTTAGTAACAAACGACTGTTTAGGCCTTGAGAACAATACATCATATAACCACTCGAATACCCTCTACTTTACAAAGTGGCCTAGCTTTATTGACCAACCATTCTATCGAATAGCTAGATACCTTTTCTGTGTACGGGATGCAGTCAACCTCAGGGGAGTGTATTTTGGCGGTAATCCTACCAAAACAAAGCTCTGATGAATCCCCTAATGATTTTGGTAAAAATCATTAGGGGATTCATCAGCGCTCGACACGGACTCATTGTCACCACCCGTCACCTAAAATCTACTCAGCGTCGGCAAAGGAGCCATGGGTTCTAGCAACTAACTTACCTGTTGAAATTCGAACACCCAAACAACTTGTTAATATCTATTCGAAGCGAATGCAGATTGAAGAAACCTTCCGAGACTTGAAAAGTCCTGCCTACGGACTAGGCCTACGCCATAGCCGAACGAGCAGCTCAGAGCGTTTTGATATCATGCTGCTAATCGCCCTGATGCTTCAACTAACATGTTGGCTTGCGGGCGTTCATGCTCAGAAACAAGGTTGGGACAAGCACTTCCAGGCTAACACAGTCAGAAATCGAAACGTACTCTCAACAGTTCGCTTAGGCATGGAAGTTTTGCGGCATTCTGGCTACACAATAACAAGGGAAGACTTACTCGTGGCTGCAACCCTACTAGCTCAAAATTTATTCACACATGGTTACGCTTTGGGGAAATTATGAGGGGATCTCTCAGTGCATTGCCTCCAATTCCCATAATTTATTACGCCGATAATAACTTGGTGTAACCTTAAAAATGTACTTAAATCGACGTGTAAAAGATTGTTGGGAATCAAATTGATATTTTAATGCGATCTCAAGGATAGTTTTTTTCGTCAACCTCAACTCAACAGCCGCTTTCGTCAAACGACGAGCACGAATATAGCTAGCCAGTGTGACCCCTGTTACTTTTTTGAACAGCCGCTGAAAATACCACTTGGTATAACCCGCTTTATTCGCCACATCATCAAGCAGTAAAGACTGATCTAAATTATGTTCAATCCATAATAGAACATCTTTGATAACCGTTGTATGAAACTGCTTATCATCATATCTTAATTGGATGTTATTAGCTTTATTTTGATAGCGAGAATGCTGTTCAATATACATAAAATAACCTAAATGTTCTTAAGATTGTCACGACCACATCATCATGATACCATAAACATACTGACGGTATGTTATTTTAAATCTATCATGGAAAATAAAAATCATCAACAAGAAAATTTTAAGAGTACCTATCAATCACTGGTTAACTCAGCACGAATATTGTTTGTTGAAAAAGGCTATCAAGCTGTTTCAATAGATGAGATCTCGGGAAAAGCGTTGGTGACCAAAGGTGCCTTTTATCATAACTTTAAAAATAAAAAACAATTACTCAGTGCCTGTTATAAGCAGCAATTAATTATGATTGATGCCTACATCACAACAAAAACTGATTTAACAAATGGTTGGTCTGCCTTAGAAAGTATATTTGAACATTATCTTGATTATATTATTGATAATAATAAAAACCTTATCCCTATCCAAGAAGTGATGCCTATCATTGGTTGGAATGAACTTGAAAAAATTAGCCTTGAATACATTACTGGTAAGGTAAACGCCATTGTCAGCAAATTGATCCAAGAGAACCAACTTAAAGCTTATGATGATGATGTGCTTAAAAACTTACTCAATGGCTGGTTTATGCATATCGCAATACATGCGAAAAACCTAAAAGAGCTTGCCGATAAAAAAGGCCAATTTATTGCTATTTACCGCGGCTTTTTATTGAGCTTGAAAGATAAATAAAATAGATAGGTTTTATTTGAAGCTAAATCTTCTTTATCGTAAAAAATGCCCTCTTGGGTTATCAAGAGGGTCATTATATTTCGCGGAATAACATCATTTGGTGACGAAATAACTAAGCACTTGTCTCCTGTTTACTCCCCTGAGCTTGAGGGGTTAACATGAAGGTCATCGATAGCAGGATAATAATACAGTAAAACGCTAAACCAATAATCCAAATCCAGCCATCCCAAATTGGTAGTGAATGATTATAAATAACAGCAAACAGTAATGGGCCAATAACACCGGTTGCATTGTTAAGGCTCACCAATAATCCCTGTAAAGCACCTTGCTGATGACTCTTTGTTTGGATAGACATCACTCCCTGTAATGCAGGTAAAGCGATCCCACCACCAGCCAATAAAATTAAAACAGGGAAAACTAACCAACCTTCAGATATAAACGCTAAAAAGGCAAATGCACTACTATCTGCAATAAATCCGAGCAGTACTGCCGTTTTTTCGCCCCATTTAGTGGCTATTCTTCCTGCCACAAAGGCTTGGAATACTGAGTGTAAAAGACCAAGACCCGCTAATGAAAAGCCAACCATCATGCTATTCCATCCAAAACGATTTTCGGTAAATAGCACCCACACCGTTGCGGGAATTTGGCCTATCAATTGCGCTGAAAAATAAATAATCAACAAAATGGGCATCGTTTTAAATAAAGTGATGTATACCGAATTCGATTGCGTCTCAACCCCTACTTCGGTATCTGTATTATCACGTGTATTTTTGGTTTCACGGAACCAAAACATAACCACAAGGAAAGTGACAATATTTAGCAACGCAGCGATAAAAAAGGGACTATGCGGTGAAATCTCTCCTGCAAAACCACCAATAATAGGCCCCGCTATTAAACCAAGCCCAAAACTTGCCCCTAACCAACCGAACCACTTCACGCGTTGAGAAGCTGAGGTGGTATCGGCAATGACCGATGCCGCGACAGCCCCAGTAGCTCCTGTGATCCCTGAAAGCAAACGGCCTAAATACAGCATCCAAAGCGCACTTGAAAAAGCCAGCAATAAGTAATCCAGCGATGCGCCTATTAATGACAACAACAGCACTGGGCGCCGACCAAATCGGTCAGACATTTTTCCAAGCCAAGGAGCAAAGATAACCTGCATTAACGCATAAAGTGCAAGCAATACGCCAAAGTGGTTAGCGATATCTTCCGAAGCAATAAATTCACGTAATAACGTTGGCAAGACTGGCATGATAAGGCCAATCCCCATGGCATCGAGTAACGTAATTACCAATGCGATCTTTGTCGAACTATTCATTTCACTTTTCTCTATCACTGATAGGGAGTGGTAAAATAACTCTATCAATGATAGAGTGTCAACAAAAATTAGGAATTAATGATGTCTAGATTAGATAAAAGTAAAGTGATTAACAGCGCATTAGAGCTGCTTAATGAGGTCGGAATCGAAGGTTTAACAACCCGTAAACTCGCCCAGAAGCTAGGTGTAGAGCAGCCTACATTGTATTGGCATGTAAAAAATAAGCGGGCTTTGCTCGACGCCTTAGCCATTGAGATGTTAGATAGGCACCATACTCACTTTTGCCCTTTAGAAGGGGAAAGCTGGCAAGATTTTTTACGTAATAACGCTAAAAGTTTTAGATGTGCTTTACTAAGTCATCGCGATGGAGCAAAAGTACATTTAGGTACACGGCCTACAGAAAAACAGTATGAAACTCTCGAAAATCAATTAGCCTTTTTATGCCAACAAGGTTTTTCACTAGAGAATGCATTATATGCACTCAGCGCTGTGGGGCATTTTACTTTAGGTTGCGTATTGGAAGATCAAGAGCATCAAGTCGCTAAAGAAGAAAGGGAAACACCTACTACTGATAGTATGCCGCCATTATTACGACAAGCTATCGAATTATTTGATCACCAAGGTGCAGAGCCAGCCTTCTTATTCGGCCTTGAATTGATCATATGCGGATTAGAAAAACAACTTAAATGTGAAAGTGGGTCTTAAAAGCAGCATAACCTTTTTCCGTGATGGTAACTTCACGGTAACCAAGATGTCGAGTTAACCACCCTTTAGATTCATAAAGCGAAAATAATGCGGCTCCAACGTACCCACCTAAATGGAAACGGCGTTCACTCCAATCTAAACACGCACAACAGATTTTACGTGAATGTTTGGAAGGAACGTCAATTCCCATTTCATGAAAATATTGAATACCACTTAATGTGATCATTGAACCATTTTCAGTGATCCATTGCTGTTGACAAAGGGAATCATAGATCTTAACGGCAACTTCGCCAGCTAAATGATCATAGCAAGTACGTGCTTTTCGTAAATGCACTGGCGTGGAAACTTTGGCATGTACGCCATGGTTTAAGGAGATCCCCATCATACTTTCCATCAATTCAGCAATATCTTTTCCTGCTAGCCGAAAATAACGATGCTTGCCTTGAGCTACTACTGTGATTAGCTGGCAATCTAATAATTTAGATAAATGACTGCTCGCCGTTGAAGCTGATATATTCGCCACAGAACTTAGCTCAGTGGCCGTCCAAGCTCGCCCATCCATCAAAGCACTGAGTATTTTAACTCGTGAAATGTCAGACATAGCCGCCCCTATCGCGGCTATTGAGGACTCAAAGGTAACCTCTTTTCGTATTAAATTAGCCATCGCAAGTTCACTTTATTGCCCAAGGGAGCGTAACAGATGCAGCCATACTATCATTGTCCGTTATTAATATCAGTTGGTTAGCATGGTCACTGTATTGCACTAAAATATTAATGTTATTCTCCGCCAATACTCGTGCTATTTCGCCAAGTTCCCCCGGTTTTTCCTGTTTTAACTTACGAATTAATGGTGTCCGGATCGCAAGTACTAACAGTCCAGCTTGCTCTAGCGCTATTTTAGCTTCCTTTCCTTGTTCAACAAGAAAATGAGCATGGCATTCATCACCAACCGTAAATATCCCTCCCCCTTCCAATCCAATACCTTTATTACCTAATGTTTTTCCTAGTAATGCTAATTGTCCTATTTGATTATCTAAAACAACGTGAACATCAAACATTATCCTTGTCCTTTTTAAATGAATATTCGCGAGTAATATGAGCAATACTAATTTTGTAAAAATCAAATATTGACTCTCGCCCTTCTTGTTGAGCTTTCGCATGTAAAACATGATTTTTCCATTGCAGAACTGCGTATTCGTTTTCCCACCAAGATAGCGATAACATTTTTCCTTCTGTAGCTAGACTTTGAAAACGTTCAATTGAAATAAAACCAGCTACATGACTTAATAGTGGTCTTAACTCCTCAGCTAAAGTCAAATAGCGAGTTTGTTGGTCGGGTTGTATTTGCACCTCAAATATTACAGCAATCATATTTTTCTCCGTTATTAATCAACAAACAGAGTAATCCACCCGAAAATTAACACTTCGATAAGCAACGAAATATAGAAAGGTCATGCTGCTGTTTTATGTTGTATATCACACTTCTTTAAATTGCTCGGCCTGCGCTTATCATGTTCTCCTTCTCTTATAATTTTGTTTATTATTTATACTTTTTTATTTTTTGCTATCACCGAAAATAGTGCGGATCCCGCATGGTATTTAGGTTTACCCATCATTAAATACCATTGTTGTTATTTTAATCTTTTTAATATTTCATGATTAAGATCACACTAAAATTATGACCCTATTAACTAAAAGTTATGGATACCCTAATAAAACTCATTGTTAAAGATTAGTTAACCAAAGTAACTTCATTTTTCACTATTGTTAAATTGTTATAGTGAAAATTCTGGTAAACTAATAGAGGTAAAAAAATGATCCTAGATGCCAGTTATACATTATTAGTCGCATGTATCGCGCTACTCATAGGAATGTTTGTCGTAAAATTTACCCCGTTCCTACAAAAAAACCACATACCAGAAGCCGTCGTTGGTGGCTTTATTGTTGCAATTGTTCTGTTAATTATTGATAAAACATCAGGTTATTCGTTTACTTTTGATGCTTCATTGCAAAGTTTATTAATGCTCACATTCTTTTCCTCTATCGGGCTAAGTTCTGACTTTTCTCGACTGATTAAAGGAGGAAAGCCGTTAGTTCTATTAACTATTGCAGTAACGATCCTAATCGCCATTCAAAATACTGTCGGCATGAGTATGGCTGTCATGATGAATGAAAGTCCATTTATTGGCTTAATTGCAGGTTCAATTACTCTAACAGGTGGTCATGGTAATGCCGGAGCATGGGGCCCTATTCTCGCTGATAAATATGGTGTAACAGGCGCCGTTGAATTAGCGATGGCTTGTGCAACACTTGGATTAGTGTTGGGTGGTTTAGTTGGCGGCCCTGTTGCCCGTCATCTTTTGAAAAAGGTCTCTATTCCTAAAACAACCGAGCAAGAGCGCGACACTATCGTTGAAGCTTTTGAGCAACCAAGCGTCAAAAGAAAAATCAATGCAAATAACGTTATTGAAACCATTTCAATGCTGATTATCTGTATTGTTGTTGGTGGCTATATCAGTGCATTGTTTAAAGATACTTTTCTGCAACTGCCTACTTTTGTCTGGTGTTTATTTGTCGGTATTATTATCCGTAATACACTGACTCATGTATTTAAACACGAAGTGTTTGAGCCGACCGTCGATGTATTAGGTAGCGTTGCTTTATCGCTTTTCTTGGCAATGGCGTTAATGTCATTAAAATTTGGTCAATTGGCAAGCATGGCAGGGCCAGTATTAATTATCATTGCTGTACAAACTGTTGTCATGGTGCTATTTGCCTGCTTTATCACCTTCAAAATGATGGGCAAAGATTATGATGCTGTCGTGATCAGCGCGGGTCACTGTGGCTTTGGTATGGGAGCAACACCAACAGCAATTGCGAATATGCAAACAGTCACAAAAGCATTTGGACCATCACATAAAGCTTTCCTTGTCGTTCCTATGGTCGGTGCCTTTATTGTTGATATTTCAAACAGTATCTTAATTAAAATATTTATTGAAATTGGTACATACTTTACCTAATAGCGGCTTTGTTGCGTAATTCAGACGAGAAACCAAACCTCCTAAAGTTGAGCGACTTTTATACAATATACTGAGTTTCAGGCATACCAAGCCCTGTAAGTTTGTTCAGTGCTTTGATCATGGCGTAAGTCTCGCCAACCTGAGCGTTGTAATTTCTTAGACTTAATTTCCCACCTAGCAACTGTTTTACTCGGTACATTGCGGTCTCTGACAGAGAGCGCTTATGATAGCCATACCGCTTTTTCCACTTCTTGTTGGAGCCGCAGAGCTTCTGGCAACCTACCGCTAAGTTACGAGGATGTCCTTGTTCCCAGAAGGCTGCTCCTTCTCTTGGCGGGATGAGCGGAACAGCTCGCTTGATCCATATGGCATCATGGCAATTCCTTGTGTCATAAGCGCCATCGCCTGATATCTCAATGATTTTACGACGTGTTTGCTTGAGTAAGTTGGGGAGCACTTCGGCATCAGTTACGTTAGATAAGCTCAGCTCTGCTGCGACTATTTCGTGGGTGCTTGTATCTACCGCGATATGCAGCTTACGCCAGACTCTTCGCTTCCCATCAGTTCCATGCTTCTTGACCTTCCATTCACCTTCGCCATAAACCTTGAGGCCAGTGGCATCAATGGCCAGATGTTGTATTGCTCCTCTGGTTTTGGTTTTAAATGAAACTTCAACTTCCTTAGCTCGGCGGCTTATACAGGTGTAGTGCGGGCAAACAAGCGGGATGTTAGCCAGCTTAAATACGGAGTCTAGAAAACCTTGCAGCGCTCTCAAGGGCATAGAGAAAACGCGTTTCACCATCAGTGCGGTAGTAATGGCTAAGTCGCTGAATCGGCGAGGTCTACCACGCTTGCCTTGTTTGTTTTGCTTCCACTCAGCTATCGCTTCCTCATCAATCCAAAAGGTCAGAGAACCACGGTTGATTAAGGATTTATTGTACTGCTTCCAGTTAGTTGTTTTGTAACGAGGTTTAGGCATGAGGCTACGACGATTGATGGGCGTAGCCGCTCAGATCGTAGTTTCTTGATTTAGTTCCATCGAATTACGCAACAAAGCCTTTCTGTGTTTGTGATAACCAGAAGTTCAACTCAATTGTACTGGCCTATCGTAACAATAAGATCTCGCTTGAAAGTGCAACTAAAAAGGCTTTATCAACAATTATTGAACAACCAGACGGATAAGGAGAAAGTTGCTATGTCTAGACCAAGCCGTTTACAAGTTCATTGATGTCAAGTTATCCAAAGATGGCCGCATTATCTCTGTAGATGTTTCTAATGCGTTTGGTCTTGGGCGTCAAAAGGTTAGCAGTGTTATTACTAAGTACCGAACTGACTACCCTAAAAATATGCACCATGCTTTTCACCAAAAATGTTATCTGCGCGGAAATGATTTTAAAGCCCACTTACTCACTACCCACTCGCCAGAAGAATACATCAATGCAGTAGGTGTAATTATCGGAGGACAATAGACTTTGATCGGAAATGTGCCTTTCAAGCGATTCTTAGACTGTAAAAAGCAAAGGTTTGATCAATTTTGATGCGTATTGGTACCAGAAACACTGTGGAAATGACAATAAAGATTGATCAATCTCTAGCAAACTATTGGACAGAGCCGATTAAGGGCAACCTGTCAGACCTAGTCACATCGAGATAAAGAAACTCACAGATTGCATTCAGACTAATTCAGATAATGGCTCTTTTTTCATTGTCTTAATCGAGGTTCATTGTCTTCAAAAGCCTGTTTACTGCATAGTAGATGTAAAGCCCTAGTTGACTCCCTAAAAAGAACCACCACCAGACCAAGTACAAATCAATTACATCGAATTTACCAAACAATACCTGCTCGAAATCTAACATTGATTCTGTAAGTGGTCTTTGTGCACCCGGCAAGCCTAGCCTATCAAATGGTACATCACTAAACTCAAGATAACTTAGTAACCAAACGGGCATATATAGAAACACTTCTGTATCAGCAATTGATACTGCTATAGCACGTAGATACTCATATCCTTTGTATAGTATTAAAAGGCCACCAAGGCCGATTAGATAGTGATTGGGTTTAAGGAGTTTCTCTGTTACGTATGATAAAGGGATTAGGACCGTCCTTACGAGCTTGCCCATTACGTAGTGAACGACTCCTGTAGTTACATAAAAAAGTAGAGCCGGAGTACGAAGAATTCCAAAGAAGATAGCAAGAAGTAGGTTCATAGGGCATACCTTAAGCTTAGTCTATAATATATTATAGTTTGGTATGCCCTGGAAGGGAAGATATTTAAGGGTAATAGCAATAGATAGTTGCTAGTGCTCGGTTTTCTCTAGGTGTTTCCCAAAGTTTAGTTTTGAAATTATACGAGTAAAGGCGGACAAGAAATTGTGAGCCAGATGCATTTTTTGTAACACCGATTCGGTTTAATGAATAGTCAGATACGACTACACCGTTCGCTGAGTGGTAACGCTTACTATCTTGCCAGTCTACAACAATTCTATTTGCCGCATAACCTGCACCATCACCACAATTTACACCTTTAATTGCACCAACTCCGTTTATTGTAGCGGAACCTTGGTGAACATATTTACTTGTTAGGTTTGAGAGAGCTACACCCCCTCTCGATGTCAAACGAATGTCTCTTGTTCGAGAAACGCCATTTGGGTCAAAAAACATTGAGGGGTCATTGAAATCAACAACGGCTCCAGGGACATAAAGAGAGCCATTCTCTAGAGTTGATATGTTTGAACCAGTACCGATTGCCAAGCCCCCTGCGAAATTATTCATTTGCGATGAGTTGGTTTGGTTGATTCTATTCCGTACTGTAGCTTGGTCTATTGTTGCTGAGCCTATACTAGCTGTATTTATATCGCCGTTATTGATGTCAGCTCTATTAATATCAGCACGATCAATGTCAGCGTTATCGTAATCAAGGTCAGTGCCGCGAACACTAGTTAAGTTTGCAGAATTGGAGCGTAACGTGTCAATAGTACCGGAGTTCGCGTCTATGGAATTAACGTTGAGGTTGTTGAGGTTGCTGGTTCCATTCAAATCGAGTCTAAATACAGGGTTTTCTCGGTCCACAATGCTAGATACTTCAAGGCGGTCCATATTATCGACATCCTGTCCATTCCAGTCGATTGTAGCTAACGGTGAGTTTGTACCATGGATACTCAGGTCATCAGAGAAGCTTGTGCCCCAAGTGATATCCATAGTAATGATACCTGTATCAAAGTCGCAATCCACTTGCGAGATTGAGGTGCCTGAATTTAGGTTTGCCAAACCTCCACCAGCAATTCGGGCTATAGTACATGAACGTTTGACTCCGTTTTCACCAGAGAAGTCAAATCCCCGAGTTTCAGCAGTATTTGAGACAGTTAATTTGAGTTCGACCTGGGTTCCATCATTTGTAACTTCAGTTTTGTATTGCATGTTATCCCCAATTCTAGGGGAATCTTCGAAGTCACAGAATAGGAACTCAGATGTTTGGGTACCACCACAGGTGTTTGGCTTCAACCACATTGTTCCAATGTGCTCAGCACCGTTTTGGAAGGGTTGGCCCGGCTGATTCCATTGGGCTAATGAGCCACTTTGTCTTGAGGCATTCTTGATAGCATGAAGCAGCGTTGCTATACGCTGCCCTTGAAGTTGGTCTACTTGAGATTCGTATTGATCACTTTTCATCATGAGGTAAGTGGACATGATGATACTTAAAGCGACAGTAGAGGCCAATATGCCAAGTTGAAGGAAAAAGCCTCTTTGTCTTTTGATTGAGGTTCTAGGCAGCATATTGGCCACTCTTATTAATAATGATTAACGGTTGATGAATGTGATTGCTACTTCATCGCCAGATGCACACTGTGTTTTAAGAGTGTCATTACCATCAATTCGCGTACCTTCAACCTGGATCTCAACGAAGTTTTGGAATACACGACCAACGAGTAGGTTACACTGATCTGTTTCTACATTTGAGAAAGTGAAAGTGAAGAATTTACCTGTACCAGTAGTTGTAATCCCATCACGGTTAGTCGCGGTGTCTACGCTTCCACAGGTCAAGCCATTATCAGAAAAAGGTGTGGTAAATTCATCTTGGGTTGCACTTAACCAGCTTGAAGGCCAGATGTTTTTGTCGTAACAGTCAGTGTTGTTAACAGATGCGTATGAACCAAAGCCACCCACTGTACGTCGTAGTTCGTCCGATGCTTGTAGTAGAGCTGACTCAGCATCGTCAACAAGTTTACCCGCACCTGAATCCCCCATAGTTGTAGCAATACCGACAACCATAATGCCCACGAATGCCAGGACTAATTGAAGCTCTGTAGATAGAAATGCACCTTTACGTTTTGCATGAACGCGGTTTAGTTTCTTTGAATATTGTTTTTTTGGTTTAAATAACATAGCTATTTTCCTCTTTGAAAGCTATTGGATTTTATACATGATTGGCATATATCAATCAAGTGGAATATGGTTTTCACAATTTGTTAATTTTATTATCAAACTTAGTTAAGGGTTTGACCAATTGAAGAAATAGAAAGGCCAACTATGGCGTTTACAGTTAAAACTGCCATCATGCAACCGAGCATGATCCCTGTCGTAAGCTTTTTTACTAGCATTTCAGTGTTAGCAAATACTTCTTCGGTGATATCGTCTAGTTTATTTGTAAAGTCAGAGGTTGTAGCATACGACTCAATCTCAATTCTTGGTTCTCTACTAAAGAAATCACAGGCGAGTGCTTGCCCTTCACTCTTTCCTCCAATCATATTAAGACGCATTTTTTGGCACCAATGTTTTACATATGGCGTTGAGTGGGAACCAACAAGCTTTAGTGCTTCTGAAGAGGGCATCCCGACTTTCAAAAGAGCATTGAATGTTTGTAGGGTTATAGCGGAATTAATCGCGTCAACAACATTCCAAGGTGGTAATTTAGTTAATCTCCGATTAATTTGATTGGGTAAACTCCAAACTACCCAGGTCCCGTATATCACCAATGTGCCTGTAATAAATGGGCTTAGCTCGTATACAGTTTTTGTAAACTCTCTTGCAAATGTCATAATAGGAGTTGGTTTTATATTAAGCCCCTTAAACAGCACAGCATAGATGTATAAGTGTGCAAGACTACAAATCAACATAATCAAACCAACACCTATAATTGGACCGACTATTCCTAAAAAGCCAGCACCTCTCATTTGTTGTTTTCTTTGTAATTGGCTGACACATATGCGTATTACTTTGTATGCTGCAGTTTTCTTCTCGATTGCGTAAGCAACTCCAATAGTGGTTTTATCAAAGAATGGTGCGAGCATGTATGAGATAACTGGTCTGTATCGGTACCGGTCTGCAAGATATTTTACGAACTTTGTTTCTTGGGATTTTGGTTGTTGAGACTTATATGCTTCATAGAGGGAGTCCAATACATTTACGATTGAATCACCATCTGCTAAACGTGATGCAATTTTCTCTAGAAGTTGAGACTTTCTCTTTGAGCCCACACGAAAGTTTGTATACTTTAGCTTTAAGGTATCAATGAAGTCATCACTAAGGTATTGACTCTTTATTCTGAGCAACTTTTGGTTAATATCGTTTTCCATTAATTAAACCTCTGGGTGGTAGAGAGAAACATTTAGCTCTTCACGATCTAATCGAGAGACCACAAGTTGATCGATTTCACGTTCTATCATCTCAGGGTCCAATACCCCTTTGCACATTTTATAAATTGCGTGCTCTAACTTAGTAAAACCACCAGTGTTTAGCCAATGAGCTTTAGCCAAATCATCTTCGTTTTTAGCCCATAGGTTTCTGATTGTTTGATCTGGCGCCAAGACTTCAGCTACAGGTGTTCGTCCAACACGGCCATCTACAGAATAATTACACTCTTCACACCCACCTTGCTTTGCGAAACGTATGTTCGGCAGGTACTCAAGTAACTCTAGGGAAGATAAGCTTTGTATTAATGAATAAACTAATGGAGAGTTATTCGGAAGCTCATCATAACTTCGACTACAGGACGGGCACACGGTTCGTACTAAAGACTGAGCAATGATGACAGTTAGGGTGTTTGATGATTGATAGACTGATCTAGCTACTCCGAAACCGTCCAAGCGACCTGGTACATCACAAGAAGATGCGGCATGTATTGTTGAGAAACATACATGGCCAGTTCGGGCAGATTCAATTGCAAATTTTGCTGAATTGTAGCAACGTATTTCTCCTGTACCCATGATATCTGGGTCTAGTCGCATGAAGCTTTCGGAAATTCGTTCAAACTGCTTGGTTAATGTGTTCATTTCATTATCAGAAGCGCTAGAGTTATCTTCTAAGTTAACTTGTGAAACGCCCTCTAAGTTCATCTCGATAGGGTTTTCGGCAGTAACAAACTTCCGAGTAGATTTGTACAGGTCTTGTAAGTAATCGATAACTGAATACATGGACTGGGTCTTACCAGAACCTGTAACACCAGCAAACAGTATATTTCCTTGTTTTTTACTGGAGTGTTTTTTAATCAACAGCGTTTGAACTGGGTGATATCCAGCTTTATCAAGCTTTCTTATAGAGGATTTCTCCCCTTTACTGGTAATCCTGCATACTAGATCTCCACCGCCCTCAGTTTCTCTTGGTGCAAATTCAACACGCATTTCAATTTGAGTATTGTTATACGTGTAGATAAATTTACCAGATTGAGGTTCTTTCCAGCTTAGGTTGTTACCTTGGATGCTAGAGCCGGATGCTTCATCCCCACCGATGATGTTGTAAGCAACATCAACCGTCTCGTAAAGCCTATCGTATGTATATTCTTTGAAATCAATTAAATCGCCATCTACACGTATACGTACTAACGTGTTGCCAGGTATATTAGATACTTCAAAGTGAATGTCTGACGTTGCAGGGTGTGATTCTAAAACAGACGCAGTGATCGCTTTAAAACTTCTGCCCTCATCATCTTTAGATTGGTTTTCTTCAGAGCCCATGAAGATGACATCAGCAAGTAATAGGATTAGGTCTTCTGAGCACTTAAGATTAATGACTTTTGTATGAGTATGATCGGTATATCCCAAATCATCTCTGATAGTCGCTCGAACTTGTGTGATTGACTTTGAAAAGTCTTCTGTCATTAAGACGGTAAGGTAGTTGTATCCTTCTTCCACACCTTGAATATGGCCATCCGAAATAAGGAATTTTTTACCATAAGCTGGATGTGCCACTTTGTCCTTGTCAATGATACCACCTAAGGCCCAAGGAAGTTGTTCTCTAGTGTCGTATGTTAAGTCGTTAAAGAAGTGTGAACTAGAGCTACTACGACTACCAAAGTATTTTATTAAATCACCAGAAATTGAATCTGACAAAATGTCGTATTCGTTTGCGCTGGATTCTACAATGCTGGTTGCAGGTCTATACTCTGCTAAGTTAGTACTAGTCATGAAATTCTCACTTGAACATTAAACCTTGAGAGGGAGAGTCATTAATTAATGTAGGCGCCGGGGCTCCAAACATACTTGATTCTGAAAGCTCCCCAATCTTCTGCTCGATAATACGGTCTCGGAATGTTTGCGCTTTCTTAAAGCGGTCAATTGCTTCGTCAGAGGTTTTAACCGTGATATGTCGTGCTCTTGATTTGTCCATTTTGTGAGTTGAATAATCGAAAGGCATGACTACAGCGCCTTGAAATGACAGTGAATCTACATACCAGTCCCCAAAGCTCTCCCCTTCTTTTAAAGTTTGGATAGCCCCCTTATGCCAAAACTCACCTTTCAACTGACCAGCTATCTCATAAATATCTGTAACGAAGATTTGTTTTTCCATTTCGTTTAGCAGAGCATTAACTTCAGCTTCCCGTTGAGCTCTACGCTTTGTCCTAGTCTCCTCCTGGAATTTTGCTAAACGCTCTTCATCCGATGCCTTCTCTTTTTTCGGTTCAGGCCCACCGTTTAGTAATTTGTTATTTTCTATCAAAAGCTGCTGATACTGATTGTCAAGCATTAACATCTTATTAGCATGCTCTTTTTGGGCTCGTATCAACTCATTTTGCGAGAGTGATTTGTTTTCCTCTATAGAGAGGCTTCGTTGTTTTTGGATGTCTTGGTAAGTCTGCCCGGATTGATCATTTGCAAAAGTTGTAAAGCTCAACAATTGGGTCGCGATGCATAGGGTAATAGTATTAATTTTCACGTAATGAAACCTCTTTGTCTTGTTGATTAAGAATGCTACTTTCGTGTATGTACTGCATCTTAAGAACGATCTCTTCTGTTTCCAGATTTATCGAAATGCTTTGTATAATCATGCTTTTAAATTTGTCGATATCGTTAGCTAGTTGGTCCAAGTAGTTAAATGCCCAACCAAACCCACTTAACGAAAGTTGTACATTCACAACGGTGTAATCTATTTGTGGGTTTCTTACTTCAGTGGAATATGTTTCGTTTTTAAAAGGGATCTCCCTTTCTGTTTTGCGGTTTGCTGAAATCGCTCCGTACAGTCTTCCTTGTGTCTTCTCTGCTTGTTGCTGAATGAAGGTTAGTAAGTCTAGGTAGTGGCCGTGAGTTTCCTTTATGAAGATAAAAGCGTCACTTTCATCAAAATAATGGTCTGGTTTAGGAAGCGGTACTATTTGAGACGTAGTAATCTCTTCTCCAGAGAGTGAATAAGTGATAGTTCCATCGAATTCGATGTTGTCTCTAAAATTGGCAACCGTTGTCCCTCCGTTTTTCCACAAAACGGTCGTCTCATGAAAAAACTCTTGGTCTGCTGGTTTGTCTACCGTTGATGAGTCTCTAGTAATGATTCCTTTGGTAACGAGATCGACAGTCATTGGGAACCATCCACCAACATCAACAGGAAGAGAGTTAATATAGGCTTTAAGGTTCAAAATGACCTTTTTAGGATCTGATGCGGTTAAACGTTGAGTAAGCCATTTTGCTTCCTCTTTAGTTGCATTTGCCTTGTCTATTCTCTCGATTTTTTTATGATTCAAATCGTTTTCAGCTTGCTTAGCTAGAGTACTGCTTGATGCTTTCTTCACCATTGAATCTATGTCAGGAATTACATACTCTTGCTTGGAGTTAGATTTAAATACCTGCACACCTATCAAAAATATAATTCCAAGAGCCATAAATACGATGTGGGATGGTTTTATCTTTGATAGGGGGTTTGTGTTGAGTAGCTGCTCAATTGTTTGAATTTGAGCGAACTTTTCATTAGGTACAGCTTCACATATGACGTCATATGAGTGCTGTTGGTACTCTGAACGTGACTCTTCAAATAGTTCTGAGATATTTTCTGTTATCTCATTAGGGACTACATAGCGTAATTTTACGTGATGAAGATCGTACATTTGATAATGGTCGAAGATCTGTTGGATAACTTCTTCCACCGTTTCAAATACCAAATCATTCTCACCACCAGCTGGGCACTTATCAATTACCAAAAGATACCAATATTTACCGGATGGTAGCTTTTGTATGAAGAAAGCATTCGGGTGATCGACACAAATAGCGCGAGCGACGATTGCCGCCGCGCTGTAGTATTTTGTCGTTATGCTTTGAGCGAAACCGATTGTTGATTTTGGTGCATCATCAATTGTTGACCCTTCAACAATTACTGCATTTGTAGCGTCGTATTTGTTAACCAGATTTTTGATATGGATGGTCTTATCGGATTCTGAAACCTCGTACCAATCTAAACCGATGTAGTGCCTATCAAATCCAAGTTCTTCTAGTGACTGCATAAAAGGACCTAATTGGGTTAAACTTTTTCGATATGAGGCGTTATAATTACTAGCATCACTGAGCGTGTTTTAGCATTAGAGTCATTGCCACCAAACATCCATAGCAAATCGCCTAGAACTGACTGGTTTTGGCCATTGTCAATCACTTGCTCGAACCCAGTCATAACCATTGTTTCGCCTGAACGGATATTTCTAGCGCTAACCATGGCAGTAACAGTTCTGTCTGTTAGTTGAAGTTGTGTATTACCAACTTCTAGTGGGTCAATTGCATTTAAGGTACTTACATCAGTTACGATACGGACAGCAATTGTTCCATCTGAATTAACACGTGGTGAAGCTAAGAAAACAATACCGTTTGTTGTTGTATCTGTGCTTGCAGATTGTGTTACAACATCACCAGATACACTTTGGTCGATTTTATCCGCATATTTCTTTTCATTTACGAACTGGACTGGAATAACATCATTGTTTGGTACAGTTGTCGTAATTGACTTTTTAAGCGAAAGAGATTTAGTCCCCTGAAGAGCCTTCAATGCCATTTCAGTGCCTTTGAAGCTACCATCACCGATACTCAGCCCTAAACCACCTAACTTAGCTGCATCACCAACTGGAACTCCATCGATTTTAAGTTCGAAGTCATTCTTAGCGTATTTAATAGATTGCTCAATGCCGTAATTTGATTCGTCTGTAGTGATCAGTTCCCATAGCTCTATATCGAGCCTGATCATCTTTCCAGCAGTAGAATTTGACTCATCAATAAAGTTCTCAACAATTCGCAGCTTTCGCGGTGTGTCAGTTACAGCAACCATACTTAGTGCAGGTAACACTTCTACTTTTGCATCTTCAGAAGCAATGGATTTAATCCCCTTGAGGAGTTGGTCCATTGGTTTCCCTAGGTCACGGTCAAATGAATATGAGTGAGAACTCGAAGTTTGAGAGCTTGTCCCCTCGCCTTGCTGACCACCGCTAGTAGACGAATTGATACTTGATTTTAAAGTTGTACTACCAGCATATTGGTCGATCCGAAAGTGTCTAGTTTCTTGTCGGTAAAAGGATACACGACCATCAGATTGGTATTTCCACCATAGGTTGGTTTTTGCTGCGATAGCATCCAACACTTGCTTTAAAGCAACGTGCTTTTCAAAGTTCAGGGAAATAGACACTTTTGCGCCATCTAATAGTGATCCTTTGTTCGTATCTGTATAAAGTGCCGAAACGTCTAAATCATCACCAGTAGAATCACTTGTACCACCGCTTGCTTTGGAACTTCCAGAGTCTTGGTTAAGATACTTGATAGCGTCGCTAGTAAAGCTAATGTAAACCCCATACGAGGCATACTTGTTGTTCAAATAGTCAATCGTGTCGCTAAGGGGTTTAGAGCGATATGACATGAATTTACTCGGGGTAAGAAAAATCTCTGGAAGGTCTTGCCTTTCTTTTAACTTGAAAGGTTCCCCAAGAATAACGTAATTATTGTCTTCGCTGTAGACGCTCTGATCTATACCGGGTTTAAGTCTGTGTTTTTGAATCGTCTCAGTGGCAGCGTCTGCCTGTGCTGTCGCAACTCTATTGGCATCTTTACCAGGAGTACTACAACCACTGACAAGCGCGATAATGGTTAGTGTGAGAGCTTTAAGTTTCAATGTGTTGTTCATCACTGGTAAGTACCTTTTTCAGTAGAACCGCCTTTTAGGATATGAGCAGCACCAATTTCAGGGCTGTAACTAATCCACAATGGTTCTTTTGTTTTTAACGTCTCCTTAAGCACTCTATCTAAGACTCCGTCTCTTCCTGTTAGGTCACCAATCAATACCGAACGTGATTTAACAGGGAAGTCGTATTTAGAGCCCCAAATAATGTCGATATTGGACTTTGTATTCCAAACCTCAAAGTTCTCTTTGAGTGACAGTTTAGGGTCTAATGTCCAGAGTTTTGGTGTTCGTGTCTGAAGGTACGTAAGGTGTTCACGATTTTTGGATGCAGCCAACACTCGTTCTTGTTCATTTAGAACAATATAAATACCGGAATTTAGTTCCTGTATCTTAGCAACAGCACTGCGCCAATTAGGTGAAGGTACCCAGGCTAATTGGTGGGAAGAGATGCCTGGTCCAATATTTACCCGCCAACCAGCTGGTGCTAAAGCATTCAGTATTTCGTGAGCAGGTAATTTATTTTGGTAACCGACTTTAGATTGGATGTCGTTTAAACCATAAGCTGTATCTGACTCGTATTCAGTAAATACAACCCCCGCTTGCGCGCTACTCATCACGAGTAAAGGTAAAATTAATCTTAATTTCATCATAGTAACCCCTATTATTTTGATAAATATACGTCATTTTCGGATAACAAACAACAAACAAAGCTGTAAGGTAACCTACGAATAAGAACAATTTCTTATCGGTTATCTGGCTTCCAAATTTCGTTTTTTCGATATGGCAAGTTGTTGCCTTGGTTGTATTTTGACAGGAGGTGTATAAAAAACTCTAATGGTGTCCTTTTGGTAAGAGAGATTAAGGACATTAATACATAGAAAACACTCATGGCTTTAAGGTAGTTCCAGCTGAACATTATTGGCAATGTCAAAACCGGGACGATAGTAGACCCGTCCATAAGTAGGAAAAGTGGTCTTTTCATCGCATTTTGTACCGCTTTTCTATCCAGCTTCGGTTTATATTCCATTATTCTGATTCCATAAGGAGATATTCTGGCCCAATTTCACTGTTGTGATATAGGTTTGCGATTTGTTGAGAAAAGGTAAGCTCTTGTTCCTTTAGGTGCCTTCTTACTACTACAGATATCTCTGTGTCAGATTTACACTTCAGCATTTCTTCTCTGATTTCTTCAGTTAGATATAGGGTTTCTCTAACAGCAATCCTTTCACCGTCGAGAGTTCTAACTAGTATCTGAGCGACAATGCCAGAGAGTTGACTAATAAAACCAGCTAATACAGCCAGCTTATTTTCTCCATCTATCATATTGTAGATGCGGCTCATCGCTGTCTCGCAAGAGTTTGCATGTATTGTAGCCATCAAGAAGTTGCCAGTGTTAGAAGCGTTAAATGCGTTTTCGATTGATTCTTTACTTCGTATTTCGCCCTGAACGATGATATCTGGACGAAGACGAAGAGCAGCTTCAAGGCCTTGATTAAAACTTTGAACATCGGAGTCTGTTTCAACTGAACCTACTTCATGAACTGAAATACTGTTACCAGGAGCAATCTTTACTCCCTCATAATTAATTTCAGGTGGGTCCTCAAAAACTAAGATATGCTTACCAAGGCTGGGAGTTTTTAGCACTGAAGTTACAATTCCGGCCATAGTAGTTGTTTTGCCTGTGCCTACCCCTCCCACAAACATAAGAATACCTTTACGGTTATGCTTTACAAGATTGACTAGCTCCGGCTCTATACCCAAAGATTCTGCGTC
Organism: Vibrio sp. 1078-1; assembly: GCF_033340475.1. Taxonomy (NCBI): domain Bacteria; kingdom Pseudomonadati; phylum Pseudomonadota; class Gammaproteobacteria; order Vibrionales; family Vibrionaceae; genus Vibrio; species Vibrio sp. 1078-1. Next base: position 27,549 of record NZ_JAWOWM010000025.1, read on the forward strand.
CTTTGGTGTTTTAGGGTTCAACCTACCAACCATCTTATAGGTCTTTCCATATTCAAGTGACCTTGAGGTAATAGCTGCAATGCGGAAACTCCTAATCTGAGATTGATCATTGGGGTTTTTGGTAACGAATGCAAAAAATGTAGGAGTAGCTGCATTAACATTGTTAATCAGCGATTTTTTGGTGCCGAGCATATATTCAAGAATATTACGGCATGCGTTAGGTTGCATTTGTTTATCAGTGATTTCCCTGATTTGCCCGTTTACATCGATTCTGATTCGATAGTTACAGTCTATTAAAATGTCTGAAGCACCGTACTCAATTGCTTTCCATATGACAGTTTCGATATCTACTTGTGTCATTTCGCTTGAAACAGGTATTAATGGAATATCATTCATGGTAGGTGTCACTCTTCAACGAGAATGGATTTAATTTGGTCGTGAGTAAGGCCTTCAGTTTCTACTTTAGAAACAGCATCCCTACGTACAGAGCCTCTAGGGTCTTTTATTACTGGTGAAGAATAGAGATCAGAGTTTGTCTGCCAAACTGCCTCACCACTCAAAGATATGAACTGAGTGCCTAAACCTAATTGGTCTCCTTGTACCGTAATTCCTACATTTTCAATAATCATATCTGGCTTTTCTATATATCCGGACTCAACTAAATTCACGTAACGGATCATGGCTGTTGCGTCAATAAAAGCATTAATTACACGATTTCTCATCTCAGCAATTGCTTGTTCTGAGCCCATGGCCCATCCCTCATCAAGAGCTGAGTTGAAGATCTCCAATTCTTCTGAATTTCTAGGTAAAAGTTCATCAATTAATGTGGTTGGCGTAAGTGAATTTTTGTCGTAGAGATAGTCAGACCAATGCGGTTTCCTCAACACAGGCTTAGGTTGTTCTCTCAATCGATAGACAAGATTATCGGTCCTGATAATCGTAGCTTTTGTGTCTCGCGTTATCGCGGCATGAGCTTCTACTTTGTCTACCATACCTGGACGAAGGTACTTGGCTTCACCTGAACTTAGATTTGCAGAAGCGTTAATGAGATGCTCGAAAGGTAGCAAGCGGTCAAAGAGGTGAGACTTGCTATCCACTACATCTGTTAAGCGCTCCATCGTAGCTATATAACCATTCGCACTGCCAACTTCTTCAGCTCTTTCGCGGATCGACTCAATTCTGAGTGCCTCTTCCCCATCGCTTACTAGTTGTTGTCTAACCTTTACATCTTTTAGTTCACTTAAGCTGTAATAGGTGCGCTTAGATTCATCTGCCAAAGTGGTAACACTGAAAAATAGACTAGCAATTAAACAAATAGCAGTATTGGTTCTCACGCTTTTGTCTCCAAGTATTTAACGACAATCGTCTTAAGTCGGTTATCGACCATGATGTCTACCTGGGCACCCTTTTCAGAGTCAATAATCTTTATTGCGTCGTTTATTGGTTGATCCTTCAGTTTAATACTTACAAACACGCCACCAGGTGGTTTTTGGCCATAAGTAAATACTCGATCAGAACCATAACCTACTGTCTCAGCAATACCTTTTACGGCAGTTTCGACTTCACAATCACAATTCCAGTCAACAACCTTTTCAAAACCAGGTAACACCATTGTAGAGAGCATGCGCTCCTGCCTTCTCTGCTCAGGGCCTTTAAGTGCTTGTGCATGTGCACTTCTCGTTTTTGCTAACAATCGGAGCTCGTCAAGCATTTCAACTGCATATGGTTCAAGATCGCCAAAAGCCCTTTCTTCAGGGCTCTTTTCTAAGTGCCTTAAATCTTTGACTTCATTAGTTGCGCACCCAAGAAGTAGAGTAGAAGCGAATGCTATGCTAGAAAGCTTAAAGACGTTCATTTTGTTTCCTCTTCGTTGCATTGATGCAAAGTGTTTTAGCTGTATTCAGATTTGAAACAGTGATGATTGATTCATCCGTACTGATGTTTTGGTTAATGTCTGGGTGGTAATACCTAACTTTGTGATGGAAGGCTTTCTTGATTTCAGAAATATTGAGGGACGTAATAGGTAGCCCTAATAATTTGAAAGCCTGAACTTCTTCTTCAGAGAAGTTAAATGGGTTTTGTTCATTCAGAGTCGGAGAACTTTGAGATCTACTCGCATTAGAGGGTCTTTCCATCTGAGAGGAAATTGAGTTTGTATAACCAAACCCACGTATCTTCGCTTGTGCTTCCTTTCTTCTAACCGATTGTTGTTGTTGCCGTTGCATAAAGTACAAATATGCGATGCCAAACAAGGCACTCGTGAAAACACCGAATGTATAACTCGCGGACAAATAATATGTAGCAGCGAAAGAAGTGATGAGTATGGAAGCCAAACCCAATATTTTTTCTTTAATTAGTTCGAACACAATAAGATGTCTAATAGCAAATAATAGCATAAATCTATGCCATTTTTGTCTAAAATACAATAGCGATAGCTGCTAGCATAGGCTTATTATTGAGTCAAATGTTAGTTTCAATTTGCTAGTCTCAGAAGTGATATCGGTTCAATAGACTAATTACTCAACAAATTGTAGAAATATTTGAGTAATGCGACCTACAAATAGGGATATAGCTCACACATATGCAACAAATGATGAAAATTTATTTAAGTTTCACTCTTCATGGGTGAAAATTAGACATAACGGCAGTTAATGTTTAGATACAAGTCACATGATTATTTGCGTCTATTCTCAAAAATAAGAAAGTATTTATGGATAAGAATCATTACAGCGAACTGTTCTCCGACATATTCGCTACAAAACAGAATGAAGGTGGTGCGGCATATTTAATCAATCGGGAGGCTAATCTTGAATTAGTTTCACGGTTAGGTATTAATCATCGTGACGTTAGGCTTAATTCAAAAGAAAGCTATGTTTCAGACCGTAGCGCTAGGCTTTTAGAGAAAAAGTTAAAGGTAGCTCGAGGTTGGCTAGACGCAGAACATGAAATTATTAGCCAAACTCAACTTCTAACAATTAGAGCCAACAATGTTTCGGCGCTTATTGTTTCTCCTGGCTTTACTAAACAGTCAAAGCACTTTCTCTCTAAGATAGTTTCATCTACACCTATGAGCGGATATCAATTTTTGTTTGATGAAATCACTTTCGAAGAGCAGTCCTATTACTTACGTAAAATGGAAGAGTTCTTGGAAATTGAAAGAGCATGTCTTGATGATGAGGCATTTATGGAAGGGCTCTACTAGCGAGAAAAGTCGAAGTCATTATCAGGACGCTGTTGTTTGATACCAATGGCGTCCTTTTCATTTACTGGTCCAGTTATACAAGATTCTAGCCTCTGATTTATTGTTTGTTGACTAGGTTCAAGTACATTAGCTTTCTCAACACTCTTCAAGCTAATATGGTCAAATCTCCTGCCAAACTTTGTCTCAAATTCATTCAGAAAGAAATTGATATCTTGTACAGCATTTGGATTAACTTGCCATTTTGTTAGCAAACTTGGCAAATTTGTAAAACTGGTATTATCGAATTCACTTCTTCGAGCTGGTGGTATTGCACTTAGTCTGATTTGTAGAATGGTGCCGATCATTCTATTTTGTAGTTGGAGAATATCTTGTTGTTTTTGAAAGTTCTGACTTGAGAACTTTTCAACTGACACTTTGAGTTTTTCTAAATCCATTTTTTAGCCTAACTCAAGCTGTGCAAAGGCAAGTGGTCTAACAGATGACTGAAGAATAGCCTTCTTGAACCAGGTCATTGTCATATGATAGTCATAGTTACAAGACACGATTTTTTCAGCGTAGTGGTCATGAGGATAATTCATAGCGATTGACTTAAGGATTTCATAGTCAAATATTTCTAACTTTAGATCTTCAAATCGTTGATCTAAAGAGTTTTTAATTTCAGGTAGAGGTAGCTCATCACCGCTTTGAATTTTCTTTATGATTTTCTTGTCATTTTCAAGAACATTTAAGAGCAAGTACTCTGAAATAGAAAGCACATAGCTTGTAAAATTTGGTAATGTCTTTAGAGAGATTGGGTTCATATATTTTTTGTTTTAAGCTTGTGCCCATCGGTTCTATTGATGGCAAAGGTAACTCCTCTTTGCTTCACCAGGAACCAGTCCAGTCTTTATAAATCTTGCTTATGTATCAATATAAGATATACATAAACAAGGGTATTTGCCATTTTTTTGACAACTAACGTACTACTTTGGGGGCGATATGAGTGTAAATTCATGGGAATTTCAACCAGACAACGAGTTTTCTGACATAACAGATGATCTGAATCATCAGGATGTAGTATCAGAAAAAACCTCAGATCGAATTGTTAATGTACACGATAAACACCTAAGCCCACAAAGTACAACTTTGCCAAGCAATGATGTCTGTTTGAACGCCTTTAATCAACAAAAGCAGGACGTTCGTCTATCTGAAGTTGGCGGCAAGTCACAATCAGTGCAACCTTCTGCCACAAAATCAAACGCTTACTTCCACCCAAATAGTCAAATTAATCTCTATAACAAGTCATTAAATTGTGCAGCGGTGATTCGATTAGGAAACATAGCTAACAACCTAATTTCAATTGTTGTAGACATTTGCCCAGAACATAACGGTTGCTCAAGTGATTGGAACAACAAAATCTCAGTTGCCTTTTCTCACACTGAACTTATTCAAGCTTATTCCCTATTTCTTCAAAACCTTAAATGCCTTGATTTCAAGTTAAAGTTTCACCAACAACAAACTGGGCCATTGTCTATAGGATTTAAAGAGAGCTCGATTTATGTAAGCACAATCATCTCCGGTAAAACAATAAGCCTTACAGGAAACATCGCCCAAAAGATAAAGTTTATGGCCCAATTAGAAGTGGCTACAAAACACTACTTCGCTACTGCGTTTCCAGATTTGGACCAAGAACGAATTCTGCGTCAGATAGCTTTGATTTAGTGTTTTTGTAGTTCGATATTTGAAGCTTCTAGGTGACCAGTAGCTCTCAGATATCTTTTAACAGTACCCATATTTGTCCAATCACCAATAGACATAAGGTCGACTGCATTCATCTTATGAACGACATGCCCATCAACTACCGCTCCACAACGTGCCGAATGCCCTGACCAACAACGACCTTTAAATACACTTTGTCGTTCATATGCTTTACGGAACAATCTAAGTACGGATACACCATTCATAGGTTTTAATGGGTCCTTAATCTGTCCATTTTTCAGAATCCAACCAAAAATATAATATTCCTGATCTTCGACTGGACTTGAAGGGGTTACATGGTTGTAAAGCTCTACTCCTTTTTCTACAAGTTCAATATATTTCTTCACGATCCCTGCATACCTGCCAATGATAGACTTTTTGGGTGGCGCCGCAGATGTCTTAGATTTTGTCCTCACTATAGTGACAGTGTCACCAGAAATGATGATGTTTTTACGTTTTAAAGTAAAGATCTCTTCTTCTCGAAGAGCAGTAGAGTATGCAATGGTCATGTATGCTAGGTCTTTGAAAAGCTTTGGCCCAGCTTGTTCAAGTGTCCCAACTATTTCGATCTGTCTGTTCAAATCGCTTGCTCTGAATGGTGAAGCAACTTTTTGCTCTACCTTTGATAAATCAGATTCTGCCATATCCTTTTTTACACCCCTGAAAAAGTCTTTTATAAGCTTGTCTTCAGTAACGTTGGCGAATCCTAGTTGATTCAAAAATATGGCTATGAGGTTCTTTCGGCTCATTAGTGTCGCATAAGACACTTTCTGTTCATTTTTTAGGTGTAGTATCCAGTAGTAAAACATTCTTGGATGTATAGGAAATGCGTAGGCTAATTCAATATACTCAGTAAATCTTATCCAAGAGCGAACAGCGGAAAACATGTTTTTTTGTGTTGCCTTCGAAAAACCACCACGTGTAGCCTCGAATATGGCCATGTTATCTAGAATTGTCTTTAGGTTTGGGTGATCAGGGTCAATTGCACCGTCAAGTTCAGGCAAAGGGATTTTAAATCGTGAAAGATTTTCTTTTTCTTTGTTATTGCCTAGTTCTAATGCCTTAATCTTTTCCAATCCGGATGCAGGAATTGGAAAATTTTGCTTAGTAATCTCCACGTTCACCTCCAAAAATAAAGTGTTACGCTGTCACCTGTAACGCTAACCTTAACGACCAAAAAATGTAATATAACTCAAATTATACTACACTTTATAATCATGTCTATTTATACAGTGTTATTTGTTTGTTGAGTTTATATGAATTATTCGAAGATTAGCTTAACGAAAACAAAGCGAGCTACTAAAGTAAAACCCACATAATAACCCATGGTTCTACATAGTCTGCTAGACTGCGTAAGGGAATATTACTTGAATATAGATAAAAAAAAGGCAACATTTAAAGTTGCCTTGTGCTGTTAGGTTTGAAATCAGTTGCTTACTGAAGTCAATTGACCATTGGATAAGTCTTCCAGTGGTGGATAATCAGGAAGTCCATAGTCAGATCGTAACCAAGTTAATTTCTGGTAGGTTTGTTCAATCCACTCTGGCTTTAGCTGTTGAACTTCTATGATCTTCTTCTTGTAACTCGGATCTGTTTTAGCTGGTAGGTATTCTAAATAGAAACTGTCGCATTTTTCCATTAAGCTAGAACGCTCTAAATCTACCACCGTCAGGCAGTCAACAAAGTCTTTGTACGCTTCGTTGTCGGAAATGCCTTGAACAACTGCTGGCCCGGTAGTTTTGAGATATTCTTTGTATAGTTTTGCACCGACGACTCCAGAGCCAGATACAGCAACGATAGCTATAATAGACCAGGGAAAGGTGCTTTTAAGTGAGTCGAACATATTATATCCGTTTTATTGTTAGTATTAGTATTAAGGTGGGGATTGTTTTGGAATATTCAATGCATGAAATACAATAATTGTATTTCATGACTAGTTATATCTAGTTTTAAATATTATTTGTTCATCAAAAAGGCTGGTTATAAAACACCCACCAGCCCTTTCAATTTGATATTTAACCTGGGTATGCTAGAACAATGTCTATGTTAAACTTAATATCTGAAAGATTTAAACGGGTCAAAATATACTCAGTCATACTCGCAAAGTCGGCTTAAAATATTTGATTTACCAAATATACAAGGCTCTTTACGGAGGTGGTAAAATTTGGGTCTCCCAGATATTTCATCATATATTTCTTCTACATTTAAAGTCTCAATTATATCAATAGAGTCTGGATTTAACACTAAATGAGAACGGCCATGATACCCACCGTCTACAAATTGTCCACTCTCAAAATCCTTTAAGATATCGATACCGTTTTCACGCAAAATATGACAACGTTTCCGTTCATTCAAATCAATTAGGTCATTGTGTATTCGATTTTCAGGTGGTTTTGCAAGTTCTGAGTACCATTCTTTACCCCTCTTAGTTGATATCCACACTGGTAATTTATCCCAATGTTGCTGTAGATATTTGGGGTGCATAGAAATGGATTTACCAATAGTTACTACTTTAGCTTGTTCCTTTATTGCGCACACATATACGGTAGGTTTACCTACCTGCCTCGCTTTATAGTCAGCGTGATAGCATGCTCCTTTCAGATTAGAAACGAAGTAAAATCCATTAGCATCATTACAGCCTTCGCCTGTACCTAGCATGCCTAACTCAAATTTATCAAACTCCTTAGCTCGTGTACCATGAAAGATGAGCTCTCTTTCCATTGTTCTTTCTAACATGCCGCTTCTCATCAGGTTATAAGTCTTAAATTGTATTATCTAAAAACTAAACAAAATTGAGCTATTACTTTTGTTGACCTCTAAACAGATCAACTAGTCCTCTCAACACAACGCCACTAATGATCAATCCTAATAGTAAACTAATTACTATTCCGTAGGGGTTTGTTGCGAAAAATGAAAAAAACTCAGGTAGTTGAGGGAAAGGTAATGCTGCAACAGTGGCCATAAATTAATCCTTCTTTAAACAGTTAGGTTATGATTTAAGGAAGCTCGAGATCTTCTTCGGTAACCCAATCCAAGTGAGTATCTTTAGATATCAATAGTGTGCCTTCAAGCCAATTTACACCTAATATCTTTTCATCATGTGAAGCGTAAAACTCCGAAAGTTTATCGACTATGTTTGTAACATTCGATATTTCTACATTTTGTAAAGGTAGCCAAAACCAGCGATTTTTTGACTCAAGTAGTGCTCTTTTCGAGTTCCAATCCAGTCCCCATAATAAATGCTCTTGATTACCATTCACGAGCCGACAGTGCATCGCTGCCTTGATCCCCAATTTTTCAAGAAAGAACAACATACTTCCTACTTTGCGTAAAAAAAAACCATATTGACACATACTAAGATGTTACCAAGTATGTATCAATTATCTTTTGTTTTTATATGGTTATGATCAAGCTTGTATCTATATGTGGCTGGCCAGCCAGGTCTTGGTAGGCACAAATTGGTCTGACACCACATTGCCATTATTTATACAGATGGGCAATACGAAGTCAGTACCACTTCCTTTTGCAAACTCCCGTACTTCTCTTAAGGTATCTTTGCTATTGCTAACTGGTACTAGTAAAGAGTGGCTAAGTTCCCTTGTTCCACGCAACTTAATATTGGGTATTGAAAAACCTCGATGTAACAGCTCCTTTGTTTTAATGATTTGCACAGAACTGAATGACTTTACGTATTGGAGTTGTGCGGTTACTAGTTCGTTATATACCGTTTTTAACTTAAACTTTGCTAGCAAATAGTCGTCTGTCAAATTACTGAGCTGATACAAAGCCTTTTTAATAATTAATGTAATTTCTGGGTTATTCAACGATGGCATCGCCAACTCTCGGTCATAGGCGTTTATTACAGCGATTTTTGGATAATGGTCCATTTCACCGACATCTGTTTCAAACTTATCCCTATCGCTTAAAATCATGTTTGTGAGTTTATCGTGTCGCTCTGTCATACCTTTAGAGCATAAAATTAAGAATCTGTTTGATGGCTTAGTTTCGCAGCTAACTAATATTGGGAGTTCATTTTTGTGGTTTGGCACAGGGATATACACCTTTCTAATATCAGAATCCTCTAATATTTCATGTGTACCACTGCCTTCCAGAAAGCTGGCTATCTTCTTCAACATCTGGCTCACGATATCATTCCTTTGTTCAATTATTATTCTACGTTTTGACATTCGTTCATCATACTCTTCTTGTTTAGACTCGATATGCCTAGTCAATTGGTCCCTGTTTAAATATGGTAGAAAATCATTGAAAGTACATTTCACGCTCATGGTGCCAGGGCGTAGCCCTAGTTTAGTTTCAATTCTGGTTGCTAACTTTTTTCCTAGCATACGGGATTTATTGGGCCCTAAATGATTGTTCAAATGACAACCTAGCTCTGAGTTCAATTTGCTAATATTGCCATTCCCTATAAGGGTCAATAGGATCTCTAAATTCCTAGATCTGGCAAGCTTGTCAATTGGGAGGTTATCATCAATTGTTGGGTCTACATTTATGGTAGAAATGGCCTCATCAAGTTGTCCAATAGGCATACCGAGCTTTGTTTCTATGTTTCTAGCTAGTCTGTGACTGATGTTCTTCTGAGGCTTGGATCTGTGGCTGAGATAACTGGCCAAGTGAGGCATATCTAAATGTCTACATAAGTTCTGAATCTTACGGTTGTAGTCTTGGTTGACTATACGCATAAGGTTTTGGTGTCGATTCTCGTGATAGATTTCAGTAGTGTCGAATTTGATATCCATTCAATCACCAATCAATAACGTATTGTTGAAATGGTGTCTTCTATCAAATCTCGTTCTATATCGCTTTCAGCTTGATTTAAATACTTCTCGAGAATATCAATATTAAGTGTACTCAAGTGTCTTCTGTAAAGCTTGCGTCTCAATTCTTTGCGTTCAGCATAAATTGGGTATAGCCCCTGGATAAGGATACCAAGAAGAAGAATTACTATATAAAGCAGATTAAAAGACTCTAATTGAGAGAATCGCCATGCAGCTAAACCTACAATTGTTAGAGAAAATGCCAATATAACTATTCTTCTGGTGAACTGCCCCCATTCTGGTGAAAATACAGAGTCTTTGTAATGCATCATATTATTACCTCCTAGATGTATAAGAAATTGTCCATTGTCCATGTGTCTGGATGTGTTGAAGGGAGTGATTGAGATTCGAATATTGCATCAATGGTTGACCAACCTAGCTCAACTCCGTCCTCAAAATGGGTAGAAAATGCAATGTACATCCAACTTGCGACAGTAAATCGTGCTGCTGCTGTAAATTCAATCTTCAACAAATCGAGTTCGCTTGAGGTACTTACCATGTAAGTATTGGTACTTCTAACGCGATAACACCCTGATAACCTGTCAAGTAGTGGTGTTAGGTTAGGTTCTTTCTTGGCGAGCTTAATCATATCTTTCGAAGACAAAATACAATTGAGCTCTTTTAAACCAACCCTAGTCCATTCTTTAACTTTGCAAATTTGTTCAATTCTGTTTCTTTCGAAAGAGATCCAGAGAGGATCATACCTTCCCATACTTTCAATTAATTTATAGGTTGAAAGTAATTCTTCTAAACTAGCAGAGCATGCCCTTTCGATGTTCGTTGATGTATTGCGCTTAGCAGTACATCTTGTTTTAGTTACTGCGCTTTCCAATCTTGAGTCTCCTAGTTCAAATATTCTCAGTTACAACACTTTTATCGCGAGGATTTGTCTTACGCCGTTATCTGATCGCGATGTCAGTTCAATATTTTCGAATGTCGGTACTGGAAGTCTGTGTATAGCCGCCTCTATTAGTTTCAAGCCGAAAAGGTACTTACCACTAGTAATTGAGTTAATATGATGGTTTGTCATTTTTTCTAAATGACTGACTATCAAATGTTCTAGTTGATAGAGAGTATCAAGCACCTGCAGATCTAGGTTTATCAGGTCGTCATAGTTCTGGAGTGTCATCAACGTGTGTCGATATGGATCTAGAGCACACCTGTACGCATGCTTTTTAAGTAGATATGGATGTATAGGTTTTGGCCACATGACGACTATCTGTTATATCTGCTTTGTACGTTCTAGCCAGCTAGCTAGTGATAGTAGACCACATACCTTGGCCACCACCTCGAAATTGTCTTTGTATGCTCCGCTATTAAAGAAAATCAGGCAAATCAAAGCAGTACAAGATAGTGCTATCAGTAAATACTTTGTTCTAAACATTAGCTTTTCCTCAACCATTCTTAGGCAGTCTAGACTAAACATTGAATAATAGATGTCATTCGCGTATAAAAAACAATACTAATGTTACCATATATTTTAATACGTATGTTAGGAAAACCTCATGCTGAGCTAGTTGATAATTTGATCAACTTAGTTTCCATATGAGCTTTGGTACAAATATTAACGAAGAGTATGATTGATATGATAAAAATTGATAAAGATGAAGTTTTGACAGTCTCCATTGTCTCGCAAAGGCTTAAAGGCATCATTCCTGAGGATTATAAATGGCCAAATGTACCGGAGGGATATCAATTGGAGTTTATTGTCCATCCCGATGGCACTTTAATCATGGATCTTTTAAATCCTGATAGAGGAATGTTTATTTCAGAAGCCGAAAATGTTCACTTTGAAACACCCCGTACAGTGAAGAACGCCCCCCTTACATGGCAAGACCTAGAAAAGGCTGGTGTTCCTTTTATGTCATGACCTAACTACAACTTGATAGAGCTTTCACAAACAACCTCGTTAAGCACCAAATCAGAATAAATCCCCCTCTATAATAGGAATACTGCATGAAATCTGCGATCCGTCTTAGTCTAAAAGTAATATTGTTTTCGATTACTGTCATAGTGTCGATAATTGGAGGACAAATTAGTCAGCACCTCGCTCATATCAAAGATTCCAGAATGCATACGATCGATACCTGGAACAGGCAACATCCTGAGAACTTACATGTCTCTAGAACATTTATTAATGAATGCCTTAATCGAAAAATGGTAAAGGACACTAGTTCGGACGAACCTTTCTTTGTAAAAGAGGTTTATGGACTGTATGAATGTGGTATTGAAGTCGGAGCGGATGACCTTGTGGAGAAAATCAAAGAGTCAGACAACTCATTGAGTACATTTGCTTGGCCATTATCAGCTTTGACTTAATACTTCGTTTTCAAATATTGAGGTCTAAATCGGACCTCATTTGAACCACTATCGAACAAAAATTAGTCAACTATACACGGTATCCACCACACTTTAAGGTACTCATTGGTGCCTCTCCCCCACCGCTTCGCTCCATCCGCACGTGCTGTAACTATAAGGTCGGCTTCGCCGCCTCTTGAGCATTCTCCCCCCTGGGAGAACCAGCGGCTTCGCCGCTTCTTAGATTGGTAAATACTATTCATATCGATTTATTTCTATCTTTATCTATCCATATCTATGTTTGGCTACGCCAAACTTTTTTCCAGGGGGTCTTAGCAGTGGCGAAGCCACCAAGGAGTAGAAATATTTAGGGCGAAGCCCTTATTCGTTAGCGTCGAAGACGCGAAAGGGAGCTTGATTCTTTGCGAGCGAAGCTCGCTTAATTCGAGTTAAAGCGAGTGAGGTAGTTAAGGTTATTGGTGTCGTAACAGCGGCTTGTGGTGTAGTTTAGGTGGTGGATACCGTGTATATTTATGGTTTGAAGTCCCCGTAGATTTGGGAGAGAAATAAAGTTTCATACTAAATGTTCAAGTAAGCCTGTCAGTACCGTTCTAAATGTCACGCTGACATAAATAAAGATTCATACCAATTGGTACTACCATGTTTCAATCTCACAACAATTGACTATAAAAGTATCATACTGGTTGTCTGACCATCCGCTGGAACACGTATCTGGACAAAAATGTTTTAGAGCTGTGTATTAAAACGTTTTTGTCAGATTAGAAAAAGCATCTTGAAACCTTAAACGCTTGCTATTATTGCATGTGTTCGCAAGATGGTTGTGATATGCTAAGAGATGCATCATGTAGGATTAGAACATAGCTAAAAATTAGTTATTGACGCCATAGTCGTTTGTTAAAGGTCGGTTTTCGCATCTTCCAGAGCCTGTTTTTGAATATTTGCAATAACTTCCTCGGTTAACCCATACTTTGCTGCGACAGTCATTGTGATTGGGTTTAGGATGTCCTCAACCTCATTGAACAACTCTATTGATTTTTCCAACCCTGTAATCATCTTATTACGCCCAGACGCGTTCATAAAATCCATAGCTTTAGCTTGGAAATAACTATGAGCCAAGAAGGGGTTCTAGGGATTTTCCCCTCTAAAGTAACATAGAATGCTACAGGCTTTGTATTATATAGCCTCCAGCTGTGGGTTACTTTCGTTTCCAAGCTTAATCATCCACGATTGGCTTCGTAATTTCACTAATATCAGGCAATTTTCCGGTATTGGTGAAGTTATACGTCCCGCTTAAGTTGATATTTTGCCATGCAACGGGCGAAACAGCACGAGTGATAGCCGCTTTTTCTTCATCACCTGTCGCTTCAAAGTGTCCCAGAAGATGACTCAGTATCGCGGAGTTGAAGTAGATGAGCGCATTGGCAAGCAATCTTGCGCATTCATTCCAGATAGCGATTTCAGACTCGTTTTTGCCACGGAACTGATCACCATTCAC
>NZ_JAWOWM010000026.1:0-38324 GCF_033340475.1 Vibrio sp. 1078-1
GGGTGTAGCTCCAATTGGCAGAGCAGCGGATTCCAAATCCGCGTGTTGGGAGTTCGAATCTCTCCACCCCTGCCATATATCAGGCTCTGACTTAGGTCAGGGCCTTTTTTGTATCTGGTTTCTTCTCATTATTACAGCTTATTTCTACTCTTATCCCGTAAGTATGGCTTTCTGCTGTACTTTGGCAGCATTTAATCTACTGAACGAACGAAACTACAGTTAGCTGTAATGATCAGTGGCCCGAAATTTTAATAATAAAGGGGAATCACTATTTATATTTAGTTACACTCAACCGATCTGGATTAATGAGTAACTATGTATGGATATATCTCGTCGACGCTTTCTTCAATCATCCTTAGCAATCTCCGCGCTTACCGTTCTACCTGCATGTTCTCTATCTAGGAGCACTAATAAGCAGAGGCAATATATATACGATATCACTGCAGAGCCTTCTACTGCAGAATTTATCCCTGGGTTTAACACAGACGTACTCGCATTTAATGGTTCGATTCCAGCGCCTACGATTCGTTGTCGCCAAGGCGAGAAAGTTATAATTAGGTTTACTAACAAGCTTTCAGAGCCGACTACAATCCACTGGCATGGCTTGCGAATCCCTATTGAAATGGATGGTGTACCTTTCTTAAGCCAGCCGCCTATCATGCCGGGTGAAACATTCGCTTATGAATTTACACCGCCAGATGCAGGCACGTTTTGGTATCACCCCCACATGAATAGCGTTAAGCAACTTGGTATGGGCTTAGTTGGGCTAATTATCGTTGAAGAGGCTGAGCCTGTTCTATTTGATGAAGAACAGGAAATAGTTCTAAAGCATTGGCATTTAGACAAACAAGGTCAGTGGAAGAACCTTATGGTACCGCGCTTGAGCGCTCGTATGGGGACTCCCGGAGAGTGGAGTAGCGTCAATGGTGTGCATGAACCTGTTTATACGCTGAAGCAGAATGCTACCACGCGATTAAGAATTGCTAATGTCGATAACACCATTACTTACCCGATCGCTATTGAAGGTGCAGAGGCTTGGGTTATCGCTATTGATGGTAACCCTGTTAAAACGCCTTACAAGCTCACTCAGCATAAAATTGGTCCAGGAATGAGGTTAGATGTCGGATTGATTGCTCCAAAGGCTGGAAAACGTGTTTATGTGCGTCAAATGAAAGGACGCTTCCCATTCCCTTTGTGCGAGTTTGACGTTGTTGAGTCTGATCTGTCGAACAACCAGAAACTGCCTTTATTACCTCTCAACCCTGTGCCAGCTCTCGATTTGAAAAATGCAGAGCAAATCGATTATGTGTTTGAGTGGGAGGGGGCGATCACTCCTGCTGATAAATCGGGCAAAGCGATCCCCCAATTCTGGCTGATGAACAAACGGGCTTGGGAGGGAATGAGCAAAGATAATATTCCAGCGCCGCTTTCAACATTGGAGATGGGAAAAACCTATATCTTCAACCTAAAGAACGTCACCCAATATCATCATCCTATTCATCTTCATGGACACACATTTACGGTTCTTGAGTTAGATGGCAAAAAACTCGACGAACCGTTTCATACCGATACGGTCTTACTTGGAAAAAACGGCAGTGCGAAAGCGGCATTTGTTGCAGATAACCCAGGGCGTTGGATGTACCATTGTCATGTAATTGAACATATGAAGACGGGTTTGATGGGTTACATTGAAGTAAAGTGACTCCCGTAACTTTTAAAATCTTGATAAGTTTTAAGCGCTATACTTTGCTGAATTCTAAGATTGTATAATCACTATTGCCGTAAATTTGATTACAATGTCGCCATTAACTTTTCTGGGGGAATTATGGGACAACTATCCGTTTTGGGTTTTATTGCATTGGGTGGTGCATTTGGTGCATGTTCTCGTTACTTAATTTCTGAACTTTGTGTCATTTTATTGGGGCGTGGTTTTCCATATGGTACGTTAACCGTTAACGTTGTTGGCTCATTTATGATGGGCTTATTGATAGCAGCTTTCGATAATGAACTTTTGGCAACGGAACCTTGGCGACAAGTGATTGGCTTGGGTTTTTTAGGCGCACTAACGACGTTTTCCACCTTCTCGATGGATAATGTTTTGCTTATGCAGCAGGGCGCTTTCTTTAAGATGGGGTTGAACGTATTGTTGAATGTCGTGTTAAGTATTTCAGCTGCGTGGATAGGCTTTCAATTATTGATGCGCAGCTAGCAAAGTAGTTAAAAATTGAACAGGTCGGCTTGGTTTCACCAAGCCGTTTTTATATACTGACATCACTTGTCGGAGTGCCATAAGGCTGAGACCGTTAATTCGGGATCCGTTGAACCTGATCAGATTAGAATCTGCGAAGGGAACAAGAGAAGATATTCACACCGGAGTTCTTTCTGGTTGATCTATCAAAAGTCGAATGTTGTTACAGGCAAATATCGTAAGCTTTAACTAGCCTTAATTTGACTCCTCTTGTCGCATCTATCCGCCAAGCATTTTTATCCAATTACTTTTTATCTAGTATAACAAAGCAAGGAAAAATGCTATGTCGAGTCGCAAACAAGCGAGACTGGAAGCAAAACAGTTCATTGATACACTCTCGGTACAACCGTACCCCAATTCAAGCAAAGTCTACGTAGAAGGCTCACGTCCAGATATTCGTGTGCCAATGCGTGAAATATCACTCGCTGATAGCCTTATTGGAGGCACAAAAGAAGCGCCTATTTTCGAGCCTAATGAGCCAGTACGCGTTTACGATACCTCGGGTGTATACACAGATCCAGAGCACACCATAGACCTCTATAGCGGCTTACCTAAGCTGAGAGAAGGGTGGATTGAAGAGCGTGCCGATACTGAGCTACTTGATGAAGTAAGCTCGGTGTACACCAAAGAACGCTTAGAAGACGAAACACTAGACGATCTTCGTTACGGTAATCTACCACGTATTCGACGTGCCAAAGATGGCCATTGTGTGACCCAATTGCACTATGCTCGCAAAGGTATTATTACCCCAGAAATGGAATATATCGCGCTGCGTGAAAACATGGGGCGTGCCAAGTATCGCGATGAAGTGCTGAATCAACAGCATCCGGGTCAAAGCTTTGGTGCGAACCTACCAAAGGACATTACTGCAGAGTTTGTGCGTAAAGAAGTCGCCGAAGGTCGCGCTATTATCCCTTCTAATATCAACCACCCAGAATCCGAACCAATGATCATTGGGCGTAACTTTTTGGTCAAAGTGAACGCCAACATCGGTAACTCATCGGTCACTTCTTCGATTGAAGAAGAAGTAGAGAAACTAGTGTGGGCGACGCGCTGGGGTGGCGATACCGTTATGGATCTCTCTACTGGACGCAATATTCACGAAACTCGCGAGTGGATTCTACGTAACAGTCCGGTTCCGATCGGTACCGTGCCAATGTACCAAGCGCTTGAGAAAGTGAACGGTGTTGCGGAAAACCTTAACTGGGAAGTGATGCGCGATACCCTGATTGAGCAAGCAGAGCAGGGCGTTGACTACTTTACTATCCATGCCGGTTTACTACTTCGTTATGTGCCAATGACTGCAAAACGCGTTACTGGCATCGTCTCTCGTGGTGGTTCTATCATCGCGAAATGGTGTTTAGCGCATCACCAAGAAAGCTTCTTATATACCCACTTCCGAGAGATCTGTGAAATCTGTGCTAAGTATGATGTGGCACTTTCTCTCGGTGATGGTCTGCGTCCTGGCTCGGTGGCCGATGCTAACGACGAAGCGCAATTTGCAGAGCTTCGTACCCTTGGTGAGTTAACCAAGATAGCGTGGGAATACGACGTACAGGTGATTATCGAAGGTCCTGGTCATGTTCCAATGCACATGATCAAAGAGAACATGGAAGAACAGTTAGAGCACTGCCATGAAGCTCCTTTCTATACCCTTGGCCCATTGACGACAGACGTTGCTCCAGGTTACGACCATATTACTTCAGGTATTGGTGCTGCCATGATTGGCTGGTATGGCTGTGCGATGCTTTGCTACGTCACTCCTAAAGAGCATCTTGGTTTACCAAACAAAGAAGACGTGAAAGTAGGCATGATAACTTACAAGCTTGCTGCGCACGCCGCGGATTTGGCGAAGGGACATCCTGGTGCACAAGTTCGTGATAACGCGCTTTCTAAAGCTCGCTTCGAGTTCCGCTGGGAAGACCAATTCAACTTATCACTCGATCCAGATACCGCGCGCGCTTTCCATGACGAAACCTTGCCTCAAGAGTCTGGAAAAGTTGCTCACTTCTGTTCGATGTGCGGGCCAAAGTTCTGCTCGATGAAGATCTCGCAAGAGGTTCGAGAATATGCGAAAGACACAGAGCAAGTTGCTGCGGACCAAGCTATCTCAATCAAAATGCTGGATGACCCTCTTGAGGGGATGCGTCAGAAATCGCAAGAATTTAGAGAGTCAGGTTCTGAGCTATACCACCCAGCAGCACATGCCGAGGTGAGTGACTAATGAGCAAAATCCTTATTCCGTCATCGTTGATTGAACTGACAGGTTTAGTTCAGCAATGTTTGTTGTTGGCGAAAGAACAGGGTTTTTGCATTGAAGACATTGAGTTGGGTGTGAGCCCAACTCAATCTATTCAGCTTGTTCGCGGCCAACAGACCACACACATAACGACTGATCTCATTGATGATTATGACTCTGAGAATGAGAGTTCATTTGTGCTCTATTACCGCTCTGCTTTATCGGTAGAAGCGTGTGCTAAGCAACCGTCGAAAGCGATTCATATTGGCATTGCTGATACGCAGGTATCCGATGAAAAGGAGAAAGTGTTTCAGCTTGATATCTGGCGTCACCCAATTAACAACGAAGTGAGAGCGCTTTCCGTTAAGTCCAAATTCAACGCAATGTTCAATCCTGAACATCACCTTGCTTGGATAGTAACGCTGACAGTACTCGATTTTCCTATCGAAGATGCGTTAACACTTGCTCGAGGAATGCTAACTCAGCAAGCGAATGTTTCACGTGAAACACTGTTGAATGACAACCTTGATGAGGGAAGATCTACTCGGTGGGCTGACCAATTTGATGATTTCCCCACACCTGTACTGGAGGATAACCGACTAGGTATTCAAGTTGGTTGGTCTGCACAAGGCGAGAGCGTTAGCTTTCCAACTCTGACTAAGCAAAGTCTAGGGCTCTACCCAGTCGTTGATGACGTTGCTTGGATTGAGCGTTTACTGCCACTAGGCATCAACACTATTCAACTGCGAATCAAGGACCCACAACAAGCCGATTTAGAACAACAGATCATTCGAGCAATTGAGCTAGGTCGTCAGTATCAAGCACAAGTGTTCATCAATGACTATTGGCAGTTGGCAATCAAGCATGGCGCTTATGGTGTTCACCTAGGACAAGAAGACATAGAAGAATCGAATTTGGCTCAGCTAACTAAAGCCGGCATTCGTCTTGGTCTTTCTACTCATGGTTATTATGAGCTACTGCGCATCGTACAAATTCATCCTAGTTACATCGCGCTAGGGCATATTTTCCCAACCACCACAAAACAGATGCCATCGAAACCACAAGGTTTGGTGCGCTTGTCTCTTTATCAAAAGCTGATTGATAGCATTCCTTACGGAAACACAGAGTTGGTTTTCCGTCCCGCAAAAGACAAAGCAGGTAGTGACTATGTGCTTGGCTTTCCGACGGTCGCGATTGGTGGCATTGACCAATCTAATGCAGACCAAGTTTGGCGCACAGGCGTCTCTAGTTTGGCAGTTGTGCGTGCTATTACGTTGGCAGAATCACCTCAGTTCGTTATCGAGTTTTTTGCACAACTGATGAAGGAAAGACAGCTAACGTTTACTGATCAGAATAGTGAGTTGGCGCTTAGTAAGAGAGGCGAGCATGCTCACGGATAAGCAGTTCCTTCGCTATCAACGTCAAGTCGCTCTGCCAGAAATTGCCGAAGTTGGGCAAGAGCGTTTGAGCAAATCGCATGTGCTGATCATCGGTTGTGGTGGATTGGGGAGCGCAGCGAGTTTGTACTTGGCGTCAGCGGGCGTTGGTAAATTGGTTGTAGTCGATGACGATGAAGTTGATAGCAGTAACCTACAACGTCAGATCATTTATCGTGAACAAGACCTCCAAGTTGCGAAAACAAAAGCGACTGTAAAGCAACTTACTGAACTTAATACTATGGTTCAAATTCGTGCTATCAATAAGCGATTAGACAAAGCACAGCTTCAGCTTGAGGTGATGCTAGCGGATGTGGTGCTCGACTGCACCGATAACATGCCAACGCGTCAGCTAATTAACCAAGTTTGTTTCGAGCAAAATACGCCACTCATCTCAGCGGCGGCAATTGGTTGGCAAGGGCAATTTGCTGTCTTTGATTACCAAACACCAAGTGAACAAGAAGTGCAGAGTAAAGCCTGTTACCGCTGTTTGTATCCGTTTGACGAATTACCACAAAGTCAAAAATGCAGTGAGAGCGGTGTTGTCGGCCCGGTAGTGGGCACACTTGGTAACTACCAAGCGATAGCGGCAATTCAAAAACTGGCGACGGGAAAGTTTCATGTCGAGACTGCCAAGTTGCATCTGTTTGATGGGTTGAAACTGCAATGGCAAACCATGGCGATAAGCAAAGACAAACAGTGCCAAGTATGTGCTCAGATTTAGCTTACGAGTATACGAGTAATAGGCAGAATTAAGAGAGTTGGAAGCAATGACGTTATCAGAACAACAAACAACACAAATGACCGCTGCTGACTTAGATGTGATCACTATTGTCATCAATGACCAGTCACATCGAGTTGCCAGTGAGTCGAATCTACAGCAAATCATTAGTCAATTTGCGCTACCAGAAAAGGGCTGCGTTTTTGCAATTAATAACAATGTTGTGCCGCGCAGTGAGTGGGCTAGCACAGTTCTTTCACAGGGAGATAGTATCTCTTTGTTTCAAGCGATCGCAGGGGGTTAAAGTCGATGCTTAAAATTGGTGATAAACAATTCGAATCAAGACTGTTCACGGGAACCGGGAAGTTTGCCAACAGCCGATTAATGGCAGAAGCGATTCAAGTGTCGGGATCTCAACTTGCGACTATGGCGTTGAAGCGTGTGGATGTGAACGACCAACAAGACGATATTTTGCTGCCGTTAGTACAAGCGGGTGTGAACTTATTGCCAAACACATCAGGTGCAAAGAATGCTAAAGATGCTGTGTTTGCTGCACAACTGGCGCGAGAAGCGTTGGGTACTAACTGGCTAAAACTGGAAATTCATCCAGACCCGAAGTACTTGATGCCAGATCCAATTGAGACACTTGCAGCCGCTGAACAGCTGGTTCGTGAGGGTTTCATTGTCCTTCCTTATTGTCATGCTGACCCGGTTCTATGTAAACGATTGGAAGAAGTAGGCTGTGCTGCAGTCATGCCATTAGGTGCGCCGATCGGTTCTAACAAAGGGATAGTTTCTCACGATTTCCTAGAGATCATCATCGACCAAGCTAATGTTCCTGTCGTTGTTGATGCGGGTATTGGTGCTCCTTCACATGCCGCGCGTGCGATGGAAATGGGCGCGGATGCCGTGCTCGTCAATACAGCGATTGCAGCTTCGAGCGATCCCGTTGCGATGGCGAAGGCATTTAAGTTGGCGGTAGAGTCCGGGCGTATGGCTTATGAAGCTGGACTTGCCGGTAAGGTTTCTCATGCGGTTGCGTCGAGTCCACTGACGTCATTCCTAGATGAGCTTTAGTCCTAGATTGGTTTAGCTATTAAGCGAGGAAAACATGAGCTTCGTTGAACAATTTAAGCAGCTTAATTGGGATGACATCTCGATGTCGATCTACGCGAAAACGGCACAAGATGTCGAGCGAGCATTGAATAAACCCAAGCGTGATTTGGAAGACTTTAAAGCGCTAATTTCACCAGCGGCTGAAGCGTACTTAGAGCAAATGGCGCAGCTGTCATACTCGGCAACTCGCAAGCGTTTTGGTAATACCATGTCGCTTTACATTCCACTGTACCTTTCTAACTTGTGCGCCAATGCTTGTACTTATTGTGGCTTCTCTATGGAGAACAGAATCAAGCGTCGTACTTTGAATAGGGACGAAGTGGCTGCAGAAGTTGAAGCCATTAAACGCATGAAGTTTGATAGCGTATTGCTGGTGACTGGCGAGCACGAAACTAAAGTGGGTATGAAATACTTCCGCGAAATGGTGCCTATGATTAAGAAGCGCTTTAACTATTTGGCGATGGAAGTACAGCCACTTGATCAAGACGAATACGCTGAGCTCAAGACATTGGGTTTGGATGCGGTGATGGTCTATCAAGAAACGTATCATCCTTCGACTTACGCCGAGCACCATTTGCGTGGCAACAAGATGGATTTCGAATACCGATTGGATACACCCGATCGTCTTGCAAAGGCGGGCATTGATAAGATAGGTATTGGTGCTTTAATAGGATTGGAAGAGTGGCGAACAGATTGTTTTTATGTGGCAGCGCACTTGGACTATCTTGAGCGCACATATTGGCAGACTCGTTACTCAATTTCTTTCCCACGTTTACGTCCTTGTAAGGGCGCGCTCCAACCCAAATCAGTCATGACGGATAAACAGCTTGTGCAGTTGATCTGCGCTTATCGCCTGTTGAATCCAGAAGTGGAGTTGTCATTATCGACTCGTGAATCACCAAAGTTCAGAGACAATGCATTACCGTTAGGAATCACCAGTATGTCTGCTGCATCTAAAACTCAGCCGGGTGGTTATGCGATGGATGATGTTGAACTCGAGCAGTTTGAGATCAGTGATGAGCGAAGTGCGGGTTCTGTGGAAGATATGATTCGAGCCAAAGGCTTTGATCCTGTATGGCGAGATTGGCACTCGGCGTATTCTGGTTAATCAGCAAATAAAGACACTGGTCATCGTTATGTTTCACGTGAAACATAAGTAAAGAAAAGAGGGTTGATGCAAAACATCAACCCTCTACTTTTTTCTAGCTTCTAGCTTCTAGCTTCTAGCTTCTAGCTTCTAGCTTCTAGCTTCTAGCTGTGTGCTACTGGTAGCGTTGCTTGACGAAGCCACTCTTTCACATCACCCTCAACAAGTGGGCTGATCTCATCCCATACCTTCTGATGGTAATCATTCAACCAAGCAAGCTCTGGACGAGTTAGCATATCAACATTGATGTTGCGCTTGTCGATTGGACAGCGTGTTAGCGACTCGAATGACAGAACAGGGAAGTCACCGTTAGTTGGGGTTTCAACAACAAGCTCTAGGTTCTCGATACGGATACCAAACGCATCCGCACGGTAGTAACCTGGCTCGTTGGACAGCACCATGCCTTCTGTTAGAGGCACGTCGATTTGCTTCTTCGAAATGCTTGCTGGACCTTCATGAACACTTAGGAAGTGACCAACACCGTGACCAGTACCGTGATCGTAATCGTAGCCCTCCGCCCACAGGTGCTGACGAGCTAGCGTATCGATTTGGTAACCACGTGTGCCTTTCGGGAAACGTGCACGTGCAACACCGATGTGGCCTTTTAGCGCGAGAGTGAATTGTTTAATCATCTCTTGTGAAGGCTGACCGATCGCGATGGTACGCGTGATGTCTGTCGTGCCATCTAGGTACTGACCGCCTGAATCCACTAGGTAAAGTGTGTTCAGTTCTAGCTTGCCAGGTTCAGGTTGGTTCTCGTGATTATAGTGACACATCGCCGCGTTGCCACCTGCTGCCGAGATAGTATCGAAGCTAAGATCCATAAGTGTCGGGTCTTCGCTGCGGAACGCTTCCAGTTTGTCTGCCAGCGTCGCTTCATCATGCAGGTTACCCGCAACGACTTCAGCATCTAACCAAGAAAGGAACTTACTCATCGCTACGCCATCACGGATATGACATGCTTTCATGCCTGCGATTTCAACAGCGTTCTTTGCTGCTTTTGGCATTAGGCATGGATCAGCTTTACTCACCACAGATGCGCCAGCGTTTTGTAGAACCAGCTTAAACCACGCGTTACTTGTCGCAGGGTCAACCAGTACATTCTTGCCAGTTAGGTTTTCTAGTCGTGCTTGCAATGCTTCTGGGTGATGAACCGTCACGCCGGCACCAACATGAGCGTCAAACTCAGCAGGTAGACGAGCAGGATCTAGGAAGTATTCCACGCTTGAGTCTGAGTGCAGAATCGCGTGAGAAAGAAGAACTGGTAGACGTGATACATCTAGACCACGAACGTTGAGCAACCAACAGATAGAATCAAGTGCTGTGATCACCGCGCTGTCTGCGCCGGCTTTTTTCACGAGCTCTGCGATTTCTTGGCGCTTACTTTCACTTGATTGACCAACCGCTTCTGTTGCCATTAGGCGAACGTCAGAAACCACAGGAGCAGGGCGGTCGTGCCACAGCTCATCAATTGGGTTGCTGTCGAGAATCTTAAGCTCAAGTGCGCCAGCAAGTTTTGCTTGTGCCATGTCTAGCCAAGCAGCGTTGTGCATGCGAGGGTCGATTGCCACAGACGCGCCATTTGCAAGATGGTCTTTAATCCAATCTAGTGCAGGCTCTTCAATCAAGTGACGGTATTCGAATAGATCAGCAGGAACCTGCTTTATTACTTGTACTGTGTAGCGACCATCAACAAAGATAGCGGCTTTGTCTTTGGTGATTACCGCAGCACCAGCAGAACCAGTAAAGCCAGTTAGCCAATGTAAACGCTCGTTGTGCGCTGGTACGTATTCGCCCAAGTACTCGTCTTCATGTGGGACAAGTAGGGCATCAATATTATGTTGTGCTAGCCATTCGCGAATTGCATTCACGCGGCTTTGGGTATCGTTGTGCATCTGTGTTATTCCTTCAAATTACCGCTCCTTCATGCTCAGGTGTGGGAGCTGTTTCCATCTGCTTCATGCAGTTTACGATTCCATTGAGGTTCGCAATCACTTCAATAGAGTCGGAGTACAACTAGGCCATAGATGAGCCAAAAAGGACTACGACAGTTAAGCTACTCATTTTAGCCGCTAAGCGCAAATTGAGTGCGGTGTTTTTATCTAAGGTGATCGGTTTTTTGTGTGATCATCGTACGTAGCCAGCCTAATGCAGGGTCGTTTTCTCTATCTCGGTGCCAGAATAAAGTGTAAGCCATAGGTGGGAATTCTAACGGTAGTGGCAGCACGACCAAATCAAGCTGTTTGGCCGCAAGTTGCACAAAATGACTTGGCGCAGTAAAGATAAAGTCGGTGTATGAACATAAACTTGCGGCACTGTTAAAGTCGGGCACAGTGACGGCAATATCGCGGTCGGCGCCAATATCTGCAAGGCGATAATCTAGCAACCAACGGTCGTTGCCATCACAACGCACCTGTACATGGCGTAGGGCGAGATAGGCTTCCAGATTCCAAGGTTGTTTTAGCGCAGGGTGGTTTTTGCGAATAATGCACATTTGGTAATCACGATAAATTTCCAACTCGCAAATGTCATCGGGTGGTTGAAGAGTCAGCTTGGCATCGTTTATATCGATATCTTTTCCAGTTAAGCCTAAATCCAGTTCGCCGCGTTGAAGCATTTTAAATGTATTATCCGACCACGGGTGTGTGCTAATTGTCACGCCAGGTGCTTGTTGAAAAATCGCCGGTAAGAAATGGGGTAGAATGAGAGGGTAGACACTCTCTACCGCTGCTATTTGAAAACGGTATTCACTGCTTTGCGGAGAAAACTCTTCGGGTTGAGTCAGCACTTCTAACTGATTTATCAACAGATCCAGTTTCGGTTTAAGAAACAATGCGCGCGGCGTAGGTGTTAATCCATGTGAGTTTCGAGTGAAAAGAGGGTCATCAAATTGAATGCGCAGTTTAGCCAGTGATTTACTTACGGCGGATTGGCTTAAGCACAATCGGTGGGCCGCACGAGTAACGTTTAACTCTTCAATCAGCACTTTAAAGCAGACCAATAGATTTAAATCGATACGAGCCAGTTTTTCGACGTTCACAGTGAATTTCCTCTGAGGAATAATGCTCATGATTATACATCATTTCCATTCATATCATCAGATGATTAAGCTTTACCCAAAGTTCTTTATCCAATTCGGAGTGTTGTGTGTCTAGCCAGTTTTCTAATAGTAAAAAACAGATGGCGTTATTGACCCTTTTGGTTCTTTTCAGTCCTTTAGCGATTGATATTTATCTACCTGCTTTACCTCTTATTGCTTCCACTTTTCAGGTCGATAATGCGCTAGCACAAGACACGATCACTTGGTTCTTATTTGCTATGGGTGTTGGTCAGCTATTCGCAGGTCCCCTAGCAGATAAACTCGGACGTCGAACTGTTGCATTGGGCGGTATCACCATTTACGCGATGAGCGCTTTATTGGCGTGGAGTGCTCAAAATATTGAGTGGATGTTGGTTTCCCGACTGCTACAAGGCTTAGGTGCGTGTGCGACATCGGTAGCAGCCTTTGCAACAGTTCGCGATATCTTTGGCCCGGAAAAAAGCGGCAAAATGATCAGCTACCTTAACGGTGCGATTTGTTTCATTCCGGCTTTAGCTCCAATTCTAGGTAGCTGGTTAACTCAGCAATTTGACTGGCGTGCTAACTTTAGCTTTATGGCGGGTTTTGCTGTGGTGTCTGGATCATTGATGTTTTTCATGATGAAAGAGACTAACCCGTCAACAGAAAAGCAAGCCGTGTTTAAGCTTAGTCGGTATTGGGCAGTGCTTAGCACACCATCTTTTGTTTTCCATGCGTCATTATGCTTGATGGCGATGGCGGTTATTCTTGCTTACGTTACCTCAGCACCGTCGGTATTGATGACGGGGATGGGGCTGTCGATGAATGAATTCACTTTCTGGTTTGGTGTAAATGCGGTGATAAACATTGCGGCATGTATGCTGGCGCCTAAGTTTATGGAGCGCGTTGGAACTCACAACACCTTGGTCACCGGGATCTCAACTCTGGGTCTCGCAGGTGTGATCATGCTAGTGATGAATGGTCAGAATACCGCGCTTTCTTTCATGTTACCTATCTTTATGTCTTCTGTAGGTTTTGCATTCATTCTGGGTGCAGCGGCAGGGAAAGCGTTAGAACCGTTTGGTGATAAGGCGGGCACGGCAGCTGCACTGCTTGGATTGTTCCAAATGAGTGGCTCTGGTTTGTTGGTGGGTACACTGCAACGCTTATCTCTGGATCCACAAACCTTGATCGCAATTCATATGTGGGTCCTATTACCTGCGTTGGTCGTTCTGTTTACAAAAGCAGGGAAGAACTGGCACTCGAGCTTTGCGAAAGCGTAAATCAGTGTAATTTAGTATTTTCCAATGTAAGTAAGGCGTGTATATTTGTCACTCAGACTTTTCCTGACACCATAACGGAACTCAAAAAGTAATGTCGTTAACCACGTATGAAATGGCTCGTATTCTAGAGCAAATGGAAGATTCACCAGAAAAGGTGATGTTTGGCAAGTTGCTTAATGAGCTGGGTAATCAAAGCTCCGAGCGTATTCGTAGTGCGGCGAAACAAGTACCTCTGCCAATTTTGCGTGATATCGTGTACCAATTTCAGCAAGTGATTGAGTCACGCAAAGATGAACAAGTCGAGCAGATGGCAAAAGACCTCGCTCAGCAAGGTATCTCAGCAGAAGAGCTACTGGCTTACTTGAATAAATAATAAAAAATCCCCGCATGATGCGGGGATTTTTTTAGCTCGTCATTTTCTTTTTCAGGATGTGGTCCAAAGACAGCGGTCCTGGCCCCCATACGATTACGATAAGAATCATCAATCCCCAAAGTTGGTGGTCATAAAAACCTTTCTCCCACAACAGTGGGTAAGAGATCACTGCGATGATGTTGAACACAAACAGCATTGCTGCCATCGGGCGGGTAATCAATCCCAGTGCCAAGAACACCGGTAGAACCAACTCCGCAGCCGTACCTAAATAAGCCGCCAATTCCCATGGCAAGATTGGCACTTGGTATTCCAGCTCAAATAAGTACAGCGTGCTATCCCAAGATGAGATTTTGATTAGTCCTGAATTGAAGAACACCCAGGCTACCCACAAGCGACAAAAGAGAAGTAGTAAAGGGACAAAGCCAGCTTGTAGGGTACTGATTAAATCGTCGTACCGATTCACTAAGTTTTTAACCGTATCCGTCATAGAGTGCTCCTTAGATTGATTGCAATGTAAAGCCGTCAACAATATCGAGTGCCATGATGCGATTGAGATGAGCGAGTAAAACTTCAGGTATTTCGCTCAAACTCTGCTTCTGCTCTAAACATTGCAGCAGTTGGAACACATCGGCATCGAGTGCGTGACACAAGGCTTCTCCATTGGCTTGAATCGAGATGACACCTTGCTGTAATTGGTTGATATTAAGTTGTTCGAATTGCCCAGTTTGAATCGCACTAAATAGATCGAATACTGCGTAATTGGAGTCAAAGCTGCGGCAGCCCTTTTTAAGGTGTAAGACTAAAGCGGGTTGTTGCTCTTCACTCACTTCGCCAAGTAACGCAAGCGGTTTTAATTCCGCTGCATTGGATTGCTCATACTGTGCTTGACGAGCTAGGTCGATATGCCACTCGAAGCGTGCGACTTCAGGGCTGTAAGGTGCTTGTGCGATCACCTGACTAAACTGCATGATGGTGTCTTGAAAGCCTTCGCCATAATGCACCACATTTCCTTCTTTTAATGGGTAAGAAAGAACATGCTGGCGAGCTATCTGTTCAAAGCATTCTTCACCAAGCAGCGCTTCAACCATCGGGTAGGTCGCGGACAACACTTCGCTTAAGCTGACGATAAAGTTATTGCGGTAAATTTGTATGCGTTCATCAGCGGTAAACTCATCACTGGCAATATCGCAGTCTTCACCGAGCGCTTGATAGTGCAGGGCTTTAGCAAACTGGCTTTGTAAGGTGGCTAGATTCATGATGCCTTCCTTGGTTCGCTTTGTTCACTTGGAAGTGTGCCTTGCAACAGCAGTTGCGATGCTTTCTGCGCTTCTCCTAATAAGACTTCTGGCGCGGGGATATCCAAATCCCATTCAATCAACGTATGACGTGGACCGTGTTTTTTTGTCCACTGCGCGAACAGTTGCCAAACTTCATCACTAACTGGGCGGCTATGGGTATCAATCCATATCTCACCTTTGTCGAGTTGTTTGATGGTAAAACCTGCCAAGTGAATCTCATCCACTTTGTCGGCTGGAATCGCATCTAGGTATGTGTCGCAATCAAAACCGTGGTTGAACGCCGAAACATAAACATTGTTTAGATCGAGCAATAAACGACAGTCAGTGCGCTTTTGCACTTCGGTAAGAAACTCCCATTCGCTGATGGTCGAATGTTGAAACTTCACATAACTAGATGGGTTCTCTATCAAGATCTCGCGTTGCAAATATTCCTGCACTTCATTCACGTTACGAGTGAACACGTTGAGCGCTTCTTCCGTATACGGAAGTGGAAGCAGGTCATTAAAGTAGTGACCGCCGTTTTCACTCCAACTTAAATGGTCAGAAACAAGAATTGGGTCGATTGAGTCAATCAGTGATTTAAGTTGCGCAAGATGCTTTTGACTAACACGTTCCACCGAACCTAGCGACAAACCAATACCGTGGCAGCTAATTTGATATTGCTCGCGAAGCGTTTGTAGCTGATGGCGCTCTGTTGCATTGGGTTGGAAATAGTTTTCACTGTGGATTTCTAACCAAGACAACTCAGGCTGGGATTGGCTAAAGTAATCGAGGTGAGGGGTTCTTAATCCAACTCCAACAAGGTCGTGGAAGGTGTGGTGTTTCACGTGAAACTCCTTTTCAAATCGTGCGGGAAGAGAAGGATGCGTCTTGGCTTTGCGTTGGTTGAGCGTCAACGCATCCTCACAATAGCTAGCGATAAAAGATTATGAAGAAGAAGTGCTACCGCCAGCGAGTTTGTCACAAAGACCTTTTGGTACGACTACGAATGCGTCTTTTTGGTTATCTTCTTTAGAAGTACCAGCGCATGAGCTGCTTTTTGTTGCACAGTCGTTTTTACCTGCTTTAGAAACGCCATAGCACTTTTCTTTTTCAGCAGCGACAGCTGGAGCTGCAGTTAGCATTGTGCCACCAAGAGCTAGAAGACCAGTAACAGCAGCAGTAACAGCTAGATTCGACTTTTTCATAATAAATTCCTCTGAATGATTTCCTTTACTTTAAGTTGGCAAGATGAATCGCCTGTTTTGGCGTTTTTGTTATCAACTTGCTTAACTTAAAAGATAGGAAACTGGCTAAAAAACTTTCAGAAAAATTTCTGAAGTAAATGGGTTTGTAGGGTCAAATAGATATAACTAATTGATGTATTGGGCAAAAAAGCATCGATTTTTTTATCAAGTTTTGTCTAAACAGCACCCGGTTGTTTAGGTTATAATCGGTTTTTATGTATAAATAACCAGTAGCTCTCATCATGATGGATCCATCTCTATTACTCGACGGTTTGAACGATAAACAACGTGAAGCCGTTGCAGCACCTCTAGAAAACTTGCTCGTTCTTGCTGGCGCAGGAAGTGGTAAGACACGCGTTCTTGTTCACCGTATCGCTTGGCTGATGTCGGTCGAGCAAGCTTCTCCGTTTTCAATCATGTCGGTAACCTTTACCAATAAGGCGGCGGCAGAGATGCGTGGACGTATCGAAGAGCTAATGATGGGCAGTGCAGGCGGTATGTGGAATGGTACTTTCCACGGCATTTGTCACCGTATTCTGCGAGCACACTATCTTGATGCGAAGCTACCGGAAGATTTCCAAATCATTGACAGTGACGACCAGCAGCGTCTGCTAAAGCGTTTGATCAAAGCGCAAAACCTCGATGAGAAGCAATGGCCTGCACGCCAAGTGGCATGGTGGATTAACGGTAAGAAAGACGAAGGTCTGCGTCCGTCGCACATTGATGCGTACCATGATCCAGTAACCAAGACATATCTGCAGTTGTACACCGCTTACCAAGAAGCGTGTGATCGTGCTGGTTTAGTCGATTTTGCGGAAATCTTGCTGCGCGCACATGAGCTACTGCGTGATAACAAGTTCGTCCGTGAACACTACCAAGCACGCTTTAAGCATATCTTGGTGGACGAGTTCCAAGATACCAACAACATTCAATATGCTTGGCTACGTATGATGGCGGGTCCTGAGTGTCACGTGATGATCGTAGGTGATGACGACCAGTCGATTTATGGTTGGCGTGGTGCAAAAGTCGAGAATATTGAGAAGTTTACGCTCGAATTCCCAAGCGTAAATACCATTCGTCTTGAGCAAAACTACCGTTCAACCAAGACCATTCTGGAAGCATCTAACACCCTGATTGCGAATAACACCGAGCGTATGGGTAAAGAGTTGTGGACGGATGGCGTGGTCGGTGAGCCTATCTCGGTTTACAGCGCTTACAACGAATTAGATGAAGCCCGTTTTGCGGTGAACAAAATCAAAGAGTGGCAAGACAAGGGCGGTGCTCTGAATGACGCTGCGATGCTTTACCGTAACAACGCCCAGTCGCGTGTTCTGGAAGAAGCGTTAATTCAAGCCGGTCTGCCTTATCGTATCTATGGCGGCATGCGATTCTTCGAACGTCAGGAAATCAAAGATGCCTTGAGCTACATGCGTCTGATTGCCAACCGTAACGATGATGCGGCGTTTGAACGTGTGGTGAATACGCCAACGCGTGGTTTGGGCGATAAGACGCTTGAAACCATCCGTTTTGCGGCTCGTGATCGTGGTTGCACCATGTGGGAAGCGAGTGTGGCAATGTTGGACGAGAAGGTTCTTGCTGGTCGCGCTGCTGGTGCTCTGAGCCGTTTTATCGAGCTTGTCACCGCGCTAGAAGACGACACCTTAGAGATGCCGCTGCATCACCAAACTGACCATGTGATTAAATACTCGGGCTTGTTCGCGATGTACGAGCAAGAGAAGGGCGAAAAGTCTAAGGCACGTATTGAGAACTTGGAGGAATTGGTGACCGCAACTCGCCAATTCGAGAAACCAGAAGAAGCCGAAGACATGTCACTGCTGACGGCATTCCTAACCCACGCAGCACTAGAAGCGGGCGAAGGACAAGCGGACGAATTTGAAGATGCGGTTCAGCTCATGACATTACACAGTGCGAAAGGTCTAGAGTTCCCATTGGTGCTTATGGTCGGTGTGGAAGAAGGCATGTTCCCAAGCCAAATGTCGGCAGAAGAAGCAGGGCGCTTAGAAGAAGAACGCCGTCTGTGTTACGTAGGCATGACCCGTGCGATGCAGAAACTGTACATCACTTATGCTGAAATGCGTCGTTTGTACGGTCAGGATAAATACCATAAACCGTCTCGCTTTATCCGTGAACTGCCAGAAACTTGTTTAGATGAAGTACGAATGAAGGCGCAAGTTAGCCGTCCTTCAAGCAGTGGTCGATTTAGCCAAACTGTTGTGAAAGAGAGCTTTAATGAAACCGGCTTTACGCTAGGTTCTCGTGTGATGCATCCAAAGTTTGGTGAAGGCACCATCATCAACTTCGAAGGCAGTGGTCCACAGAGCCGTGTACAGATTGCCTTTAACGGTGAAGGCATCAAATGGTTGGTAACTGCTTACGCACGACTAGAGAAACTGTAAGGCTTGACCAAAACTCATACCAATCGTAGTAAATAACTGGTCATTCTAGCTTGTTAAAATACTCGATAACTGCGTTGCAATTTTTGATTGTAGAATAACTACTTATCGAAAAATTGCGCCTTGTTCTCAAGCATTTTCCCTACGCTATTTCTGATCGCTTATTTACTGTGATTGGTATCATCAACTTAAGAGCTGCTTCGGCGGCTCTTTTTGTTTGTGCAGTTTTGGTGTCGCTAACGTAGGAAAAAATGGAATGATAAATGGATTTCGAAAGCGCGATTTAACTATACCGTTTGAAGTGAAAGGTGGGCGTTGTGGGTGAATGTCTGCTTTCAGAAGAGCTGCTAAGAAAAACTTTAGGCAAAGAAAAACCCCGAGGGCTTGCGCCCATCGGGGTTATAGTCTTACTCGCAGCAATCCGGCTACTAAGAGTGCTCCATGCATCTAATCCATGATAGTGTGCTGAATCCGTCAGCTTAATCCTTACGTCGCCTTCCTAGCGGTGTCCTTAATGACCTTATCCTGGTCTGCTAACTATCCTCGTTAGCTCTCATCACTTGTTCCCTGAGCGGTGTCCCTGACATCATCCTGATGTTCAAATCCTTGCCTCGTCCAGAGGTGTCCATTTCCCGTCCTTAGTAGCAACCATCCTAGTCACTATTGATTCCGTTCAATGTCCAATTTTGCAATCCATGCCCGACTATTCATCCTGAATAACCGTTTCTTCTTCCTGAAGTTCACCAAGTCCGTGGTGTTTCCTGTTCCGTGTCAGCATCCTTCCGACAGGTTTAATATTACGTGTTTAACGATTTCCAACAACGGGCTAATCTCACATTTTTTAACTCTCTTAGCGTTCAAAAAAGATACATGAGTATCAAATTCAATGGCTTATGCTCTTTGCTGTACGGTTTTACCATTAAAAAAGAGAGGTTTGCTCAACCCTTTGTGAGAGATCTCGCACAAGGGGTCGAGCGAAAGACTCTTACTGCCCGATAGCGGCACCTTCACGTCTTGGATCCGCAGCGCCTTCAAGACCGTCTTTTGTTATTCGTATCGCATGCAGACCAGAATTCAAATCCCGAACATCGGTTTTAAAGCCCATCTTCTCCAGAGCAGGCTGTAAGCCCTCTGCGGCGGTACCTTGCTCAATATCTAAGGTGCCAAAACGGTTCAGCAATCGTGGCTGATTAATCGCGCTTTGGATGTCCATATCCCATTGCGTGTGGGCGATAATGGCTTGTGCGACGTAACCAATGATGCGGCTGCCACCCGGTGAGCCAATTGCCATGTAAGGTTTGTCATCCTTCATCATAATGGTTGGTGCCATGGATGAACGTGGGCGTTTACCCGGTTCTAAGCGGTTCGCGATTGGCACACCATCTTGATGAGTGCGGAAAGAGAAATCGGTCAGTTCGTTGTTGAGCAAGAAGCCGCGCACCATCAAACGTGAGCCAAAAGCGTTTTCAATGGTTGTTGTCATTGAAACCACATTGCCTTGCTTATCGACGATATTGAAATGGCTGGTGGAAGGCAGCTCGATCGATTGGTCCATGCTTAAGTTCATCGCGTGCGACCAAGGAGGGTTGCCGGCTTCAACCTTACTCAAGGCTTTACCGACTTGAATGAGCTCAGCACGTTGTTTGAGATAATCTTTATCAAGCAAGCCTTCGGTTGGCATTGGCACATAATCTTGGTCAGCCATGTACTTACCGCGATCCGCAAACGCAAGGCGCGATGCATCGGCGATCACTTGCCATGATTTTGCGCTTTCGGCTCCCCAACCTTTAAGATCGTATTGCTCGGTGATCGCGAGAATCTGTCCAACCGTCAATGCGCCAGAGCTAGGTGGTCCCATGCCGCAGATGTCATAGCTTTGGTAAGCCGCACAAACCGGTTCACGTTGCTTGATTTGGAACGCATCAAAGTCAGGTTGTGCCAATACGCCAGGATTGCCCGGTGCATTCTGTACGGTCTTGATGATGTCTGTAGCGATATCGCCTTGATAGAAAGCTTTTGCCCCTTGCTCTGCAATTGCCGTCAGAGTTTGCGCGTATTCAGGGTTCTTCAACAACGTGCCTTCGGTTTTTGGTGAGCCGTCTGGATTGAAGAAGTAAGCCTTAGTCGCAGGGAAGCGTGATAGGCGCTTAGTATCTTTCTCAATCAGACTCGCGAGGCGAGGACTGACTTCGAAACCTTGCTCAGCCAAGGTAATCACAGGTTGGATGATCTTCTTCCATTCCAACTTGCCGTATTTCTGGTGCGTGTCCCACAGCAGTTTCACTGTACCAGGAGTGGCAACGGAGCGCCCGCCGACAACCGCATCGTAAAATTGTAGGGGTTGTCCTTTTTCGTCTAAAAAGAGTTTCGGCGTCGCGGCGAGCGGTGCGGTTTCGCGTCCATCATACGTAGTTAGTTTTTGTTTCTCACTGTCCCAATACACTAAGAAGGCGCCACCACCAATACCTGATGATTGCGGTTCTACCAAGCCCAGCATCAGCTGCACGGCAACCATAGCATCAATAGCATTACCACCTTGGGCAATAACATCCGCACCAGCTTGGGTTGCAATTGGGTTAGCAGCGGTAACCATATAATCTTTCGCTTTGATCAATTGTTTTTGCTCGAAGCCAGTGCTGTGCTCCGGCGCAACCGCATCTGCTGCTTGGTTAGCAAAGACTGAGGTAGATAAGATTAGTGGGGAAGTAAGAAAAAGACCCGTGGTCACGAGTCGGTTGAACGTCCAATGCATGATGACTCTCCATGTTGCCAGTTTTGTGCTTTGAGCTTGGCAGTTATGGAGAGTCACGTCGAGTCAGCAATCTTAGAAATGTCGATTGTGCTACGCTTTTAAATCAGTACTTTATCCGATAAAAGTATTGATAGTTTGGTATAGAATACTGCCGCCCACTAGAGTAAATACCACGCCGCATAGACCGTCGATGTAGATACCCGCTTGTTGCAATTTACGCTGTAAGCGCTGTGTCGACAGCATCCATGCAAGGCTAGAGAACCAGAATAGCGACAAGCCAAACAGGATGACCAGTGCAATACCTTTGCCAGTAATCGACATACCTGCTGGGACTAAACTCGACATCAAACTGACAAAGAACACCAGGGCTTTTGGGTTAAGAATGTTGGTCGCAAACCCTTTAGCAAACGCTTGACGCTTATTGCTGATCACTAGGTTATTTTGCTTCTTAGGTTGATCCGTCAGTGGGTTTTGGATCATCGAGATCACGGCACGCAATGCGCCAATTCCTAAGTAGAGCAGGTAACTACCACCGAGCAGTTGTACCACGGAATACAGCACTGGGTGCTGGTGGACGACAAAACTCACACCTGTCAGGCTGAACAAAGAGTGCAGCAAAATACCGACGGACAATCCCAACGCAATGTACAAGCCAGTTTGACGACCATGACGCGTCGCATTTTGTACGACCAGCGCAAAGTCCGGACCTGGACTCATTAGGGCAATAAAGTGAATGCTGGCGAGTGTCAGCAATATGGTGGATTCATTCATAACACATCTCAAATTTAACCAATGCGGCTATTGTCGTGGTAAGTCACCTGTGGCGCTTGTAAAAAACTGACAGCTTTCTCGGTAAATGAAATTAACGAGCCACTTGAGAAGGGGAAACGCCGTAGGTCTGTTTAAACGCTTTGCTGAAATGCGCTTGATCATAGAAACCGATTTGATGAGCGACGTCGGTACCACATTGACCAGCTTGCAGTAACTTCATGCCTTGTTCAAGGCGCAGGCGTGCGAACCATGCATAAGGCGTCATGCCAGTTTGCGCTTTAAAGTGGCGCTGGAACTGAGTTGGGCTCAGTTGGCACAGCTCTGAAAGTGAATCCAAACGCACCGCTTGGTCAAGGTTAGCCATTAGATAATCTTTTAACGTCCCAAGCGATTGGTTTCCTAGCGGCACCACTTTTTGTCGCTCAAGCGATCCGTAGCGATCAAAAAGTTGGTTAAATCCTTCAAAAGGAAGGCAATCTTTGGTGAGTTGGCTGAGGTTTTCACGACGAAGCAGCCCGTGTAAGTTACTAAGTTGTGAAAATATCTGCGGATCCGAGATGATCAGTTCGTTGAAGTGTATTATTTGACCGTTTTGCTTAAGATCAGCCAGATCGCTCAATAGATGAGGTTCGATCGCAAACACATTTACTTCGTAGCCACTCTCGAGCTTAGATTGCCCGTCGTGCAGCTCATCCGGCGGCATAATCACAATTTGCCCGTGACCAACTTGGTGGCTGTTACCTTGGTATTGGAACTTCTGCGCACCATGCGTGATCAGGCCGAGATGAAAATCCAGATGGTAATGCCTTTGAAAAGCAAATTTCTGGTATTTCGCCTCTATTAGACTCAAGTTGTCATGGTCGGTTGCGTAGTACTGAATATGTTCCATTAAATAAAAAAGCTTGGTCACATTATGACCAAGCTTATCTGGCAATTTCTAACTTGTCTTGTAAAAAACGATCACTGTGGCTGAACGATTCGGCGTGAGCGACGGTTATTACGTAATCCATCAAAGCTAAATACGACTAGTGCTCCCCAAATAAAGACGAAAGTGATCGCTTTATCCATGGTAAAGGGTTCGCCATACATCAATACTGCAAGTAAAAACATTAAGCTTGGGCCTATATATTGGAAAAAGCCCAAAGTCGATAATTTGAGTCTTGTTGCTGCACCCGTAAAGCACAGCAGTGGCAGGGTTGTTATAACCCCAGCCGCGATCAACAAACTATTTAACGTAAGTGGATTCGTAAGCATATTTGAGGTTGGTGTATCGGCAATAAAAAGCAAATAAACAGCGGCCACTGGCAGTAGAAGTAATGTCTCGATAAACAAGCCAGTTTTTGCATCGACACTGACTTTCTTTCTTAATAAGCCATAAAAGCCGAAGCTCATTGCTAACGCCATCGCAACAACAGGTACGGAGCCAAATACAATCAGTTGAACGAGTACGCCACAACCTGCCAATACAACCGCGAACCACTGTAATTTACGCAGTCGCTCACCAAGGAAGACCATCCCGAGTAAGACGTTGATCAGTGGGTTAATGTAATAACCTAAGCTGGCGTCGAGCATATGATTCGAGTTTACCGCCCAAATGAAAATCAACCAATTACCGCCAATTAGCATGGAACTTGCGATCAGGTAAGCGATTTTCGTTTTGTCTTTCGCGATGTGGTAAGCCGAGCGCCAGTGACGGCCAAAATGGAGGAGTGCAGCAAGCAAAAAGAAAGACCATATCACTCGGTGGCTTAGAATTTCCAAAGGAGATACTTGTGCGATGGACTTAAAGTACATCGGCGCAATGCCCCACATGGTATACGCACCAATCGCTAGCAAGATACCTTGCCGCGCGCGTTGTTGTTCGTCTTCTGGTGTCATGAAGTGTCACCTAATTGTGTGTTTTATAGAGCAGAAAATCAGTATACGAGTCGTGATGCGAAACACCTAACAATTTGCGGTTTTATTCACCATGAAACCCCATTACAATGTGCCCTCACTTTGTGTGCCAGTGGTATGCATAAGCACCTCTTTTTTAAGACCCAATCTGAGACTTTTCATGACCTCGACCTTGTTAGCCGAACAATCTGATTCGCCTGTAACGCCTCAACGTGTGTTGGAGGATGTGTTTGGTTACCAAGAGTTCCGTGATGGTCAGCAGTTGGTGATTGATGCTGCGGTAGAAGGTCGCGACAGCTTAGTTATCCTGCCTACTGGTGGCGGTAAGTCGCTGTGTTATCAAATCCCTGCTTTGGTTCGCTCTGGTATTACTTTGGTGATTTCTCCGCTTATTTCGCTGATGAAAGACCAAGTGGACCAGCTTAAAGCCAACGGTGTAGCGGCTGAATGCATTAACTCGACCATGCCTCGTGAAGAACTGCTCAGCGTGTATAACCGCATGCACACTGGTCATCTTAAGTTGGTGTACGTCTCGCCAGAACGCGTATTGATGCGTGATTTCATTGAGCGCTTGGAAAACTTGCCGCTATCGATGATTGCCGTCGATGAAGCGCACTGTATTTCCCAGTGGGGACACGACTTCCGTCCAGAATATGCCGCGCTTGGTCAGCTTAAGCAGCAGTTTTCCCATGTGCCATTTATGGCGCTGACGGCGACCGCAGATGACGCAACGCGCCGAGATATTCTTGAACGCCTGCAACTGAATAATCCAGAGGTTTACCTAGGCAGCTTCGACCGTCCCAACATTCGCTACAACTTAGTTGAGAAGCACAAGCCGGTTTCGCAAATCGTTCGTTATCTTGAAACCCAAAAGGGTAACTGCGGCATCATCTATTGTGGTAGCCGTAAGAAAGTTGAGATGGTGACCGAGAAGCTGTGCAACAACCACATTCGTGCTGCTGGTTATCACGCCGGTATGGACGCTGATGAGCGCGCTTACGTTCAAGAAGCTTTCCAACGTGATGACATCCAAATTGTAGTGGCGACCGTGGCATTCGGTATGGGCATCAACAAACCAAACGTGCGTTTTGTGGTTCACTTTGATATCCCGCGCAACATCGAGTCTTACTATCAGGAAACGGGTCGTGCAGGGCGTGATGGTCTACCTGCCGAAGCGATGATGTTGTATGACCCAGCGGACATCAGTTGGCTGCGTCGTATGTTGGATGAGAAAGACGATGGTCCACAGAAGCAGGTGGAAACCCACAAACTGAATGCGATGAGTGCCTTTGCTGAGGCGCAAACTTGTCGTCGTCAGGTGCTACTGAATTACTTTGGTGAGTATCGTGAGAAGCCATGTGGCAACTGTGATATTTGCTTAGATCCACCGAAACACTTTGATGCCACGGAAGAAGCACGTAAGGCGTTGTCTTGTGTGTACCGTGTTAATCAAAGCTTTGGTATGGGTTACGTGGTAGAAGTGCTACGTGGCATGCAAAATATTCGTGTACGTGAAAACGGGCACGATAAGATTTCTACCTACGCGATAGGGCGCGATCACAGCCACGATTACTGGGTGAGTATCTTCCGTCAATTAATCCACAAAGGGCTGTTGTTCCAAAACATCACGCGTAACTCAACGCTGCAACTTACCGAAGAAGCGCGTCCGCTGCTACGTGGCGATGTGACTCTGGAGTTAGCGGTTCCACGTTTAGACACTGCAGCACGTGCGGCGAAATCAGATAAACTGACCAGCAAGAACTACGACAAAAAGCTGTTTGCTAAGTTACGTAAGCTGCGTAAGTCGATTGCTGATGAAGATGGTTTACCACCATACGTGGTCTTCAGTGACGCGACTCTGATTGATATGGCGGAAATTCTGCCAACGTCTTACGGCGAAATGCTGGCGGTTAGCGGCGTTGGTCAGCGCAAACTAGAGAAGTACGCCGACCCATTCCTCGATTTGATTCAAGAACACATTACTCACCACGGATAAGGAACCAAGATGCAAAAGGAATTTGGCTTAGCGGACTACATGGCACAAGAAGGGCGCTTAATCATTACCGCGCCGAGCTTTGACCTTGATAGTTTTCCTGCCTTAGGTGAGCGTTTAGTCGGCTTGCTTTCTGCTACTGTGGTGGAAAAGCAGTGGGATGCGGACATTCACTCTTGGCTGATCGATTTTGAAGGTTGCCGACTGTTTATGAAAGCAGAGCATTACAGCGAAGCGATTTGGTTTGAAGCTTTAGCGATTGAAGAGAGCAGGGAAGAGTTGGATTATCTTGCAGGATTGTTCCAGCGCGGTTTCTAAAAATAGAATTTTTCTTGAAAGGGTGTTTCACATGAAACACCCTTTTTTATGCTCAAACGTTTGCGTAAAACAGACGACTTGCGGCGAAAAGTGGTTAATGTATAATCGCCCACCGCTTCGCTCAGAAAGAGCCAAGCCAGTTTATTTTTCATTTTACATTGTTGGTAAGAGCCACTTTATTCAGTGACTCGATTTGGGTTCCCTCACCCCCAAACCAAACTAAAAAGGTATCGCATGAGTAACTTTACCCCTGCGCAGCAGCGCAACGCCCTTATCTATCTGGTTCTATTCCACCTAGTCATTATTGCATCTAGCAATTACCTAGTTCAGCTACCGTTTACTATTTTCGGTTTCCATACCACTTGGGGCGCATTCACTTTCCCATTTATATTCCTAGCGACTGACTTAACTGTGCGTATTTTCGGTGCTCAGTTGGCGCGTAAGATCATCTTCTTAGTGATGTTGCCTGCTTTGGCAGTGTCTTACTTCTTATCGGTGGTGTTCTTCGAAGGTCAATTCCAAGGTTTTGGTCACCTAGGGGAATTTAACTTATTCGTTGCTCGTATCGCGATTGCTAGCTTCATGGCGTACCTACTTGGTCAGATCATGGATGTGCACGTGTTCAACCGCCTACGTCAAATGAAGCAATGGTGGGTGGCACCAACGTGTTCAACGCTTTTCGGTAATGCACTTGATACCATCGCTTTCTTCGCCATTGCGTTCTATCAAAGCCCAGATCCATTTATGGCAGAGCATTGGACGGAAATCGCGCTGGTGGATTACGGCTTCAAACTGATTATCAGTCTTGGTTTGTTCGTTCCGATGTACGGCGTATTACTGAATTACCTAATTAAGAAGCTGACTGAGGTGAACCCTGACTTTAAGGTGACGACAAGCGTTCAGTCTTAATATCAGTGGGAACCCCG
Source organism: Vibrio sp. 1078-1 (assembly GCF_033340475.1). Lineage (NCBI taxonomy): Bacteria > Pseudomonadati > Pseudomonadota > Gammaproteobacteria > Vibrionales > Vibrionaceae > Vibrio > Vibrio sp. 1078-1. The sequence goes on from NZ_JAWOWM010000026.1 coordinate 27,216, forward strand.
AAAGCCGCTTGCTCAAATCAAGCGGCTTTTTTGTGCCTGTTTACTTGGGTTTAGAGCGTTTTGTACAGCGTGGGGAGTAATTAGATCATGGGTGTCCAAAAGCTCCCTGAGCTGTACGAAGGTAAAAATGAGCAGTAAAAAAGGTCCCGAGTGAGACCTTTTAATCGAAGGTACGGCACGTAGAGGAAGCTCGCTGGTGAAATGGCTAACAGAGCATCTTCTCAATCAAAATGGCTTTTTGCGCATCGAAGGCGCCAAGTTGCAGGCCGTTATCCCAGCTGATGCTTTGATTGAACATCGCCAACATCAAACCGACACTGCGTTGATTGGCGTCCTGCCAGCAATCAGACTCGCTGTACTCTCCATCATTTATCGCGTTGCCATTAACGAGAATGGGCTCGAAACGCCATTTTTCTCCGACACGGTAGTAGCCTTTGCTGGTTAAGGTCTGGTTGGATTGAATCGTTAGATTGTGCTCGATGCCCGGTTCACCTGTTAGTTCAAATACAAACCTTAGCTGGTGGTCGTCACATTGCAGATCAACGATCAGTTGGCCGTTTTCCTCAACCAGTGTCGATTGATAATAGTCTCCAAAGCAGTGCAGCAACCAAGATATAGGGTGACTGGCAGTTTCAAGAAACCACTCTTTGAGCGTGAAGGTGCCCGGTAGGTTAACTTGGGTGACTAGATTGACCACACAAGGTTGGGTTTGCGAAGTGAGCCACTTCTCTATCGTCTTGGCGGTATTAAGCTGAGCAAAGGCGTAATTAACCAATAGGTTGGCGTTCGGTTGCTGCCAGTGAGTTATGTCAGAATTCAATCCCACCAATGGCTTTTCACAAATTAGCTTGGTTGAACCTAACTTCTTAATTATCTCTGCATGAGTATGCGCAGGTGTCGCGATTGTCACTACATCAAGTTGCTTGAGTGCGCTGATGTTCGTTTCTGCCTTTGGGATTGCTTCTTCACTGCACGCTTGCTGAAGCGGTTCTATTTGGTTGGCGCATAACGTTGTGACCGATACACCATTGTTTCGATAGTGGGGAATGTGCGTGCGTCCCCAGTTGATTCCTATGATGCCGGCTTGCTGGATTTGCTCTGATTTGTTGAAACGTTCACTCAATGGCGGCAAGGCAATTCGTTCATCGGTTAGACGTTGGTCATGGTGATAGTCATTGCTTGGCAGCACTTGCCATGGCTTGTTGTAATGCTGTTTGAGTGCACAAACGAGTTCGTAGAAATTCCACTTATCCTTTAAGTTGCTATCAAGATGGTATAAACCGGCTTCGTTCCGCTCAATAAGCTGCAAAAAGGCGAGTGCAGTATCGTCCATATGAGAAGTCGCGGGATACCAAGCTGTGCTAGCGGTAATAACGCCGTACTCTTCATGTTGGCGGTTGAGATGCGCCAACATGTTATTGCCTTCTGCTTGGTGATGGAGCTGCCAACCAATTCGAGCAACCATCGCATCTGGATTTGCTTGCCAGATTGCATCTTCACAACGAACTTTGTATTTGCCGTAATCATCTTGGGTGTTTCTTTCTTCAAAGATGCCATAAGGCCCGTTTTTTGTGGCATCAAATACCATTGCTGTGCTGACAAAGAGGTAAGGAATATTATGGCGTTTGCATTGCTCACCAAGCCACGCTGCCCACTCTTCACTTCCCATCGCCATATGGCACACCGCATTGATGTGGTGTTGCTGCCAAAATTGTTCACTTTGCTCTGGATCATCTGGTGAGATTTGGTGGTGATTCCACTCCAATATGTTCCAGCCGCGTAGGTGAAACTGATGAGCGACTTTTGGGGCGAGGGTACCAGTTAAGCCAGTCATTAAAACGGTTTTCATGATGGTGCATCTTGGTTGGCTAAATTGTGTTTATCAATAAAGCATGGCTGTTTTTCGATGTAGAGCGGAGAAGCTGAGATTTTTGCTGGGCAGCACGTTTTGTAGGGGAAGTAGAAGCAGAAAAGCCCAAGCGAACGCCTGGGCTTTAGTATTGTAAGGCAGTGATATTCGCTTATTTTGCTACGATATTTAATGGCCAGCCGATGTCTGTCTGACGGTTGGATTCAATTTCCAACTCAGCCGCAGTCAGTGGGTTTTTCTCTAGCCATTGCGCATCAATGTGTAACGTTAGATTGTCGCCTTCAACCGTTAGAGTCACATTTGGCTCTAGATCAGGATTGCGACGATGGCTGAGTAGAACCGCAAGACGCAACAGTCTTAATACTCGTTTGGCACTTGAGCCTGATAATGCATGCTGCTCAGGTAAAGAAGTGAGCTGTTCGCGATAGCGACGAGCCACTTCACCAATAAAGAACTTCTGCGCGCGCGTGTAACCAGGCAGATCCAAATTCTGTAGCAAGTAAGCACTATGCTCTCCGCCTTTTTTGAAATCGATAGTTAAGCCAATTTCATGCAGTTTTGCGGCGGTCTCGAGTAATATCTTGCCCTGAGGCTCTGTAATCCACTCATCGCCCCCAGCTTGCTGTAAAAGCGTGTGTGCCAGAGTAGCGACTTGTTCGCCGTATTGGTGATCGAGCTGATAGCGATTTTGTACGCTAGCGATAGTGCGGGCACGAATGTCTTCTTGACGAAGCTCTTCAACCATCTCATACACTAAGCCTTCGCGTAGTGCGCCGCCAGCGAGTGTCATAGCATCGATTTCAAGCAATTCAAAAACGGCAATCAAAATAGAGAGGCCACTAGGGAACACTAATGCACGCTCAAGTGTTAAGCCTTCAATATCGAGTTCTTCTAAATGGTCGGCCAACATGGCTTGCTTCTGTAGACGTTTGAGTTTGGAGTGAGTGATTACTTCGTCCATGCCTTGCGCCAGCATTATCTCTTGCAATGCCTGAACAGTGCCTGATGCACCAACACACACATCCCAACCAATTTCTGTATAACGTTCTAAAATCGGCTGGATGGTCTGTTTCGCCCCTTCAATTGCCGCGTCAAAGTTACGAGCATTCAATTGACGATCTTTAAAGAAGTTTTCAAGCCAAGTCACGCAGCCCATTTTTAAGCTGGTCAGTGCTTTGGCTTCGAAACCTTCACCGATAATCAGTTCGGTACTTGCTCCACCGATATCGACTACAAGGCGACGACCACTACCGCCAGAGGTGTGAGCGACACCTTTATAGATAGTGGCTGCTTCTTCTTCACCAGTAATCACTTCGATAGGCTGGCCTAGAATTTGGTTAGCCTTTTCTAAAAACACATCTACATTGGTCGCGGTACGTAATGTTGCAGTACCGACGATGCGAATGTTTTGTTTAGGAATGTCCTGCAAGCGTTCCGCAAATAGACTTAAGCAGTCCCATCCTCGCTGCATAGCTTCCATACTAAGAGAATTATGTTCATCTAAGCCCGCTGCTAGACGAACTTTGCGCTTAATTTTAGCCATTGTTTGAACGCTGCCATCGATGTGACGCACAACGAGCATGTGAAAACTGTTCGACCCGAGGTCGATGGCGGCATATAGCGGTGATGATCCTGCTTGACTCATAAAACGAACTCAGTTTCCTATTACGATTGTTTTGGTGCCGATTGACGCGGTTGGCGTGGACGACGTCCCTGCGGCTTACGGTTACCAGAACCAGAGCGGGTACCGCCAGTATTCGTGCGGCGCTGTTGGTTGCGTGGTGCACGCATACGAATCGGAGCCGGTAGATCTTGAATCAGTGCCGACGAATCGTACTCTGAAACTGGGATTGTATGCTCAATGTATTCTTCGATTGCTGGTAGGTTAACCGCGTACTCTTCACAAGCAAAACTGATCGAATGACCGCTCGCACCAGCGCGACCAGTACGGCCAATACGGTGAACATAATCTTCACAGTCGTCAGGAAGGTCGTAGTTGAAAACGTGCGTTACCTGAGGAATATGCAAACCACGCGCTGCAACGTCAGTTGCAACTAGGATGTCGACATCACCTTTGGTGAATTGCTCAAGAATCTTCTCACGCTTCTTCTGCGGTACATCGCCAGTAAGAAGGCCTACACGGTGTCCATCGGCAGCCAAATGACCCCAAACCGATTCACACTTATGCTTGGTATTGGCAAAAATGATAGCGCGATCTGGCCACTCTTCTTCAATTAGTGTTTGAAGCAGCGCCATTTTGTCTTCATTCGAAGGATAGAAAAGCTCTTCCTGGATACGGTGGCCAGTTTTTTGTTCTGGTTCGACAACGACATGCTCAGGAGTATTCATGTGTTCGAATGCCAGTTCTTGAACGCGGTAAGACAGCGTTGCTGAGAACAGCATGTTCAAACGCTCTTTTGGCTCAGGCATACGACGGAACAAGAAGCGAATGTCTTTAATAAAGCCAAGATCGAACATGCGGTCGGCTTCGTCCAGAACAACAGCTTGAATGTTGTTGAGGTTAAATACGCGCTGTTTGTAGAAATCGATGATACGGCCTGTTGTTCCGATCAGAATATCTACGCCGTCTTGCAGTTTCGCAAGTTGCTTGTCGTAGCTTTCACCACCGTAAGCTAGGGCGGTTTTTAGACCTGTGCTTTCAGTTAATGATTCTGCATCATTGTAAATCTGAATAGCGAGCTCACGTGTAGGCGCCATAATAATTGCGCGTGGCTGTGTAGGCTTACGACCTTCATGTTCCGGAGTCGTCAGAAGGTGGTTGAACGTAGCAGTAAGAAACGCGAGCGTTTTACCAGTACCCGTTTGGGCCTGGCCTGCGATGTCTTGGCCGGTGAGCAGGACCGGCAACGCCAAGGCTTGGATAGGGGTACAAAATTCGAACCCTTTTTTGTCCAATCCTTCAATAACTTGGGGCTTTAAGCCCAAATCGGCGAACTTTTGCTCTGTGATATGCGTCTTTTTCATGGCTATAGAATATCAGCTAAAGCTTGCAATACGAAAGTAAATACATTCCAATAGGGCATCTAATTACTGGTTATCATCCAACCAGTTTCGAAAAACACATTGGAGTGGAAGATGAGTGATAAGATTTTGCAGCTAACTGATGACGGTTTTGAAAACGATGTAATCAACGCTGCAGGCCCGGTTCTAGTGGATTTTTGGGCAGAATGGTGTGGTCCTTGTAAAATGATCGCTCCTATTTTGGACGAAATCGCAGACGAGTACGAAGGCAAACTCACTATCGGTAAACTAAACATCGACCATAACGCAGGTACACCACCTAAGTTTGGTATTCGCGGCATTCCAACGCTATTACTATTTAAAGATGGTAACGTAGCGGCAACGAAAGTAGGTGCTCTGTCTAAAACTCAACTAAAAGAGTTCCTAGACGCAAACTTATAATCACCAAGTGATTACAGATAAAACCGTGCAAAGTTACAATGCACGGTTTTGTTTTTCTAACTCTGGACTAGAATACTAATTAGTGCTAACTTATCGCGCGTTAATTGAACAAATTTCTCTTCTTGGTCGATCCTGAGACCAAATCCATCTTAACTAGAAAACAGATCTTATTTTGACTAAACAAGAATCCACCACCATGAACCTTACCGAACTGAAGAACAGACCTGTGTCTGACCTTGTAAAACTGGGCGAAAGCTTAGGATTAGAGAACCTAGCTCGCTTAAGAAAACAAGACATCATCTTCGCGATTTTAAAAGCGCACGCGAAAGGCGGCGAAGACATCTTTGGCGATGGGGTTCTGGAAATTCTGCAAGACGGCTTTGGTTTCCTACGCAGTGCAGATAGTTCATACCTTGCGGGTCCGGACGATATCTACGTATCACCAAGTCAGATTCGTCGCTTTAACCTACGTACTGGTGACTCTATCGCTGGCAAAATTCGTCCACCAAAAGACGGTGAACGTTACTTTGCCCTTCTAAAAGTCAATACCGTTAACGACGATAAACCAGACAACGCCCGTAACAAGATCCTATTTGAAAACCTTACCCCTCTACATGCGAATGAGCGCATGGTTATGGAGCGTGGTAACGGTTCAACAGAAGACATTACAGCACGTGTTTTAGACTTGGCATCGCCAATCGGTAAAGGTCAACGTGGTCTGATTGTTGCTCCGCCTAAAGCGGGTAAAACAATGCTTCTGCAAAACATCGCGCAAAGCATCGCGTACAACCACCCAGAGTGTGAGTTGATGGTTCTTCTTATCGACGAACGTCCAGAAGAAGTAACCGAGATGCAACGCCTAGTTAAAGGTGAAGTGGTTGCGTCGACTTTCGATGAGCCAGCATCTCGTCACGTACAAGTAGCGGAAATGGTGATCGAGAAGGCAAAACGTCTTGTTGAACATAAGAAAGACGTGGTTATCTTGCTTGACTCTATCACTCGCCTAGCTCGTGCTTACAACACCGTAGTGCCTTCATCAGGTAAAGTACTAACAGGTGGTGTGGATGCAAACGCATTACATCGTCCTAAGCGTTTCTTCGGTGCTGCACGTAACGTAGAAGAAGGCGGCAGCCTAACTATCATCGCAACGGCACTAGTAGATACTGGTTCTAAAATGGATGAAGTTATCTACGAAGAGTTCAAGGGTACAGGTAACATGGAACTGCACTTGAACCGTAAGATTGCTGAGAAGCGTGTATTCCCTGCGATTGACTTTAACCGCTCAGGTACACGTCGTGAAGAGCTACTGACGAAGACTGACGAACTACAGAAGATGTGGATTCTGCGTAAGATCGTTCACCCAATGGGCGAAATCGACGCAATGGAATTCCTAATCGACAAGCTAGCGATGACGAAGACCAACGATGAGTTCTTCGATGCGATGCGTCGTCAATAGTCTCAAATAGTCATTCTGCGAAAAGCCACCGTATATCGGTGGCTTTTTTATTGCTTTCTCCCGATAGAAGTATCAGAATGAAGGAAATGTTATCGGGAGGTTAACATGCAACAAGGAATGTTGTCGTCATTACTCCTGAGCTTGTCACTTATCACTCTACCTGCGACATTATCTGCCAAGGAAATGCATGAGTCTGTAGTAGAACAGTGGCTTCAGGATACTCAAATACATACTAAAGTCTCTGAACTGCTTGATTACGCTGTCAGAGATGAAGTCGACTCGCTTAAATTTGCCCTTGATAGACTTGCTTTGCCTCAACAAGAGGTGGTGCGCTTTCAATTATTGGAAAAGCTTGAAAAGCAAGATGTGATTCTCACGCCTCGAATGGCTCTGTTTGTTGAGTCCCAGATCCGTATGACCCCGACTTATCAAGTGTTAGAGCGAGGTGATGGGTATGAATTTAGTGTACCCGCTTTTAACTTTCCCGTTATTGCGAGTCGCTTGATTAAGCGTTGGAAACAAGACCAAAGTACCTTGGACTTTGTCTTACAAGCTGAACGAAGAGAGCTTAACTTAAAGCAATGGCTTACAGGGCCATCTCAACAAGCTCAAGCGCGTGAAGCGCTTTTGATTCGAGAGTTAGACAGCTTATCACCCAATGCGCTTGCTGCATTAACGGCCCAGTTAACCAAAGCAAATGTGACCAGTTGGTTACCATCGACGGCCGTGATAGTCAGGTTGGCACAAGTTAGTCAGGATGAGGAAGTGTACAACTTACTCTGGCGGATGAAAGCTGATTACAACAGCCAGTCCGAACTTGAGCGTTTAGCTGCGGTTGGAGACGTTTTTTCCATTCAGCAATTGATGAATGCCACAGTTAACCCATCACTCAAGCCAGAAGCTATTAGTCTACTTACAAAATCTAACCCTCTATCTCCGCAAGTAAAGCAGTTTCTAGTTAGAAAAATGGCGTTATCAGAAGAAGCAACCATGGTTGCTCGAGAGCTTGCTCAACAAGGGCATCAAACCTGGTTGGAAGAGTTAGTATCTTCGAACCATCAGATAAAGACTCGGCAGATTGAACAAGTATTAAAGTAATCTGGCTCACATACCCACACAAAATAGGAGGATCTTAGCGTCCTCCTATTTGTTATACTGCGGACAGTTTAATCAGCCAGCATGAAGGCCTATGAGTTTTAAGGATTTACGCGAATTTATCGACCACCTAGAACAGAAAGGTCGACTTAAACGCATCACTCACCCTGTCGATCCCGCTTATGAAATGACAGAAATCAGCGACCGCACCTTGCGTGCTGGTGGACCTGCGCTGTTGTTTGAGAACCCAATCGGCTACGACGTACCTGTTTTGACGAACCTGTTTGGTACACCAGAGCGTGTCGCAATCGGCATGGGACGTGAAGACGTTAAAGAATTAAGAGAAGTCGGTAAGCTGCTGGCTTATTTAAAAGAACCTGAGCCACCAAAAGGCTTCAAAGACGCTTTAGAAAAACTGCCTGTGTTCAAACAAGTATTGAACATGCCGGCTAAGCGTTTACGTAAAGCACCATGCCAAGACATTGTTTGGCAAGGTGATGAAGTCGACTTGGATAAAATTCCGGTAATGAGCTGCTGGGCAGAAGATGTAGCGCCGCTGCTTACTTGGGGCTTAACCGTAACCAAAGGTCCAAATAAGAAACGTCAGAACCTAGGCATTTACCGTCAGCAGAAAATTGCCAAGAACAAAATCATCATGCGTTGGTTAGCCCATCGTGGTGGTGCGCTTGATCTGCGCGATTGGATGGAAACCAACCCAGGTAAACCTTTCCCAGTTTCGGTCGCGTTTGGTGCAGACCCAGCAACCATTCTTGGCGCAGTAACACCAGTGCCAGATACGCTATCGGAATACGCATTTGCAGGTTTGCTACGTGGAAGCAAAACGGAAGTCGTGAAGTCAGTCAGCAACGATTTGGAAGTGCCAGCGAGCGCGGAAATCGTGATGGAAGGCTATATCGACCCGAACGAGTTTGCTGATGAAGGTCCTTACGGTGACCACACTGGCTACTATAACGAAAAAGAAAAGCACCACGTATTTACTATTACGCACATTACTATGCGTAAAGACCCTATTTATCACAGCACCTACACAGGTCGTCCGCCAGATGAACCAGCTGTATTGGGTGTGGCATTAAACGAAGTGTTTGTACCTATTCTGCAAAAGCAATTCCCAGAGATTGAAGACTTCTATCTACCGCCAGAAGGTTGTTCGTACCGAATGGCCGTCGTCACCATGAAGAAGCAGTACCCAGGACATGCCAAGCGCGTAATGATGGGCGTGTGGTCTTTCTTACGTCAATTCATGTATACCAAGTTTGTTATTGTGTGCGATGAATCGGTAAACGCACGAGATTGGAATGATGTCGTGAAAGCCATGTCAGAGCATATGGATCCTGTACGTGATACCTTGATGATAGATAACACGCCAATCGACTCGCTCGACTTTGCTTCACCAGTGGTTGGGCTTGGCTCCAAAATGGGCTTGGATGCGACCATTAAATGGGATGCCGAGCTGGCGACGCGAACCGAGGTCACTGAGCGAGACAGCAAAGCGATTACCGAAGCAGAACTAAATGAGTTGAAACAGCAACGCCCTGAGATTGTTGACGTCTATCTTCCAGTTACAGCAAACAACCAATTTGCTGTCGTGACTATGAAGAAAGACCAAGCTGGTCAATCCCAAGAATTGATGGAACATCTATGGGGCTTCTTTGCTCAGTACACGGATAACAAATTCATCATTTTGTGCGACGATGACGTTAATGCACGAGATTGGAATGACATCATTTGGGCGGTGACAACTCGAATGGACCCAGATAGAGACACGATTCAAGTGCTTGGTAAGACTGAGAGTTCATCCAAATTAGGACTGGATGCGACCAACAAGTTCGAATCTGAAGTCACGCGCGAGTGGGGTACGCCTATCAAAAAAGATCCTAAACTTGTGGCTAAAGTCGATGAGATTTGGGACCAGTTAGGTATTCTATGAGTCATCAAGTCCACCTTCTACCAATGGACGTTACATTCCAAGTAAAAGAAGGGGAGACGGTGTTAGAAGCTGCGCTCAACAACAATATTCGCTTCCCACACCGTTGCCAAGTTGGCGCTTGCGCCATGTGCATGTGTAAAAAGCTAACGGGCGAGGTGAGCTATCACCTCGAACCTATGCTAACCGAAAAAGAGCAACAGCAAGGTTGGATATTCCCTTGCCAAGCCTATACAGAAAGTAATTTAGTGCTTACTTTTGACGAGTAAGCGAGAGGAACACCATGACCATCCAATGTAAAGTAAAGTCTATTCAGCCGTTAGCTTGTAATACTTACCAAATCCTTCTTCATCCAGAATCACCGGTGCCTTTTAAAGCGGGTCAGTACCTAATGGTGGTGATGGGTGAAAAAGACAAACGTCCTTTCTCTATCGCAAGCAGTCCTTGTCGTCATGAAGGTGAACTTGAACTGCACATCGGTGCGGCGGAACACAACGCTTATGCACAAGAAGTTGTCGAAGCAATGCAAGCGGCGCTTGAAACTGATGGTCAGATTGAAATTGATGCGCCACATGGCGATGCTTGGGTTCAAGAAGATAGTGAACGCCCGCTGTTATTGATCGCTGGTGGTACAGGTTTTAGTTACGTACGTTCGATTCTGGATCATTGCGTAGCGCAGAATAAAACCAATCCTATCTATTTATATTGGGGGGCGCGCGATAACTGCCAGCTTTATGCTAAAGACGAACTGGTCGAGATTGCCGACAAGTTTGCCAATGTTCATTTTGTGCCAGTAGTAGAAGAAGCTCCTGCAGACTGGCAAGGTAAAGTTGGTAACGTGCTACAAGCTGTAGCTGAAGATTTCGAAAGCTTAGAAAACTACGATATCTATATTGCAGGTCGTTTTGAAATGGCTGGCGCAGCACGTGAACAGTTCACTCAGAACAAGAAAGCGAAGAGCGAACATATGTTCGCAGACGCGTACGCATTCATTTAAATACGGCTTTTAAGGCAGAAAAAGAGGGTTTTTTACCCTCTTTTTTGCTTTTTTGATGAAATAGTCATCGAACAGTCATTTTTTTCCATTTTTTTTCAAAAAAGGGTTGCGAACGGATCTGAGTTCCCTATAATGCGCATCCACCGACACGGCAGACGCGATAAGGCTTCAGCAGGGTCGGAGAGGTGAAAGCTTCTACGAAAAATAAAATTGAAAAAAAGTGTTTGACACTCTCAATTATCTCGTTAGAATGCACCTCCGCTTTGAGAGAAAAACTTCTCGCAAAGCAAGCTCTTTAACAATATAGACCTATCAATCTGTGT
>NZ_JAWOWM010000027.1:0-30544 GCF_033340475.1 Vibrio sp. 1078-1
GTCTACGTTTCGCGATCCGTGAAGGTGGCCGTACAGTAGGTGCTGGTGTTGTTGCTAAGATCTTCGACTAATTCATAGCGAATTAGCGATGCTTTCGGAAAATCTTGAATTAGATTTGACGAACCAGTAGCAAAAAGGGCATCATTTGATGCCCTTTTTCTGCACTCAACATTATTTTTGCTGTTTTCTTGTTCAGAAGTGGGTTGGGCGCAGAGCAAGATTAAGCAAAGAGGCTTAATCTTAAGAAGAGTACGCTGATTTTTTCAGCGATATGGAGTTTGCCCTGCAACAGCGGGGTTGTTGTCGTCTATATTAAGACTTGTAACAGGTTGGTTTTATGAAAGCAAATAATGCTGAAACTCCTGATAGCTCAAACGCAGCAGATACGTTTAAGTGGGTAGCCGCTTTCGTATTGGCAGCTGCCGCTGTTGTGGGTAATTACCTGTATGGTGAAATGTCTGTAGTGGTTCGTGCTGCAGGCGTTGTTGTTCTTATTGCAGCTGCCTTAGGCGTTGCAGCAACAACGACTAAAGGTAAAGCAGCGATCAGTTTTGCAAAAGAATCTCGTATGGAAGTACGTAAAGTTGTTTGGCCTACTCGCCAAGAAACCATGCAAACAACACTGATCGTTTTAGCTGTAAGTATTGTAATGGCTCTAGTGCTATGGGGTATTGACGGAATTATGGTTCGTCTAGTAGCTCTAGCAACTGGGGTATAGAGGGTTTTTATTCATGAGTGAAGCTCCAAAAAAACGCTGGTATGTGGTTCAAGCCTTCTCTGGATTTGAAGGTCGTGTAGCTCAATCTCTGCGCGAGCATATCAAAATGCACGGCATGGAAGAGCTATTCGGTGAAGTACTGGTTCCTACTGAAGAAGTAGTGGAAATGCGCGCGGGTCAGCGTCGCAAATCTGAGCGTAAGTTCTTCCCAGGTTACGTCCTTGTTCAGATGATTATGAACGATGAATCATGGCACCTAGTACGCAGTGTGCCGCGTGTCATGGGCTTCATTGGTGGTACCTCAGACCGTCCGGCACCTATCACGGATAAAGAGGCTGACGCGATTCTTAATCGTCTTGAGAAAGCGAGTGAAGCGCCTCGTCCGCGTACAATGTACGAAGCGGGTGAAGTGGTACGTGTTAACGAAGGTCCATTTGCTGACTTCAACGGTACTGTTGAAGAAGTGGATTACGAGAAGAGCCGCCTGAAAGTGTCTGTATCGATCTTTGGTCGTGCGACACCAGTTGAGCTTGAATTTGGTCAGGTTGAAAAGCTGGACTAAGACTCTTCGTTAAAGAGTATAAAAAATCACCTTTTTAGGGTTGTATAAGGCGCGGATTATGACTATAATTTCGCGCCTTTTTACTTCAAGTGAAGTAAAAAGTTTCTTACACAAACGGGGAGCTGATCCGCGATTAGCGTTTGTACCCAAACTTAGGAATTATCATGGCTAAGAAAGTTGAAGCTTACATCAAGCTACAAGTTGCTGCTGGTATGGCTAACCCTAGTCCACCAGTAGGTCCTGCACTAGGTCAACACGGTGTGAACATCATGGAATTCTGTAAAGCGTTCAACGCAAAAACAGAATCTATTGAGAAAGGTCTACCAACTCCAGTAGTTATCACAGTATACAGCGACCGTTCTTTCACGTTCGTAACTAAGACTCCACCTGCTGCTGTTCTTCTTAAGAAAGCTGCTGGCGTTAAGTCTGGTTCAGGTCGTCCAAACACTGAAAAAGTTGGTACTGTAACTGACGCTCAAATCCAAGAAATCGCAGAAACTAAAGCTGCTGATATGACTGGTGCTGACATCGAAGCGATGAAGCGTTCTATCGCTGGTACTGCTCGTTCAATGGGCCTAGTGGTAGAGGGTTAATAAGATGGCAAAACTAACTAAGCGCATGCGCGTAATCCGCGAAAAAGTTGACGTAACTAAAGAATACGAAATCAACGAAGCTGTTGCTCTTCTTCAAGAACTAGCGACTGCTAAATTCGTTGAGTCTGTAGACGTTGCTGTTAACCTTGGCATTGATGCTCGTAAATCTGACCAGAACGTACGTGGTGCAACTGTACTACCTCACGGTACTGGCCGCGAAATCCGCGTTGCAGTGTTCACTCAAGGTGCTAACGCTGAAGCAGCTAAAGAAGCTGGCGCAGACATCGTAGGTATGGAAGATCTTGCTGAGCAAGTTAAGAAAGGCGAAATGAACTTTGACGTAGTTGTTGCTTCTCCAGATGCAATGCGCGTTGTAGGTCAACTAGGTACTATCCTAGGTCCTCGCGGTCTTATGCCAAACCCTAAAGTTGGTACTGTAACTCCTAACGTTGCTGAAGCAGTTAAAAACGCTAAAGCTGGTCAGGTTCGTTACCGTAACGACAAAAACGGCATCATCCACACTACTATCGGTAAAGCAAACTTCTCTGCTGAGCAGATCAAAGAGAACCTAGAAGCACTTCTAGTTGCTCTGAAGAAAGCTAAGCCATCTTCAGCGAAAGGTACTTTCCTGAAGAAAGTAAGCATCTCTACTACTATGGGTGCTGGTGTTGCTGTTGATCAGGCTAGCCTGAACACTCAAGCATAATTTATTTGCTTAGGCGCAAAATTAGTGTATAATTTTGCGCCTAATATTTGTGGTTGGGGCTGAACTTTGGTTCTTTGAACTGTCTCCTAGTTCGAAATGAATTAAGACCCAGTCTCCGTCCAAGACCGTAGGTGTTTGTGTAAAAGCAAACTTAATTATCCTACGTAGATGGTGCCCGAACTGACAGAAAGCTCTATGTAATATAGTTAACTTTCTTCTGGGGAAGCACCTCAATAGCTCTCACTGTCGTGATGATAGTGAGTGGTGTAACGACAACCAGGAGTAAATCCAAGATGGCTTTAAACCTTCAAGACAAAAAAGCAATTGTTGCTGAAGTCAACGAAGCTGCCAGTGGTGCACTTTCTGCAGTTGTAGCTGATTCTCGTGGCGTTCAAGTTGGCGCGATGACTTCTCTACGTAAACAAGCTCGTGAAGCTGGCGTTTACATGAGAGTTGTTCGTAACACTCTTGCTCGTCGTGCGGTTGAAGGTACTGAGTACGAGTGTCTAACTGACACTTTCACTGGTCCTACTCTAATCGCATTCTCTAATGAGCACCCAGGTGCTGCAGCGCGTCTTTTCAAAGACTTCGCTAAAGAGAACAAAGATTTCGAGATCAAAGCTGCTGCATTTGAAGGCGCTTTAACTGACGCTGAAGTACTAGCAACACTACCAACTTACGACGAAGCAATTGCACGCCTAATGATGTGCATGAAAGAAGCTTCGGCTGGCAAGCTGGCGCGTACTATCGCAGCTATCCGCGATCAAAAACAAGAAGCAGCGGCATAAGCCTTGCTTTTTACTGGTTGCTTAATAAACTTATTGTTGACTTAAAAGAGAATTGTTATGTCTATTACTAACGAGCAAATCCTAGACGCAGTTGCAGAAATGTCTGTAATGCAAGTTGTTGAACTAATCGAAGCAATGGAAGAGAAATTCGGTGTTTCTGCTGCTGCTGCTGTTGTAGCTGGCGGCGCTGCTGCAGGCGAAGCTGCTGCTGAGCAAACTGAATTCGACGTAATCCTAGAAGCTGCTGGCGGTAACAAAGTTGCTGTAATCAAAGCAGTACGTGGCGCAACTGGCCTAGGTCTTAAAGAAGCTAAAGCTCTAGTAGACGGCGCTCCAGCACCTCTTAAAGAAGGTGTTGAGAAAGCAGAAGCTGAAGCTCTTAAAGCTCAGCTAGAAGAAGCTGGTGCAACTGTTGCTGTTAAGTAATTATTGCATAGTTTCTTAGCCTAACGGCTAATTGGCTGGTGGTTTTTTAACCACCGGCCTTTTTGCGCTGTAGGGTATAGGCGAATTTTCCCGCTGTTTAAGCGCCTGATATCCATGCAAAAAACATTTCATTCTTACGAAATGAAATGTCACTACAGTAAACAGCTATATTAGTCACTGTCCCTTACCCCCCTTAAGTAACTAGGAGCGGGCGGACAGTTTGGGTCACTTATCAGCGAGCTGAGGAACCCCATGGTTTACTCTTATACCGAGAAAAAGCGCATCCGTAAGGACTTTGGTACTCGTCCACAAGTTTTGGACATTCCATACCTGCTATCGATCCAGCTCGATTCGTTCGACAAATTTATCGAACAGGATCCTGAAGGTCAATACGGTCTTGAAGCCGCTTTCCGTTCTGTATTCCCGATTCAGAGCTACAACGGCAATTCTGAGCTGCAATACGTTAGCTACCGTCTTGGTGAGCCAGTTTTTGACGTTAAAGAATGTCAAATCCGCGGTGTAACTTACTCAAAGCCACTACGTGTAAAACTACGCCTAGTTATCTTTGATAAAGACGCGCCAGCAGGTACTGTAAAAGACATTAAAGAACAAGAAGTCTACATGGGTGAAATTCCACTCATGACAGACAATGGTACCTTCGTAATCAACGGTACCGAGAGGGTTATCGTATCCCAGCTGCACCGAAGCCCAGGCGTGTTCTTCGACAGCGATAAGGGTAAGACCCACTCTTCAGGTAAAGTTTTATACAACGCACGTGTTATTCCTTACCGTGGTTCATGGCTTGATTTCGAGTTTGATCCTAAGGATAACTTGTACGTTCGTATCGACCGCCGTCGTAAGCTACCAGCATCGATCATCCTTCGTGCACTAGGTAAGTCGACAGAAGAAATCCTAGATATCTTCTTCGAGAAAGTGAACTTCGAAGTGAAAGACCAAACTCTATTGATGGAGTTGGTTCCTGATCGTCTACGTGGTGAAACTGCGTCATTCGACATCGAAGCAAATGGTAAAGTTTACGTTGAGCAGGGTCGTCGCGTAACAGCTCGTCATATCCGCCAACTAGAAAAAGATGGCGTTGATCACATCGAAGTACCAGTTGAGTACATCGTTGGTAAAGTTGCATCTAAAGATTACATCAATGAAGCAACTGGCGAGATCATTGTTAACGCTAACCAGGAAATCAGCCTGGAAGCACTAGCGAACCTATCTCAGGCTGGCCACAAAGCGCTAGAAGTTCTATTCACGAACGATCTAGACCACGGTCCATTCATGTCAGAAACACTACGTATCGACAGCACGGTTGATCGTATTTCTGCATTGGTAGAAATCTACCGCATGATGCGCCCTGGTGAGCCGCCAACAAAAGAAGCTGCAGAAGCTCTATTCGAAAGCCTCTTCTTCTCTGAAGAGCGTTACGATCTATCGACTGTTGGTCGTATGAAGTTCAACAGCTCTATCGGCCGTGAAGATGCTCAAGAGCAAGGCACACTTGATGAAACTGATATCATCGAAGTGATGAAGAAGCTGATCGCGATCCGTAACGGTAAGGGCGAAGTGGACGATATCGACCACCTAGGCAACCGTCGTATCCGTTCTGTAGGCGAAATGGCTGAGAACCAGTTCCGTGTAGGTCTAGTACGTGTTGAGCGTGCAGTTAAAGAGCGTCTAAGCCTAGGCGATCTTGACGCAATCATGCCTCAAGACTTGATCAACGCGAAGCCAATTTCTGCGGCAGTTAAAGAATTCTTTGGCTCTTCACAGCTTTCACAGTTCATGGACCAAAACAACCCGCTATCAGAAGTAACGCACAAGCGTCGTATTTCTGCGTTGGGTCCTGGCGGTCTAACTCGTGAACGTGCTGGCTTCGAAGTACGTGACGTACACGTAACTCACTACGGTCGTCTATGTCCTATCGAAACGCCTGAAGGTCCAAACATCGGTCTGATCAACTCTCTATCTGCGTTTGCGCGTTGTAACGAGTACGGTTTCCTAGAGACACCATACCGTCGCGTTGTAGATGGCGTAGTAACAGACGAAGTAGATTACCTATCTGCAATCGAAGAAGGCCAATTCGTTATCGCACAGGCGAACGCTAAGCTAAACGAAGATGGTACTTTTGCAGATGAGCTGATCACAGCTCGTCAGAAAGGTGAATCTGGTCTACACCCTCGTGAGCACGCTCAGTACATGGACGTTGCGACAAACCAGGTTGTATCTATCGCTGCATCGCTTATCCCGTTCCTAGAACACGATGATGCGAACCGTGCATTGATGGGTGCGAACATGCAACGTCAGGCAGTTCCAACACTGAAAGCTGACAAACCGCTTGTTGGTACTGGTATTGAACGTAACGTAGCAGTTGACTCAGGTGTAACTGCAGTTGCTAAACGTGGTGGTGTAATCCAGTCAGTAGATGCTTCTCGTATCGTTGTTAAAGTTAACGAAGAAGAGCTAGTACCAGGTGAAGCTGGTATCGACATCTACAACCTGACTAAATACACACGTTCTAACCAGAACACATGTATTAACCAGCGCCCATGTGTGATGCCAGGTGAGCCTGTATCACGCGGTGACGTTCTTGCTGATGGTCCTTCAACAGACCTTGGTGAACTAGCGCTTGGTCAAAACATGCGTATCGCGTTCATGCCTTGGAACGGTTACAACTTCGAAGACTCGATCTTAGTATCTGAGCGCGTAGTTCAAGAAGACCGTTTCACGACTATCCACATCCAAGAACTGACTTGTGTGGCGCGTGATACTAAGCTTGGTTCTGAAGAGATCACAGCGGATATTCCAAACGTAGGTGAGTCTGCTCTGTCTAAACTAGACGAGTCAGGTATCGTTTACATCGGTGCTGAAGTTAAGGGTGGCGACATCCTAGTTGGTAAAGTTACACCTAAAGGTGAAACTCAGCTAACGCCTGAAGAGAAGCTACTACGTGCAATCTTCGGTGAAAAAGCATCTGACGTTAAAGATACTTCACTACGTGTACCTAACTCTGTATCAGGTACGATCATCGACGTTCAAGTCTTTACTCGCGATGGCGTAGAGAAAGACAAGCGTGCGCTTGAAATCGAACAGATGCAGCTTAAAGAAGCGAAGAAAGACCTAACTGAAGAATTCCAGATTCTTGAGGGCGGCCTTCTAAACCGTGTTAAAGCTGTATTGATTGAAGGCGGTTACTCTGAAGCGAAACTAGACACAACTGATCGTAAGAAGTGGCTAGAACTAACGCTAGAAGATGACGCACTACAAACTCAGCTTGAGCAACTTGCTGAGCAGTGGGATGAGCTAAAAGCTGACTTCGATAAGAAGTTCGAAACTAAGCGTCGTAAGATCACTCAAGGTGATGATTTAGCACCTGGCGTCCTGAAGATCGTTAAGGTTTACCTAGCGGTTAAACGTCGCATTCAGCCTGGTGATAAGATGGCGGGTCGTCACGGTAACAAGGGTGTAATCTCTAAGATCAACCCTGTTGAAGACATGCCATACGATGAGAAAGGTCAGCCTGTAGACATCGTACTTAACCCACTGGGTGTACCTTCGCGTATGAACATCGGTCAGATCCTAGAAGTACACTTAGGTCTGGCAGCGAAAGGTATCGGTGACAAGATCAACCAGATGGTTAAAGAGCAGCAAGAACTAGCGAAATTCCGCGAGTTCCTACAAAAAGTTTACGATCTAGGCGACACTCGCCAGAAAGTAGACATTGCTTCTCTATCTGATGATGAAGTACGTACTCTGATCAAGAACTTGCGTGGCGGTCTACCAATCGCGACTCCTGTATTTGATGGCGCTCCAGAAGAGTCAATCAAAGCACTTCTTGAGCTAGCAGATCTACCAACATCAGGTCAGTTAACACTGTTTGATGGTCGCACAGGTGATGCGTTTGAGCGTCCTGTAACTGTTGGTTACATGTACATGCTGAAACTGAACCACCTTGTTGATGACAAGATGCACGCTCGTTCAACTGGTTCGTACAGCCTAGTAACTCAGCAGCCACTAGGTGGTAAAGCTCAGTTCGGTGGTCAGCGTTTCGGTGAGATGGAAGTATGGGCACTAGAAGCATACGGTGCTGCTTACACGCTACAAGAAATGCTAACGGTTAAGTCGGATGACGTTAACGGCCGTACTAAGATGTACAAGAACATCGTAGACGGTAACCACAGCATGGAACCTGGCATGCCAGAATCGTTCAACGTACTGTTGAAAGAGATCCGCTCGCTAGGTATCAACATCGAGCTAGAAGACGAAGAGTAATCCTTTTCTCTCTTGATGAAAGTCGAGAGAATCAAAGCGATTATTTGGAAGAAGGTGCTCACTTTAGCAAGTGAGCTCCTTTTAACTCCTTACAGGAGCTGATTGTGAAAGACTTATTAAACTTTCTAAAAGCACAGCATAAGACCGAAGAATTTGATGCAATCAAAATCGGTCTATCTTCACCAGACATGATCCGTTCATGGTCTTTCGGTGAAGTTAAAAAACCTGAAACGATCAACTATCGTACGTTCAAACCTGAACGCGATGGTCTGTTCTGTGCGCGTATCTTTGGTCCAGTTAAAGACTACGAATGTCTTTGTGGTAAGTACAAGCGCCTGAAGCACCGTGGTGTTATCTGTGAGAAGTGTGGTGTAGAAGTTACACAAACTAAAGTTCGTCGTGACCGTATGGGCCACATTGAACTGGCTTCACCAGTAGCTCACATCTGGTTCCTAAAATCGCTACCGTCTCGTATCGGTCTACTAATGGATATCCCTCTACGTGATATCGAACGCGTTCTGTACTTCGAAATGTACGTAGTAACAGAGCCTGGTATGACTGATCTAGAAAAAGGTCAGATGCTTACTGAAGAAGAGTATCTAGATCGTCTAGAAGAGTGGGGCGACGAGTTCACTGCTAAGATGGGTGCGGAAGCTATCAAGGACCTACTAGGTTCTATGGATATGCACGCTGAAGCAGAACAAATGCGTGAAGAGTTAGAGACAACAAACTCTGAAACTAAGCGTAAGAAAGTAACTAAGCGTCTTAAGCTGGTAGAAGCGTTCATCGCATCGGGTAACAACCCTGAGTGGATGATCCTAACTGTACTTCCAGTACTTCCGCCAGATCTACGTCCTCTAGTACCTCTAGATGGCGGTCGCTTTGCGACTTCTGATCTTAACGATCTATACCGTCGTGTGATCAACCGTAACAACCGTTTGAAGCGTCTTCTAGAGCTAGCTGCTCCGGACATCATCGTACGTAACGAAAAACGTATGCTGCAAGAGTCTGTTGATGCGCTACTAGATAACGGTCGTCGTGGTCGTGCGATCACAGGTTCTAACAAGCGTCCTCTGAAATCTCTTGCTGATATGATCAAGGGTAAACAAGGTCGTTTCCGTCAGAACCTTCTAGGTAAACGTGTAGACTACTCTGGCCGTTCTGTAATCACAGTAGGTCCATACCTTCGTCTACACCAGTGTGGTCTTCCTAAGAAGATGGCACTTGAGCTATTCAAACCATTCATCTACAGCAAGCTAGAGACTCGTGGTCTTGCGACTACAATCAAAGCTGCTAAGAAAATGGTAGAGCGTGAAGAAGCGGTCGTTTGGGATATCCTAGACGAAGTAATCCGTGAACACCCAGTACTATTGAACCGTGCACCGACACTTCACCGTCTAGGTATCCAGGCGTTCGAACCAGTACTGATCGAAGGTAAAGCTATTCAGCTACACCCACTTGTTTGTGCGGCGTACAACGCGGACTTCGATGGTGACCAAATGGCGGTTCACGTACCTCTAACTCTAGAGGCACAACTTGAAGCTCGTACTCTGATGATGTCGACAAACAACATTCTGTCGCCAGCGTCAGGTGATCCGATCATCGTACCTTCTCAGGACGTTGTATTGGGTCTGTACTACATGACTCGTGAAAAGATCAACGTGAAAGGTGAAGGCATGTACCTTTCTGGCCCAGAAGAGGCTGAGAAAGCATACCGCACTAAACAAGCTGAGCTTCACGCACGCGTTAAAGTACGTATTACAGAAACTGTTGTAGACGAAGATGGCAACAGCACTACAGAAACCAAGATGGTAGACACCACTGTTGGTCGTGCAATGCTATGGCAAATAGTGCCAGCTGGTCTACCGTACAGCATCGTTAACCAAAAGCTAGGTAAGAAGCAAATCTCTAACCTACTTAACGAGGCGTACCGTAAACTAGGTCTGAAAGACACAGTAATCTTCGCTGACCAAATCATGTACACAGGTTTCGCATACGCGGCACTTTCTGGTGTATCTGTTGGTATCGACGATATGGTTGTACCAGCAGCTAAGTACACTGAAATCGCAGAAGCGGAAGAAGAAGTACGTGAAATCCAGGAACAGTACCAATCAGGTCTTGTTACTGCAGGCGAACGCTACAACAAAGTTATCGATATCTGGGCATCGACCAACGACCGTGTTGCGAAAGCAATGATGGAAAACCTTTCATCTGAAACGGTAGTTAACCGTGACGGTGAAGAGGAACAGCAAGAGTCATTCAACAGCATCTACATGATGGCGGACTCGGGCGCTCGTGGTTCTGCAGCACAGATTCGTCAGCTTGCGGGTATGCGTGGTCTGATGGCGCGTCCAGATGGTTCAATCATCGAAACGCCGATCACCGCGAACTTTAAAGAAGGTCTAAACGTACTTCAGTACTTTATCTCAACGCACGGTGCTCGTAAGGGTCTTGCGGATACGGCACTGAAAACAGCGAACTCGGGTTACCTAACTCGTCGTCTAGTAGACGTTGCTCAAGACGTTGTTGTAACTGAACATGACTGTGGCACTCACGAAGGTGTCGACATGATGCCTCACATCGAGGGTGGTGATGTTAAAGTTGCACTTTCTGAGCTTGCTCTTGGTCGTGTTGTTGCTGAAGACGTACTAAAACCTGGTACTGAAGACGTTCTTATTCCACGTAACACCCTGATCGATGAGAAGTGGTGTCAAATCATGGAAGAGAACTCAGTAGACAGCATGAAAGTGCGCTCTGTAGTAACGTGTGATTCTGACTTCGGTTGTTGTGCACAGTGTTACGGTCGTGACCTAGCACGTGGTCACCTAGTGAACCAAGGTGAAGCAGTGGGTGTTATTGCTGCTCAGTCTATCGGTGAGCCAGGTACACAGCTAACGATGCGTACGTTCCACATCGGTGGTGCGGCATCGACAGCAGCGGCAGAGAACAGTGTTCAAGTTAAGAACAACGGTTCTATCAAGCTACACAACGCTAAATCTGTATTGGCTGATGACGGTAAGATCGTTATCACTTCTCGTGCGACAGAGTTAACTATCGTTGATGAGTTTGGTCGTACTAAAGAGAAGCACAAACTGCCTTACGGTACGCTACTAAGCAAAGGCGATGGTGATACAGTTCAAGCTGGCGAAACAGTTGCAAACTGGGAAGCGCACACACTACCTATCATTACTGAGGTAGCAGGTCGCATCCAGTTCGTAGATATGATCGACGGCGTAACAGTATCTCGTCAAACGGATGACCTAACTGGTCTATCTTCAAGCGAAGTAACTGACCCAGCAGCTCGCCCTTCAGCAGGTAAAGATATGCGTCCAGCTATCAAACTTGTTGACGAGCAAGGTAACGATGTAATGATCCCTGGTACTGATATGCCAGCTCACTACTTCCTACCTGGTAAAGCGATTGTGAACATCGAAGATGGCGCAGCAGTAGGTGTTGGTGCAACACTAGCACGTATTCCTCAGAAGTCTGGCGGTAACAAAGATATCACCGGTGGTCTTCCACGAGTTGCTGACCTATTTGAAGCACGTAAGCCGAAAGAGCCTGCAATCCTTGCTGAGCACACAGGTACTGTGAGCTTTGGTAAAGAGACGAAAGGTAAACGTCGCCTAGTGATCACACGTGAAAGCGGTGAAGCTTACGAAGAGATGATTCCTAAGCATCGTCAGTTGAACGTATTCGAAGGTGAAAAAGTTGAACGTGGTGATGTGATCGCAGATGGTCCAGAGTCTCCACATGACATCCTACGTCTACGTGGCGTACACGCGGTAACGCAGTACATTGCTAACGAAGTACAGGAAGTTTACCGTCTACAAGGCGTTAAGATTAACGATAAGCACATTGAAACTATCGTTCGTCAGATGCTACGTAAGTGTACTATTACTCACTCTGGTGACTCTGAGTTCCTACCTGGTGAACAGATTGAGTACTCACAAGTTAAGATTGCTAACCGTAACCTAGAAGCTGAAGGCAAAGAGCCTGCACGTTTCGAACGTGAACTACTAGGTATTACTAAAGCATCTCTAGCGACTGAGTCGTTCATCTCTGCGGCATCGTTCCAGGAGACAACTCGCGTACTAACAGAAGCTGCGGTTTCTGGTAAGCGTGATGACCTACGTGGTCTGAAAGAGAACGTAATTGTTGGTCGTCTGATCCCTGCTGGTACTGGTTTCGCATACCACCAAGAGCGTCAAGCTAAACGTTCTGAAGCGCAAGATGGTCCTTCTGCTGAGCAAGCAACGGATAACCTAGCGGCACTTCTAAACGCTGGTTTCTCTTCTGAAGAGTAAGTCATATAACGAGTAATCGTTAAAAGCTTAAGAAAAAGGCACCTTCGGGTGCCTTTTTAGTTTTTTATACTACTTTGTTCTTCCGGTGGGATTTTCGATAAAGCTAGAAACAAAAAAGACCGACGATGATCGTCAGTCTTTTCTCTCACTCTATTTCTGAATGTTTGCAAATACTAAGCTCCAGGTGGCATAGACAGGCTTTCTGCGATTTGCTGTATCAGATAGTCCTCGACTTCAAAGCGAGTCTCAAGAATTTCCCCAATGAGACACATATCAGAATCGAAATCATTTAATTCATCATCTTCAGTCACTTCTGAGTACTTATCGTTAAAGTTCAATAATGGTTCAGTCGTTAGAACAATTTGACCATAGGTTTGATTGATCTCATTAGTCACGACAAAGCCGGTTGCTTTCCAACGGTCCATAACCATGTCATAAATTTTAAAGTGGCCTTCGGAGATGTAATCAACGAGGTGCTGACAGAAATCCTGCAGTTCGGAAGGAGATGGGAGTTCAATAACATTGGTTTTCGAACAAGGTTGCAGCGCTGCAAGCTTACAATATTCAACAATCAGGGATTGTCGTGTCTCTAACCAGTGATCAATGACATCACTTGAGCCACCCCACTGGTCTTGTGTTTGTTTGAATTTTCTTAGCATGACCATGCCCTCATGATCTGATCGCCCATCGGCGAACGTATCCTTTGCAAAGCAAAGTTAGTAAAGTTATTACAAACTCTTGTCCTTACTAGAATTTAGAGTGCACATTTACTTAACGATAAACTCTAGTATGAAATTAGATTGCCAGTAAAATGAACGAACTTCAAGCAAAGGGATGGTGTAATGTTAAGAAAAGGTGATGTTAACCGCGCGATAAATGCATACTGGTGTGTTGTTGCAGGAAGTGAAATTTGGCTGGTGGATGGTGCTGTGCCCTTCGGGTCTGCAGAGCAGTTATCACTGCCAGTAACGAGTGCAAGACCCATTGGTGAGTATTCTGGTTCGCCCGTCATGTGGCTTAACTTGGCCGATTTAGAGCATGATCTACCTTTAGTATCCCTGCGTGACTGCCTGCATTTTCCTGAGCCATTATTTATGTTGTTAAGTAAAGCTGTGCAATATGGGCACATGACGCAAAGTTTGCGCTTTTGTCCACAGTGCGGAGGAAGAAACTTTCTTAATAATAACCAGTTAGCCATGCAGTGTGGTGAATGTCGCACCCTTCATTATCCTAGAATATTTCCGTGTATTATCGTTGCTGTACGTAAAGAAAATCAGATCTTATTAGCCCAACATCCAAGGCATCGAAATGGTATGTATACGGTTATTGCGGGTTTTCTAGAAGTCGGTGAGACATTAGAAGAGTGCGTGGCTCGAGAAATTCATGAAGAAACGGGAATTCTCGTTAAAAATATTCGTTACTTTGGCAGCCAGCCTTGGGCTTTCCCATCCAGTATGATGATGGGGTTTTTAGCTGACTATGAATCCGGAGAGTTAAGCCCAGACTACACTGAGCTGTCTGATGCACAATGGTTTGGTATCGATGAGATGCCGCCTGTTGCGCCTAAAGGAACTATTGCAAGAGCACTTATCGAACAAACGCTGAAAGATATAGACTCTAATTGTCTGATAAATAGATAAAAAAAACCCTCCGAGAGGGAGGGGGTAAGTAAGATGTCGTTATGAGATGCTGAGTACTAAGTACTCAGTTTATAATTGTAGTTTTCGCTAGCGAACAAATTTTTAACACTGATACCGATTGGGTGCAAATTAAGCATTGATTTAAAAGTTAATAACTTGATCCAGGTTGCAAAGCACACAGCTATTGGACTTAAATCAGTGATAGAATACCCCCTTTCACAGAAAGCCTAACAGTTGGAATTACGGAATGACTGAATTAAAAAATGATCGTTATCTGCGTGCGCTTTTAAAAGAGCCGGTAGATTACACGCCAGTGTGGATGATGCGCCAGGCAGGTCGTTACCTACCAGAATACAAAGCGACTCGTGCAGAAGCGGGTGATTTCATGTCTTTGTGTCGAAATGCAGAATTAGCATCCGAAGTGACACTTCAACCATTACGCCGTTTTCCTCTTGATGCCGCGATCTTATTCTCGGACATCTTAACGATTCCAGATGCAATGGGGCTTGGTTTGCGTTTTGCTGCGGGTGAAGGACCTGTTTTTGATAACCCAATTACATGCAAAGCCGACGTGGAAAAAATTGGTTTGCCAGATCCTGAAGGTGAACTGCAATACGTAATGAACGCAGTACGCCAGATCCGTAAAGACCTGAAGGGTGAAGTGCCGCTGATTGGTTTTTCTGGTAGTCCTTGGACTCTTGCGACGTATATGATCGAAGGTGGTAGCTCTAAAGCGTTTACCAAGATCAAGAAGATGATGTACGCGGAACCACAAACTCTGCACCTACTTCTAGATAAGCTGGCAGACAGCGTTATCGAGTACTTAAACGCGCAAATTAAAGCGGGTGCGCAATCGGTAATGGTATTTGACACATGGGGTGGCGTACTAACGCCTCGTGATTACAATTTGTTCTCACTGCAATACATGCACAAGATTGTAGATGGTCTGATTCGTGAAAACGACGGTCGTCGCGTGCCAGTCACACTGTTTACTAAGAATGGCGGCATGTGGCTTGAGCAAATCGCAGCAACGGGCTGTGATGCGGTTGGTCTAGACTGGACAATCAACATTGCAGACGCGAAAGTACGTATCGGTGATAAAGTGGCTCTGCAAGGTA
Organism: Vibrio sp. 1078-1; assembly: GCF_033340475.1. Taxonomy (NCBI): domain Bacteria; kingdom Pseudomonadati; phylum Pseudomonadota; class Gammaproteobacteria; order Vibrionales; family Vibrionaceae; genus Vibrio; species Vibrio sp. 1078-1. Next base: position 15,140 of record NZ_JAWOWM010000027.1, read on the forward strand.
ACATGGACCCATCAATGCTTTACGCTTCGCCAGAGCGTATCCGTGAAGAAGTCGCGGGTATTCTAGAAGGTTTTGGTAATGCAGGTACTGGTCATGTGTTCAACCTAGGTCACGGTATCCATTTGGATGTGCCGCCAGAAAACGCGGGTGTATTTGTGGAAGCGGTACACGAGCTATCTAAGCCGTACCACAAGTAACTTCGACTTTTTGAAATCAAATGCCGGCATTCAGTGCCGGTATTTTTTTACCTAAAATTCAGTTTTTCTATCTGAGACTCAAGGCTGTACAGCTCTAGTAGTATTTGGCCTACTATGATCTAATTACTACTCTAGCTGTACACTGGATGTTAAAGTTTAATATAAACAAATACTTATGATTTCGGGTTTTATGTTCTAATTTTCTTGTACAGATAAACAAGCAATTAGATCATGGGTGACCTAAAGCATCGAGTGAACGCGTTTTTTAAGGTATGGCACGACGTCAGATTCAAACCAAGGATTCTTCTTTAACCACAATGTATTGCGTGGAGATGGGTGAGGGAGCGGGATAAAGTCCGGTTCCCAATCTTGCCATTGCTGAACGGTTTGCGTGAGCGTCTTTGGTTTGTTGGTGAGATAGTACTGCTGCGAGTACTGACCAATTAGTAGAGTGAGCTCTATATTGGGCAGCTGCTCAAGAATCTTTTTATGCCAAGTGGGCGCACATTCTTTACGAGGCGGTAAATCACCAGAGTTCCCTTTGCCTGGATAACAGAATCCCATTGGGACAATGGCAATTTTATTTGGGTCGTAGAAAACGTCTTTGTCGATATCGAGCCATTGGCGTAATCGATCACCACTTGGGTCATTCCAAGGTATCGAGGTTTTGTGTACACGTGTGCCAGGGGCCTGACCGATGATTAGGATGCGTGCCCCTTTTGCTGCTTGCACGACAGGGTTTGCACCCAAAGGTAAGTTATCCGCGCAGATCTGGCAGGCCCTCACTTGCTGCAATAGCTCGTCTAACGACATTCTTAGTAACCCTTTTCGAAATCCACTTGATAATTTAATGAAAACCCATCGCGCCAGCGTAGATAGTTGTCAGCAAAAATCTCGATGACTTGCTCGGGAAAACTCAGCGCAGCAATGTGTGGAGTGATGGTGACTTGCGGTAGTTTCCAAAATGGATGCTCTACCGACAACGGTTCTTGCTCAAACACATCTAAGAAGGCGTGTTCTACCCAACGGTTTTTCAGAGCGAAGAGCAACCCTGCCTCATCCAGTACGTCGCCACGACCTACGTTAAACAATAACGCCTGATTTAGTTGGCTGAGCGTTTGACGATTAAGTAACTGTCGCGTCTCAGGTGTACTTGGTAGAGTATTCACAACGATGTCGGCTTGCTCAAATGCCTTACTTAGTTCATTGATATGAAAGGTCTGATGAAACTCGCCGCCTGGAGTAGGGATACCTGTGCGGTTAATACCGATAGTTTTTATCCCCATTGCTTTAGCGGCGTTGCCCAGATAGCCCCCAATGCTACCGGTACCAAGAATTACCATGGTTTTACTTTGTAATGACGTGTATAGGTGAGGCTGCCATTGTTTGTTTTGTTGCTGCTGGTGGTATCGGGCAAAGTGGCGGTAATGGGCAATACTGTAACCCAAAACATATTCAGCAATCAGTGGACCAAAGATGCCTCGAACGTTAGTTAGAGTATAGTCCTGACGAAGGCTAGGGGATGTTAAGGCGTTGACACCAGCAAACGTGGATTGTACCCATTCAAGCTGTGAAAACTCGTCTAAGCTTTGTGATAGTAAGGGTGGATCCGCTAGTACGATCTGAGCGGCTTCTGGTTGGTCGGTGAGACAAAGATCGGGCAGATTTTTCTCTGCCAGTAACGTTTTGTAGGTGTCGCGATGCTCTGAGAGCAGGAAAATCTGATTTGAATGCGGCATTAACTTTTTTCCCTGTGATGAATCAAGTACACTTTCGCTGTTTTTTTCTTCAATGATTGAGTGACTATGCTTAAGAATCCTCTTCAGGTTCGTTTAGAAAAACTAGAACCTTGGCAACAAATTACCTTTATGGCGTGTCTGTGTGAACGCATGTATCCAAACTATGCGATGTTTTGTGAGAATACAGAATTTGCTGACCCGCGTGCTTACCGAGCGATTCTTGATAGTGTATGGGAAATTTTGACAGTTAAGAACGCGAAAATTAACTTCGAACGTCAATTGGAGAAGTTAGAAGAGTTGTTCCCAAGTGCGGATGAGTTCGATTTTTACGGCGTTTACCCAGCGATGGACGCGTGTCAGGGTTTGTCTACGTTACTGCATGGTCTATTGGACCGCGACTACCTTTTCGATTCAATGCTTAAAGTGAGTCAACAGTCGGTACAAACCGTTGCTGATCTAGAGCAAGCACAAGGCGCAGAGCCAATCACTAACGACAACCAGAAAGAAAACGAAGCCGTATGTGAAGAGTGGGACGTCCAGTGGGCTATCTTCCGTCCGCTGCGTGAAGCGGTAGAACGTGACATCAGCTTGATTAAAGATTTGCGTGAAGAGCTACGTGAAGAAGGTGTGAGCAACATCGGTATTGCACTTTAATCGTTGAATAAATAGAAAAAGGCATCCTAACTGGATGCCTTTTTTGTTTGTGCGTTTAAGCTGTTATACCTAATGCTGATTACGATTCTTTCGAGTCGGATTTCGGTGGCTCTTGAGCTTCTGGCTCTTTATCCTGCTTCTCCGGCTCATTATCTTCTTCATCGTCATCGCGGCTTTCGATTACGCCGTGCATTTCTTTCCAGCTTTCCCAGCGTTGGTAAGCCAGCTCCTGCATGTCAGTGCTTTTATCTGCTTCGTCGATGATCTCCTCGCCTACGAGGTGTTCAAAAATATCTTCCAACGTTACCAAACCTAGCACGGTACCGTATTCATCAACAACAAGTGCCAGCTGTAAGCGATGAGTCATCATCTGGTCGAATACTTTAGGTAAAGTGGTATTGTTTAGCACCACTTGAATTGGGCGCATGATTGCTCCCAACTGTTTCTGTCCACAACCTGATTGTTGTAGTTTGAACAACTCAAGGCGATGCACAAAACCAATGATGTTATCTTTCTGTTCGCTGTAAACCAATGGGCGTGAGAAAGGCGTATCTTTGTGTTTTTCTAGGAACTCATTGATGGTCATTGTGGCATCGACACGGAATACTACTGGTCGTGGCGTCATAACCTGCGTTACGGGTACATCTTGGATGCCAAGCAAGTTGCTTAAGATTTTTGATTCACCCTCGGCAAATTCACCGCTTTCACGTGCCAGAATCGCCATTGCAGACAGCTCATCACGCATCTTTGGAGCTTCGTGGTTACGAGCAAGACGCTTGGTGATTTGCTCTGAGAACCAAACAAAGGGTGTAAGCGCCCATACCATCCAACGCAATGCGACCGCGGCAGCGGGTGCCAACTGGCGCCAGTAGGTCGCGCCAATCGTCTTCGGTACGATTTCTGAAAGCACTAAGATCGCCAATGTCAGCACTGCCGAAAAGATACCTAATGCTTCGCTACCAAATACAACCGCAGCTTGTGCACCAGCAGTGGCCGCGCCGATCGTGTGAGCGATGGTGTTTAAAGTCAGAATAGATGCCAGTGGTCGGTCGATATCTGATTTCAGCTTAGCCAATTGCCCAGCTGCGGGATGCCCCTGTTGATTGAGCTGCGCAATGTAGCTCGGACTGATACTCAGCAGTACCGCCTCCAGCACCGAACAGATAAACGAAATGCCGATTGCAATAGAGATATAAATGGATAACAGCAGCATAGTTGCCCTTGAATGTAGTTTGATAGTGGTTATTTGCAGCTATTATAACCGCAAAAGTGACTTATAAATTGGTCCAAATACCTTGGAAAGCAAGGGTTTTCAGGGGGTATGTGGTAACAAATTGTGAGTTATTACTCATATTATGGCTAAAAGTACGTCAGAAAATCGAAAGATCGCTTACAAACCTTTGCCAGATGGGGCATTTATGTTTTAGAGTGAGACGAATTCGATAACCTATGAGAAGGGAAACCTAATGAACAAGACCCAATTAATCGACTTTATCGCAGAGAAAGCAGACCTATCAAAAGCACAAGCAAAAGCTGCTCTTGAAGCGACTCTTGATGGTGTAACTGGCGCACTTAAAGAGGGTGACCAAGTTCAACTAATTGGTTTTGGTACATTCAAAGTAAACCACCGCGCTGCACGTACTGGTCGTAACCCTAAGACTGGTGACGAGATTCAAATCGCAGCAGCTAACGTACCAGCATTCGTAGCAGGTAAAGCGCTGAAAGAATCAGTAAACTAAGTTAGAATGCACCGAGGTATCCTGCCTCGGTGCAATTTCATGAAAAAACATCTACTCACTTCACTTCTCCTATCTAGCCTTACCCTTTTTGGCTGTTCGTCGGTTGAAACTCCTAATTTAGAACAATTCACGCATTTTTCTGGTGGTAAAGTTGCGGGAGATGCTAGCAGCTTGTACTGGATGACAGAGAAACTCACTCGTGTGAGTACGGCGGCTGATTATGTGACTATGGTGGACAATGGTTGGTTCCAGAGTGATTATCGCTGGGATGAAGGTGAGTTGCGAGAGTTGATTCGAAAAGGCGAGCAAGTTGATACCAAACAAGAGTTGGTGCCTTTTCAAATCCACATCCGTTTCAATAAAGATGGCGAAGCGGTTTACCAAAAATATCGTGTTAACCGTAAAGTCTTACCACTTCAGCATGACCAATTAGAGCGCTACAAAGCAGAAGCGAATGACGTAGTGGCATCGGTTAAGGCGCAGTCTCGTAACAATCAGAGCCTTATTCAAGGTTATTGGAATGGTCAATCGTTTGAAACCTGCAAAGGTAAGGTGTTCTCGACGCTCGAGTTTAATCAGACGTTGCCAAAATTTATTATCGAGCGTCTCTCATCGGTAGACAGTTATGTGGCTTTTGTCGGCAAGCAGTCACGAAACAAAGCAATGGTCGATGAACTGTTGATGCTCAATGACGATGACTTTGATTGTGTTTCTCGGCCAACGTTGATCTCTGAATAAACATTGCTTCGAATTCTGTCGAACAAGAACAATAAAAAAGGCGCTGAGTGCGCCTTTTGTTTTTTAGCCAACTCATGTTGTTTTTATTTTTCTTGCTCACGTGCAATTGCACGGTAGCCGATGTCGTTGCGATGGAACATGCCATCCCAACGGATCTGTTTTGCAAGCTCGTAAGCACGCTGCTGCGCTTCTAATACACTGTTGCCAAGTGCGGTTGCACAAAGAACACGACCACCGTTTGTCACGATGTCGCCATCTTTGTTATCTGTACCAGCATGGAAGACTTTTTCGCCTTCAATTTCAACTTGTGGCAGACCCGAAATAACGTCGCCTTTGTTGTACGCTGCTGGATAACCACCGGCTGCTAGCACGATACCAATCGATGCTCGTGGATCCCACTTCGATTCCGCTTGATCCAGTTTCTCGTCGATTGCCGCTAGGCACAGATCAACAAGATCCGATTCCATGCGCATCATGATAGGTTGTGTCTCAGGATCACCGAAGCGGCAGTTGTACTCGATTACTTTCGGAGTGCCGTCTTTGTCGATCATCAGACCCGCGTATAGGAAACCAGTGTAAGGGTTACCTTCAGAGGCCATGCCACGTACTGTTGGGTAAATCACTTCTTCCATGATGCGGTTGTGGATTTCCTGTGTTACCACTGGAGCTGGAGAGTATGCTCCCATGCCACCGGTGTTAGGACCAGTATCTTTGTCGCCTACGCGTTTGTGGTCTTGGCTGGTGGCCATTGGCAGAACGTTCTCACCATCCACCATCACGATGAAGCTTGCTTCTTCACCATCTAGGAACTCTTCGATAACGACACGACTACCAGCATCACCAAATGCGTTGCCTGCTAGCATGTCTTTGATTGCGTCCTCAGCTTCTTCTAGCGTCATTGCCACAATCACGCCTTTACCAGCTGCAAGGCCGTCGGCTTTCACCACGATCGGTGCACCTTGCTCACGCACGTAAGCCAGTGCAGGCTCGATTTCAGTGAAATTCGCGTAGGCACCCGTTGGAATTTGGTGACGAGCAAGGAAGTCTTTGGTAAACGCTTTAGAGCCTTCAAGTTGCGCTGCGGCTTGGGTAGGACCAAAGATTGGTAAGCCCGCTTCGCGGAACGCATCAACCACACCAATAACCAATGGTGCTTCTGGGCCAACGATAGTCAGTTCAATCGCCTTCTCTTTGGCGAAAGCAACAAGGCCAGTGATGTCTTCTACATCGATGTTTACGTTCTCTAGTTTTGGCTCTAGTGCTGTACCTGCGTTGCCTGGAGCAATGAAAATAGTCTCAACATTTGGGTTTTGCGCTGCTTTCCAGCCTAGCGCATGTTCACGACCGCCTGAACCAATGATTAAAACTCGCATATGAAAATCCTTAATCTTATAAATACCGTTTGCTCAAACTCAGATATTTCGCAAAGACCTGAGTATGGCCTCTCTAATTCAGTGGGACGAGGACAAGGCGACAAGTGAACTTATTCCTATGAGCATAGTATGCTATGTGATTAGGATAAGTGAACGCCGTCAACGCAGTTATCGTCCCAGTGAAGACGAGAGGATTAGTGGCGGAAGTGACGCATACCGGTAAAGATCATCGCCATGCCGTGTTCGTCTGCTGCTGCAATAACTTCGTCATCACGCATAGAACCACCTGGTTGGATAACACACTTGATGCCCGCTTCTGCAGCCGCGTCGATGCCGTCACGGAATGGGAAGAATGCATCTGATGCCATTACACAACCTTCAACCTGTAGACCTTCGTCTGCAGCTTTGATGCCTGCGATTTTCGCAGAGTAAACGCGGCTCATTTGGCCAGCACCTACACCGATAGTCATGTCGCTTTTCGAGTAAACGATCGCGTTAGATTTCACGTATTTCGCTACTTTCCAGCAGAACAGTGCATCTTTTAGCTCTTCTTCTGTTGGCTGGCGCTTAGAAACCACTTTTAGGTCGTCTAGGCTTACCATGCCTTGGTCGCGGTCTTGAACCAGTAGACCGCCATTCACGCGTTTCACGTCAAAGCCAGTTGTCTTCGTTGTCCATTCGCCACACTCAAGTAGACGTACGTTCTTCTTCGCGGCAACCACTTCAATTGCTTCAGCAGAAACAGAAGGTGCGATGATCACTTCAACGAATTGACGCTCAACAATAGCGGTTGCTGTTTCAGCATCCAGTTCTTGGTTGAATGCAATGATGCCGCCGAATGCAGATGTTGGGTCAGTTTGGTAAGCACGGTTGTACGCTTCTAGGATGTCTTTACCTAGAGCAACACCGCATGGGTTTGCGTGTTTTACGATTACACATGCTGGCTCGTTGAACTCTTTCACACATTCAAGCGCTGCGTCCGTGTCTGCGATGTTGTTGTAAGAAAGGGCTTTACCTTGGATTTGGCGAGCAGTAGAAACGGATGCTTCTTGTGGGTTTGCTTCAACGTAGAATGCGGCTGCTTGGTGGCTGTTCTCACCGTAGCGCATGTCTTGCTTCTTCTCGAACTGTTGGTTGAACGTACGAGGGAATTTGCTCTCTTCATCACCGTCTTTGTTCTCACCGTAAGATGGAACCATAGTGCCGAAGTAGTTTGCGATCATGCCGTCGTAAGATGCTGTGTGCTCGAATGCTGCGATAGCTAGGTCGAAACGAGTTTCGAGAGTGAGAGATTTGTCGTTTGCGTCCATCTCTGTAATTACGCGGCCGTAATCACCTGCATTAACAACGATAGTCACGTCTTTGTGGTTTTTCGCTGCAGAACGAACCATTGTTGGGCCGCCGATATCGATGTTTTCAACAGCGTCGGCTAGTGTACAGCCTTCTTTGGCAACGGTTTCTGCGAATGGGTATAGGTTTACGACAACCATATCGATAGGGTTGATGCCGTGCTTTTCCATCACGTCATCATCTTGGCCACGACGACCAAGCACACCACCGTGAACTTTTGGGTGAAGCGTTTTAACGCGGCCGTCCATCATTTCTGGGAAACCAGTGTAGTCAGAGACTTCGGTTACGGCGATGCCTTGTTCGGCAAGTAGGCGAGCTGTACCACCAGTAGATAGGATATCGACACCGCGCTCAGCAAGAGCTTGCGCAAACTCAACAATACCTGTTTTGTCTGATACGCTGATAAGCGCACGGCGAATAGGACGAGCGTTATTCATGCTTCCATTTTCCTCAAATTCACGGAGTTAAAGATGTTTGCCAAAAATGAACTTGTTTTTACCTCTTGGGGTAAAATATTGGCCAGTTTTGGTAAAGACCTTTGCAGGGTGTTTTCTGGTTAGAAAACAGTCTCCACATTTGATGGCGCGTATTCTAACCAATTTATTACAAAAAAGCTCGCGCAATCGTTTGGCATCTCAAAAATAATTGCAAAAAAGTCGTTCTTTAGCTTTAAAAGTAACGAGATAGTTAATAGGGAAAGTTATGTTTCAGATAGGTGAACTGGCAAAACGTTGTGGTGTGACTGCCGATACATTGCGTTTCTACGAGAAAAACGCGCTAATAAAACCCGCAGGACGAAGTGAGTCAGGCTATCGCTTGTATGATGAAGAGAATCAAAAGCAGGTGCACTTTATCCTCAAAGGTAAAGATCTTGGCTTGAGTCTGGATGAAATTAAAGACCTGTTAGAAATTAAGTTAGAAGCGACAGAACACAGCTGTGCAGAGGTAAAAGCCATTACTTCTGCCAAGTTAGAGCTGATTGATGGGAAAATTAACGAGCTGACGAAAATTCGCCGAGCGTTAAAGAAGATTAATGATGCTTGTTGTGGTCATACAGACGATGACGCCACACATTGCTCTATCCTTGCCGCACTTGAGTAGTCTCATTCTTGCATCACTTAACTTAAGTTTGCATTTTTGGCGACTTGCTTTTCTAGGTACATGCTGCTTTCCCACCTATAATCTTGCCTTTAGTTACTTGTAGGAATCGACCATTGTCTGATTCCTAGCGTAACGCTGTCTGTAGATACGAGAGTTTTCATACATGGTTGGAGTCTATTTTCAAATCAATGACTGGGTTTTGAGCGTTGATGAAAATAAGCTGTATCGACAAGATAGGGAAGTTACTGTTGAGCCACGCTTAATTAATCTTTTGCACTTCTTAGCGGAGCATGCGAATGAGGTGTTCAACCGCGAGGAATTGATTCAGTACGTTTGGGCTGGAGCGATTGTGACCGATCAAGTGGTGACTCAATCCATCTTTGAGTTGCGTAAGCTACTACGTGACGGTCGAGAGGAAAATACCAACTACGTTATCACGGTGCCCAAGCGTGGCTATAAGCTGGTAGCGAACGTGGTTACTATGACGCATGAAGAGTTTGTCACAAGTCGGCAAAATGAAGAGATCCCACCTTCTGTTGAAGAATCGGAAGAAGATTGTCTACCTATAGCACCAGCCGTTACCTTTCCTGCCGGTCCTCTAACTCGCGCAGTCTGCGAGATGTCAAAAGAGAAAAAAGCACCTCAGAGCAAAAACAAAATCAGCCCTTGGCGATTGGGAATTATGAACTTCATCTGGATCAGTATGTTGGTCGTAGTGATGGGCGTGTTTACCTACAAGCAGTCGGAAGTGCGTATTACCCAAGCCATCGATACCCATCTGATTGAGTTCAAGTTTCAAGATAATTTTACGAATGAAGGATTAAGCTACGATTTGGCAGACGGATTCGCCCAAAAGTTGATGTCCGACATTGCTCAAGTCAGTGATTACCGAGTCATGCTAAAGAAGGCGTCGTTTACTTCTGGCATTGTGCCTGGTAAATCGGTTGTGGTGAGAGTTCGTGAGAATGACGGTGGCAGCTTTTTAGAGGTGGAATATCGCAATAACTCATCTGAGAAAGTGTTGTTTAGTCGTCAATACGCGTTAACCAGTAGTCATTTAAAGACAGTGCTTCAACAAGCGTCGTTGGATTTGATGCAAGTGCTGAAAGTATCGGATGCCAAATTGAAATCTACGATGCTGGTGGCGGGAATGCCAATGAATCCCGACGCGTTGGAGTTGTTTGTTCAGGCTAACCATTACCTTAATGTCTCTGATACTAAACAATTCCGCCAAGGTATCGACTTGATGGAAAACATTTTAGAAATCGAGCCGGATAATGCTTACGTTCAAGCTGAGTTGTTGATTGCTTACCATGTACAAAAGGCACTTGATTTCTCACAGGAGTTGAAGAAAGGGCGAATGCAGCAGCTCAGTGAAGCACTAGAGACTAATGTGAAAATGATGGTGGGGCCAATTCAACCGCGAATTTATGAAGCTTTAGCACTGCACGAAACCATCATTGGTGACATGGCGTTAGCCAAGCGGCATCTCGGACAGGCATTGAGGTTACGTGATTCAGTGCTTTCCTATGTGATTCGCGGTAAGCACGCCGAATTGGATGGTGATCTGGATTTAGCCAGTGAGTCTTACAGTGAAGCTTTCTATATTGATACGTCGGTTGAGACGTACCTGCTGTGCGAAAACTTGGTCTTCCCAAGTAACATGAAGGCGATTGATTACGCCATGTATCGCGCCGTTCACCCTTCTGTCGTTCGAATGCTTTAATTCTCTCGGACTCAACGTCAGTCTAATGCTAGCCCCTCATTTCGGTGAGGGGCTTTTTTGTCGCTGTCGAAAAGTGAAAAGGGTGAGGCGGTGGGGCAATGACTTACGAAGGAGCTAACAACGCAAGCTTGCAACGGGAATACATACCCGCTTCTCTATCTCTATCTCTATCTCTATCTCTATCTCTATCTCTATCTCTATTGATTGTATGAAGTGTCTGGCTGAGTTATGTGGCGAGAATGATTTTGATGCTTTCTTGCAGGCGAGATGAATATTGATGTGGGTCAAAAAGCGCGATCAGGGAGAGATTTATGGAATCAACACTTCAGGGAATTAACCCTTCGGGATGGGGAAGTTGATAGAGGTTGATAACTTTTATCGCGATGACCAACGAGTTGATGAGAGTTTATCTATCGGTAGAAGGTTTGATGTTTTTCTTATAACCGTATGAATAATATAGTTTTATATTTTTGTGTTTATCATGTTTATCTCAACTTGATGTTGATGAACTAATCATTTTATTGATAACACCAAGTTTATTTTTTTCCCGATTTTTGGGCGTAGTCTTCACTTCGAAATTTAGCGAGGTCGAGCAGGTTCTTCCTCATAGCACCTCGCTAATAACCATTCAGTTTGAGTCATGTTGACTCGAGTAGAATAGATTTGGAGATGTTATGTCATCGAATGCGAAAAAAATCGGCCTTATTGCCTGTACGGGTGTCGTAGCCGGTAACATGATGGGTAGTGGTATCGCACTATTACCTTCTAGTCTTGCCTCTGTAGGCTCTGTTTCAATCTTCAGTTGGCTGATCTGTTTGGTCGGTGCACTGAGTCTGGCGTTTGTTTACGCTCGTCTGGCAACCAAAAACCCACAAGAAGGTGGTCCTATCGCTTATGCTGGCGAAGTGTCTCCGGTATTTGGTTTCCAAACGGGCGTTCTTTATTACCACGCGAACTGGATTGGTAACCTGGCTATTGCCATTACAGGTGTTTCTTACCTTTCAGTATTCTTCCCTGTGCTTAATAACCCAATCCCAGCAGGTATTGCGACGATTGCATCGGTATGGATCTTCACTTTCGTCAACCTACTTGGTGGTAGCTGGGTAAGCCGTCTATGTACGCTTGGTCTAGTTCTTATCCTTATCCCAGTTGTTGGTACAGCCGCATTTGGTTGGACGCACTTCGATACTGCGCTTTACAGCCAAAACTGGAACGTATCAGCAGGCACTGACAGCCACGCGGTAGTAACAGCGGTTCTTATCTGTCTATGGTCATTCGTAGGTGTGGAATCAGCAGCGGTATCGACTGGTATGGTAGAAAACCCTAAACGTACTGTACCACTAGCAACTATGTTGGGTACTGGTATCGCAGGTGTGATTTACATCCTATCAACTCAAATGATCAGCGGCATGTTCCCAGCGTCAGAAGTTGCGGCATCAGGTGCGCCATTTGCATTAGCAACCACTGAGCTATTCGGTAGCTGGACAGCACCATTCGTATCAGCATTCACAGCGCTAGCATGTTTCACTTCGCTAGGTTCTTGGATGATGCTAGTAGGTGAAGCAGGTAAACGTGCAGCAAACGACGGCAACTTCCCTAAAATCTACGGCGAAACTGACAAAAACGGTGTGCCTAAGAAAGGTCTAATCCTTGCGTCAATCAAGATGACTGCACTGATGGTTGTACTGATGTTCTTCAGCTCTAAAACAGCACACGCATCAGACCTGTTCAACCAGCTAACGACTGACGCAGTTCTACTAACTATGCTGCCTTACTTCTACTCGAGCATTAACTTGATTCGCTTCGAAGGTATGACAACACGCAACGGCTTCGTAATGCTGTTCTCTGGTGTGGCTTGTCTGTTCTGCTTCATCGCACTAGCGGGTGCAGAGGGCGGTACGCTAACAGCAACCTTCATCGTGTCTCTAGTTATCTTGATGTTCTACAGCAAAAAAGCAGGTCTTGCTCAGTACGTGAAAATGCACGCTGACGACATGCCTGCCCAAGCAAGCAACTAATTCCCAAAACGCTGGCACTACGGTGCCAGCCCATAAAACCCAAATTCACGCGGCGCTCACCTTACTCATTGCCTGTAAATGGCAAAGAGCGCCCTCATTCGCCTTGGAGATGTCCAAATGAATATATTCGCTATCTTGAACCACATGGGTGTGTTCTTTAAAGAAGAGCCAGTTCGTCAACTTCACGCTGCTCTTGAGAAAGCGGGCTACGAAGTGGTTTACCCAGTAGATGATAAAGACTTGATCAAAATGATTGAGATGAACCCACGCATTTGCGGTGTGCTGTTCGACTGGGATAAATACTCACTAGAGCTATGTGAACGTATCAGCCAAATCAACGAAAAACTGCCTGTTCACGCATTTGCTAACGAACAGTCTACTCTAGACATTTCACTAACAGACCTACGTCTAAACGTGAGCTTCTTCGAGTACGCTTTAGGTATGGCTGACGACATCGCTATCAAAATCAACCAAGCGACTGAGGCATACAAAGATGCCATCATGCCTCCATTCACTAAAGCGTTATTCAAATACGTAGAAGAAGGTAAATACACCTTCTGTACTCCAGGTCACATGGGCGGTACTGCATTCCAGAAAAGCCCTGCTGGTAGCATCTTCTACGATTTTTACGGTCCAAACACATTTAAAGCGGACGTATCAATCTCAATGCCTGAGTTAGGTTCTCTACTAGACCATTCAGGTCCACATAAAGATGCAGAAGAATACATCGCACGCACATTCAATGCAGACAGCTCGTACATCGTAACTAACGGTACGTCTACATCGAACAAAATCGTTGGTATGTACTCAGCACCTGCGGGCAGCACAGTACTGATTGACCGTAACTGTCACAAATCTCTGACTCACCTAATGATGATGAGCGACGTGACACCAATCTACTTCCGCCCAACTCGTAACGCATACGGCATCCTTGGTGGTATTCCACAAAGCGAATTCAGCCGCGATGTCATTGCAGAGAAAGTGGCGAAAACACCAGGTGCAACAGCACCAACTTACGCAGTAGTGACTAACTCAACTTACGATGGCTTGCTGTACAACACACAATTCATCAAAGAGTCGCTAGATTGTAAACACATCCACTTCGACAGTGCTTGGGTGCCTTACACTAACTTCAACCCAATTTACGAAGGTAAATGTGGTATGAGTGGTGAAGCGATGCCAGGCAAAGTGTTCTACGAAACACAATCAACACACAAACTGTTGGCTGCGTTCTCACAAGCTTCAATGATTCATGTGAAAGGCGACTTTGATAAAGAATCTTTCAACGAAGCATTCATGATGCACACTTCAACTTCACCTCAGTACGGCATTGTTGCTTCTACTGAAACTGCAGCGGCAATGATGCGCGGCAACACTGGTAAGAAGTTGATGCAAGACTCTATCGATCGCGCAATCCGCTTCCGTAAAGAGATCAAACGTCTAGAAGCAGAAAGCGACAGCTGGTTCTTCGATGTATGGCAACCAGAAAACATCGATACCACGGAATGTTGGAAACTAGACCCTAGCGACACATGGCACGGCTTCAAGAACATGGATGACAACCACATGTATCTTGACCCAATCAAAGTAACGCTACTGACTCCGGGGATGAATAAAGAAGGCGAACTAGAAGAATCAGGTATTCCTGCTTCGCTGGTGGCTAAATTCCTAGACGAGCGCGGCATCGTGGTAGAGAAAACAGGTCCATACAACTTGTTGTTCCTATTCTCAATCGGTATCGACAAATCAAAAGCAATGCAATTGCTACGCGGCCTAACTGAATTTAAACGTGGCTACGACTTGAACCTAACCATCAAGAGCTTCCTACCTTCACTATACAACGAAGACCCAAGCTTCTATGAAGGCATGCGTGTTCAAGAACTAGCACAAGCGATTCATGACCTAACTAAGAAATACAACCTACCTGAGCTAATGTACAAAGCGTTCGATGTACTTCCAGAAATGAAAGTAACACCACACGCAGCATGGCAAGAAGAGCTTCGTGGCAACATCGAAGAAATCAAACTGGAAGAAATGGTTGGCCGCGTAAGTGCGAACATGATCCTTCCTTACCCTCCAGGTGTGCCACTAGTACTTCCTGGTGAAATGGTGACTCAAGAGTCTCGCCCTGTGCTGGACTTCCTAGAGATGCTTTGTGAGATCGGTGCGCATTACCCAGGTTTCGAAACCGACATCCACGGTCTATACCAACAAAAAGATGGTAGTTACACCGTAAAAGTATTGAAGAACTAAGTTCCTCTCGAAGATGACGCCATTGGGAATGCAAGCATGCTCCACTCTTACGAGCTCAATGCGTCATCGAACAATAACGACATTTAGATATACCCCTAACTCATCTGTCGTAAAGATAAGGGCAAGGATGCTCTGATCTTTTCTTCTATATATAGAAGAAACACTTTTCCAAGACTTCACCTGAAGTACCCCAAATAAAAAGCAAAGACCAAAAGAGCAGTTCGTCATCGTTCTGCTCTTTTTTCGTCTTTATATAGATAGAAAGAGAAAAAAGAACCAAGAGAGATAAGATCAGCAATCAAAATCACAAAGAAATCGGCGATCTTTTAATGCAGAAGTCAGGTGTTTCATCATGAAAAGATCCTCTGCAACCCGAAATATTAGACAAGATCGTTGAGTATCTATGCAGAATGCTCGTTATTTGTTCGGTTGAAAGTTTTTTTGCAAAAAACGCTTGTACTAATTTCTCAACTCCCTATACTGCGCATCCACCGACACGGAGTGAGACGAAAGTCAC
>NZ_JAWOWM010000028.1:0-20589 GCF_033340475.1 Vibrio sp. 1078-1
GGTAAGCAGAGTTTTTGAAATGTAAGGCCTTTGAATAAGACAAAAGGCTGCCTCATCGCTAACTTTGCAACAGTGCCGGATTGAATATAACCGACGTGACTGTTACATTTAGGTGGCTAAACCCGTCAAGCCCTCAGGAGTGAATCATGACCGTAGTCACGACCGCCGATACCTCCCAACTGTACGCACTTGCAGCCCGACATGGGCTCAAGCTCCATGGCCCGCTGACTGTCAATGAGCTTGGGCTCGACTATAGGATCGTGATCGCCACCGTCGACGATGGACGTCGGTGGGTGCTGCGCATCCCGCGCCGAGCCGAGGTAAGCGCGAAGGTCGAACCAGAGGCGCGGGTGCTGGCAATGCTCAAGAATCGCCTGCCGTTCGCGGTGCCGGACTGGCGCGTGGCCAACGCCGAGCTCGTTGCCTATCCCATGCTCGAAGACTCGACTGCGATGGTCATCCAGCCTGGTTCGTCCACGCCCGACTGGGTCGTGCCGCAGGACTCGGAGGTCTTCGCGGAGAGCTTCGCGACCGCGCTCGCCGCCCTGCATGCCGTCCCCATTTCCGCCGCCGTGGATGCGGGGATGCTCATCCGTACACCGACGCAGGCCCGTCAGAAGGTGGCCGACGACGTTGACCGCGTCCGACGCGAGTTCGTGGTGAACGACAAGCGCCTCCACCGGTGGCAGCGCTGGCTCGACGACGATTCGTCGTGGCCAGATTTCTCCGTGGTGGTGCATGGCGATCTCTACGTGGGCCATGTGCTCATCGACAACACGGAGCGCGTCAGCGGGATGATCGACTGGAGCGAGGCCCGCGTTGATGACCCTGCCATCGACATGGCCGCGCACCTTATGGTCTTTGGTGAAGAGGGGCTCGCGAAGCTCCTCCTCACGTATGAAGCGGCCGGTGGCCGGGTGTGGCCGCGGCTCGCCCACCACATCGCGGAGCGCCTTGCGTTCGGGGCGGTCACCTACGCACTCTTCGCCCTCGACTCGGGTAACGAAGAGTACCTCGCTGCGGCGAAGGCGCAGCTCGCCGCAGCGGAATGAGCGAACGTCGATATAGCCCGCTCGCGACGCTGTTCGCGGCGACCTTTCTCTTCCGGATCGGCAACGCGGTGGCGGCCCTCGCGCTTCCATGGTTCGTCCTGTCTCATACAAAGAGCGCGGCCTGGGCGGGCGCCACGGCCGCTAGCAGCGTCATCGCGACCATCATCGGCGCGTGGGTTGGTGGTGGCCTCGTCGATCGGTTCGGGCGCGCGCCCGTCGCATTGATCTCGGGTGTGGTGGGCGGCGTGGCCATGGCGAGCATCCCACTGCTCGATGCCGTTGGCGCCCTCTCGAACACTGGGCTGATCGCTTGCGTGGTGCTCGGTGCCGCGTTCGACGCACCCGGTATGGCCGCGCAGGACAGTGAGCTGCCCAAACTCGGCCACGTCGCCGGGCTCTCCGTTGAGCGCGTCTCGTCACTGAAAGCGGTGATCGGGAACGTCGCGATTCTAGGTGGCCCGGCCCTTGGGGGGGCCGCAATCGGCCTGCTTGGCGCTGCGCCAACGCTCGGGCTGACGGCGTTCTGCTCCGTCCTTGCAGGTCTGCTCGGCGCGTGGGTGCTTCCCGCGCGTGCCGCTCGGACGATGACCACGACGGCGACTCTCTCCATGCGCGCCGGCGTCGCTTTTCTCTGGAGCGAACCCCTGCTGCGCCCTCTCTTTGGTATAGTGATGATCTTCGTGGGCATCGTTGGCGCCAACGGCAGCGTCATCATGCCTGCGCTGTTTGTAGATGCAGGACGCCAAGTAGCAGAGCTCGGGCTGTTCTCCTCAATGATGGGGGCTGGTGGTCTCCTTGGCATTGCCATTCATGCGTCGGTCGGCGCCCGGATATCAGCGCAGAACTGGCTGGCGGTGGCATTTTGTGGCTCTGCGGTGGGCTCGCTTCTGCTTTCACAGTTGCCAGGCGTGCCGGTGCTGATGTTGTTGGGCGCGCTCGTGGGACTGCTGACCGGCTCAGTCTCTCCCATTCTCAACGCTGCCATCTACAACCGCACGCCGCCAGAACTTCTCGGCCGGGTACTCGGCACGGTCTCGGCGGTGATGCTGTCAGCCTCGCCCATGGTTATGCTTGCGGCCGGCGCGTTTGTCGACCTTGCTGGTCCGCTCCCTGGCCTCGTTGTATCGGCCGTGTTTGCGGGGCTCGTGGCTCTACTCTCGCTCCGTCTTCAATTTGCTACAATGGCGGCGGCAGCCACAGCCTCCGCCCCAACCCATACAGAAGGTGAACACTGATGCCCCGCCCCAAGCTCAAGTCCGATGACGAGGTACTCGAGGCCGCCACCGTAGTGCTGAAGCGTTGCGGTCCCATAGAGTTCACGCTCAGCGGAGTAGCAAAGGAGGTGGGGCTCTCCCGCGCAGCGTTAATCCAGCGCTTCACCAACCGCGATACGCTGCTGGTGAGGATGATGGAGCGCGGCGTCGAGCAGGTGCGGCATTACCTGAATGCGATACCGATAGGCGCAGGGCCGCAAGGGCTCTGGGAATTTTTGCAGGTGCTCGTTCGGAGCATGAACACTCGCAACGACTTCTCGGTGAACTATCTCATCTCCTGGTACGAGCTCCAGGTGCCGGAGCTACGCACGCTTGCGATCCAGCGGAACCGCGCGGTGGTGGAGGGGATCCGCAAGCGACTGCCCCCAGGTGCTCCTGCGGCAGCTGAGTTGCTCCTGCACTCGGTCATCGCTGGCGCGACGATGCAGTGGGCCGTCGATCCGGATGGTGAGCTAGCTGATCATGTGCTGGCTCAGATCGCTGCCATCCTGTGTTTAATGTTTCCCGAACACGACGATTTCCAACTCCTCCAGGCACATGCGTAAACGGAGGTGTGCAGAGTCCCTGCGGCAGGCGACGAACACGACCGTCGTCGATTAGTACCGGTACGGTCGGTGGTATCGAAGTCTTGATCACCACTCAGGTCTACGGCTTACAAATGGTGACCATCCCGATACTTGCGTCAGAGCACCGGGCCGATTCTTTGACAGTGAATCACTCCCGTAAGGTTGTGCCGGTGTGGGTGTCCCGGGTCGAGACGATACTCCGCCAATGCGCCCAGCAAACAACCTGGCCATCGCAGGTGGTGGGGAGCGGTGTGGCGGATGAGTTGGACAAGTTGGTGTAGCAGCACGAGCACGGCGAGATAACATCGCAGGAGTTCGACATGCTCAAGAGACAGCTGATTGCGAATCGCGATGCAGATTCATAACCCGATTGCGGGTTGGCTTCACTCCACCATCACCGAGCAGACTAGCACGGCGGGCTCTGTTGCAAAGATTGGCGGCAGTCAGAGGTAGGCTGTCGCTCTGCGCCGATCAGGCGGCTGCTGCGAAATGGTGGTTGAGCATGCCCATGGCCTCCGTCAGCGCCGAGGGCCCAATGCCAAAAGCTCTCTCCACAAGGCGCACCTCGCCCCTGATGCCGGGCTGCAGGCACCAGGGGCGAGCCTGTCCTTTGCGCAGGGCTCGCATGACTTCGAATCCCTTGATCGTGGCATAGGCCGTGGGGATCGATTTGAAACCGCGCACCGGCTTGATCAGTATCTTGAGCTTTCCGTGATCGGCCTCGATCACGTTATTGAGATACTTCACCTGCCGGTGGGCCGTCTCCCGGTCCAGCTTTCCTTCGCGCTTCAATTCGGTGATCGCTGCACCATAGCTCGGCGCTTTGTCGGTATTGAGCGTGGCAGGCTTTTCCCAGTGCTTCAGGCCTCGCAGGGCCTTGCCCAGGAACCGCTTCGCTGCCTTGGCGCTGCGGGTCGGCGACAGGTAGAAATCGATCGTGTCGCCCCGCTTGTCGACTGCCCGGTACAGGTAGGTCCACTTGCCCCGCACCTTGACGTAGGTTTCATCCAGGCGCCAGCTCGGATCAAAGCCACGCCGCCAGAACCAGCGCAGCCGCTTCTCCATCTCCGGGGCGTAGCACTGGACCCAGCGATAGATCGTCGTATGGTCGACCGAAATGCCGCGTTCCGCCAGCATTTCCTCAAGGTCGCGATAGCTGATCGGATAGCGACAATACCAGCGCACCGCCCACAGGATCACATCACCCTGGAAATGGCGCCACTTGAAATCCGTCATCGTTCCGTCCGTCCAATCTCCGCCAAGCATGCTCAAGCTTCACGATTTTTGCAACAGAGCCCACACGAGTATTGAGCATAGTCGAGATTGGTGCAGATCACTTCTGATATTGAACTGTCAGGAGCTGGCTGCACAACAGCCATTACGCCCAATCAACTGGTGCAGTCGTCTTCTGAAAATGACAATCCAGTTAGGGTATAGCTCAACCTGACATAGAAGCAAAAACTCAACCACCTTCTACCAACTCTCCGAACAGCTCCTTGACCTTTGTTTTCGCATCAGCAAGTGCAGTTCTGCCTTGTTCAGTGATGTCATAAACACGCCGTTCACGTCGCCCGGTGCGTTCGTGGCGTGAGGTCAGATAGCCTTTTTTTTCCAGGCCGTGCAGCATCGGGTACACGGTGCCAGCGCTCATCTCGTAGCCGTGTCGGCGTAGCTCTTCGATGATCCCCAGCCCAAAGACAGGTTCCTCGGCTGCATGGTGAAGGATGTGCAGGCGGATCAAACCGCCGTAGAGGTCTTTGTCAGTCATTTTTTGTGCCTCACAGAGCGACGCTCAACAGCCACCCAGCTGCACCGCTACCGAGGACAACCAGCCACGGCGGGAGCTTCCAGAACATAAGTGCGACAAGGGCAACTAATGCCAAGCCGAAGTCTTGCGGCTGAAAGATGGCGCTAGTCCATACAGGCTGATACAGCGCGGCCAGCAGCAAGCCGACTACAGCGGCATTGATCCCGGCCAGCGCAGCTTGGATGCCTGTATTGCGGCGCAAACGCTCCCAAAATGGCATTGATCCGACGACCAGCAAGAACGAGGGCGCGAAGATAGCCAGCAGACACACAATGCCGCCGATCCAGCCCGACGGGGCGGTGTTCATCGAGGCACCAAGAAACGCGGCGAACGTGAACAAAGGGCCGGGCACCGCTTGAGCTGCCCCGTACCCCGCGAGAAAGGATTCATTGTTGACCCAGCCGGAGGGCACCACTTCGGCTTGCAGTAATGGCAGCACAACGTGACCACCGCCGAACACCAGTGATCCGACACGATAGAAGGAATCCACCATTGCCATGGTTTGACTTGGCATCAGTTCGGCCAACACCGGCAGGCCAATCAGCAAGACAAAGAACAGCGAGAGCCAAAGCACGCCGGCCCGGTGACTGACCGTGATAGGTAGGGGGTCATGCTCAACAACTTTCGCTGGCTTGAACAATAACCGGCCTGCGATGCCTGCGATAGCAATCACGCCAACCTGTCCCCACGCGGACGGCACAAGTAAAACGACGCAGGTAGCAATTGCCATGATGGTGACTCGCAGCCCATCCGTGCATAGGTTACGCGCCATGCCCCATACTGCTTGAGCGACCACGGCCACAGCCACCACTTTTAAGCCATGCAACGCGCCCTGCGAGACGTAATCGCCATAGCTGGAGATGCCGAGCGCAAAAAGGATCAAGGCTATGGCAGACGGCAGCGTGAAGCCAGCCCAAGCAGCCAGCGCCCCGCTGTATCCAGCCCGAGACAGTCCTACCGCTATGCCGACCTGGCTGCTTGCAGGCCCTGGCAAGAACTGACAAAGCGCGACCAAGTCAGCATAGCTCCGTTCGGAGAGCCAGCGCCGCCGTGTGACAAATTCGGCGCGGAAGTAGCCCAAGTGCGCAATGGGGCCGCCAAAAGATGTCAATCCAAGCCGCAGAAAAATAAGAAAGACCGACCATGGTCTGCTGTCATCGGTAGGGTTATTCGTCATACTTTCGCCTTCATGATCTGCAACGAGTTGATCAATAATAAGCGAAATTCGATAACGAAATTCGATATAAATCTAGAAAAAAATACCTCTATGTGTACTACGCAGTTTTAGCTGTGGCTTTCACAGGAGCACGCTTACTTACGGCTTAGCGTGCTTTATTTAATGAGATGGTCACTCCCTCCTTCCCGGTACTATGCTGAGGACAGGCTTTCATTCGGAGAACTATCATGGAAAACATTGCGCTCATTGGTATCGATCTGGGTAAAAACTCTTTCCATATTCATTGCCAGGATCGTCGCGGGAAGGCTGTTTACCGTAAAAAATTTACCCGGCCAAAGTTGATCGAATTTTTGGCGACATGCCCCGCTACAACCATCGCAATGGAAGCCTGTGGCGGTTCTCACTTTATGGCACGCAAGTTGGAAGAGTTGGGGCATTCCCCAAAGCTGATATCACCACAATTTGTCCGCCCGTTCGTTAAAAGCAATAAAAACGACTTTGTCGACGCCGAAGCTATTTGTGAAGCTGCATCGCGTCCGTCTATGCGTTTTGTGCAGCCCAGAACGGAATCTCAGCAGGCAATGCGGGCTCTGCATCGTGTCCGTGAATCCCTGGTTCAGGATAAGGTAAAAACAACCAATCAAATGCATGCTTTTCTGCTGGAATTTGGCATTAGCGTTCCCCGAGGAGCTGCCGTTATTAGCCGACTGAGTACCATTCTTGAGGATAATAGTTTGCCTCTTTACCTCAGCCAGTTATTGCTGAAATTACAACAGCATTATCACTATCTTGTTGAGCAGATTAAAGATTTGGAATCCCAGTTGAAACGAAAGTTGGACGAAGATGAGGTTGGACAGCGCTTGCTGAGCATTCCCTGCGTCGGAACACTGACAGCGAGTACTATTTCAACTGAGATTGGCGACGGGAAGCAGTACGCCAGCAGCCGTGACTTTGCGGCGGCAACAGGGCTTGTACCTCGGCAGTACAGCACGGGAGGTAGGACGACATTGCTGGGAATTAGTAAGCGAGGTAATAAAAAGATCCGAACTTTGTTGGTTCAATGTGCCAGGGTATTCATACAAAAACTGGAACACCAGTCTGGCAAATTGGCCGATTGGGTCAGGGATTTACTGTGCCGGAAAAGCAACTTTGTCGTCACTTGTGCTCTGGCAAACAAGCTGGCCAGAATAGCCTGGGCCCTAACGGCACGACAGCAAACTTATGTAGCATAACGGCAGAAATACACCGGTTTAAAGAATTACTGATCTGGTTTTGCGAATACTGATATTGATGATACTAACGGCCCACCGGCCTGTTGAGGAACCTGTAAAACGGAAAGGCTCATTGAAGCCGTATATTTTCTGGAGGTTCATCAGGCGCGGAACTCATCAAGGCGCGGGAATAAAATCCCATTCAGACGCCGGATAGATTCAAGCAAGCCAACTTGTCGTCAAAATCGGTGTTGCAAAAACGGGAGTGACCATAGATTCCGTTTTCTGAGGCGATCCCTAGGAGCTCGGATCTCAGGACGAAGGTCTCCGCGAATGTCCGGTCGATCCGCGCGACGTCCCAGGCGGGCGTTCCCTTGGCGGACATCCACGCCGCAGCGTCGTGCATCAGCCGCACAACCTCGTCGATATCACCCGAGCAGGCGACCCGAACGTTCGGAGGCTCCTCGCTGTCCATTCGCTCCCCTGGCGCGGTATGAACCGCCGCCTCATAGTGCAGTTTGATCCTGACGAGCCCAGCATGTCTGCGCCCACCTTCGCGGAACCTGACCAGGGTCCGCTAGCGGGCGGCCGGAAGGTGAATGCTAGGCATGATCTAACCCTCGGTCTCTGGCGTCGCGACTGCGAAATTTCGCGAGGGTTTCCGAGAAGGTGATTGCGCTTCGCAGATCTCCAGGCGCGTGGGTGCGGACGTAGTCAGCGCCATTGCCGATCGCGTGAAGTTCCGCCGCAAGGCTCGCTGGACCCAGATCCTTTACAGGAAGGCCAACGGTGGCGCCCAAGAAGGATTTCCGCGACACCGAGACCAATAGCGGAAGCCCCAACGCCGACTTCAGCTTTTGAAGGTTCGACAGCACGTGCAGCGATGTTTCCGGTGCGGGGCTCAAGAAAAATCCCATCCCCGGATCGAGGATGAGCCGGTCGGCAGCGACCCCGCTCCGTCGCAAGGCGGAAACCCGCGCCTCGAAGAACCGCACAATCTCGTCGAGCGCGTCTTCGGGTCGAAGGTGACCGGTGCGGGTGGCGATGCCATCCCGCTGCGCTGAGTGCATAACCACCAGCCTGCAGTCCGCCTCAGCAATATCGGGATAGAGCGCAGGGTCAGGAAATCCTTGGATATCGTTCAGGTAGCCCACGCCGCGCTTGAGCGCATAGCGCTGGGTTTCCGGTTGGAAGCTGTCGATTGAAACACGGTGCATCTGATCGGACAGGGCGTCTAAGAGCGGCGCAATACGTCTGATCTCATCGGCCGGCGATACAGGCCTCGCGTCCGGATGGCTGGCGGCCGGTCCGACATCCACGACGTCTGATCCGACTCGCAGCATTTCGATCGCCGCGGTGACAGCGCCGGCGGGGTCTAGCCGCCGGCTCTCATCGAAGAAGGAGTCCTCGGTGAGATTCAGAATGCCGAACACCGTCACCATGGCGTCGGCCTCCGCAGCGACTTCCACGATGGGGATCGGGCGAGCAAAAAGGCAGCAATTATGAGCCCCATACCTACAAAGCCCCACGCATCAAGCTTTTGCCCATGAAGCAACCAGGCAATGGCTGTAATTATGACGACGCCGAGTCCCGACCAGACTGCATAAGCAACACCGACAGGGATGGATTTCAGAACCAGAGAAAGAAAATAAAATGCGATGCCATAACCGATTATGACAACGGCGGAAGGGGCAAGCTTAGTAAAGCCCTCGGTACATTTGTTTTCTGATTTAGTGACAATGGTAAGGAACAGTTATGCAAATCAACTTAAATACTCCGGGCACAGCGGCTACATCAACAATACAAACTGTTGCTCCTGCTGCTCAGGCTAAAACCACCACTACAACAGCACCCTCTACTGCAGACACTGTCACCTTATCTGCTGAAGCAAAGGCGAAGCTGGCTGCAGAGCAGCAAGAATCTAAAGCAATAAATCCAACACTGACTACATTAGGTGGTGGCTGGGGTAATGAACCACCAAAATAAGAGGTAGTTTGTGGGGACATTTATTACGACTCTTGCTGAGTACTTATGGGTGTTGTGCATAGGTTCTCTACTGCTGTCCTTAGTCTGGTCGGCCAGTAAATCTGCACGAATAACCATATTGATACTCACTTTATCGGGATTAGCTCAAGACAGGATTGCTCCTTTGCTGATGGGGATATCTGAAACATCTCCTGAGCTCGCTCGCTTACTTTGGTACCCAAGTTGGGTGATATGTCAAACATTGACGCTTGGTATCATCTGGGTTATTCATAGAAAATTCGTATGGGCGGTTGAACAAATCACTCAATTCATTTGTTTAAGCATCTTGATGCACTCTGTTCTGCAGGTAGCGAGATTCACAGACAGAGTCATATTTGGCACTGATCTATTGGGTGGTATATACAAATATGGAATACCAGCTATAAATATCGCAGCAATTTTAGCGATATTTTTATGGTCCATATCAGGAGCCGTCAAGCACAGAAAGGAACTTCAGGAATGCTGACTTTTGTTATGTCTGCAATTACGTTTGGCTTTTTACTGTTAAGTCTGTTTTTCTACAAGAAGTTGATTGGAATGTCAGATGCATTAAACATTATCGAAAAGCAGGTGGCCGCTGATATGGAGATCCGGGCGCATAGATTATGCCTGCTTGCATACGAAGCGCAACGGTTCGGTAACTCTGTGGATAGACGTGCTTTGGATGAAGAGTTTAAAGATTTTTTGCACCTGTACATTGAAGACTACCAAGCAGAAGTCGCAAAAAAGATCAGAGAACATAAGCTCAGCGAGATTTCTGCCTACGGATTTATTAAATTAGATAAGTAGTCATAACAACAAAGCTGTGGACAAGATCTGTCTTGTCTTATTTTAAATGCCCCCCACTGCTTCTCATAGTGATGCACGCCAGCTTTGGCCACCTTTAGATTTGACTGATGCTGCTTGTTAAGAAAATTCTGAATATCTTGCTGAACCTGATGCACAGCATCCAGTAATTGGGCTAAAGCAAACTCCTCGGCATGAAACACAAAGGTTTTACTGGCAGGTTCAAGCCAGCAAAACATGGCTTCATTATCCATCCAGGTGATCACCTGATTAAAACCGGTTAAATGATGCGCTTGATAACGACGCAGAGCAGTATTATCCCGCACTGAATGATCCAGCTCATCTGCATGACGCCATAACGCCTCATTCCGCAGTGGATGGTTTAGATCAGGCAGGTTGATTTCACTTCGCAGCGCCATGGCTCTATGACACAAATCCAGCCCCAGTTCTCCGCAACACTTGGCGGGCCAGAAAATCCGGGATAATTGATAGCTATGGATCAGAATTAAATGCACGGCATCGTACATATCTTCACAAGCCCGGCGCTGACAATCCCAGTCTTCAGACCAGTCATGTAATTGTTTGATGGCTCTGTCCAGTTGCTGACCAGCCTCAACGACTAACTCAGCTTGCAGTTCTGCCTGCTTCATGTAGACCAATAATTCTTTGGCATCCATTTCAACACTCCTGTAAGACGAGACAACACCCTGATTCGGGTACTCTGTATTTTCAGTGTAGAAAGCAAAAAGTCCTTTGCAAGCTGACAAAACAGAAGCTAAGTTATAGATTTTCCAGTTATTACCTATTAACGGTCCTTCAATAAATCTAAGCTGCTGAGTTCATGTGATATAGCATCTTTTGGATTTTTCAGATTTTTTGTATTTATTTTCAACAATCTGCTGTTCTGTTCAGCAAAAAAGCGAGTCACAAGCTATCGGTTATAAAATAAGATGGCCGTTCTAAACCGGGCTTTCATCAAATAGTTACATCTGTTTTTTAAACTTTGACGTACAATAACTGCCTTTTTCGTTGCTGCAGAGGAATTTTATGCTGGGCTTTTTTGAACGCTTAACCAACCCTTTCCCTGATAAAGAGCCAACTCAGCCACCTCAAGGCCTGTTTGCATTTTGTTTGCATTACAGTCAAGGCATGGTGTTGCCTCTGATCCTGATGTCTATTGCGACAGCCTTACTGGCCGCATTAGAAGTGTCCTTATTTGGCTATATGGGGCAATTAGTCGATTGGTTGGTAACCAAGAATCCGGCTACTTTCTGGCAGGAAGAGCAGGATACCTTGATCACTATGGCCATAGTGATGTTGCTGGTGTTGCCTGGTTTGGTATTTTTTCACTCAGCCCTGATCCACCAAACTATATTGGGTAACTACCCTATGTCGATCCGCTGGCTGGCGCATCGTTATTTACTGAAACAAAGTTTGGGTTTCTACCAGAATGAATTCGCTGGTCGCATCGCCACTAAAGTGATGCAAACGGCTTTGGCAGTGCGCGAAACGGCCACCAAGCTGCTGGATGTGATGGTGTATGTGGTGGTGTATTTTGGCTCTATGTTGTATCTGATCGCCGATGCAGATTGGCGCTTGGTACTGCCGATGATTGCCTGGTTAGTCATATACACCGGCTTGCAGTTTTATTTTGTGCCGAGACTGAAACAAGTTGCAACAGAACAAGCCGATGCCCGTTCAGAAATGACAGGCCGTATTGTCGACAGCTACACCAATATCAGCACTATTAAACTGTTTTCACACACGGCTCGTGAGTCAGAATACGCCCGCGATAGCATGCAGCTGTTTCTGGTGCCTGTGTACAGACAAATGCGACTGGCTACCTGGCTCAATATTTGTGTGCAGGGTCTGAACTATCTGTTGGTGTTCTCTATTGCCACGCTGGCGATATGGCTTTGGTCTGTCAATGCCGTCACTGTGGGCTCTATTGCCATCGCAGTCAGTCTGGCGCTGCGTTTAAATGGTATGTCGCAGTGGATCATGTGGGAAGTCAGTGCACTGTTTGAAAACATAGGTACTGTGGCAGATGGTATTGCGACTTTGTCTCAGCCTCAGCAAATCATCGACAAAGCTGATGCGAAGCCGCTTGAAGTGCCACAAGGTCAGATTGAGTTTAAGCAACTGAACTTTAACTACGGCAAAGCAGCAGGTGAACATGGTCCTGTGATTGATGGTCTGGACTTGTCGATTAAACCCGGTGAAAAAGTAGGTTTAGTCGGCCGTTCTGGTGCTGGTAAATCCACGCTGGTGAACTTACTGCTGCGCTTTTATGATGTCAATTCAGGCCAGATTTTGATAGACGGTCAGGACATCAAAACTGTATCACAGGAAAGTCTTCGCGCTCATATAGCTATGGTGACCCAGGATACCTCCCTGCTACACCGTACTGTAAGGGAAAATATTTTATATGGTCGTCCTGGCGCTACCGAAGCGGAAATGATTGAAGCAGCCCGTTTAGCCGAAGCCGATGCTTTTATTCAGGAGCTTACCGATCCTAAAGGCAACAGTGGCTACGACGCTCAGGTGGGCGAACGTGGAGTCAAGCTTTCTGGTGGTCAACGTCAACGTATTGCAATAGCTCGGGTTTTACTGAAAAACGCCCCTATTCTGATTTTGGATGAAGCCACCTCAGCGCTGGACTCCGAAGTAGAATCAGCTATTCAGCATAGTCTGACTCAGTTGATGATAGGCAAAACGGTTATAGCCATTGCACACCGTTTATCTACCATAGCAGCTATGGACAGGCTGATCGTTCTGGATCAAGGTCGTATTGTGGAACAAGGCAGTCATCAGGAACTGATCGCCAAAGGCGGTATTTACGCTCAATTATGGGCGCATCAAACCGGCGGCTTTATTGGTGTGGAATAAATAATAAAGGTCAGAGTCTTGGCTCTGACCTGTTGTTTTTAGCTTAAACGCGGGTCGGTTTCAGCGACCATCGGCCGGTTTAAATGCGCATTTCTGAACTGTAATAATACAGGGAAGGGTTTTAAGTCGACTAAATCGCGGAACAATATCCAGTCGATTAAAGTGAACAGACTGATACCAGGATAGTCCCAGTCACCGAAATGCCCTGCCCTGAT
This sequence comes from Vibrio sp. 1078-1, assembly GCF_033340475.1. Classification (NCBI taxonomy): domain Bacteria; kingdom Pseudomonadati; phylum Pseudomonadota; class Gammaproteobacteria; order Vibrionales; family Vibrionaceae; genus Vibrio; species Vibrio sp. 1078-1. Next base: position 13,003 of record NZ_JAWOWM010000028.1, read on the forward strand.
TTGTTGCTCAAGTGCCTCTAGCGTCGCCTGAATTCGCTCATGCTGAAGATTAAAAAACAATTTATCTTCAGTCACGTCAAAACCTGAGCGCTTACAAAGCAGTAATTCAACCAAGGAGTCTGTGCAGGCATTGATGGTCGTCAGACCGTTTTCCTGATCCCAGCTCAATGGTTTGAATTTCAGTTTCGAAGCCAAATAACGATAAATTACGCCTGAATCAAAAATAACCTGCTCTCCATCCACTAACACAGGCACTTTGCGTGCCGGATTATGTTGTACCAACACTGAACGGCCTTCAGACTCAAAAATATTAAGCGCTACAAACTGATAAGGTTGCCCTGCCAGTACTAAACGTAAACGACGAACAAAAGGGGAAGCCACTGAACCTAATAACTGCATAACCTACTCCAATTTCAAACCATAGCTTTAGTGTACAACCAGAGTCAGCGGCTTAGATAGTGCTGATAGTCTGTTAATTTGGGCTTAGGGCAGAAAGCTTTTTCAATTCAAATTGATACGCAGTCTGAGCAACCTGCGCAATGATAGCTTCATTGGTTCGGCTTGACTCGGCTGAGTCTTTCACAAAAACAGCAACCAGCAAGGGCCGTCCATCAGGCAACAGAATGATACCTAAATCATTAGTGGCCGCAGTTTTTCCGGCTTTGATACCCGAAGTACCAGTTTTATGTGCGACCACAGTACCAGCTGGTAACAAACCTTTTAACCGCTCTGGTCCTGTGGTGGTTTCGACCATCCACTTCCATAACAAAGCCTGCGAGGTTTCAGACAGCTGTGTTTTTTGCTCAAACTTTTTCAGGATCTCTGCAGCACCTTTCATCGAGGTCCAGTTTTGATACTGCACCTGATCATCGGCGTGCATCTGCGCTTCATTTGCGACCACAGCGGTCTCCTTTATACCCATAGACTGGATATAGTCATGCAAAGCAGCTGGTCCACCAACCAGTTCAAATAACAAATCACAGGCCACGTTATCGCTGTGCGAGACCGAGTATTGCAGCAGTTGCTGCACTGGAACACTAAACTCGTCTCCCTGATACGCTTTCATTATCGGAGCCCAGGTATTCTGTAAAACCTTAGCCCTGTTTACGATAACGGTCTGATTTAAATCCAACTTTCCCTGATCAACCTGATGCAGTACCAACATAGCTAAATGCAATTTAAATACACTTTGCATTGGGAATTTTTCAAAAGGATTAATCAGTAAAGGTTCCAGATCGTCAGGCCCCCACACTGCAACGCCTACAGTGGCTTTTTTTCCAATGACTATGGATTCAATTTGCTCTTTTAACAGTGGGGATTGCGCTGAGGTTTCGAATGAACTAAAAGATACCATCAGTAGCGTCGAGGCAGTAACTACAGCTTTTATAATGACATTCATCGGATTGTCCTTTTGATAAGTCGATATGAATTATACAAAAGGCAGCCAAAGCTGCCTTTTTAGGGTATAGGAAGTATAAACCACCTTTTTGGGTATAGGAAGTATAAGGGTATAGGAAGTATAAACCACCTTTTTGCTCCTCATCCGAAGTATCTTACCTGAAATTCCCTCACTCGTTTACCGCTCAAGCCCCAATTTTAACTGCCGGTCCAGCCTAAACCGCTCTAATAAGGTTCGATTTGGCGGTAAAATCTCTAGCCTGATAGCTCGAGAGATACAAACTGCCCCACCGCCCCGTTTAAAAGTTGGCAGTGTTGAGCAGTGTTGGATTTGGGGTCGTCAGTCAAAGAGACGACTCTGTGATGGATCGAACAGGCTGGGAGTCAGTGGCGGCGCTCGTTCTGGTGGCAGCTCACGCTGCTTGGCGGCATTCGCCTTGGCTGTTTTCTGTTTCAGATGCTTGAGAATCTGCTCAATGACCTTCGGATCTTCGATGCTGGCAATCACTTTGACGTGACCGCCGCAGTGTTCGCAGACTTCAATATCAATATTGAAGACTCGCTTGAGGCGTTGCATCCAGGTCATGGCGCGGTGGCGCTCTGCAGGACTCTTGTCACGCCAGTTAGTATCGAGACCTTCCGATTTGTCGGGCTTCTTGCCCCGCTTGGCGGGTGTTACTTGAACTCGGTGTTTGCTGTTCGGTGCAAAGACGCCGTGGAAGCGTGTGAGGTTGACTCGCGGCTTAGGTACCAACGCAGCGAGTTTGGCGATGAAGTCCAGCGGCTCGAAGATCACATGGGTGGTGCCATTGCGGTACGGAGTTTTGAGCTCGTAACGCACCTGCCCATTGGCGGTTAATGCCAGACGTTTTTCTGAAACCGCTGGCCGACTAATGTAGCGACACAAGCGCTCAAGCTTATCCCGCTGATGCGCTTCGGCCATCACACCGGCGTGTAGCGAGAAACCAGCATGGTTGGCTACTCGACTGCTTGAGTCGGCTTTATCCTCACGCCCTGGCAAGGTTTGCAGGGTGAAGACTTTGCGCCCTTGCTGGGGGCCGACGGCAATGCGATACGTAACCGAAGCACCATGTAATTGAGTCAGCGTATCGTCTTCGCCCTCTTCCAGTGTCAACCACGTATTCTCGGCATCACGCTCCAAAATCCCACGCTTTTCCATGCAGCGAGCGATGCGATGGCTGAGGGTGTGAGCGAGCGTATTCAGCTCATCGTAAGTGGGTGCCTTGACACGATGGAAGCGTTGCTTGCCATAGTCATCTTCGGCATAGACACCATCGAGAAACAGCATGTGGTAGTGGACATTGAGATTTAGCGCGGAGCCAAAGCGTTGGATAAGAGTCACTGAGCCAGTTTGTGCAGAGGCTTTGGTGTAACCGGCTTTTTTGATCAGATGAGTTGAGAGTGTACGATAGACGATACTCAAGACCTGGCCCATCAGCTGGGGATGGCGAGCCAGCAAAAAGCGTAGCTGGAAAGGAAAGCTGAGCACCCACTGGCGAATGGGCTCCTTGGGGAAGACTTCGTCTATCAGCAGCGCCGCACTCTCGGCCATCCGGCGGGCACCGCAGCTAGGGCAAAAGCCGCGTCGTTTACAGCTGAAGGCGACCAGACGCTCGTGATGACAATCCTCGCAGCGAACCCGCATGAAACCATACTCCAGACGGCCACATTGGAGGAGGTCGTTGAATTCTTGTTGGATGTAGCGAGGCAGGTGTTGACCTTGGGCTTCGAGTGAGGCTTTGAAGGCTGGGTAGTGCTGCTCAACCAGCTGGTAGAGCAGCGTCTGGTCGGGTTGGTGGCGTTCGTAACCGTTTGTTTGAGTGGGCGATTGACTCGCCGTGGCGTTCCTTGCCAGCGACATGGGTATCCTCCGCTGATACTGTGGTTATGTACAGTATCAGCGGCTTGCGTTCAGACGTCCAGTCTGGCCCTAGACATCGCTAAATGCTTAACCCGCAATAGCCCTCACGAGTTGTTATCAGCCACTACCGGTTGAGCGAGAAGGTTTTGGGTTCAGGGTGCTATTGCTCCACCAATCACAATACTGAAGCCCCAACTGTTATCAGTTGGGGCTTTTTCTTGTCTGTTTGCGGCGGTTGCGTTTTATCGGTAGTCGTCGAGCTCTGCACCATCCCACATAAGAGCTTAACGGTGCGATCTTCAACGCCATCACACAAAACTTTCTTTTTCACGCACAGTCAACTTATTGGATGTTTTATTAACAACCCAAAAGGAGATATTTAGCGGGCGGCCGGAAGGTGAATGCTAGGCATGATCTAACCCTCGGTCTCTGGCGTCGCGACTGCGAAATTTCGCGAGGGTTTCCGAGAAGGTGATTGCGCTTCGCAGATCTCCAGGCGCGTGGGTGCGGACGTAGTCAGCGCCATTGCCGATCGCGTGAAGTTCCGCCGCAAGGCTCGCTGGACCCAGATCCTTTACAGGAAGGCCAACGGTGGCGCCCAAGAAGGATTTCCGCGACACCGAGACCAATAGCGGAAGCCCCAACGCCGACTTCAGCTTTTGAAGGTTCGACAGCACGTGCAGCGATGTTTCCGGTGCGGGGCTCAAGAAAAATCCCATCCCCGGATCGAGGATGAGCCGGTCGGCAGCGACCCCGCTCCGTCGCAAGGCGGAAACCCGCGCCTCGAAGAACCGCACAATCTCGTCGAGCGCGTCTTCGGGTCGAAGGTGACCGGTGCGGGTGGCGATGCCATCCCGCTGCGCTGAGTGCATAACCACCAGCCTGCAGTCCGCCTCAGCAATATCGGGATAGAGCGCAGGGTCAGGAAATCCTTGGATATCGTTCAGGTAGCCCACGCCGCGCTTGAGCGCATAGCGCTGGGTTTCCGGTTGGAAGCTGTCGATTGAAACACGGTGCATCTGATCGGACAGGGCGTCTAAGAGCGGCGCAATACGTCTGATCTCATCGGCCGGCGATACAGGCCTCGCGTCCGGATGGCTGGCGGCCGGTCCGACATCCACGACGTCTGATCCGACTCGCAGCATTTCGATCGCCGCGGTGACAGCGCCGGCGGGGTCTAGCCGCCGGCTCTCATCGAAGAAGGAGTCCTCGGTGAGATTCAGAATGCCGAACACCGTCACCATGGCGTCGGCCTCCGCAGCGACTTCCACGATGGGGATCGGGCGAGCAAAAAGGCAGCAATTATGAGCCCCATACCTACAAAGCCCCACGCATCAAGCTTTTGCCCATGAAGCAACCAGGCAATGGCTGTAATTATGACGACGCCGAGTCCCGACCAGACTGCATAAGCAACACCGACAGGGATGGATTTCAGAACCAGAGAAAGAAAATAAAATGCGATGCCATAACCGATTATGACAACGGCGGAAGGGGCAAGCTTAGTAAAGCCCTCGCTAGATTTTAATGCGGATGTTGCGATTACTTCGCCAACTATTGCGATAACAAGAAAAAGCCAGCCTTTCATGATATATCTCCCAATTTGTGTAGGGCTTATTATGCACGCTTAAAAATAATAAAAGCAGACTTGACCTGATAGTTTGGCTGTGAGCAATTATGTGCTTAGTGCATCTAACGCCGCTAAGCAGCGGCACATTTTGCGTTTTGAGCGCAGCGAAGCAAAATGTGTCCGATGGCTTGGATGGTTAACCCCTTTGCCAGATTTGATAGCGATAATTTATATTTGAATGAAATTCCTGCTCGAACACCACATTGAACTCTTTGGGGATTTCCGGAAAGAAAACATTGCCCTCTGGCTCGGAATCTATTGTCGAGATATGTAGCGTGTCGGCATGGGCGATCAGACTCTTGTAGATCTCTCCACCACCAGAAACAACAACATGGTTCGTAAGAGTCTTTAGCTCCCTCATTGCTGCTTCTATAGATGGAAACACAACCACATCATCGTTAGTAGCTACCGATCCTGAGCGGCTGACAACTGCATACTTTCTATTTGGGAGAGCCCCCATTGCCTCAAATGTTTTACGGCCGACTAAGAGCCATTGATTGTAAGTTATTGCTTTAAAAAGCAGCTGCTCACCTTTAGCGTTCCACGGGATATCCGAGCCGCAGCCAATAACCCCATTTCTTGCTTTTGCAGCCATTAGTGATATTTTCACGATACTCCTTTGGGTTAACGCCGCCATAAACGGCGACAGGGTGGCGCGCCTATTGCGCATAAAATGGCGAAGCCATGCGCAACAGGCGCGGAATCTCTGGCGTCCGGTTTGATGGCTTTGTTATGCAAAGGACTAGTCTTCAATGACGTGTAAACCACGGCGCTTTAAGTCCTCCAACGAATCCAACATTCCCCTTATTAATTCAACAGGATGCCCCTCCCAGTCTTCAACAACGCCAACAATTCTCAAGGGTTCGCAGGTTCTATAGGACTGTGTTGGATTACCGGGAAATCTTTTGTTCGTAAGATTCGGATCGTCTTCGAACGGTCCTGTTGGCTCAACTATGTATATGTAGCCGCGACCCTCGAGGCCAGACAGTGACATAGCAAGTTCAGCTCCCCAAACTGCTGGCTCCATCAAGGCTGAAAAGTAGATGTGCTTAAGAATACGACCGTCCTCGAAATGAGAGATGAACCCTGTGGTTAGCAAGTCACCAATCGCCAAATTGGCTTTGGTTCCATGATAGAACGGTCCTTGCACCTGCTTGTAATTATCATGAGAGATGGGAATCCAATCTTTTACCATTTTAAGACCCTTAATTGTTGGGATTTGGCTGCATAACTTTGTTTTAGGGCGACTGCCCTGCTGCGTAACATCGTTGCTGCTCCATAACATCAAACATCGACCCACGGCGTAACGCGCTTGCTGCTTGGATGCCCGAGGCATAGACTGTACAAAAAAACAGTCATAACAAGCCATGAAAACCGCCACTGCGCCGTTACCACCGCTGCGTTCGGTCAAGGTTCTGGACCAGTTGCGTGAGCGCATACGCTACTTGCATTACAGTTTACGAACCGAACAGGCTTATGTCCACTGGGTTCGTGCCTTCATCCGTTTCCACGGTGTGCGTCACCCGGCAACCTTGGGCAGCAGCGAAGTCGAGGCATTTCTGTCCTGGCTGGCGAACGAGCGCAAGGTTTCGGTCTCCACGCATCGTCAGGCATTGGCGGCCTTGCTGTTCTTCTACGGCAAGGTGCTGTGCACGGATCTGCCCTGGCTTCAGGAGATCGGAAGACCTCGGCCGTCGCGGCGCTTGCCGGTGGTGCTGACCCCGGATGAAGTGGTTCGCATCCTCGGTTTTCTGGAAGGCGAGCATCGTTTGTTCGCCCAGCTTCTGTATGGAACGGGCATGCGGATCAGTGAGGGTTTGCAACTGCGGGTCAAGGATCTGGATTTCGATCACGGCACGATCATCGTGCGGGAGGGCAAGGGCTCCAAGGATCGGGCCTTGATGTTACCCGAGAGCTTGGCACCCAGCCTGCGCGAGCAGCTGTCGCGTGCACGGGCATGGTGGCTGAAGGACCAGGCCGAGGGCCGCAGCGGCGTTGCGCTTCCCGACGCCCTTGAGCGGAAGTATCCGCGCGCCGGGCATTCCTGGCCGTGGTTCTGGGTTTTTGCGCAGCACACGCATTCGACCGATCCACGGAGCGGTGTCGTGCGTCGCCATCACATGTATGACCAGACCTTTCAGCGCGCCTTCAAACGTGCCGTAGAACAAGCAGGCATCACGAAGCCCGCCACACCGCACACCCTCCGCCACTCGTTCGCGACGGCCTTGCTCCGCAGCGGTTACGACATTCGAACCGTGCAGGATCTGCTCGGCCATTCCGACGTCTCTACGACGATGATTTACACGCATGTGCTGAAAGTTGGCGGTGCCGGAGTGCGCTCACCGCTTGATGCGCTGCCGCCCCTCACTAGTGAGAGGTAGGGCAGCGCAAGTCAATCCTGGCGGATTCACTACCCCTGCGCGAAGGCCATCGGTGCCGCATCGAACGGCCGGTTGCGGAAAGTCCTCCCTGCGTCCGCTGATGGCCGGCAGCAGCCCGTCGTTGCCTGATGGATCCAACCCCTCCGCTGCTATAGTGCAGTCGGCTTCTGACGTTCAGTGCAGCCGTCTTCTGAAAACGACAATGGAGGTGGTAGCCGAGGGGGCACTGTTGCAAAGTTAGCGATGAGGCAGCCTTTTGTCTTATTCAAAGGCCTTACATTTCAAAAACTCTGCTTACC
>NZ_JAWOWM010000029.1:0-15975 GCF_033340475.1 Vibrio sp. 1078-1
CTATGCGTTGTGTTTAGTGTTTAAGGTGGTATGCGGCAGCTTCGGCATTGCGTTGCTCACACCTTAACAGGGCGTTATGTGCTTGGAGGAAAATAGCAATGGAAGTAACTATCGGCAACGATTCCGAGTTGATCAAGCTGGCTCAATCTATCCGTTATCAGGTATTTACACTTGAACAACAGATCCCTACAGAATTAGACTTTGATGGATTAGATGAAGAGTCAATTCACGCGTTAGTAACGGAACAAGGTGAACCAATTGCTACTGCTCGCCTAACAGTGAAAGAAGACGGTTCTTCTATTATGGCTAGGGTAGTGGTTACTGAGGCATATCGAGGGGTTGGAGTTGCTTCAAAAATTGTTCAAGCATTAATGGTTCATGCACAGAGTATTGGTGTCGAGTCTATTGAAATCCACGCTCATGGTTATCTTAGAAAATACTATGAAAGGTTTGGTTTTGAGTTCATCAAAGAAGTAGAGATTGTGGGTGAGCATCAGCTAATTGAAATGCGGCACCAAATAGTACGCACATAACAAAGCGTTCAAGAGGGATTCTCAACGCTTGGCGGTTTTAGCTCATAGTTCAGTTTTTGTGTTTATGGCACAATAGTTTAAGTTAGGTGGCATTGCGTTGTTCACCCCTTAACGCGGCGTTATACAGCAAAGGAGGCTTAGGTGATAAACAAACCTTACAAAAGAACGTGCAGAATATTTTCAGACGGCTCTTATGCTAATTCGGGAAAAAGCGAATACATTAAGCATCCACTGTTTGCGCAATCCCCGACGCAATACATTCGTGCTTATCAAGTTTTGCAGAAAGATCTTATATCTTTGTTCGACTATATCGAACCTTCGGATCAAAACTTAGAAACACATTCGTTTCGTATTCAAGAGTTACTAATGAGGTTTTGTGTCGAAATAGAGGCAAATTGTACGGCAATATTAAAAGAAAATGGTTACTCAGTATCAGGCAGAAATTTGAATATGTGTGACTATAAAAAGATAGAACAAAGTCATTATCTATCAAAATATAAAGTTATGCTTCCAAATTGGTACGGTGAAAAAGGAACTAGAACACCATTTAGCGCTTGGAGCAACGGTTCAGGCTTGGATTGGTATCAAGTTTACAACACTACAAAACATGATCGACATAGTAATTTTCATAAAGCAACATTTGATGTTTTGATTGACGCTGCATGTGGCTTATGTGCTCTACTGGCTGCGCAATTCTGGACGTATAGTTTTACACAGTCGGATAATATTATTACTACCTCATCTGGTGACCGTGACGGTTATCAATCAGCAATCGGTGATTACTTTCGTGTCAAATTTCCAACAGATGTACCCAGAGATCAAGTATATGACTTTAGTTTTGCCAGCATTGATTTCCATTCGGATATTTTTAACAAATTCTCGTATAAATAATGCTGTATAACAAACAGTTCAAGAGGGATTCAGCACGCGTGGCATTTTTGGTATGCGGTGGTTTCGGTGTTGAAGTGCCATGCGGTAACATTGGTATTGCGTGCTTCACCCCTTAACTGGGCGTTAGCATACTTTGATAGGAGTTCAGATGACTACGATAGTCGAACAAATTGTTAATCGTGAAATTGACTCGGTCATCGTGTATGAATCTGACCAAGTTATAGCTTTTGCAGATCATGACCCAATCAACTTTGGACATATTTTAATCTGTCCTAAGACTCAATATCGTACTTTCATCGACCTGCCTGAGTCTGTGTTTTTAGAGATCACCGACGTTGCAAGAGATTTATATAAACGTATAGAAGCTAAGTTCAATCCCGATGGTATCGGCTTTATGCAAAACAATGGAGAGGCACCTCATTTCAACGAGCTCGATCACTACCATTTGCATATTTTCCCTAGGTTCCATGGCGACCAGTACGGTTGGGTTAGTAGTGAACTTGGAATTCAAACTATGGATAAACTAAGAGAATCACTTAAAGAACTATGAGCATTGAAAAATATGCTAACAAATTGTTCAAGAGTGATTCGGCACGCGTGGCATTTTGACTATGCGTTGGTTTTAGTGGTTAGGTGGTATGCAGAAGCTTCGGTATTGCGTGCCTCACACCTTAACAAGGCGTTAGCTGTTTTCTTTGGCGTATAAGTTATTTTGAAGTAGTAGTGGAAAACTGGAAAATAGGAAGGAAATTTGAAAACTTTTCTTGATATAGCCTTAAATATATTTCTAGCCTGTTTCGCTGGCTGGGTTGTGGGTTGGCAATTCGGGATTTTATACATGCTAATCTATGGTATTGCATGGTTATCTTCAAATCAGTTAATAGAAAACCTAAATATCTATGAGTCATGCCTATGCGTGAGAATTGTAGTCAATGTTATAGGGGTAGTTATAGCGTTAGTCTTAAACTTTACGACTGAGAAAACGTTATCAATTTCTGCTGACTCTCAAAACGCAAAGGCTGAAGCTATTGATATTACCTTAAAGGGTTTGAGTGGTGCTGAAGGAACTTTAGGAATGTTTCGAGATGGGATGCAAAAAAACTCTGACTCCCTAAAAAATCAAGCTGAATCATTCAATATGTATAACAATGTATTCTGCGAGTTAAACTGGTGGCAAATGACGTTACTTACTTTTCTACTTATAAATATCTTGGTAAGTGTCATTTATATAGTCAAATCAAAGAAATAATAAAAAGCTAACAAAGCATTTAAGAGTGATTCGCAACGCTTGGCAGTTTCGCTTCGCTCAAGTATAGCCAAGCGTCGCTCACACCTTAATGCGGCGTTATGTTGTCAAAGACTAAGTATGAAGATTTTAATATTATTTATAGCGGCATTATTGTCTGGCTGCGCTGGTTTAATTGAAAGTGCTAGTTCCCCAAATTATCGAGAACACAAAGCTCGGGACAGTGTATCGCCTAGGAATCATAAAGGTTCAAGGAAAAACAAATTAGTCGGTACTGTTGTACTCACGTTTAATATTAATAGTCAGGGTGATGTGATTGACATAATGGTTACTGATTCTGTACCTAAAGGAGTATTCGATGCTGAAGCTGTGCGAATATTATCAAAACGGAAGTATGCGCCTTCCGAAAAAAGGGAAACTGGCCCTAAAAAAGCTAAGTTCGAGTTTAAAATTTGACACATAACAAACTGCTTAAGAGGGATTCGCAACGCGTGGCATTTTTACTATGCGTTGAATTTAGTGATTAAGGTGGTTTGCGGCGGCTTTGGTATTGCGTTGTTCACCCCTTAGCAGGGCGTTAGCTTTCAAGGAGGAAAATTGAGCGCAAGTGACTATATCAAAGAGGTTCGTTCTAAGATTGGAACGATGCCACTTCTTATCCCCGGCGTTGCGGGTGCCATTTTAAATGAAAACAAAGAGCTACTACTTCAGCAAAAATCAGATGGCACATGGAGCCTTCCTGCCGGAATGATTGAACCTCAAGAGTCGCCAGTGCAAGCATTGATCAGGGAAGTTCGCGAGGAAACAGGTTTGGCTGTAAAAGTAGATCGCCTACTTGGTGTATTCGGCGGTGAGGGTTTTGGTTTTACATACCCAAATGGTGATCAAGTTGAATACACAGTTATCATGTTCAAATGTGTAGTAGAAAGTTGTTCTCAATCCGCACTCGATGATGAAACGGTATGCCTTAAATGGTTTTCAAAAGGTAATATGCCAAGGCTTGAGCTGCCTTACCCGTTGGATTGTTTGTTTGCAGAAAATGATTCTGCGTACTTCGTTGGCTAGAAAGCTAACAAATTGTTCAAGAGTGATTCGGCACGCGTGGCATTTTTACTATGCGTTAGGTTTAGTGATTAAGGTGGTATGCGGAGGCCTCAGTATTGCGTGCCTCACACCTTAACAAGGCGTTATGTAGCCACGAGAGGACGGTAAGTTAAAAGGATTTATATATGTTAAATATTCGCCAAGCTCGCATTGAAGATATCAGTGTTATCAAGAAACTACAGTTTCAGCTTAATGAGTATCATCAAGCAAATTTACCTGATGACTTCTTATCACCGGAAGAAATTGAACAAAAAATAGACCTGCACAAGATAATCGAAAGTGAAAGCTCGATTTTTCTGGTAGCCGAAAGCAAAGGGCTGTTAGTAGGTTTTGTTTTTGGTGAGCTATGGGTTCGTAAGTCTTGGACGCTCAAACAGCGAAAAATCGCGAGCATTGAACAAATAGTAGTGGATTCATGCTTTAGAAGCCAAGGCGTTGGATTGGCGCTAATAGAGGCATTTGAGGAAAGGGCTATTTCTAACGGCGGAGAAGAGCTGTTTTTAGAAGTATATTCCTTCAATGAATCTGCTTTAGGTTTGTATCGCAAAGCTGGTATTGCCCCCAAAATCCTAATTGGGCAGAAAGCACTAAGCTGAAAGTCGGCTACATAACAAATTGTTCAAGAGTGATTCGGCACGCGTGGCATTTTTACTATGCGTTAGTTTTAGTGGTTAAGGTGCTATGCGTAGGCTTCGGTATTGCGTGCCTCACACCTTAACAAGGAGTTATGAGCTAAGAGGTTTATCAATGAATTCGATTGAAAAAGCGAGTAAAAGTGACATTGAAGCTCTTCTAGATATTCAGGTCTCAGCATTCTCCACAGATCAAAAGCTCTGCGGCTCAGCTCCACCTGGCTATGATGACTATGAGTATCAACTCAAGGCAATGAAGCGCTACTCATATTATGTGATTAAGCATAAAAACAGTGTTGTTGGTGGGTTTTACTTTTCAGTGGAGCAGGACAGCCTCAAGCTATTAAGGCTTTTTGTTGCACCAACTCATCAAGATATGGGGGTTGGTACATTTGCCCTCGATTTTCTTTTAGATATAGCTCGCCCTGGAACCGTTATAGAGCTGGAAACACCAACATTCAGCACTGCCGCACAGCGATTTTACGAGAAAAATGGTTTCCGAAAAGCAAAGTTGATCGATTATGGTTCTAGTCAGTCATATCAATATAGTAAGACTGTCACCTGAATACGCTCATAACAAACTGTTCAAGAGGGATTCGCAACGCGTGGCATTTTTACTATGCGTTGGTTTTAGTGTTTAAGGTGGTTTGCGGCGGCTTTGGTATTGCGTTGCTCACCCCTTAACAGGGCGTTATAACTCATAGGAGTGATCGTGAGTAAAAATTTGAAACAGTGGAAAAATACACTCAGTGCAAGCGAAATTGCTGATGGGATGAACTTTGCTCAACAAAACGCTAATCGACTATTGAGAGACGCTGAAAAACTGTTTGAACTTGAAAGCTATCCGACTGCTTATTCGATAGCTGTATTAGCAATTGAAGAGGCGGGTAAAATCTCAATCTTACGTGAGTTAGCCGTAGCAAGAGATGGCAATGACGTCAAAGACGCTTGGAAAGCTTATCGCACTCACACAAAAAAGAATGTGATGTATGTATTTCCTTATTTGGTTGCAAATGGCTGTACAAAACTGCGTGACTTCGGTGGTATTTACTCCGAGAAAAACGATTTTCCAGCGCTATTAGACGATCTAAAGCAAATCGGATTTTACACAGATTGCTTAGGTCAAAAACATTGGTCAGTGCCTAGTCAAGTAATCGACAAAGAAGCTGCTGATGATATTCTGAGAATTGCTCGTATTCTGTGTAAGCATCAAACATATACACAAAAAGAGATTGAGCTTTGGGTTAAACACATTAAACCTGTGTGGAAATCTTCAATGCCAGAAATGAAAATAGCCTTAAAGGCATGGTTCAACGAGATGATCGATGAAGGTTTAGCGAAAGAATCTGATATTCCTTTCGAAGAGTTTGTCGGCTAAATGAGTTATAACAAAGCGTTTAAGGCAGATTCGCAACGCGTGGCATTTTTTGTTCAATTTGAGTTTTGTGTTTACGGTGCAATGGTTTAGGTTAGGTGGTAGCGTTGCTCACTACTTAACGCGGCGTTAGCATTCACTAATAACAAAAAGGAGTATTATGAAGAATGTAATAGGAATGGCAGTGTTGTTAGTTTCTCTCTGGGGATGTGCGTCGGCACCTGATAGAGTGGAATCAAATAAAGTTGAGCCTAATTTTAATAACGGAAAGTCAGTAGTTTATATTTTGCAAGGTAACAACAAAGGGCTGTTGGAGAATGTCCAAACTTATCGAGTAAATGGAGAGCCAACAGGGAAGTTGCTGAACGGATCTTATACTTGGTTTTACGCAGAGCCTGGTGAAAAAAATCTAGAATTTTACGATCCTTTAATCCCTTCAAGGCTCTTCTGGGACAAACAGTTCACTCTCAAGCAAGGTCAAACTGTCTATCTATACCAAGGGTGGGAGCTAGCGCATGCTTCCAACAAACTAACGACAGATATGGTTTTCATTGATGGTAATGCAACGGTTATTACTGCTCCAAGTCGTGAACAACAAGTTTTCAAACTCGCTGAAATATCGCAAGAAGATGCTCGAATGCTTATGAAAAAACTAAGCTATGTGTCTAATGACTTGGAAGGTAAATAACTACAGCGTCAACGTGATTGCTAACAATCTGCTCAAGAGGGATTCGCAACGCGTGGCATTTTAACCATGCGTTGATTTTAGTGTTTAAGGAGGTATGCAGTGGCTTCAATATTGCGTTGCTCACCCCTTAGCAGGGCGTTAGTACGGGTTTGACATCAAAGGTCATAAGTTTTGGTGTTTATCTGTTTTGGCGCTCGTCTTTACACCTTTCAGTTAGTGCTTCTCACGTTCTTTCCGGTGGCACTACATGCGGAGTGTTTGCTTTGATTTCACCGTTTACGGTTTCTAACTCTTAGTCTATTTCTTTGGCGCTTCTTCATTTTCGTGGTGGCTTTTGAGAGAACCTTGATTACTTTTGGTGTGGCTGTTGAGTGACGAGGAAAGAATCCTTTTCTAATTTGAAGCTAGTGAATGTAGGGTAGTTCAGTGCGTTTTTCTTCTAGCCAACTCACGTTTCTCAATGGCGGTAAAGTTTTGTAGCTGCCCGTCTCACTTCAGTGTTCTAAGCCTTTCATATCATGCTACTTTTCAATATCTTGGAGCGCACAAATAGAAGTAGCGTATGTACTAACAAATTGCTTAAGAGTGATTCGTAACGCGTGGCATTTTTACTTTGCGGTGGCTTATGTGATTAAGGCGCTGTGCGGTAGCTTTTGTATTGCGTTACTCACACCTTAGCAAAGCGTTATACCACAAGGAGTAATATGTGATTGTAGTAGCAAGGTTTTCTTTTCCTCATGAAGCTCATATTGCGAAAGCGAGCCTCGATAGTGCGGGAATAGAAAGTCACATTGCTGACGAGCACACGGTGAATACCCAGTGGCTTTATTCAAACGCCATGGGCGGTGTTCGTCTGATGGTGACCGAGAGTGATGCAGAGGAAGCGAAACAAATACTCAGTAGTGACTTCTCAGAATTACTGGAAAAAGAAGTTGCCGTTGATGAAGCAAAAGATGTTTGCCCTAACTGTAGTAGCACAGAGCTATATGCATTTACAAAAGGTAAGCGTCCAGCTTTCTTAGTATTTATTTTACTGGGTTTTCCACTGTTCTTTTACAAGCATGGTTACAAGTGTAAGCAGTGTGGGGAGTTCAGTGAAAAGCTTTGAGTAGTGGTATAACAAAGCGTTCAAGAGGGATTCTCAACGCTTGGCGGTTTTGGTTCAATGTTTGGCTTTTGTGTTTAAGGCACAATTACTTAGGTTGGGTGGTTTGCGTTGTTCACCCCTTAACGCGGCGTTATGTGCTTTTGAGGAAAGTTGACATGGAAGTAGTAGAGGCGAGTCCAGATTTAGCTCCGATATTAGTGACTTACGCGAAAGAATGTTTGGAGTCGGGTATCCTTAAATATTTCAGCGTTGAGCAAGATCCTGAAGCTTATTTGTTAGGTTTAGTTGAACGCTCTAAGGCAACTTCTGAGTTACCAATCGGGTATTTACCCAGCACAACTTATTATTGCATATCTGACTCTGAAATCTTAGGCGCTATTCGAGTTCGTAAAGGTACTAACGCCAACGTAGAAAATGTCATTGGGCATGTTGGCTACGAAACTAAACCGTCAGCTCGTGGTAAAGGTGTAGCTTCATTTCTCCTCGCTTGGGTGCGAGACCATGTTGTCATTGACTCAGTTATTGTTACTTGTTCAATTGACAATCCAGCGTCCCAAAAGGTTATCGAAAACTGTGGCGGTGAGTATCTTGGCAACTACACAAGTGAAAACGAGGGCACTGTAAGGCGCTACCGTTTAGCACGCACATAACAAAGCATTTAAGAGTGATTCCTAACGCTTGGCATTTCTCATTCCATCGTTGAATTCAGTGTTTACGGTGGTATGGTTGGGTTTCGTGGTAGCGTTACTCACACCTTAATGCGGCGTTAACTGGCGCAGAAAATATGAAAGCACATTGATACCGTTACGAGGTTCAGAGGTTTAGCGTGTTTGGTCGGTTTCATTAATTAAGCTAATGCGACTAATTTCAATTTGGTACTTAAGTTTACTCATGAGAAAGGCGGCACAAAGCCTTCTAATAATATAAGGCATTCGCGATTAGTTCGGCGCACTTACATCACCGAAGTATGGTGTTGTGAGACGTATTTCAAACTAAAGGTAAACGGTAATCTTTTAGTTAAATACATATTTGAGTTAGCTTTACTAATCATTAATTAGGAAAACCAGCCTTGGCTAAAGTGGCTGTAAGATCGGCGAAAACTGAAAGGCGCTCAGTTAACAAACTGTTCAAGAGGGATTCGCAACGTGTGGCATTTTTACTATGCGTTGATTTTAGTGATTAAGGTGCAGTGCGGTGGCTTCGGTATTGCGTTGCTCACCCCTTAACAGAGCGTTAGTCGCTAGAAAAAGCTAGCAATCAAAATCATGTTTTTTAGCTCAAAATTTGGCAGCTGTTTGTTTGGTATACAGATTCATCGTCGATGGTCAAAACTCAGTTTCTGCTGTTTTAAGCCCAAAGCTTGGCAAGTGTCCAAGCGGTTGTTTTGTTCTTTGGTGCTGACAGAACAGGGCAATCGAGAGTCTGTTTTTGGTTGCAACTCTGCTCGGTGAGTTTGTTGGGTACAAAAGCCGATTTACTCGCTGAAATGACGTTTTCTCTGGTGTTGTAAGTTCCACGTGGTTTCAGTGACTTTGTTGAAAGTCCGCACTGTGAGATTGGCTTTCCAAAGGCTCTTTTTGGTGTTGTCAGTCCGTTTTCTGCGGCGTTGTTAATTCCAAGTGGTTTCATTGAGTAGCCGCTATGAGACTACGCCTGACTTGAATGCATCAAAGCACATAAAGTTTGTTGTTCGCAAAGTTTAGTTCGGCTTAAAATTGTCGCTCGGTGCCTCGCGACTAACAAACTGCTCAAGAGGGATTCGCAACGCGTGGCATTTTTACTATGCGTTGAATTTAGTGATTAAGGTGGTATGCAGCGGCTTAGGTATTGCGTTGCTCACCCCTTAGCAGGGCGTTAAGGCTCAGTATTGAGATCGGTAGCAAAGCAATCGGTATCATATCTGGTAAAATGTGCTTTCGGTTCCAAAAGGAAGAAAGCGATGCCTAAGATATTTGTAAAAGAGTTTTCCGCGATTGCTACTGAAAGCGGAACAAAAAAGTTAAACTTAATAAAAAAGCAAAAGAATCAAAAGCCATACCATCCTAGTGCTGACTACTATAAAAAGTTTCGTGAGAAAATTGTTAGTATCTTGAAGCATAAAGGTCAGCTAATTGAGCTTAAGCAATTAGCTGAAAAAATGCCAAATGATAAGAAAGGTAATTATTCCTCGTTAGCAAAAAGCTTCGTTACATGGGCTAAAGGAAAAAACATCAGTTGGTACGAGCCTGTAAGAGAAAGCTATTTATCAAGTAAAACCGAAATTGTATGTAATCCCGAGTTAAATCTAAATATTGATGGTGTGGATTACGTGATCAAATTGTATTTCAGTGTAAATGACAGGATGACTCAGGATCGAGCAAACTATATTTGCTTTACTATGTTATCCGCATTTGATGATAACAGTTACAACTATGCTGTTTTAGACGTACAAACAAAGAAAATGTATCGCTTTACAGGTAACCCAGACACCTTTGCAATTTCTGTAGAGTCCGAGATCGCATCTATAGAACGGGCGTGGATACAGTTATAATCAGAGCCTTAACAAAGCATTTAAGAGTGATTCCCAACGCTTGGCATTTTTCATTCCATCGTTGGGTTTCGCGTTTACAGTGGTATGGTTAAGTTTCGTGGTAGCGTTGCTCACACCTTAATGCGGCGTTATAAGGCTTGGAGAAATATGGAACTAAATTGTCTAACTGATTCAGAGTTACTCTCGCTTAATCAAAGTTTTGATGATACCTATATTGAAATACTATTCCTTTTAGAGTCTGATCAGAAGGTCAAACTCTTTGTCAGTAATAAGCAAGGTAAAGCGATAACTGTTCGTTTTAAGGGAATGCAGCTATCTGCTAGAAAGACGACTTTAAGTGACATTCCAACATTAGGTGAAGTTGAAGGAGTCTCTTATTTACAAGGCTCCCTTTCGTTAGAAGGTGACTTCGGGCTAATTGAAGTTGATGGTCAGGATATTATCCTTGAGCCCGCCTTATAACAAATTGTTCAAGAGTGATTCGGCACGCGTGGCATTTTTACTATGCGTTGGTTTTAATGGTTAAGGTGGTATGCGGAGGCTTCGGTATTGCGTGCCTCACACCTTAACAAGGCGTTAGCTAAAAGGGGTAGATATATTGTCAATTGATCGTCCTAAGCTATATAAAAAGCTAGAAGAGAATGAGATCGAAAAAGTATTGTTTTCAGATCCTCTTACTGAAACGACCAGAAAATCACGCAGAAATTTAATGATTGCATCTGTGATGTGTTTACTAATCTCAATTTTAAATCTAAAAGTCACAGGGTTTCTTGGTCTCAAAGCGGAAACTGAAGCAATAGAAAGTGAGTTAGTTAAGGGGATTGGTGCAATTATTGTTATCTACTACTTTGTTGTTTTTATTCTTTACGCCACCATAGACATACTCGCATGGAAGTTTGATCGAGAAAAAACATTAATATCTGGGCATCAAGAGCTTGTCGAAGCTATCGAACGGCACTTTTCAGTTACGATTGAGCATATTGACTATTCTGTACGCGACTTAAGTAATCTATCTCCAGACAGTAGAATGCAAGACCAAATATACAATAGTGAAGCTATCGGTAGGGCAACACAGCTAATACAAGGAACTAAAGATGGTATCGATAGCTTCCGCAAAGATGCTGAGCCATTTATCAATCAATGGCTCAAACGAGTCAATAAAACAAGTATTCTCAACACTAGGTTTTTTATTCGCTTAGTAAGCCTATATGGCTTTGATTTAATCTTTCCATCTTTGATGGCTTGTTTAGCTGTTTACAAATCATACACAGGTATTCATTTAGCTGTGACGGCAATTTTTAGCTAACAAATTGTTCAAGAGGGATTCGCAACGCGTGGCATTTTTACTATGCGTTAGGTTTTGTGGTTAAGGTGGTATGCAGTGGCATCAGTATTGCGTTGCTCACCCCTTAACAAGGCGTTATGTTCTCGTCGTTAAAAAAGGGGTATGAGTCGAGATTGAGTCCTTTTCATACATTTTCCTTTTGAGACTCTTTCATACTGTTCGAGCGGAGGACAATATGAAAGAGTTAAGATTAACAAATGCTATGATCACGTTCATACTAGGAATGATTATCGCGGGTTTAGTTTCAAAAGGGAGTTTTTTGGGGACGGCGTTCAAATATCCTTCAGACTTTATTTTTATAGTTTTTGGTGGTCTATTAGCATTCCTGATTTCTGGAGTTTCAATTCGGTACTTGCAGAAAGGTTATTGGAAAGAGTCAGCGTTAATGTATCCAATTTACTATTATGGTTCTTTTGGGCTTTTTGCAGATGGTCACTTAGCAGGTTGGACGCATAGTGGCGGTGTGGGGGAAAAGCTAATGATGTCTCAAATATACATTTTGCTGTCACTCGTTTCGGTATTTATTCCACTTATTATCGCTACAATCTCGATTGCTCACATTGTTCTATTGAGAGCAGAGGTGAAAAAAGTACGAACATAACAAGGCGTTTAAGGCAGATTCGCAACGCGTGGCATTCTCAGTTCAAATTGAGTTTTGTGTTTAAGGTGTAATAGTTTAGGTTAGGTGTAGGCGTCGCTCACTACTTAACGCGGCGTTAGGCAAACAGGAGGTATCGCATGATAGGTTTAGTAGATAACCTTATTCAGTTGCTGAAAGAGAGAGAAAAAAATAGAGAAAAACTATTTATCAATTTCGTTGAACCAATGTACTGTTCATTCAACCTTGCTCATGAGAACTATCTTGATTCGCTAGTTAGATATCAAAAGTTTTGTGAGGGTGAGATAGATTTTGAACTAGAGGAACTTTTAGCTCTCACTCATACAGTGATGGATGATTCGAGAGAAACGTATCATATTCGACGCTCATGTTTGGAGCAGTCACAATTACTTTCTGAAATGACTAGGTATGATTTTTCCCCACTCATAGAAGCAGTTGATGATTATTTCAATGGCGATGAGACGGAAAGTCAGTTTATAAACAAACAATGCCATCCCATTGCACTACGCATTAATCATAGACGTTCAAAGTTAAGTAGCTATCTCGATTACTTACGGTTGGGTATTTGTGACGAAAGCTATCGGAAAATATTAGCGCACGGTCAAATTAAAGAGCTAATCGACGAGGTGCAAGGCAGTCGTGATGTTGTTGAAAAAGAGTACTTAAAAGTAAAGTATGCTCTATTGGTGAAATAGTTTGCCTAACAAACAATTTAAGAGGGATTCCCAACGCCTGGCACTTTTGCTTCTACTTCAGTTTTAGTGTTTACGATACAATGCCTTAAGTTGGGTGGTAGCGTTGCTCACCCCTTAATTGGGCGTTATACGATTAAGGAGAAAAATGAAGCCTGATTTACACGGAAGTAGGGTTGTATTGAGGTCAATTCAAATGGAAGATTCTGAAGACTTGTTTGAGATTTATGGTGATGTTCAAACAATGGAATTTGCCTCAGATCCGGTTTTTCCATCGAAAGATTTGATATTTCAGATGCTAGAAAGCGTCGTCCAATTAGAAAAGTCGGGTGAATCGCTGGAATGGGCAGTTTTAGAGCAATCGACCAACAAAGTTATTGGAACTTGCGGTTTACATAGTTTTAGTGATTGTGGTCGTTCATGTGAGGTTGGATGCTTACTTAATTCAGCATATTGGCGACAAGGCTATATGTTGGAAGCTCTCAGTTTATTATTTTCTCACGCAAAATCTGTGGGCATTGAAAAATTGTATGCAGACATTGATGAAGGTAACTTTCGGTCTAAAGCTCTGTTTGAAAAATTAGGTTTCAAAGCCCAAAAAGGTCTGTTTCAACGCTCGTTGTGAGAAATCGTATAACAAATTGTTCAAGAGTGATTCGGCACGCGTGGCATTTTTACTATGCGTTGGTTTTAGTGATTAAGGTGGTATGCGGCAGATTCGGTATTGCGTGCCTCACACCTTAACAAGGCGTTATGAGCTTCAAAGAAAGGAAGGGATATCTACATTGATTGATGTAATTGTATTTGTTGTCCTTGTAGGGTTCTATTTTTACTCAGATGGTAGTGAAACGTCTCGAAAGGAGGCTTGCATTGCTATTGGCGTTTATGGGGCATATCTGGCTATTTATCAATTGATTGGTCCATTTCCAGAAGTAACGTCGAAATATATGGGGCAGCTCTATGGTTTCTTACCAATGTTATCTTTTGGGGTCATTCTTTTCCCTCATTTCAACACAAGTTCACCAGAAGTTGTCACTAAGACTCTAGGTTGGCTGGGGCTGCTAACCGCCTTTGTAATTCTTAGTTGCTTTAAATTGTTCGTTTGGTAGTGGTGACCACGCTCATAACAAGGCGTTCAAGAGGGACAGTCAACGCGTGGCGACTTTGGCTCAAATCTTGGCAATTGTGTATATGGTGGTAAATTTAAGTTTGGTGGTAGCGCGTTGCTGCCCCTTAACGCGGCGTTAGTTGCCAACGAGGAAAAACGTACCTAAAGCAGAATGTTTAGGGTTAATGTCCGTGTGTTTTTGGCTAGGTTTTCGTATTTCAATTTCTAGCTAATTGGGTTTGTGAAAATCGTGCTTTGGTTTCTTGTACGGTTTGGTTTTTCTGTTTCAGAAACTGATTTATATGTTGAAAGTTAGCTGTGTAACATTGTCTGTCCCAAAGGCGCGTTTTGGTGTTGTTAGCCCGTTTTCTAAGGCGTTGTATGTTCCAAGTGGTTTCAGTGACAGGCGCTTTGAAACTGCGCCTGATTTGAGTTTCTTTATATACGTAAAGCTCGTGTTGGCAAAGCGGCAATCCACTTCAAATCAAAGCGTTAGGTCAGGCAACTAACAAAGCATTCAAGAGGGATTCACAACGCTTGGCAGTTTTGGTTTGAATTGGCTTAAGTGTTTACGGCACAATGGTTTAGTTTGGGTGGTTTGCTTTGTTCACCCCTTAATGCGGCGTTATGTAGCCGCGAGAGGGCGGTAAGTTAAAAGGATTTATATATGTTAAATATTCGCCGAGCTTGCATTGAAGATATCAGTGTTATCAAGAAACTACAGTTTCAGCTTAATGAGTATCATCAAGCAAATTTACCTGACGACTTTTTATCACCGGAAGAAATTGAACAAAAAATAGACCTACACAAGATAATCGAAAGTGAAAGCTCAATTTTTCTAGTAGCCGAAATCAATGGGCAGTTAGTAGGTTTGGTTTTTGGTGAGCTATGGGGCCGTAAGTCTTGGACACTCAAACAGCGAAAAATCGCAAGCATTGAACAAATAGTAGTGGATTCATGTTTTAGAGACCAAGGCGTTGGACTGGCGCTAATAGAGGCATTTGAGGAAAGGGCTATTTCTAACGGCGGGGAAGAACTGTGGTTAGAAGTATACTCTTTCAATGAATCAGCTCTAGCTTTGTATCGCAAAGTTGGTATTACGCCCAAAATCCAACTTGGACAGATAGCGCTAGCCTGAAAGTCGGCTACATAACAAATTGTTCAAGAGTGATTCGGCACGCGTGGCATTTTTACTATGCGTTAGTTTTAGTGGTTAAGGTGCTATGCGGAGGCTTCGGTATTGCGTGCCTCACACCTTAACAAGGCGTTAGCCCACAAGAGAGAAATAAAAAGTAGAGTTCGATGATCAAAGGTAAAGTTGTAGAGTGGAATGACTCAAAAGGTTATGGATTCATTTCGGCATTAAATGGTGAATTAAGAGTTTTTTTCCATATATCAACGGTTCAGAGTAAAGGTCGACGTCCTAAGGTCGATGATGAAGTTAAATTTGAAGTTAACGAAGACAAAAAAGGGCGTTACAACGCCACTAATGTAACAATTCTAGGTTCCGGCTCGGTACCTTCAACAATCATGTTTAGCATCGTTTACTTAGTTTTAGCGAGTACAGCTGTGTTCATATTAGGTGGTGAGAAGCTGTTCATTGCAGCTTATATCCTGATGTCCATTGTAACCTACGTAATGTACGCAATAGATAAAAATGCCGCTCAAAACGGCAAATGGCGGACACCAGAAAATACGCTTCATCTTTTATCGTTACTCGGTGGTTGGATGGGGGCATTATGTGCTCAAAATCAACTTCGTCATAAGTCGAAAAAACAGCCATTTAAATCGATTTTGTGGCTGACGATATTCGTAAATATTGGAGCATTTGTTTGGACACTCACTCCATCAGGTTCGGTGTTCGTTCAGAACTTTATTAGCAATTGGTTCTAGCACTAGCTGTGAGATGTGGGCTAACAAACTGTTCAAGAGTGATTCGCAACGCGTGGCATTTTTACTATGCGTTGCGTTTAGTGTTTAAGGTGGTATGCGGTGACTTCGGCATTGCGTTGCTCACACCTTAACAGGGCGTTATACGAAATCATCATTTACATAGTTAAGAGTTAACAATTGGATATCTTAGGAATTTTTAAAGACTACATAT
>NZ_JAWOWM010000030.1:0-14019 GCF_033340475.1 Vibrio sp. 1078-1
ATATGTAGTCTTTAAAAATTCCTAAGATATCCAATTGTTAACTCTTAACTATGTAAATGATGATTTCGTATAACGCCGCGTTAAGTAGTGAGCAACATTGCCACCCAACCTAATCCATTGTGCCGTAAACACTAAATTCAAAGCAAACCGAAAATGCCTAGCGTTGCGAATCTGCCTTAAACGCTTTGTTATGCCTAATATCTATTTGGGAAATGCTTTTTTCCAGCAAGCCATAAATAAATATCAATTTCTCTCAAGCTGAACTCTTCCAAAGAGTAGTACCGACTAAATTCCTTAATTATTTGAACGAACATGCGATAGTTTTTAAGATCATCTTTTTTAAACTGACAAAAGGAATCCCGCCTCTTGAAATGCATGAGCATTTTTTCTACATATGAATCATAAATTGGGTAATCATTGGGTTTATGGTGACTACAATACTTAGTAGCAAAAGAATAGAATCTTCGGGTTTTACCTTTGATTTCAATAGGTGCAACTTCATCAACCAAACCTAGACAACCTTGGTTAAGCTTCTCATCAATGCTCAAACCAAGTATATGCTTTGAAACTGAGTAAGTATCGTAGATATTAGTACTATAAAAGTCATTGAGAGCACTAACCTTTAGCAATACATCTTCTATTTTGTCGTTCTGAGGACAAAACTTTTTAAACAGGTTTTCCAACGACTTTTCTTGAAGAGTGTAACTCTCCAATGTGTGCCAAAGCTCCAAGTAGCCCTTTACAATATCAATACTTGGGTTTTCTGGGAATGTCACCAATATCTCCTTAGGCATAACGCCTTGTTAAGGTGTGAGGCACGCAATACCTAAGCTTCCGCATACCACCTTAACCACCAAACCTAACGCATGGTAAAAATGCCACGCGTGCCGAATCACTCTTGAACAATTTGTTATGCTCGTACTCAAAGAAATTGGAGAATTAAGCAAGTGACAAACGCTGGAAGCCCTGCAATAAAGAAAACCAAACCTGTCTGGAAGTTCATTCTATGCTGCTCTCGTTGGTCTTTTTCGAAATCATGACCTTCTACCATTTTGTAAACTTTATCTGTTCTAGAATCATCCATATGCGCTGTTTTACTATATACGCCACCTTCCCACATAAGCTTTGCTAAAACCCAGTTCACGATAACAACGAAGAACAGAAAGTCGACTGGCTGAGTAGTAGCAAAGAAGGGGACAAACTGAGCTAAGAGAATAACAATCAATGCTGCAGCAAGATTGATTAGCACCACTTTCTTCAGTAAATTGAGCAAAATTCCCTCCTAGAGCATAACGCCGCATTAAGGTGTGAGCAACGCTACCACTTAGCCTAAACCATTACACCGTAAACACAAAAACTCGACTTGAACTAAGAATGCCAAGCGTTGGGAATCACTCTTAAATGCTTTGTTATACCCGTTCTGTTAACGCCAACTTCAAACCCATCGCTGCAAAACCACCCGCAAATATTTTTTGAATAACCAAACTTGCTTTTTCTGAGCGTACAATTAACTCACTAAATGTACTAGCCATTAAGCCATACACAATAAATATACAAAGTGTCATCAACATAAACACCACTCCAAGAACTAGCATACTAAACAATGGCTGCTCTGATTGTGGCGAAACAAATTGGGGCAAGAATGCTAAAAAGAATATTGATAACTTAGGGTTCAAGATATTAATTAAAAAACCTTTTAACGCAATATCTCTGAGCTTCGCATTTGCAGGCTTTTTGTCCAGTGACAAGGGGGAAGAAGCCCTCCACATAGTCCATGCTAAATAGATCAAATAAGCTGAACCACAATATTTGACGACCTGAAATACCAACGCACTAGTATGGAAGATTGCCGCCAACCCAAACACACTCGCCAAAAGTGAAGGAACAATACCAAACGTACAACCAATTGCAGCAAATACGCTAGCTTGTTTGCTATTGAAGAGCCCAGTAGCAACTGTAAACAATACTCCTGTACCGGGTATTAAGACAACAATAAAAGAAGTAATTAAAAATTCTATTGAAACCATGAGGATGCTTCCTTTCCAATTAGGGTATAACGCCCTGTTAAGGGGTGAGCAACGCAATACCGAAGCTCCCGCATACCACCTTAAACACTAAAACCAACGCATAGTAAAAATGCCACGCGTTGCGAATCACTCTTAAACAGTTTGTTAGCCTACAGTTTCCAAAAGTCTCGAGAAATCCTTTCGTGATCCTCTCGGAATAAATCTAAAGCATATGCTTCATTAGAAATTAACAACACCAATTCGACAATAATCGGCTTCAACTCCTCGAAATAACTTTCGACATCTCCCCACTTCAAATTAAAGTCTTTAGGGTCAGCTAAGCGGGGTTCTGTACCATCTTGCCTCATTTCGTAATGAGCAACCAATTTATTGCGTACGTTCCTAATTTTATGATGAAGATCCTTGCCTTTTAGTTCGCTAAATAATTTTTTTGCCTTGTGATAATGCTCATCAAACCTTTGAGACTTGTCTCCCAAATCTCTTTCTTTATGACGCTCTTCCCAGAATGCTCTTGATTCGGGGTCAACGTCGTTTACCCAAGTAATCGTTGTCGGTTTACAGTAGTCCCTTTTTAAAGCCTCTAAAAGAGGCTTAGAGGAAATAAGTTCAAGAATATGAAAATTGATGGAGACGTATTACCTCGGTCAAATGAAATAGCAGCTAACTCACGAACAATATCTAGATACATTGTTATACGCATTAACTCAAGCCCATGACCACCATAAGAATGATCCCACTTATGAATCAAATCAGAATCGTTTAATAGGGGATTAAGCAAAGCTAATTTTCGATCTGCAATAATAAGTCGACTAATCATTGCGGTAGAGTAAGCTCTAACTTTCTTAACTCTGTGTTCCATGCTTACCTCTGTAGGCTAACGCCGCATTAAGGTGTGAGCGGCGCTTGGCTATACTTGAGCGAAGCGAAACTGCCAAGCGTTGCGAATCACTCTTAAATGCTTTGTTATAAATCTGAACTCTATAAGTTTTGGTTGGCAATTTTGTCCATAAAAACCAGAGACTAGAGCCAACGACTTTTTACTTTGGCTAGCCTGCCTATACATACACGCTGCGCGTCCAAAACCCAAAGCAGGTTCATTTTCCTCATGAGAAAAGAAAGCGCTTGAACTAAATTCAAATAGAATACCTGCTACATTACGACCTGCATTTTTGTCTGATACATCTTGCTGCTCTCTAGCGAAATCTGTAATCGCTTTTTGTATTTCCATGTCATACAGACGTACATCGCTTGTTGCTGTAACCGTACCCTCAGGCAAGAGCACATCAGTCACATCCAGTGCTATTAAGCCATACTTATTTTTACGATTTGCAACAATACGTGTATCTATCTGGTTTGATGCTTCTTTGATACGAGAGGCTAATTTTTTCAAAGATTTTATACGTTTGCACTCTACATACAATCTGTCTTTACCAATAGTAACAACCACATCGCAGTCATCCGTTAGGTCGACTTCATAGCCGCCTTTGAGAAACCTAGAGGCAATGTTTAGCTCAAACGCGAAATCTCGTGCTGGGTCATCATTTTGTCCTTTTTTGTTCTTTTTGATTGCTTCGGCACGTATGCTTTTACCAGACATGACATGTTTGATACGGTCTTTTAAGCCCTCATGCTTACCATCCTTAAAAGTATTCCACAAACGGATGATCTGGCACGCTTCGGTCGCTGCTTGCATAAAATGATAGAAATCATCAAGCAGGTCTCGCTCCGTAGGTGCTTTTGCTCCGGGGTTTACAAATGTTTTTAGCAACCGCTCGTAGTCGCCCATTCGAGTACTTTTATATGGAAAACCCATCTCTTCGGATAACCATTTACATGCTTCTGAGAATTCTTTTTTACGATCTGTAAATTCTCCGTGATACATTGCAGTTTTACTTATTTCTAACATTGATATACCCATAACCCTCCGAACTCATGTGATTTATAACGCCGCGTTAAGGGGTGAACAACGCCACCACCTAGTCTAAACCATTGTGCCGTATACACTAAAGCTGAATCAAACTGAAAATGCCAAGCGTTGAGAATCCCTCTTAAACGCCTTGTTATATGCTTGTATTGCACCTATAATTTATGCGCACACACAATACGCATAGGTTACTATCATGAGAAACGCATATAGTACGCAAGCTCCAAAGAAAGCTACAAACTTAAGCTTAAACAGTGAGTTACTTGCTGAGGCTAAACGCTTAAATATAAACCTTTCGGCAACAATGGAAAAGGCACTTGAAAAAGAAGTGAGTCAACGCCTTAAAGCTGAATGGTTAGAGCAAAATGCTGATGCCATTAATGCTTGTAACGAGCTAACTGAAAACCACGGGCTATTTTCTGATTCTTACCGAGTATTCTAATGTCACAATTCTCGCTATACAAAAACAACGATAAAAACACTGCAACCGCATACCCATACTTTGTTGACGTTCAAAGTGAATTGCTTGATACATTGAACACTCGGTTAGTTATTCCGTTGACGCCTACTGAGTTGTTAGAGAAAAAAGCACCCAGTCACCTATGCCCCGTAATCCATATTGATGAAGGTGACTTCGTAATTCTGACTCATCAAATGGCAAGTGTACCAACCAAAATTCTAAGAGAGCCTGTAAACGATCTAAGCACTTTTAGAGACGAGATCATCTCTGCTATCGACTTTCTGATTACTGGCATATAACGCCGCATTAAGGTGTGAGCGACGCTTGGCTACACTTGAGCGAAGCGAAACTGCCAAGCGTTGGGAATCACTCTTAAATGCTTTGTTATGTTTCGCTATCGACTTAGTCAAAAAGTGAGTGTTCTACCCAGTTGACCGTCAGTTTTAATGTTTTATTGAAAACATTAAGATTGTTGAAAAAGCAGTGTTCACCAACTAGCACTGAACGATCTTTGTCTAAAACTTCAATATCGAAATACGCCTTGTTTTCTATTGAATCACTGGCGAACTTAGCTAAGTTGTCATCTATCCCTTGTAACGAATAAACTCCTAAATTCTTGTTTCTCGATAAACTTGAAACACTATCCAAATTGAAGTTACAACCATCAATTATTATTCTCATTTACGCACATGCTCAAACTATGGAAAATGCCAACAATACTGGATATAAAAACAGCATTCAAGTGGTATTACGCAGTTTTCAATCGGAAACATAACGCCGCATTAAGGTGTGAGCGACGTTTGGCTATACTTGAGCGAAGCGAAAATGCCAAGCGTTGCGAATCACTCTTAAATGCTTTGTTATGCGTACTTTTCCTCGAACATCTGTTTATAGGATTTATTCTGCAATGCTGAACCTGTCAACCCAAACTTGCTAGCTAGGGCTTCAAGTTCCGACCTATAAGCAATTAGCATTGATTCATCGTCTGTCATGATAGCGAACTCAGCAAAGTCGCCAATACCATCTAATGAATCAACCGTGATATGAAACTTGCCAACGAAATAGATACTTCGAGTTTTGGTAGCCTTTAACGTAATTTCGTACCCCATAGTTTCAAGCATACTTTTAGCATTTTCTGCATCAGTGATATTAGTCGCTTCACATCGGTCTGCCTCAGGGCCTTTTACAATCCAAAGCTTAATACCCGAAGGCTTCATAGTACGAATACAGACACTCTTATTCTGCTGATACAATGATTTATCAGGAGTATCAAAATAACAATCGGATTCTAGATTGTCCTCAACCATTATTTCATGAGGTATATTTTTCAAAACATTCATGAAATTAGTCTTCGACTCAAGGCGGTACTTTAGCTCTACCTCATACTTACCTTGAAAATGCTCATCGCTCATCTTGGGATCCTATAACAAAATGCGAATTTTACCATAAGAGAGAGTAGCTAATCATGCTCGTACGCATAACGCCCTGTTAAGGGGTGAGCAACGCAATACCAAAGCCGCCGCATACCACCTTAAACACTAAAACTAACGCATAGTGAAAATGCCACGCGTTGCGAATCCCTCTTGAACAGTTTGTTAGGTACGTAGCCAAAGTTGGTAAAAGTCTGTTTCATCATGCTTGGGATTTTTGCGCACGAACTCCCAACCATGGCGCTTATAGAATGTGAGAGCTCGATGGTTAGTCGGGCTTACTGAAAGTACAGCACGCAAACAACCCGCTTTACTCAAAGTGCTTACAATATAATCCTGCACTTTTGGAGCGAGCCCTGAACCACGAAAATTCGGCTTTAAGTAAATGAGATGCACATAGCCAGTCTCCGGCTCGGGTGAAAAGCTACGAAACTCTAACTGCCCTGCAAACTGACCATCCACAAATATATGGATATAGAACCATCCTGATGTTGCTAACCGGTCTAAGACTCGTTCACGATAACCACTGATGAAGTCGTCGAAACCATCGTAATGCCCAAAACTACAAAAGTATGCATCTTTTCTCGCAGCAACGCATAATTCGAAATCATCAATGTTTATCTGCCGAAAAGCAATTTCCATACTTACCTTTTCCTTCAAGCACCTAACGCCCTGTTAAGGGGTGAGCAACGCAATACCGAAGTCGCCGCATACCGCCTTAAACACTAAAACCAACGCATGATGAAAATGCCACGCGTTGCGAATCCCTCTTGAACAGTTTGTTAGGTTTTGGGCTTATTCTCCCAATGAACCCCAGTCTGTTAGATTTAATTGCTTGCGTCTAATGTAGTAGAAGGTTGCCATAACTAAACCAAACAATGCGCCAGTAAGTAACGAGATATAAACTGCTTCTAAAACTGGTTTACCTAGTTCGTTCCACACAAGAAACCATTGGAAGATTCCCCAAACAGGAGCAAAGAAAACCACACAAAGCATAACGTTTGCGAAAAAACTCTGATAATAAGGCGGCGGAAAACATAGTCCAAGTTTACGCAACAACTTTACAAGTGGAGGATTGTAGTTCGACTTCCAAACACCTTTGTCACTTAATTCTTTGTGCGCAAGTTGTAGCTTCGTTTCATAATCCATTATCCAAAATCCTCGAATTCGATGTTTCCCGTGGAGAAACCTAACGCCGCGTTAAGTAGTGAGCGACGCCTACACCTAACCTAAATCATTACACCGTAAACACAAAACTCAATTTGAACCCAAAATGCCACGCGTTGCGAATCTGCCTTAAACGCTTTGTTATGTTTTTTTACGCTTTTCCAACTCTACAGAAAACTGTTCTGTGTACATATCTACTTCTTGTATATTCTTAAATTCTGATTTTTCGTATACAGATAGTTCTTGCATGAAATATTCAATATGCTCGGTTACTTCGTAAATTTCAGAGTAATTTATATCTGTCATTTCCTTTAACGACTTTTCACATAATCGGAGCTGAGCATTTTCATCTGGAGTTCTGCCATTGACCGGATTGGCTTGCCATTCATAATGTTTTTTGCTGCGCTTGTCATAATTTAAAAGCGACATATTAACAGTCTGCTGAACCGTAATAATATTGTAAGCTAAAACATTATTATTAATAAGAAGAAACTTAACGTCACGTAAATCCAAATAAGATACATTTTTAGGTATTTCGGTTGGTAAAACTTTCTTAAACCTTTCATTATCATTTTCGTGTTGTGACAGGTACTCTTTAATCGTTTTTAATAGCGTGTGTTGTAACCTAAGTTGCATTTGCACATTACAAAACTCCTTTAATCGCCCCTGAATTTCAATCTTATTTCGCTGCTCTCTCTCTATTTTATAAGCAGCCCAAACACCAACAGAAGCAGCTATAAATGTTACGAGAAACATCTCAATTAATTTAAACCACTCTAGTGCTTCCATCTAAAACCTCAAGTTGATTAAAAACATAACGCCCAGTTAAGGGGTGAAGCACGCAATACCGATGTTACCGCATTGCACTTCAACACCGAAATCAAACGCATACCAAAAATGCCACGCGTGCTGAATCCCACTTGAACTGTTTGTTAGCACGCTGCCCTTTAAGCTTTTAGAGTGCGACAACCTACTGAAATATAGCACGAAACTTATGGTTTAAAACACTGAAACCAACTGGACAACTGCCAAACTGAAAACTAACTTCAAGACGTAAGTTGGTTAGAAGAAAAACATGCTTAATTACCCTTTTCACCGCTTTCAAATTAGCAAAGGATACGGGCTTCGGACTTTAACAACAGCTTCAAAGAAACCTAGCATTGACGAAAACATCTCAGCACTAAAGAAACCACACAAGAGAAATAGCCCAAAAGTTAGAAACCGTAAACGCTGAAAGCAAAGCGAAAACTTCACATCTAGTGCCACCGGAGCGAACATGAAAGGCACATTTG
The DNA here is from genome assembly GCF_033340475.1 of Vibrio sp. 1078-1. Lineage (NCBI taxonomy): Bacteria > Pseudomonadati > Pseudomonadota > Gammaproteobacteria > Vibrionales > Vibrionaceae > Vibrio > Vibrio sp. 1078-1. Next base: position 8,301 of record NZ_JAWOWM010000030.1, read on the forward strand.
ATCCGGTGTAAAGCCATGAAAAGACACCAATAAACACCAAGACTTTTGACCTATTATGCCAAACCAGTGCTAACGCCCTGTTAAGGGGTGAGCAACGCAATACCGATGCCGCCGCATACCACCTTAAACACTAAAAGCAACGCATAGTGAAAATGCCACGCGTTGCGAATCCCTCTTGAACAGTTTGTTAGGCGACATTTCTACGTTTAACTTCTTTCTCATACGAAGATTCGTTGTATAGCCAAATAACCCAAAATGCGAAAAACATCCCGATCGTGTAAATGGAGTAATTAAGAGCATTATCCGATAAGAAAATCGTAATGCTTGCCGCATCAGAAGATGGATAAAGGAAAATAACATTGAAAATCATGTACAAGATGGCTGTGACGAAAGTTGTTCTGAAAAGCCAATTTAAACATCCTTTCTTTCGCGATTTTTGCCAATTATCAAATGCTTTACCATTCATTAACCCACTCCTTTTCTGTTAACTGAAGCTAGACTCTCGCCAAGATACTATCACTACTCTATCGTTTATCTCATGTCGCCTAACGCTGCATTAAGGTGTGAGCAACGCTACCACGAAACTTAACCAGAGCACCGTAAACACAGAACCCAACTATGGAATGAAAAATGCCATGCGTTGGGAATCACTCTTAAATGCTTTGTTATCTTTATCTACCAGCTATTGAATGGAATCGAAGATATTTTTGTCGTCACATGCTCGATTGCTTCACTTTTAAGAAGCTGCTTAACAGATTTTTCACACCGATGAGGGTTTGGGTTAGGTCCAATATAGATCTCTTTAATTATCTCTGGATAGTCTCTAATCAAAGGCAAGACTAGGTATGGCACAATATGAGACTTTGAAACTCTATACTGAATATTTTCTGACGGATTACGGGCAACTATTCTCCATTCGGATTCTTCGTGAAACCCAGAATGTTTAATAAGAGGCGCACACTCGTTTACTTGCTCACAGAGCCAATCCGTAGCTGCTGTTGCCTCTTCTTTAACCTGACCATTCGTAGTCCTTTCACGTTCACTAAGAGTAAAAGTTACTTGTTCTTTGCTGTTTAAAGCATCGTAATCTGCTCGCGTGATGCTAGGCTTTGGGAAGATATCTAAACACTGACTTGTTATATCAACAATCCTACTTGACTGTATTTCACTGTCGTAAATACATTTCTCTAGTCGATACCCTTGATTTTCACAGTATGTATTGAGTATTTCAGAGTCAAATCCTATTGATACGCCTGCCCCTTGCGGACAATAACCTCTCCATTGACTCAACAAATCTGCATTTTCGCTAAAACTAGCAACGTAAACATCATGCTTTACCATATGTTCTAATGAGTCTCGCACCGCCCAACCAAATGCCTCAAGGTAATCGTCATCCATAAATATGTTTCCGGAGACGGTTTTAGCAAATGAAAGTGCATGAATAAATTCACTTGAATCATTCAAATACTCACAATGGCTAGCCCATACCGACTTACCAGTAATAACACCAATCAAGCCTTGTAAGCTTGTGTAATGATAAAGTGTACTCAACTAAAATTTTCTCCATAAAGATAACGCCCTGTTAAGGGGTGAGCAACGCAATACAAAAGCCGCCGCATACCACCTTAAACACTAAAACCAACGCATAGTGAAAATGCCACGCGTTGCGAATCCCTCTTGAACAGTTTGTTAGAGCGCAACTCACAGGTTGAGCAGAACTTTCAAAAGAGAATTTACCAAGGAAGAGATTCCTAGAAAGAGAACTACTGGCAAGCCTATCGCTATTATCAGTTTAAACTCGACAAATTGACCTACAACGGCATCGCCATACCTGCCACCCAGAAACTTTCTCGATTCGTCACCTACTGTCGATTTGACTTCATCTGTAACTGTCTTGCGATCTTTACCGATGAATTCTTTAAACAACATAAAGCCGAAAGGAGCGATAATAATGCCGGCGATAAGATATGAAATGTATTCAATTATGTCCGTCATATTCATTATTTTTTCTCCTGCGCTCTAACGCCCTGTTAAGGGGTGAGCAACGCAATACCGAAGCCACCGCACACCACCTTAATCACTAAAATCAACGCATAGTAAAAATGCCACGCGTTGCGAATCCCTCTTGAACAGTTTGTTATAGCAACTATTCAACTTTATGTATACGAAGAACTATTTTACCCATATAATCCGCGCGCAAATTTGGAGTGCATAGATTAATGACCAAACTCCCTTGTGCTAAATTGCATGGAATAAAAGGGATGCGGCACTTTTTAAATTAAAACGAAATGAAGAAGTTTGTATTTGCCTTAACTTTGCTAGGTACAATCAACGTAGCTTTTGCTTCTCAAGAGTATGGCTGTGTCCAGTATCAAAAAGCTGATTACTCATGGGGAGACCCGTACAAAGTTCCTGTCACAATAGTTACAGGCTCACAACTAAATGAGGCAACAAATAGCTACAAGTACCAATCGTACTCAAATTACGCGATTGCAGAATGGCCGAACGGTGGGTACAGCGCTTTGGAAATGCCTTCATACTATAATGATCTACCTTACTCATACACAAATACGAAAGATCAAAACGGCAGAAAGTATCGAATAAAAGAAGCACCATCATACGGCGCTTGTTCATCTTACTAATTCCGTACTGGCCACTATTACAGGTGGCCTTTTAGTTGCTATAACGCCCAATTAAGTAGTGAGCAACGCAATACAAAAGTCTTCGCATTGCACCTTAAACACAAAACTCACTGCAAACCAAAACTGCCACGCGTTGCGAATCTGCTTAAATTGTTTGTTATGCGATTTGTACGCATACGCTAAATTGACCAACGAAAACATTACCCTAAACACGAAAAACTACAAACGCGCAGATAACTTTTTGTGATTCAAAAACCAGCGAATTCAGCATTTCGTAAAAAGGTCGCCACAAGTGTGGAACACTGATTTAAAGCGAAGAATTAGCTTTTGCTCGAGAAAAACTCAACGAACCGAAATTTCAGCGAAGACCTACTTTCCGTAAACTTGCCCTTTCCACACTTTGTACCCGACAAACTTTCCACTACCAAATGCAATTTTTAATGAGGCAACTTCACGAACTTTGGCATGTTTTACGGTTTGAGTGATTGAAAAATTTGAGCCGAAAATACTGATTTGCCGAAACCAAAAAACGAATTGCCAAAGAGAACGCAATTGAAGATAGATTAAAATTTAGCTTTGTCGCATAACGCCCTGTTAAGGTGTGAGCAACGCAATACCGAACCACCGCATACCACCTTAAACACTGAGTTCAACGCATAGTGAAAATGCCACGCGTTGCGAATCACTCTTAAACAGTTTGTTATGTGCGTACTAAACGTTGACACTGTTAGAAGAATTGAAAGAAAACATACGAACTTCGTCGCGAGGAAACCAACCTAATTTTTCGTAGAAAGACTGCGCATTAATGTTTTCATTTGCGACGAATAGATGCGTTTTGGCTATACCTACTTTTGATAGAGCTTCCACTGCTGACGATATGAGCTTTGCACCAACGCCTTTACCTCGAAAAGTTGAATCAACAGCCAGATGCTGCACATAACCTCGACGACCATCAGTCCCAACTAAAATAGCACCAATAATATTGTCATCATCCAATGCGACAAAACTAAGGTTTGGATTGCGTTTTAGGTACTTACCTATGTATTCCTTTGAATCTGCATCTCGCAGCAACATCGCTTCTGTTGTTGACCACAAGCCGATTACTTGCGAGTAATATGAGATATGCATTTCTCTTATCACTACCGTTTTCCTCTAAGCACATAACGCCTTGCTAAGGTGTGAGTAACGCAATACAAAAGCTACCGCACGGCGCCTTAAACACATAAGCCACCGCAAAGTGAAAATGCCACGCGTTACGAATCACTCTTAAGCAATTTGTTAGTACATGCGCTACTTCTATTTATGCGCTCCAAGATATTGAAAAGTAGCATGATATGAAAGGCTTTGAACACTGAAGTGAGACGGGCAGCTACAAAACTTTACCCCGATTGAAAGACGAAAGCTGGCTAGAAGAAAAACGCACTGAACTGCCCTACTTTCACTGGCTTTAAATTAAAAAAGGATTCTATCCTCGTCACTCAACAGCCACACCAAAAGTAATCAAGGCTCTCTCAAAAAACACCACGAAAATGAAAAAGTGCCAAAGAAATAGGCTAAGAGTTAGAAGCCGTAAACGGTGAAATCAAAGCGAACACTCCGCATATAGTGCCACCGGAAAGAACGTGAAAGGTACAAACTGAAAGGTGTAAAGACGAGCGCCAAAACAGATAAGCACCAAAACTTATGATCTTTGATGTCAAACCCGTACTAACGCCGCATTAAGGTGTGAGCAACGCTACCACCAAGCCTAAACCATGGCGCCCTAAACACAAAACCCAACGATGACACCAAAAATGCCAAGCGTTGGGAATCACTCTTAAATGCTTTGTTATATTAATTTATATTCTCGAAGTACTTTTTTAGAGCTAAGGCTCGTTCTTTTGTAATTTCAGTTATATCTGAAAGGGCGGTTAATCCCCACATGCTCCCTCGCTTGGAACCATAAATTGATTTGATATTGGCAACTTCAAGGTCACGATATTTAATCCATGAGCGTTGAGATTCTCGCAAACTGGACTTTTGACTACTATCCAAAACGTTCATCAACGTTTTGTAGTAATAGTTCAATTCTGCATCCCATTGTTCATGAGCTTTGCTACCGCAATTTCCTATGCCGGCGGTGCTTGAGTTGTCGGATATACATGCTTCTAGCTCAACATCAATAGGGTGTTCAATTTGAGCAAATGAGCTAAAAGATGTCAGTAATAATAAAGGCAAGAATACTTGTTTCATACAATCTCCATATGTAATGACAAGAGCAACGTTACACATATGATGGAGCACGGACAACAATTAGGCTCAATAATACGATCAATACCTAGTTGATATTTTGTGACTTGACGAATTAATATAACGCCGCATTAAGGTGTGAGCGGCGCTTGGCTATACTTGAGCGAAGCGAAACCGCCAAGCGTTGCGAATCACTCTTAAATGCTTTGTTATGCAGCTGCTAATTCCACACGCATTAACTTAATCAGCTCTTCGTAACTGCTATAAAATTTATCATACGCTTCTTTTTCGGGTTGTTTGTACTTTAGCGTCGGAGCAGGAGATTGGATTGTGATATAAGTTTGATCACCAATTTTTTGTGTCGCAGGAAATGCCTTGAAATACAGAGGCATCCAATCTTGAAATAGATCAGCCACATAGAAATATTGCTTAGCAACATCACTTGAAGCGATAAGGTTAATTTCGCCGGTTAATTTGCTAAACGCCTCTGACAAGTTATTGCTTTCGTAGTTTCTAGTACACTTGATTGCACTTTCATACAACTCATGTGTTCGAACATACAGTGCCTTTTTCTCGTTAAACTTAGCGTCTGCCGTTGCTTGTTCACGCGCTATCTCACTTGTTCGATGTGTTAATTTCCACATTGTAATTGCTGAGATTGTGGTGAACACCCCCGCTACTACAGCTGCTATCACTGCAACATACTCTTTCATAATACTCCTTGGCTGCATAACGCCCTGTTAAGGTGTGAGCAACGCAATACCGATGCCTCCGCATACCACCTTAAACACTAAAACCAACGCATAGTAAAAATGCCACGCGTTGCGAATCACTCTTAAACAGTTTGT
>NZ_JAWOWM010000031.1:0-10997 GCF_033340475.1 Vibrio sp. 1078-1
GCGTTGTGTTTAGTGTTTAAGGTGGTATGCGGCAGCTTCGGCATTGCGTTGCTCACACCTTAACAGGGCGTTATGTGAATGGCGAAAAATCACAGAATCTAATCTCTAACTTCTTGCTACAACTCATATTTACAGCAGCTCCAATGTAAGCGCCCCATGAACACACGGGCGCTTTTTTATGTGTGGGAGAAGTTCCAGGGAAGAAGTGAGTCGATATCAGGCTCGGGCTTAGCCAACTCTTTCATGCACTTAACCATGTAGTCGTACAAGATAAGGTCATTCGCTTTTGCTGTCTCGATGATGCTGTAAAGCATTGCGCTGGCGTCGGCACCTCTGGGAGTGTCAGAGAAGAGCCAGTTTTTTCGGCCAATAACCATGGATTTTATTGCTCGCTCAGCCCGATTGTTATCGATAGACAGGTGACCATCTTCGACATACCGAACCAGTTTCGGCCACTGACCAACCGCGTATTTGATTGCTTTGCCTAGTTCACCTGTACCGATGACCTTTTGCGATGTCAGCCATTTATGCAGGTCATCAAGCATAGGTTTCGCCAGTTTTTGTCGTTCAGTCATTCGCTCCAGAGCAGACCTTCCTTTCAGGCGAGTTTCAAGCGCATACAGTTTTTGGATTTTTGCCAGAGCGACATCCGCTTTTCCTGTTTTGCCTTTACCTTGTACCTTCTTCGCATCCATGAACTTACGGCGAGCATGAGCAAGACAGCCAAGGTGTTCAACCTTCTCCAGGCCGTCATAGACTCGGTATCCATCCGTTTGCAGGTAGCCATTGTAGTCACCAAGGAAGCCGATGGGACATGCTCTTGAGCGACGATTTTGATAATCGTACAGCACGATGTTTTTAACGCCTTCCAATGTCGCTTCAGGAGAGTCAGCACCAGAGCAGTAAACCCACATATAGCATTGCTTATCTTCTTTAAGCACGGTTAGTGGTGTTTCATCTGCCTGGATGACCACCTGCTCCAGCAAGTGTTTGTGCAGAGCGTTATACAACGGAGTAAAACGTTCGCTGACCTGCATCATCCAGCGAGCCATGGTTGTTCTGGATAGCTCGACACCAGACTGCTCGAACAGGGTTTCCTGACGGTAAAGCGGTAGCGCGTACTGATATTTTCCAAGGATGATGTTAGCCAGAAGGCTTTCTGTCGCGAAGCTTTTAGGGATAATACTGGCAGGTGCAGGCTTTTGGCTGATGCTAACCTTATCGGCTTCCTTTTCACACTGGCGGCAACTGTACTTAGGGCGAACATATTCCAGAACCTTCAGTACTGCTGGCGTGAACTCCAGCTTTTCACAACTATCTTCACCGATTTTATGCAGAGGGTGCTGGCAGCATGAGCAGACTTTTTCATCATCATCCAGGTCCAGAACGATATGCTCACGGGGCAAGTCTTTAGGAAGCGGCTTGCGTTTACCTCGTACTTTTTTGGTCGTGGTTGTCGTTACCACTTCCTGTTCGTCAGAGGCTGCATCGACCTCGCACTCCGCTTCATTAAACAGGTCACCCTGTGCATCATCATAAGGTTTGAGTGATTCAGAGCGTTTGGCGAACTGACGGTCGATAGCTAATTTGAACTGTTCAAGCAGCGATGCCTTTTCAGCCATAAGGGCTTTTACCATCGCTTGAAGCTCGGCAATATCTTGGCTGTCAGGGTTAATATCAGGCATCTTTTTCATGGCATCCATTATACTAAAAATGCCGCTGCAACACCTGATACATCTGACTTTTATAACGATTAACTCATTGTAAAATCGTGTATTTCAACAGGCTTGTGGCCGATAATAGTGAAGCCTGAGAGCAGCCTGTCCAACTCAAATTGGTTGAGGGTAAATACCTGTTTTTTCTCCTGGGAAGGCCATTTGAACTTCGCTTTTTCCAGTCGTTTATACCAGAGCGCGAAGCCCGTTTTATCCCAGTAGAGTATCTTTATTTTGTCGCGCTGTTTGTTGGTAAACAGGAACAATGCTCCTGAACTCAGAGGCAAGTTAGTTTCACACTCAACCAGTGCGGCCAGACCGTTAATGGATTTTCTGAAGTCAACGAACTCACGATACAGGTAGATAGCAGGCGCGTTAGTTAATCCCCTCATGATGATAATGCACCGATAAGTTCGGCCAGATAATCTGTTGGCGTGCCTTGCGGGATGCTCAACTCAACATCGTTAAAGCAAAGCGTCATATTTTCTGTTGCGGAATTCGTTACCTGATAGCGAGTGGTCTGTTCAACTACCTCCGCTCGGACAAAACTGCATTGCTGGTTTTCTCTGGTTAGCTTCAGCGACCGTCGCTTTGAAAAGAAAGTTGAAGGGCTGAGTTGATTCTGTCGGCAGAACTCTCTTTGGTTAAGAGAGCTGTCTTCGTATTGCTGAAATATTTCCAGCCATTCCTGATCGCTGCGTCGTCGGTGAGCCATGATCTTATCTCCTTATTAGTGAAGATAAGATCATAAGTCTGGTGCCTGGCTAATTGAATGTGTGCTTTGTGGGGCGCTTACGCTCCAATTCGGTAAAATGCTCGAATATATTAGTCGTAGCCTAGTGAGTTATGATCGCAGTAATTTTTGAAGTACAGGTAGCAGAGGGTAAAACTTCTGAATATCTAGATATTGCAAGTGAACTAAAACCGCAGCTATCAGATATTGATGGTTTTATCTCAATCGAACGTTTCCAAAGTCTAACAAATGACAGCAAGGTTCTATCTTTGTCATTTTGGCGTGACGAAAAAGCAATTCAAGAGTGGTGCAATCTAGAATCTCATCGATTTGCTCAATTAAAAGGTCGTAGTGGTGTTTTTGAAAGCTACAGACTCAGAGTTGCGGGTGTCATCAGAGACTATGGCATGGACATACGTTCAGAAGCCCCAAAAGATAGTATCGACGCACACGGCTAAAATTCACATAACAAACTGTTCAAGAGGGATTCGCAACGCGTGGCATTTTCACTATGCGTTGGTTTTAGTGTTTAAGGTGGTATGCTGCGGCTTGGGTATTGCGTTGCTCACCCCTTAACAGGGCGTTATAACGTAAAGGAAAAATATGTATTACTTGTTCGATTGGAAAGTTAAGCTAGGTATCGTTTTAAGTTGTATCTTGTTTCTTGCCTGTTGCATCAGTTTCGTTATTGCATGGAACTCTCCTCAGCCAGTTGACGCAATGAGCGCGGTGACCAAGTTTTTCAACTACCGTTGGTTTGCCGCGTTCCTATTTGGCTTTGTATCTATGATTTCAGCAACTTACAGTGCCTATCAAAAACGACTGCACTCGATTTAATGGTTTTTGGGTTCACAGAGCGTGGTGAGCTACGTTATAACAAAGCATTTAAGAGGGATTCTCAACGCTTGGCATTTTTGTTTCTACTTCAAATTTAGTGTTTACGGTACAATGCTTTAGGTTGGGTGGAAGGCGTTGTTCACCCCTTAATGCGGCGTTATATGCTTCAAGGAAAATGATGAAAAAAATCGCACTTTCAATAGCTTGCTTAATGGCCTCCAATCAGGCTAATGCTGACGTTAGGTTAGACTTTCCCTTCCAGAAAAAGTTTGAAGTGTATGAGATTAGCGGCAATAGTGTTGAGGAAATTGAACACTCTTTTAACTCTAGACCTGACTTTCTAGTAAATGAGGGCTTTGACGGGTACACCGCGTGGAAATATGACTTCCATACGCATGATGATTCTTGCGAAATTCATGAATTTGATCTTGAAGTTACCTATGCACTTCCGAAGTTTGAAATGTCTAGGACTTCAGCTGAATCAGCTGAGGAGTTTCGCCCATATCTTGAGAAGCTCTATCGACATGAGCAGACTCATTGCGCGCTTGTAGTTAAGTCGATACACGAAATGTATCTAGCCTTCAAACTTGGACAGCGTGGAGGGTGTAGTAGCGCAAATGATAGAGTCATTGAGCTTGAAGGTGATTTGGTGGAAATTAATGCCCTGTTTGACGTTTATACATCGCACGGAGAAATTGAATTAGCAGAGTCTCCTTTTGGAGAGGAGCCTTACTTGAAAGTATGCGAAATACCTTTCGCGCCAATGTCACCACGCATATAACAAGAAATTTAAGAGTGATTCACAACGCTTGGCGCTATCACTTTAAGTGAATTTAGTGTTTATGGCACAATGCTTTAGGTAGAGTGGTTAGCGTTGTTCACACCTTAATTTGGCGTTAGCACTGGGTTGACATCAAAGGCTAAAAGTTTCTGTTTTTATTGGTTTCTTTTCCTCGCTTTGCACCTAAGCAAATGTGCCTTTCAGGTTCGCTCCGGTGGCACTATATGAGTTGTTTTCGCTTTGAGTTTGTCGTTTACGGTTTCTAACTTTCGGACTATTTCACTGGCGCGGTTTCTTTGATGCGGTTGATTTCCTGCCTTAAATTTGGCTATTTGTCGTGGTTGTTGAAGTCCGATGATCGAATCCTTTGCAAATTTTATTACTGCGAAATAGGGTAGTTTCGCATGTTTTTCTTCAAGCCAACTTACGTCTTGAAGTTTGTTTTTAGTTTGGCAGCTGTCCGTTTCGTTTTGGTGTTTTAAGCCATAAATTTCGTGCTATATTTCAATGTCTTGGCGTGTGTCAAAGGCTTAAAGGGCAGCGTGCTAACAAACAGTTCAAGTGGGATTCAGCACGCGTGGCATTTTTGGTATGCGTTGATTTTGGTGTTGAAGTGCCATGCGGTAACATTGGTATTGCGTGCTTCACCCCTTAACAGGGCGTTAGCTTTCTACAGAACTCAAAAGAGGTATTCAATGGATTTGAATAGATATGAATTGGTCATCTTTGATGCTGACGATACACTACGGGAGTGCACTGTTGAAGGTCAGTTTTATCCGCTTGCACAAGGGGAGTGGGTGTTAAAAGGTGATGTTTGTGATGTCCTCAGCAAATACGATTGGACATCCAAAAAATTTGGTATCGCGACAAATCAACCGGGTATATCTAGGGGGGAGTTTACAGAGGAAGTAAGTCTTCAACTCCTTAATGATATGGTCATAGGCGTTTTTGGTTTTCTTCCGGATAGAGAAGCCATTCAGTTTTGCCCGCATGCCATTGATGGTGAATGTGACTGTAGAAAGCCAGCAGGCGGAATGTTAAAGCGCATAATAGCGCATTTTGGTGTCGAGCCAGCATCGACGGTTTTCGTAGGTGATCGCCTTAAAGATAAAATTGCAGCGGAAAGCGCAAGTTGTGGTTTTATCTGGGTCCACGATCTTGTAAACGGAAGCTCCAAAAGCTAACAAACTGTTTAAGAGTGATTCGCAACGCGTGGCATTTTTACTATGCGTTGAATTTAGTGTTTAAGGTGGTATGCGGGAGCTTCGGTATTGCGTTGCTCACACCTTAACAGGGCGTTATACCTTCGGAGGAATTGTGACAGAGTCAGAAAGCCAATTTGAAGCAACACTCTATTCTAAGAATATTAAGTTTCGAAAAATCCCTGAGTCTGAAGGGAAAACACCTGATTATGAAGTTTATCTTGGTAATCACCTAAGCTATTGGGAGATTAAAGAACTCACTGAAAACCCATCTGAAAAACAAGTATTACGTGACATTGAAGATGAATGTTTGGGCATATATCAAGTGAACTCCGATCGTGTTGTAAACAGTATTAAAGATGCGGCTAAACAGCTAAAAAACTACGGAGAATCAAAAGCTAGTAGGGTCATTGTTTTATGTGATTGCCGAGACTTCGCAACAATGGATTTCTTATTCATTCCGAGTATCCAGAAAGCGATGTTAGGTAAAGCTGAATATTATGCTCATCGAGATGGATCGTTCGAAGAAATAAAAAGGCATCCAGGTTTGCTGACAAATAGAATGAAGTACATCAGTGCGATAGCTGTACTTTCAGTGAAAACGGGTAAAATTCTATTTCTTCATAACCCAAACGCTACCGTTTCATTGTTCGAAACTGACCTAATAAAACATTTTGATAATCATCAAGTTTTTGAAAAAACCGGTGGGACTAATACTTGGCAACAGGTATAACAAAGCGTTTAAGAGCGACTCACAACGCGTGGCACTTTTGATTTGCGTTGGGTTGAGTGATTACGGTGCTTTGCAGAGGGTTATGTATTGCGTTGTTCGCACCTTAACGCGGCGTTATAAAGCTCGAAGAAAAAGGACATTTCGTGGAAATTCGAACAGGTAAACTTGAAGATGTTACTGGTATTACAGACATCTTTAATTTTTATATTGAACACACCAATGCACGCTTTGAGGAAGTTCCATTTACTCTGGAAAATCGTCAGAAATGGTTTTCTCAGTTCTCTAGCAACACCAAATATCAACTATATGTCGCTATAGAAAACGGCGAATTGCTAGGTTTTGCATGTTCCCAACAGTACAGAGCAATTTCAGCTTTTGACGATACTGTAGAAGTGACCGTGTATCTGGCACAAGAAGCTAAAGGGAAAGGTTTAGGTTCTAAACTATATACTCAGTTGTTCTCATCTATTCGTGCTTACGGCGTCCACCGTGTATTGTCGGGTGTTGCATTACCAAACGACGCATCAGTTGCATTACATAAACGGTTTGGTTTCAGAGAAGTCGGAGTTTTCAATGAGTATGCGAAGAAACACGGGCAGTACATAAGCTCGGTGTGGTTAGAAAAGGCGTTTAATGTAGAGTCCGCTTTATAACAAACAATTTAAGAGTGATTCGGCACGCGTGGCATTTTTGGTATGCGTTGGTTTTAGTGGTTAAGGTGGTATGCGGAAGCATCGGTATTGCGTGCCTCACACCTTAATTGGGCGTTATGCGTAATTGATGGAGTACCGAGAATTAGATGGAAGTAGTAGAAGCGGAAAAATCGGATTTAGATTCATTCTTTGTGTATCTAGAAAATCAGCTGTCTGAAAATGGTAATGGAGAAGTTCCTCTTTTCCAGCCAATGTCCAGAGAGCAAAGTGAAATTCCAGAAACAACAAAAGATAAGTTTATCCAAGGCTTTTCTCATCAGTTTGGCGACTTAGGTTGGAGAAAACTTTGGGTTATAAAAGACACCTCTGGAAACATCAAAGGTCATATTGATCTTCGCCACCACAATGATGAAAGCCGTTCTCACAGAGTTCTATTAGGTATGGGCGTAGATGTTTCTTGCCGGAAGCAAGGTCTTGGTCAAAGACTCATTGATGCTGTTATAAATTTCTGCCAAGAAAAAGCTGAAATTGACTGGCTTGATCTTTGTGTATTATCAGAGAATTTCCCAGCAAAGAACCTCTACCTAAAGGCAGGGTTCAATGTTGTTGGAGAGTTCAAAGATCAATATAGAATCGACGGTTTGTCAGTCTCGGAAACAGCAATGACAAAGTACGTCAAAAATTACGCATAACAAGCAATTTAAGAGGGATTCACAACGCTTGGCACTTTTGTCTCTACTTCAAATTTAGTGTTTATGGCACAATGCTTTAGGTTTGAGTGGTAGCGTTGTTCACCCCTTAATTGGGCGTTATATACTAGGAGAGGGCATGATCAAAATTGGCCAAGTAGGAACGATAATTAGTGGCGATGAAGCTGGTTTTGAAGTCATTATTATTGATGATTCAGAAAATACAGGCGGCTATTTAATTTGTACATCGAGGTCATTTAAGCAAAAGTCGTCAGAGAGTTATGACGGTTGGGTTGAAGACTACGAAAGCTTGGTTGGCTACTTTTTAGAATCCAATTGGGTTGTTGACTGGTCATAGTAGCTTTGATTCTTATTTTAGTAAAAAGCAGAATCACTGACCCAAGTGTATGCACCTTCAACAAGAAACCCAACTGTTGGCTCGTACATAACAAAGCGTTTAAGAGCGATTCCGCAACGCGTGCCAGTTTCGCTTCGCTCACAGTATGGCACGCATTACGTCACGCCTTAACGCGGCGTTAGCCTTACAGGGAGAAATTGAAGGTGAGTAGAGTTTATAGGAAAAAGTCAGCTATCGATGATCTAGAGGCTTACAAGATAGCGTTAGAGACCAGAAATATGGAGATCAAACTTTTCTGGCAGCGATCTAATTACTTTCTAGCTTTGAATGCTGCGTTAGCTTTAGGTTTTTTCCGCTTAAGCGAAGGTTATTATGGCTTTGCGCTCGCTTGTTTCGGACTACTTGTTTCGTTTCTTTGGTTTCAGGTTAATTTAGGTAGTAAATACTGGCAGTCACGCTGGGAAGAGCGCCTTAAAGTTCAGGAGCAAAAAGCTGCACCAAATTTAGAATTTTTTGCGGCATCGAAAGAAGCAATTCATAAAGATGTTCAGGATAGTTTAAATGGTGTATTTGCTAGTGATAACTGGTTCAAAGTGTGGCTAAACAAGCAAGTTTTAACCAAGCCTTCGGTATCGGATACCATGTCTAAGCTATCTCTTACTTTTGTGGCAGGGTGGTTTGTGCTTCTTGTTCTTCACTTATGTGGAAAGTAAGGCTAACAAACTGTTCAAGAGGGATTCCCAACGCGTGGCATTTTTACTGTGCGTTGGTTTTAGTGATTAAGGTGGAATGCGGCGGCTTCGGTATTGCGTTGCTCACCCCTTAACAGGGCGTTAGTTTTTTATTCAAGTAATGAGGAATATGAATGAGTAGTAACTTAGACAAAATGACAATCTTCAGAGCTAAACCCTCTGTTAAAAATTTCTCGGCTATATTCGATATATCAACAGAGCATTTACCCCGATTTACGTATCAAAGTAATGGCTATGAGGTAGAGGGGATCGTAAAGTATGCCGATGTCGGCGGCACATCTAAAACGGAAGCTGATTACCCTTGGATGGTAATGCTTAATAACCTTAGCGAAGATCTAAAGCTTAAATTTTCAAATACAAACAAGTCACCTTCCGCTGTCTTATGTTTGAAAATAACCCGTGATGTCGACGACATACTGTTCTATGTGTTAACTTTTGGTATGCATACTTCTAGATTTATTAATTCTGATAAGTTAGTAAATGATTTTGGTATAAAGGTTGCGATGAACATCTGCGACCATAATAACCTTAAAAAGGTTAATACTACAACGCACTCATCTGTATCGACATTAACAGATCGACAAGCTAGCAAAGGTGCTAATTTGGAAATTTTTGATATAAATGATGAAAAAGAATTTTTTAGATCTATTTCTGGTTCAACGTATGATAGTTACCCATATATAAAATCATTTTCAGGAAAAAGTTCTATTAGTGTAAATCTAAAAAAAGGGACTAGTGTAACTGATGATGGAATAGTTGATATATTATTAAGTTTAGAAGAAGCCTACGATCTTGAGTTATACAAAGAAAAGTTCCCTTCTTATGGTAGACTTGATTATGTAAGTGATGAAGATGAAATTGACAGGTTAAATGATTTTTTGTTTGAATATTTGAAAAATAAAGATTTTTCAAATATTCATTTATCACCAAGCGTTATATTGGAGGAAAATGTTTCCTATTTCTCATATAAAGATCCTGAAGCGAATGACTCTGTTGATAAATTTGATGATCTAAATATATCCGATCTTATTGATAAAAATCACAGTTTTAACAAAAAATCTTCCATTAAAACAGTATTAAACTGGAAAGTATATTATGTGAATACTTCTGATGAAATATTTACGATGAGGGCTTATGACTGTATAAATTGTGAACTTGAAGATAACGGGATAACCTATATCTTAAGCTCTGGTACGTGGAGAAGCGTTAGTTCAGATTTCAAGTCTGAAGTTGAGCTATACTTAAAAAATAACATCAAAGATAAATCTGATGATTATCTTCCAAATGATATTTCGATTCATTGTATAGTTGAGGAAAATGGCAAAGGTACAGTGAAGTATAAGGAGGAAGTTTATAATTCATATGTCGCTGAACATGATGATGATATATTTTTGTTTGATAAATCTAAAATTAATATAGCTGGTCAAAAGAGATACGAAATATGCGACTTACTACATAAAGATAGAGAGTTGATCCACGTGAAAGTATTAAAAAGTGGTACAAGCTCATTAAGTCACTTGTTTGTTCAGTCTAGATTCTACACAGATGCATTTGTAAAAGATATTGAAACCAGAAAGTCTATGATTGACTTTATCAACAATAATGATAATTCAGAGAATGCAGGAAAAGACAAAGACTCATTTCTTTCAATTATCAAGGAAAATCGATCTGAGCTCCAAGAGTCAACATTCTCTGTTTTGCTTTGTATATTAACGTATACCAATAATAAGAAGATTGATGACTTGCCTTTTATGGCCAAGTATGAACTTGCAAATACTCATAGATATCTCATCAATGAGCGAGGTATTGAGTTGGCATATGCAATAAGACTTGTTAACAAAAAAAACTAACAAAGCATTTAAGAGTGATTCCCAACGCTTGGCATTTTTCATTCCATCGTTGGGTTTTGTGTTTACGGTGGTAAGGTTAGGTTCAGTGGTAGCGTTGCTCACACCTTAATGCGGCGTTAGTGTTTACATCAAAATCCACGCAAAATAGGTAAGTTATATGAGTAAATCTGTCTATGTTGCAGGTAGTTTCAAGAATCTAGAAAAGATGCAGGTTATACGGGAATCTTTGGTCAGTGCTGGCATTGAAACAACTATCTCTGAGCCTCTTCAAGCTAGTGGCATTGATGGGTGCTTACAGCGCATTAATGAGGCTGACATTACCTACATTCTAAATTTTGGTGGCTACGTCGGTAAAAGTGTAGCAATGGATATTGGTTACGCTTTAGGTCTCGGCAAACCAGTTTATGCTCTTGAACCTATTGAAGACCCAGACATCACTCACTTGCTAACACGCATTGTCACGCCAGATGAAGTTATTGCTGAGCTCAGTAGAAATAGTAAAAACTAACAATAAATTTAAGCAGATTCGCAACGCTTGGCATTTTCGGTTTGAATCAACTTTAGTGTTTACGGCACAATGCTTTAGGTAGGTGGTGGCGTTGCTCACTACTTAATTTGGCGTTATGTGCTTATGAGGAAAATTGACATGGAAGTGATAGAGGCCAACCCTGATTTGGCCCCAATATTAGCGAGT
>NZ_JAWOWM010000032.1:0-10413 GCF_033340475.1 Vibrio sp. 1078-1
GCTGGCACCGTTACTACGCCATCGTTTGGCACTGCAACCCAACCGGAGCCTGTGTTGTATTCTAAGGTGCCTAAGTCTCCAACTTCGGTATCACCTAAGTTCAGGCCTAGCTCGACTTGAACAGTGGACTCGGAGGCATTCGACAGCGTCACTTTGAAGTTCGCTGTCTCACCCTCATTAACCGTACCTGCATCACTCATCGTTACCGCTGGGCGATCATCATCAGGATTTGAGCCAGGTCCACTACCATCATCTAAAATAGTGGCAGTCCCAGTAACAGGTGTGCTTTGTTCTTCTGTCGTGCCAGAGAGCGTAAACGTTTCTGGGCCTTCAAATACAGAGTCGTCAATAGAGTCTATAGAGACCGTAAAGTCACTTTCACCCGGTGGGATCGAAATGGTAAAGGTTCCGCTTTCACCGACTGAAACTTCTTCTGTTGTACCATCAGAAAATGTTATGAGGACACGCTCATTGACGTAGTCACTCCCGTTCTCGTCAGCTGAGCCGCCTGTTGCGGTTCCATCAAGGAGAGAAAGAATGACATCAGTATTGTCTTCAGTTGTTTGACTTAGAGTAATATCGAATACAACTTGGTCACCTTCGTTGATAGTCGGACTAGATATTTCTTGAACTAAGATAGTCGGTGGTACAGGGCCATTAATTACTCTGAAAAGATCCAACAAAGATAGTGCTTGAGTTGTAGATAGTCCGATTCCATCAATACCGACGGTCTCAAAATTCGTACTAGCCAACAATTCAGCGCCAGTACGATCTATTGCACCAGTATTTTGGGGGCTAGAACCACTTTCCTCACCAGCAGCTGGCTCAAAATCCTCACCAAGAGCAGCCGGGTCTTCTCCACTAGCGATAGCCTCGATTAGCGCAGTGACATCATCAGTAACGTTAATTGAACTACCTTGCGGTGTTACCTGTTGTACAATTAATTCTGATGTATCAGAAACTTCCTCAATAATTAATTCACCAGGCTGAGGTAGCTGACCACTTTCAAGACTTCTCAGGTTCCCATCAAGCCCTATAACCACGACATTGCTCATCAATGAACTTAACGCTACTCGATCCATGCTCTTCATCCTTGTATTAGTTTAATTAAAGGCTTGTTACTGCACTAAACACGTCTATAGTTTAGACAAAATATGAATTTTTCGTTTTATTCCAAGAGGATTTAGTTTTTTGAGAGTAATAAGGAAAATAACCGAAGAATTTGCCTTCATTTAAACCAGTTTCCGCTATGCTCTTAAGATAAAAAGGTTTTCTACGAAAAAATCGACCACTTACCAAGCAAGCTTTGCCTCGTATGCTAGAGTTTAGAGAGTAAGATTGTTGTTTTTTATTGAATTAAACATTTAAACATCAACAAGTTGATAATACGCACTAAGAAAATTCATTGTTTGTAACTTCTCGTCTCAAATATGAAACAGAATAAGAGCGACATGATTTTAGGAGAACTAACGTGAGATGGAATCGAGTACATATAGCCTGCTGTTGCTTAATAGTGTCTTCACCAGTTTTCGGTCAAACTCTAGAGCAAGCGGTTGCACAGACGCTACAAAATAACCCCGATATTAAAAGTGCATTTAACGAGTTTATGAGCCAGAAGTACATAAATGAAGCTTCATCAGGTGCTTACCTCCCCTCTGTTGATCTAGATGCTGGAATTGGATATGAAGGATTAGACCCGTCAGATGAAGTTGGTCGAGGCGACACGGATTACACTCGAAAGGAAGCTTCAGTGACACTGACCCAACTAATATGGGATGGTAGCGCTACGTTAAATGATATTGATCGAACCGCAGCTGATGCTGAATCTGTTAGATTTCAACTCTTAGCAGATGCTTCAGATAAGGCACTTGAAGTGACTAAAGTGTACTTGGACGCTGTTAAAGCGTATGAAGTCCTAAAGCTTTCAGAAAACAACCTTGCTGTTCATAAAGATATTTACGATGATATTAAAAAACGAGTCAACTCGGGTATCGGCTCTACTGCTGACTTGACGCAGGTAGAAGCACGTTTGGCAAAAGCACACGGAAACTTAGCTGCTGCTCAAAATAACCTGTATGACTCTCACACGATGTTCACTCGTTTAGTCGGTCAAACACCACAAGGGTTAATCTTTCCGAGAGCGGACCAAAACTTTATCCCGTACACGGTTGATGAAGCGGTAGGCTTGGCATTTGAACTTCATCCCGTTATTCAAGTGGCGCTCGCAGACGTAGACTCGGCTAAGTTTCAATACAAACAGTCTAAAGGTGTTAATTACCCAACCATTTCCATTGAAGCTTCGCAAACATGGCGTGACGACGCTGATGGTTTAAAAGGTCGAAGTGATGAGACACTTGCCATGCTGCGTCTACGCTACAACCTATTCAATGGCGGCAGTGATGCAGCGAACTCAGAAAACTTCGCCTACCAGCTAAATAAAGCAAAAGACTTGCGTGAAGGTGCCTATCGCAATGTTGAAGAAGGGTTAAGGCTTTCTTGGAGTGCGCTTGATTTAACATTACAACAAAAAGAGTTTCTATCAGATCATGTAGACTCTGCGTCTGAGACCGTAATTGCTTACGAGAAGCAATATCGCATCGGTAAACGAACACTGCTTGATCTATTGAACACTGAAAACGAGCTCTTTGAGGCGCGTAAAGACTACTTAGATTCTAAATACGCAGAGCAGTACGCCAAATATCGAGTGATGAACGCAACTGGGCAACTGTTGAGTGCATTAAGGGTTGAAATGCCTAAAGAATGGCTAGAAGAAGTGGAGTATTAATTATGAAACACATAGCTTTTATTACACTCTCATTAATGCTCTCCGCATGCAGTTCATCAGATCGTGGTGATGAATATGATTACATAGATACCCCAATTGCCGATCAGTGGGCTGATCATATAGATGATGACTCTGACGGAGTCATTAACGAGCGAGATTTGTGCCCGGGTACACCTTTGGGTGCCGAAATAGACAACGACGGTTGTGGTTCGTACGTTGACTCCTCACAAGAAATGCAAATTCGAGTACTATTTGCGAACGATTCCGATGTGATCAACCCTATCTTTACGCAACAAATTCTTGAACTATCCGACTTTTTGAAAGAGTACCCGAACACGTCTATAGAGATTCAAGGTTATGCTAGTCGCACTGGTACTGCAGAACATAATCTTGACCTATCTAAGCGCCGCGCTGAAAACGTTAGAAAAGAGCTCATGAAGAATGGCATTAGTGGAGATAGAGTTACCATTGTCGGCTATGGAGACACAGTACTTGCGACACAAGGTACAGACCAAGTTAGTCACGCATTGAACCGTCGAGTAACCGCAACAGTGATTGGCCACAAGGGTGAAGTGAAGAAAGAATGGACCGTTTTCACAACACTTCCAAAAAGCTAGCACAACAATAAACAGACCGTAAAAATAAAAGGTCTAGCAAATTGCTAGACCTTTTTTGATTTTAAATTTGACTACAGTTTAGCGCTACTACATGTCTTTGTACTGAGCTTCTAAACTCGCAATTAAGCTTTGAGTCACATCATCAACACTTGCACCGTCAAAATGGATGTCCAATGTCGAGCTCCCTTTTGTAATACTCAGGTTTGCCTCAGATCCCCCGTCTGGTGCCACTTCTACATGATACTCTCCGACATCACCAGTATGATCACCTGATTGAAGATCATTAAGAAGCTCTCCAATTTCATCTTTAGATAAGTCGTCAAACAGATCTGAGAAGTCTAGAGCGTCTTCATTTTTATTGAAGTCAGTGACAGTATCAACATCGTTAGTGACTTCACTCCACTTAAAGATGTCGGCCCCTTCTGACCCTGTTAAAGTATCACTACCTAAACCACCAATCAGAATATCATCCCCTTCACCACCAACGAGTATGTCGTTGCCACCATGACCAAATAGTAAGTCATCACCAGCGCCGCCATATAAATTATCCGATTTATCTCCTTGGTGAGTTTGGTTGAATTCTTCCAAGTTATTTCTAACGTACTCATGTATATCTTCGCCGTCAACGGTAGACACATCCTGACCCGTTTGCTGCGCCACATGTGATTGAATCGCACTTAAGCCTTGTTCATTACCACCAAACTCAATTAAGTCACCTAACAAGATATCGTTACCTTCACCTCCTTGAATAGTGTCTGAACCTTGTTTGAGAGGTACATCTTGACCCAATATCGTTTCAGCAAGCTTAGTAACATCAATATCTGACTCTACCACACCATCAGTGTCATACTGCTTGAGTGTATGTTCATCAACGCCACTCCCAAGACCTATCGCTTCTATAGAGGACAATGCCGCTAGTACTTGATACATGTGTTGAGCTTGTGTCGAGCTATTCCCTTCATCGTAATAACGGATAGAGCCATAATATCTGTCGATATCGCCAAGGATTCTTCCTGTTAGCGGTGAATAAACCTTACCGTAACTATCTATAACGACATCACCTTTGTAGGTAACTGTTTGTCCGTATGAGTAATTGTTTTTACTCGCAATATCTTGCAGGGTAACAAGCTTGCCAGAATTATCGACGTCCAAAATCACTTTCGAGAATTCACTCGGTGCTACACCATAGAGGTATGTTGCTCTATTTGGTTGACCATCCGTAACAAAGTACGTGATATTTTGGCCATTAGGGTTAGGTTGACTGCTGAACCATTCAACGGCCGACTGTAAGCCCGCCTCATAGTTTGTGCCGCCAGAACCCTCATCATCAATTACACGATTCAACTCTTCTACAAACTCTTTTCTTGCTGTAAGAGAACTCAAGTCAACAGAAATCACCGCTGATGCACTTGAAGCAAATTCACTAAGGTGAATATTCACTGTCCCTGGCTTCTCTCCTTGATTTACCGCACTTAACAGCTCATCAAACACGTCTAGCACTTCTTGCTTCGCAGTTCCTACCCAGTTACCCATGCTCCCTGAAGTATCCAGAACAAATGCGATGTTGTAGTCCTGACCTGCAATGATCTCCAATCCTTGAACATCACCAACAATAATATCGTGATCGTCACTACCCGTTATCTGATCATTCCCATGTGATCCCGACTCCAACACATAGTCACGAGCTGTAAGCTCAACGGATTCAGTTGTTGAAGCTGCGTCATTATTTGATCCTTCAACAGACGTAGCAGTAACGCTTAGCGGGAACTCTAAGCTGCCTTCATAATCGAATGGCACTCTGATATCCAGGGAAAGCTTACCATCTGTACCAAGAGTGACAGGGTAATCTCCATTTGAATCTTGCTTAATTGCGAGCCCATCAACATACACGTCAACACCGTCTGGTAGATCTTGTACAAGAGCAGTCTGCGCTAAATCCTCACTTCCATCGACATCAACTAGATCAACATCCACATCGACCGAAATCCAGCGATCTTGAAGCACTTCATAAGTGCCATCAGGTTTCAAATCAACAATTTTGTCTGCAAAAACAACGCGTTCAATTTCATATAAATGATCACCTCGGTCATCACTACCTGTATGATCGTTTACCGAATCGATAGAACGACTATCTAATAAAATCCAATATGGAACTTTACCGCCATGATCGTCTTTGAAGGTCATTTTGTAGTCATCAAAGTTCCCTGTTAAGTAAACTGTATCTTTACCATCATGCAGAGTAAGACTGGTCGCGTCATCACCATAAAACGTATCATTGTTACCACCGCCAACAAATACGTCATCGCCACCGCCACCATAGAATACATCGTTGAAATCTGTCCCAACAAACAAGCTGTCGGTGTCACTTAAGTCAGTATTGACTCCCAACACAACACCAGCGTGTGTATTAATTTTAGGTACTGCATTATCCAACCCAAGGTTGGCTGCGACAGCCTCATTTTCGGTATTGGTATTATTTATTGCCGATGTAGCTAAGTGATGGTTTGGATCAATAGCATCTCGTTTAACTAAGTCGCCAACATTGATCGTGATCGTAGGTGCATCTGCGATAGCAACAACATTGATATCAAGTGTATTTGTTACGCCAGTATTTGTGGTATAGCTAATTAATGGAACGTCACCTGACCAATGCTCAGCAGGTTCAAATATGTAACTACCATCTCGGTTTACTAGTAACGTACCACTAGTCAAAGAAACACTTTCGCCTACCTCGTAATCAGCACCATCGATAGTAAGATGATCTACCATCAGAATATTGTCGCCGTCAGAGTCATTAAGCAATACATTCCCTTGTAGAGTATTGTCTTCTATGGTTTCGCCCAAATCACTTTCCGTTTCCGTCGGTAAGTTCTCATGTACTACAACATTGATCACCAAGTTAGATTCTGCTGAATCACCATTCGAGCTTTCTGTACTCGTTGCAGTCAAATTGATAGTGAAGTCATCATGGGAGCCCGCAGGTGGAGTCACAGTAAGTGCATCTAATGCCCAACTTGTCACGTCCAGTTCTTCATCAATAGTTGCGACAGTAATAGAACTATTTCCATCTGAAAGGATCGCACCTACAGGTAAGCCAGTTAGCGTGACTTTAAGTGATTCAGAGCCATCTGTATCATTTAAGCTTGCTTTAATTTCAGAGAGCGGTATCGCTGTATCTTGTAACCCTTCGTTCAGCTGGTATGTTTCGTAAAACGCAACACCATTAACTTCTTGTAGTTCAGACGTTCTGATATCAGTTGCTTCTAGTGCACTTTCATCACTAACTACGTAAAGACTACTATTGCTCAGGTTGACAGGCGCTTGTCCATTAATGGATACATCCACATTAAAGTTACCCGGACCACTTTGGTTATGGTGATAAATTTCAATTGGATAAAAGCCAGATACCGAAGGGGTAAAGCTAGCTCCCTTAATATCACCACTGTCGCTCCCCCAACGAGCTTGATCAAGTAACGTACCACCCAACTTGATTGCAAGGCTATCATCGGCTTGACCAACAAAGTCGTAACTCGAGCCAGCTTCGAGATAAACAAGAGATGTGACTAGAACGGCCTCATTTGCCAAGGTTGCATGAGTCCCTAAATCTTCCACATTTGCCCAACTCAATCGAGTACCATCGGCTTCATTAAGAGCGTTGATCGCTGAGATTAGAGTCTCTCCATTGACCCCCATACCATCACTAGAACCAACTTGAACATTACTCCATGTCGTAACGTTAAACTCTTGTTGAGGCAATGAGTTTAATGGCGTCACTGCGATTAAGTTCGGTTTATCAGCGATAGGGTTTACGTCTATTGTCAGTGTTGACTCTTGACCGGTACTCTGTCCATCTGTTGGTTTAAAGCCAATTTGAGCGTAACTAGACTCCTGGTCTCCGACTTGATTTCCGCCGAAGCTGTCACTGCCAGACTCATTTAATTCAGGTACAAAACGAACACTGTTTTCATCAAAGAGCGGCTTATCAAGCACTTGATCGATTTGGACAGACTGCCAATCGCCTTGCGAATCTCTGTACTCTAATGATCCATCGCCAGGAAGCGTTGTAATTTGGACGGAGAGATCTGATACATCAGAGTCCACATCGCTAATACCGAATGATGACCAATCAAGCATCACTTGAGAATCTTCATTCATCTCAACCACTGAAGGCGAAGATTCAGGAGCATCATTCACATTTACCAGAGATACATTTACCTCGGCAGTATCAATCCCGCCAGTTCCATCGATAACCTCAACCTGAAGCGTATAATCGCCCAAGTCAACATCATCGATTGTCTTGTTCAATGAAATCTCTCCGCTTGTCGGGTCGATATCAAAAATACCATTAGTGCTCGAGCCATCTGCAAAGCGGTATACAAGCACGTCATTATCGTGATCTTCAGCAACGACCGTGCCGATAACGGCCCCACTCACCGTGTTTTCGTTAACTGACCCGAAGTCGTAAACATCATCATTTGGTTTGTCACCAGCACTATCGCCGCCAGAAATAAACTCTGGAGCGTGCTGAGCATCTATAATAGAGACTGTTGCTTCATTCGAGTCACTTGCAAGCGTCGAATCTGCACCAACCGTATCAATTAGAGTCACGGTTAGGTTTTCAAGATCTTCGTAAATACCATCATCGAGAGTTTTTATATCAATCGGCGCCGACGTTTTACCCGCTGGAATCGTGACTGTGTACGTACTTGGAGCAATATAATCTTTGTCATCAACATTCCCTCCGATTGTGAATGTTACCAGTACATCTTCATCTGCTTTTTGGTCAATGTTGACGATAAATTTTGCATCACTACCTTCATCAACTGAGGATTGATCTGAGCTAATAGTCACTTTCGGTGCACTTTGGGCATCAACGATCACAACACTTGCGCTGTTATTTGAAGCAATGCTCGCATCAGCGCCATCAACCTCTTTAATGGTTACTGTGAAAGATTCTGCGCCCTCATAAATACCATCGGTGACCGTCAGTAAGTCAAGAGCAGCTGAAGATTGACCCGCAGGAACTTCAACACTCAGAACGCCAACAAAATCTTTTCCATCTTGGGCCACGCCGCTATATTCGAAATGAACCGTAACACTCTCATCTGCAACTTTATCAAGTGTCAGCGTAAAGCCTGCCGTTTCACCTTCATTTACGCTATTTTGATCGGCACTAATACTAACTAAAGGTGCAGGATCAGAATCCACAATATTTGCGTTACCAGTTGCAATACCATTACTGGTGACACTACCGATTTCCGTAACCGTAAGACCAAAGCTCTCATCACCTTCATGGACATTATCTAGTTTGGTCGGGACTGCGACTTTAAATTCAGCGACACCTGGAGGTATAGTAACGTCTCCATTAGGCGCTATATCTAATGTTTGAGTTTGACCATGAGTATCCACATAGGTCACTACCATAGTGCCTAGATCAACATCTTCCGCAGTATAGCTATCATTTGTTGTTGACTTCAGATTGACGACAACGGCCTCTTGAACAGGGTTAGAGAGTAAAACGGTAAATATTGCGTCAGTTCCTTCAATTACATCGCCCGCATCTATTACGCTAAGTTCTGTACTATCATTATCAAGAACTGTTGCCGTCCCCGTTTCACCTCCGAGCTCAAGAACGACCGTTTGGCTGCTTTCCACAACCAAGTCATCAATAGTCGGAATCGATATTTCGAAGCTACTTATACCTGCTGGAACAATCAAGTAACCACCTAAGAAAACAACACCATTTGTGTAGGTTGCATTCGATAGATTTATGTCATTCTTATCAACTGAAGAACCTTGAGCAAGCATATCAACTTGGTACTTAACAGCAGTGCTGGTGACTTCATCTAAAACAACCGAGAACGTGATATTGTCACCCTCGGTCACACTATCACCGACCACAGACAGACTTGGCCCGTTTTCCGCAACATTACCATCTAACATTTCGTTAACGATATTGACTGTAGATGGATCGCTAACGCCATTTTCAGAGTCGACTGCAACATATCCAAAGCTGTCTTCGGCAGGAACACCTTCTACATAACGTAACTCCCAGTTACCTTCATTTTTCGTAGAAAAATCTAACTGAGTAATGACCGAACCTTCAGGAAGAGCTAGATCTTTCCCATAACCAACGCTTGTTTCTTGGAATAGCATGAAGTTGCCTTCAGGCTTCAAAAACTCGAACGTTTGAGTCTGTTGGACATTATTTGAATCTAAGTATGTAACCGTAATAAGTGCTGCGTTGTCATCACCGTAATCAAACAATCCACCTAATCCATCTAAGCCAAGGTTTACGCTGCCCACAGGGTTATTAGACAAATCGATCGTAATCGTTTCACCTTTCTCAATACCCTGCCCATCATTGTCAGCGATACCATTGCCGATGTGTGACACCTGGCGGTTGTACTGCGCAAGCTCACCGCTATCAGAAGAAATGGTGATAGAAGCTCCATTGGCTAAATGCTCAGTACGGGAATGTGATGAACCACCATCCTCACTTAATCCCCAGTTATTGAAATCTGTTGTAGATTCCGAGCCATTAGGCGTATTTGGACGATCTTTGATACCTAATAAGAAGCCAACATTATCAGCTTCATAGTAAAGGCTGTCTTTGTCATAAAGCGTATCGCTTACTTCTTTAATTTCGTGCAACTCACCATCACTATCTTTAAAGAACAACGTACCTGAGGTTGGCAGTTCAGTAATTCGGACATGTAGATCGTTGCCTTTTAAGTCGTCTTCAACATCCGCGATATGATCTTGAGAGTCGCCATCACCTAAAGGTTTCGTATCAGTATCAAATACAACTTGCGTCACAGGCTTGTCAGTCACATGCGTAAAGTCCTCACTGTCAGGCTTGTCATTGACTGGCGTCACATCGACGTTCACCGTGGTGGACTCACTGACGCCACCGGACGTAACGATGTAGGTAAAGCTGTCTGTACCGTGGAAGTTGTCGTTTGGCGTGTAAGTGACGCTGCCATCCGGGTTGACCGAGACCGTGCCGTT
>NZ_JAWOWM010000033.1:0-7843 GCF_033340475.1 Vibrio sp. 1078-1
GATGTGCGGCCGGTTGAGCCAATCATGGAGCATCGGCAGGTCGCGCTCGGTCATGAGGCGAAGAGTTATGGGGGGGGTGCTCGCGGCCTTGCGGCCCATGGCTCGCTGCTGTTCGGCAAAGCGGGCCTGTCGTATAGCGTTAGGGGTGGCCAGCAGGTTGCCGGTACGCTTGTCGTGTTGGTCTTTCATCTCAAACCCTCCATTAGAGCTAACAGTATACCACCAGTTAGCGCTAACGCAAGCATTACATACTTAAATCTGGCCCCCGACTGCGCTGCTTCTGGGTCTGCTTCGCCAGCTCGGCGCGGGCCTCCTGCACCTGCGGCAGCTCCATCACTTTCTGTACCGTGCGCTTGATGTAATCGGCCTCATGGCCTGCCTTGCGCTCCATGATCGCGGGGCTGGCCTCGGCCATGGCCTTGGCGATCTCGTCCGGCTCCCGGCCCTTGCTGGCCAGCTTCATAGCCGCAATGAAGTCGCACTTGCTGAGGTCGTCACCGAAGCGTTTGACCAACCCGGCCATTTCGCTGCGGTAGTCGTCCACGGCGCTGCGGCGATACCGGCGCACACTCCGCGGGGCGGTGATCTCGGCCAGTCGTGCCGTCCGTTCCTGTTGGCGCTTAATGCTGTCCAGCACCTGCCCGGCCTGCTGCATCAGCTCCGGCCCTGCGGTGGCGGTCTTGCCCTTGGATTCACGCAGCAGCACCCACGGCTGATAACCGGTGCGGGTGGTGTGCTTGTCCTTGCGGTTGGTGAAGCCCGCCAAGCGACCATAGTGGCGGCTGTCGGCGCTGGCCGGGTCGGCGTCGTACTCGCGGGCCAGCTTCCGGGCGATTACGCCCCTGTGACCTGCTGGGGCGTCCTGAGCCACTTTTACCCATGCCTGATAGTTCTTGGGGCTGGTCTCCACGATCAGCGCCGGCTCCCGGCCCTCGGCTTTCATGTCATCCAAGTCGAACTCACTGAGATCGTCCACCAGCACCAAACCATGCCGCTCCTGCTCGGCGGGCCTGATATACACGTCATTGCCCTGGGCATTCATCCGCTTGAGCCATGGCGTGTTCTGGAGCACTTCGGCGGCTGACCATTCCCGGTTCATCATCTTGCCGCTGGCGGCATCCCGTATGCCGATGTCGTACCGGTCGCAGCCCATGGCCTTGAGCTGCCGGGCGATGGCTTGCGCGGTGCGGTCACCCTTTACTTGAGCTTGAAAACCAGCCATATACCCCCCTGTTGTTCGATGATTTGCGGCTCCAGCCAAAGCCATGATGCGATCAGCAGCGCCAGAATAGGCGTCACGGAAGCGATCAAGACCCCGGCCCACAACTTCCATGTCCAGCCACGGGCGGCGCTCCGGGCGCTCTGCGCGGCGCTGCTCACCTCGGCGGCTACCTCCCGCAACTCCTTGGCCAGCTCCACCCATGCCGCCCCTGTCTGGCGTTGGGCTTTCAGCCACTCCGCTGCCTGCGCCTCGCTGGCCTGCTGAGTCTGGCTCATGACCTGCCGGGCCTCGTCGGCCAGTGTCGCCATGCTCTGGGCCAGCGGTTCGATCTGCTCCGCTAACTCGTTGATGCCTCTGGACTTCTTCACTCTGTCTATCGCGCTCATGCTCGATAACCTCCCGGTATTCTTGTAAGTCGATGATCTGGCCGTTGGCCGTGTCGATGGCTAGGGCGGTGTCGGCCCGCTCGGTGCGGATGCCCCGGCCCTCCATCTCCACCACGTTGGGGCCAAGATGGATGCC
Organism: Vibrio sp. 1078-1; assembly: GCF_033340475.1. Classification (NCBI taxonomy): domain Bacteria; kingdom Pseudomonadati; phylum Pseudomonadota; class Gammaproteobacteria; order Vibrionales; family Vibrionaceae; genus Vibrio; species Vibrio sp. 1078-1. The sequence continues at coordinate 1,745 of NZ_JAWOWM010000033.1, forward strand.
CGGCAGGCGCTCGATGCCCTGCGCCTCAAGTGTTCTATGGTCAATGCGGGCGTCGTGACCAGCCCGCTCTAATGCCCGGTTGGCATGGTCGGCCCATGCCTCGCGGGTCTGCTCAAGCCATGCCTTGGGCTTCAGGCTCTCGGACTTCTGCGCCCCGCCCCGCTCTGGCTGTTTGGCGTTGTACCGCTTGAACCACTGGTCAGCCGGGCGCTCGATACCGTCGTTCTTCCGCTCAGAGATCATCAAGTGGCAATGGGGGTTCTCACCTTTACCGGCATGAATGGCCAGCGTATACGGCAGGCGCTCGCCCTCGGTCAGATGCCGGGCGAATTCGTCCACCAGCTCCCGCTGCTGATCTAGGGTCAGTTCGACCGGCAGGGCAAACTCAACCTCTTTGAACAGCCGCCCATTGGCGCGTTCATACAGGTCGGCAGCATCCCAGTAGTCGGCGGGGCGCTCGGCCCACTCGGGCAGGTGGCCGGACTGAGTGTGCAGCACCTCGTCACGGTCGCGGGAGTAACGGCCCTCCCGCTGGATGTAATCGGCTTTCGCCTTGGCCGACTGGCCGCCGTTCCGGCTGCCGGTCTTGGCCGTAAGGTGATAGATGGCCATAGGGGTTTAGCTCCATGCAATGGCCCTCGGAGAGCGCACAGCCCCAAAGGGGTGCCCGCAGGGCAGTTTCTCGAAGAGAAACCGGTAAGTGCGCCCTCCCGTTAGAATGACGGTCGGGGTTTGCGGTGTCTGTGCTCCGATGATAGCATGATGGCAAGCACATAACCAAGGGGAATGTCAACATGGCAAAAGCAGCGGAACGGCTCGCCAAGCTGGAAGAGCAACGGGCACGGATCAACGCCAAGATCCAGCGGGTCAGGGCACGGGAGCAGCAGCAAAAGCGCAAGGAGGACACCCGGCGCAAGGTGCTGGTAGGCGCGTGGATACTCGGCAAAGTCGAAAGCGGCGAGTGGCCAGAACAGCGCTTGCTCGATGGGCTGGACAGCTACCTAGAGCGCGACCATGACCGGGCGCTGTTCGGACTGCCACCCAAGCAGGAATAGCAGCCACAGGAGCATGGCCAGCCGGAGCCGCAAGAGGGGCAAGGGTGAGCTTCTACCGGCTGACACCTGCCGAGATCGAAGCCCTGCAGCAAGAGATGCGAGAGGCGGGCGCGACCATCAAGGCGGAGATAGCCAAGCGCAAGGTGGCCAGCATGGCCCCTGCGGGGCTTCACACGCGCCCCCGCCCTGCGGGCAGGGGTAAAGGCCGCTAAAGCGGCTAAAGGCGTCTGCGGCTTCCTGTGGCGTCTGTGCATGGGGTTTGGGTTTGCGGGCCTTGGCCCGCCTTTTCCCTACCGCGGAGCGGTGGGGGCGGTGTGTAGCCTAGCGCAGCGGATAGATCAGTTATCCGGCCTCTGGCCGGGCATTTTGGGCAAGGGCAAACAGCGCCCCACTAGGGCGCTGTTAACCGCGCCTAGTGGATTATTCTTAGATAATCATGGATGGATTTTTTCAGCACCCCGCCAGCCCCCGCCCCTGCTGGGTTTGCAGGTTTGGGGGCGTGACAGTTAACGGGGGGGGCGTGACAGTTATTGCAGGGGTCAGCCTGCCGCCTTGGGCCGTGCGATGTCGTACTTACCCGCCGCATACTCGTTCACCGTCCAGCCCAGCGCGATCAGCTCCGGCAGCGCCTCGCGCACCCGCTGGCGTCTCTTGCGCATGGCGGCCCCACTGGCCTCTGACGGCCAGACGTAGCCGCACAGGGTATCTATGGCCGCCTTGCCGGTCTTGCCGGGGTCGATCCAGCCACACAGCCGCTGGTGCAGCAGGCGGGCGGTTTCGCTGTCCAGCGCCCGCACCTCGTCCATGCTGATGCGCACATGCTGGCCGCCACCCATGACGGCCTGCGCGATCAAGGGGTTCAGGGCCACATACAGGCGCCCGTCTGCCTCGTCGCTGGCGTACTCGGCAAGCAGCCGGAAGCCCTGCCGCTTGCGGCCATTCTGGGCGATGATGGACACCTTCCAAAGCCGTTCAATGCAGTCCCTGATGGGCTTTGAGTCCTCGATATTGGCATAGCCTATTTCACGAGCCAGCGCCCGATAGCTACCCTTGACCACCATGGCGTCAGCGGTAACGGCTTCCCATTTGGGTTCCAGGAACAGCCGGAGCTGCTGCCCGCCGGGGGTCTCCGGTTCTGGCTCTAGCACCAGACCACTAGGCCCGGCCATGGCCACCAGCCCCTGCAGGATGCGCAAATCATCAGCGCCCAGCGGCTCCGGGCCGCTGAACTCGATCCGCTTGCCGTCGCCGTAGTCATACGTCACGTCCAGCTTGCCGCGCTTGCGCTCGCCCCGCTTGAGGGCACGGAACAGGCCGGGGGCCAGACAGTGCGCCGGGTCGTGCCGGACGTGGCTGAGGCTGTGTTTGTTCTTAGGCTTTGCCACGAGGCACCCCCTTGCTCTTGTGCTGCTTTTCCAGCACGGCGGGCTTGAGTACCCCGCCGTCATGCCGCCTGAACCAGCGGTCTTTGAACGGTGCCCCATAGTTGGCCTTGCTGACTCCAAAGCGGACGAAATAGGGCCGCTGCGTGTCGTCTACGCCCCATTCCTCGGCCTCACCGGTGGTCATGCCGGACAGGTACGATTGCCAGCGGATGTTATCCACCAGCACGGACGATCCCCGGCTGGCCTGCTGCTGGTCGCCTGCGCCCATCATGGCCGCGCCCTTGCTGGCATGGTGCAGGAACACGATAGAGCACCCGGTATCGGCGGCGATGGCCTCCATGCGGCCAATCACTTGCGCCATGGGGCCGCTGGCGTTCTCTTCCTCGATGTGGAACCGGCGCAAGGTATCCAGCACCATCAAGCGGCGTCCCTCAGCGGCTCGCTTGAGGCCGTCGAACCACTCCGGGGCCATGATGTTGGGTAGGCTGCCGATCAGCGGCTGGATTAGCAGACCGTCAGCCACGGCTTGCCGTTGCTCGTCGGTCAGGCGTTCCCCCAATGCGTGCAGGCGGTGATGTATGGCGGTGGGCGGGTCTTCGGCGGGCAGGTAGATCACCGGGCCGGTGCGCAACTCGCCCACGTCCAGCAGGTCGGGGCCGCCTGCGATCTGTGCGGCCAGTTGCAGGGCCAGCATGGACTTGCCGGCCCCACCGGGGGACACCAGCGCCCCCACGGTGCCGGCCACCATGTTGGGCAGTACGTAGTCAATCGGTGGCGGTAGCTCTGTGAAGCTCGCCAGAATGTCGATAGGCTTATGGGTAGCCATTGATTTGCCTCCTGTGTAGGCGGTTGGTGGTTAGGCGCTGGCGGGGTCACTACCCCCGCCCTGCGCCGCCCTGAGTTCTTCCAGATACAGCCGCAGCGCCTCGGCCTCTGCGTCTGTGGCCCATATCTTCCGGGCCTTGCGGCCCATGGCTCGCTGCTGCTCGGCAAAGCGGGCCTGTCGTATAGCGTTGGGGGTGGCCAGCAGGTTGCCGGTACGCTTGTCGTGTTGGTCTTTCATATTTCCTCCGCATTAGAGCTAACACCATAACAGGCATTAGCTCTAATGCAAGTGTTTTATCCTAATGTCGGCCCTCGGTACTGCTGTTTCTCGGCCTGCTTCGCCAGCTCGGCGCGGGCCTCCTGCACCTGCGGCAGCTCCATCACCTTCTGCACCGTACGCTTGATGTAATCGGCCTCATGGCCCGTCTTGCGCTCCATGATGGCGGGGCTGGCCTCGGCCATGGCCTTGCCGATCTCGTCCGGCTCCCGGCCCTTGCTGGCCAGCTTCATGGCCGCGATAAAGTCGCACTTGCTGAGGTCGTCACCGTACCGCTTGACCAGCCCGGCCATTTCGCTGCGGTAACACCTGAGTTAAGCCGCGCCGCGAAGCGGCGTCGGCTTGGACGAATTGTTAGGCCGCATATCGCGACCTGAAAGCGGCACGCAAGACCTCAACCTTTTCCGCCCCGAGTGAGGTGCATGCGAGCCTGTAGGACTCTATGTGCTTTGTAGGCCAGTCCACTGGTGGTACTTCATCGGCATAGTAAAAGTAATCCCAGATGATCGCCTCCCAGCTGTTACAACGGACTGGCCGCCCGGCGATGACGCCCTCAGCCGCCTCTGGGCACGAGCCCTGCGGAGCCTCCGCGATTTCATACGCTTCGTCTGCCCACCAAGCAGGTTCGCAGTCAAGTAACTCATCCCCGATCTCCGCTAAGAATCCATAGTCCAACTCCTCCATGACGCGCCCGCCGAGCATTTCAACTATTGCCTCGAGCTCGCCGCGCCTCTCGCCGGGAAACGTCAGATCAATATCATCGTGCTTGCGTGTTACACGCCCTAGCCGTGCATCGATCGCCCAGCCCCCACCGATCCAGAGCGGCAGATTTCGCTCATCTGCCGCAGCTAGAATTTTGTGTATCAATGTGACCTGCGTTGTGTCCATGCGGCCTAACGGTTTGGGCTATGGGCAGTGGCGGTTTGCGTGAGCCTTTCCTGTCAAACCGAGAAAACGCTCGGGCGGGCTACCGACTTTGCAAATTGCACTTCAACCCGCCATTGCCTATGAGCCAGTGTTAGCGGTAGTTTTTTATTTATTCAAATAGTAATCCCACGTTATTTTTGCAATGTCTGAAATAATCTTTTCATTAATTTCCGAAGTTTCTTTGGACTCTGCAACAAATACGCTTATAAAAATTAATTGTCCATTCGGTAAAGTAATTACCCCAACATCATTAGTGGCTGCTGCAATTCCATTATTTATTCCGGAAGTCCCTGTTTTATGAGCAACAATTGTATTCTTTGGTAATTGTCCTTTTAATCGGTTACTTCCTGTTGTTGTTTCTCTCATAATTTTCCAAATAAAATCATAACTTTTTTTAGAAAGTAATTGGTTCTTATTATTATAAGTATCTATTAACAGTTTGTTCATCGCTGTTGGGGTTGCCCAATTTTGATATTGGGTATTCCAATCCTTGTGCATTTGTTCTTCGTTTGCTTTGATTGAAATATCAGTGAAATGATTAGCATTCAAGAATTTTTGAACAGAATCAGTTCCTCCGATTAATTTTAGCAAAATATCACAACCAATATTGTCGCTCTCTGATACTGTATAATTTAGTATTTGTTCAATCGTCAAAGTTGTTCCATTAGGGAATTCCTCTTTAATCGGACTCCACATTTTAGGCAAAAGGTCTTGAGGGGTAATCTCTATTTTTTGTTCAAAAGAAAGATTCCCTTTATCTATCTCAGACAAAACGGCTAAAGCAATCGGAAATTTCATAACGCTTTGCATCGGGAAATGGAAGTCGTTATTAATCTTCAAAGTATCCTTCTCATTGCTGTTGAATATTGCTACTCCTATTCTGGCATTTTTTGCCTTTAAAACATTCTCAATTTTCAAAGTTAAGTTGTCAGTTTGAGCATTTGAATACGCAATTGTAAAAAATAAACTTAACAATACTAATAATATCCTTTTTACGATTTTCATATGTCTGTACTCCTATCTGGTTAAATTACCGCTAACACCTGAATTAAGCCGCGCCGCGAAGCGGCGTCGGCTTGAATGAGTTGTTAGGCAACACCGCGCTTTCTCTCGAAGGCTTGTCGTGTTTGAACCATGTAAACCGCCGGCCCGTCAGGCGTGGTGATGATCTTCTCCCGCACGAATCCTGCCTTCTCATAGCAGCGTATGGCTCGATGGTTGTTCGGAGTCGGGTCGGTCTGAATCTTCGTCACGGTGGGGTCCGAGAACAGTAGTTCAACGAGAGCGCGGACAAGCCTTGTTCCTAGGCCTTTGTTCAACTGTGTCGGGTCAGCCAGAGACTGGTCTATTCCTCGCACTCCTGGATCAGTTTCATCTTCCCACCAGCCATCACCGCTTCCGAGCGCGACGTACGACTGAGCATAGCCGATCGGTTCCTCGCCCAGCATTGCGATGTACGGTGTTACGGACTCTTCCGCCATCGCTCTGGGCAGGTAGTGTTCCAGCACTTCATCAAGAGTCGGTCGCTCTTCGTCACCACCCCACCACTCAACGATGTGCGGCCGGTTGAGCCAATCATGGAGCATCGGCAGGTCGCGCTCGGTCATGAGGCGAAGAGTTATGGGGGGGG
>NZ_JAWOWM010000034.1:0-7419 GCF_033340475.1 Vibrio sp. 1078-1
AATAACAAACTTATAATGACCGTAGGGTCAAAGATCAGTTCTAAAACTTCCATACTTCCTCAAACGTATAACGCCGCGTTAAGGGGTGAACAACGCGATACCACCCAACTTAAACCATTGTGCCATAAACACAAAAGCTAAACTTTGAACCAAAACTGCCATGCGTTGTGAATCCCTCTTAAACGCTTTGTTATGTGCGTACTAAAGTTGTGCGTACAATCTCAGCATGTCTTTGTGTTGAATACCATTTTCATAGATTGGCTCTGGATAATTCAGCAAAAAGTAATCTTTGACGATTGAGTCAACCCTAAAGCCAAGACGCTGATAATAAGTCAGTTGATAGCCAAAGGTGCCTGTACCCAGTTCAACACGTGAGATTCCCTTACTTGATAACTGAGACAGAACCGACTTAAGCAATTCAGAACCAACACCTTGACCTTGTAACTTTGGATATACAGAGACATTGAATATCTCAGCAAGGCTATCGGTTTGTGGCTTAACTATGCAAGCTGCTAAAACACGCCCATTATCTAGTGCGGCGAAGCACCATGAATCGGATAAATATGAAGAAATACTTGCTTCAGAAGGATCGGCTTCAAGCAGCAAATCTAGCGGAATCTGGCTACTTTTGACTTCGATATATTGCATTTTTCCTCCAAGCACATAACGCCCAATTAAGGTGTGAAGCACGCAATACCGATGCTACCGCATACCGCCTTAATCACTAAAACTAACGCATAGTAAAAATGCCACGCGTGCTGAATCACTCTTAAATTGTTTGTTATGGCGCTCCACTCAACGTTAGCTCTTGTATGTCAATTTGGTCTACTTCCCTACCCAATATCCGCTTGTACTCGACTAAACGATGAACTGGGATAACCGGCAACTTGATACCTTGATAATCTTTAATAACTGATTCTGAGAAGTAAATTTCAAGCTGGTGCCAAGAGCCATCTTGACATGATTGTATCTTAGTATGTTCAGACAAACCGATTTCAATTTTTTGATTTTGGTAAACCAATTGGAAATACTCGAGATCCCAACCATATTCGGCATAATGAGTTAACGGTTTAGATATGTATTTTGCTACATGCGATAGAACTTTTTCTGCGTCTGAGTTTCGAATATAAAGATCTATATCTGCGATTTCCCGACTTCCACCATGAATAGTTGCCGCTAATCCACCTACTATTTGATACTCCACAACCTCTGCATCCAAGATCTCTTTGAGCCACTGCAAGGCTACTTTAACTTTATCACTCATCTAGTTCCCTCAGCTGAATTTTGCCTTGCGCCATAACGCCCTGTTAAGGGGTGAGCAGCGCAATACAAAAGCCGCCGCATACCACCTTAAACACTAAAACCAACGCATAGTAAAAATGCCACGCGTTGCGAATCCCTCTTGAACAGTTTGTTATGTGCGTGCTTAAACTGAACACCTTTGCTCACAGAACAGCTAATCGATATAAGAAGCAACCGCAACTGCACCAAAATAGAGTTCAAGTGCGAAATAAAAAAGTACACTTTTGGAGACTTTCTTCTTTAAAAGCACTTTAACGATAAGAAGTGTGGCAATGATGTATACGATGGCAACTGACATTCTATCCCTACATGTAGCTTGAGCCTAACCGTGGGTACCCAACCGACAACACTTAGTATCCCTAACAATCAAGATGCTGGAAATGCTAAAAAGATACACAAGACTGCACCAAATACCGAGCCAGCCATGAACAAACCCAACTTAAGTGCTGTACTTTTATCCGATTCCTTTTTGGACATAGTAATTCCTTTTACTAATTTAAAATGACTTGCATGCACATCTATACGTGATCAACACCAAAGCACATAACGCCGCATTAAGGTGTGAGCGAAGCTTGGCTATACTTGAGCGAAGCGAAACCGCCAAGCGTTGCGAATCACTCTTAAATGCTTTGTTATGCTTGTTCTATCAGTGGACACCGTAAAATTCCAACGCTGCATACCGTTAGATTATGCCTAAAGAGATCTTATTTACGATGTTCTTTGCCACGTGAATGTTCGGCATACTTTTTGGAAATTAGTTGATGTATATGAAGTCCTGTTTTACGAACAAGATACCAATCTATCGCAGCTAAAATGACCAATCCTATGATAGTTCCCATCTAACCCCCTCCTTACACATCGAATCATAACTCTATCAAACCACTGAAAAGTTAAATAAGACAGAAGGCAATTTTTTGGGGGCAGCGATGGTTTTCAAAGAACTTAGAGTCAAATAAGGGATAGAAACCTCATTTCTGATAAAGATGCTAGGACAGATACAAAGAGGTATTTGTTAAATACGTAAAGTGCTCATTCTTATAAGTTTGAGAAAGAGCATAACGCCGCGTTAAGGGGTGAACAACGCCACCACCTAGCCTAAATCATTGTGCCGTAAACAATAAAGCTGAATCAAACTGAAAATGCCAAGCGTTGAGAATCCCTCTTAAACGCTTTGTTATGGCTTACAACTCACGAATGACCTATAAGATTAACCGACTGTTTTAGATGAACTTAACACGTTCATCTAAGCACTCATTAGAACCCATTTCGAATTCGCGGCATATCCAAGGACGATTTTCATAAATGGTGCACATTAGAGTGTCTCTATCTAAAGCCGCACACCAACCATCATTTAATCGCATCATTGTTTCACCACCATACTGATCACGTGCGATGAACTCTTCAGGCACGCCAGTATCCGAGATAATCATAACTTCAAGACGGCAGCAGCAAGCTTTGCAGTTTGAGCAAGATACATTTGAGGAAGAAGGTGTATTAGTTGGTATAAGCATAAGTAACTACAGTTTAGTCAATTGTGCATGATACCGTAATTTGATGTGAACAACCTTCATTTCTGAGATTGCGGACCTTGTGAGCCATAACGCCCAGTTAAGGGGTGAAGCACGCAATACCGATGTTACTGCATGGCACTTCAACACAAAAACCAACGCATACCAAAAATGCCACGCGTGCTGAATCCCTCTTGAACTGTTTGTTATATGCCTTTTCATAACCTATACTAAATGCGCATTAACAATACGCACAGGATTGCTTTATGAGAAACACATATAGTATACAAGCACCCAAAAAGGCTACAAACTTAAGCTTAAACAGTGAGTTACTCGCTGAAGCTAAGCGCTTAAATATAAACCTTTCCGCGACAATGGAAAAGGCACTTGAAAAAGAAGTGAGTCAACGCCTAAAAGCTGAATGGTTAGAGCAAAATGCTGAGGCTATTAGTGCTTGTAATGAGCTTACTGAAAACCACGGGCTATTTTCAGATTCTTACCGAGTATTCTAATGTCACAATTTTCTCTATACAAAAACAACGATAAAAACACGGCAACTGCATACCCATACTTTGTTGACGTTCAAAGTGAATTGCTTGATACATTGAATACTCGGTTAGTGATTCCGTTGACGCCTACTGAGTTGTTAGAGAAAAAAGCACCAAGTCACTTATGTCCAGTAATACATATTGATGAAGGTGACTTCGTAATTCTTACGCACCAAATGGCAAGTGTACCGACCAAAATTCTACGAGAGCCTGTAAACGATCTAAGCACTTTTCGAGATGAAATCATCTCTGCTATCGACTTTCTGATTACGGGCATATAACGCCCTGTTAAGGTGTGAGCAACGCAATACCGAAACTACCGCAAACCACCTTAATCACTAAACGCAACGCATAGTAAAAATGCCACGCGTTGCGAATCACTCTTAAACAGTTTGTTAAAAGTAAAACACACTAGACCTAGAGTGTGACTATTTCCAGCTTGACCCTATTTCAGCCATCGTTGATTCTACGTCAAATTCATGATCAATATCTGGACTGAATTCCCCCGAAACATCACCATACCTAAACTCTTCACACGTACATTCACTTTCACCTTCATCACAGTCAAAGCAAGTTGGGTTACAATACTCAATCATTCGATCAATTGCAGTTGAAGGGTCTGAAGAATCCAAGTAAGGATCATAAGCATCGATATAGCCATCTTCGCCATCAATCGTACTCAAAATAATGTCTGGTTCGTCGTATGAGAATCCAAGAATTTTTGAAATACTTCGTAGTACAATACGACCATAATCAAACTGATAACGTTCAGTTTTCATATAAACCACACCAGCATCTTCAACCAAGAGTCGAAAACTCATATGACCATATTCATCTATAAGTTTTTTGTATCGATTTGGAGCAAGAGTGATATGTTTCATGGAGTTGTTTACTGCATCAATTAGCTGAAACTTGTTATTGGTAAACCTGCCACCTTCAATGTGATAGCCAATATCAAGCTTTTGCATAATCGATTTTCGACTCACTTGCTCATCTGTACGCTCTTTTTGTATTGCGAGCATGTAATCAAGAGCATGAGCAATCACCATATTAAAGCCAATTGCTTGGTGTAACTTCAGGGTATTACTAGACACTTTTTCATCAATTTCATAGAGCGTAGGTAGCAGTATGGAATGATGATAGTCATAATAATCTAGTAAGCACTGTTCTAATTTATCTGACATTATTCGAAGAACCTATAATTTTACTTTTAACGCCCTGTTAAGGTGTGAGCAACGCAATGCCGAAGCCACCGCAAACCACCTTAATCACTTAAACTACCGCATAGTAAAAATGCCACGCGTTGCGAATCACTCTTAAACAGATTGTTAGTTTTCTTTTGTGCGCTCTAACTTAAATTCAAAACCACTCTCAACCGAACCCATAAACGATGTTACCTGCCAAAGATCAGCATCCATAACTGCTTTTACACCACCTTTATCTGTACCATATTTAGTACCTTTCACGATTAAAAGGTGACAGTAACAATTATTTTCATATGTCGTTTTAATTGCCTCGAATAACTCCTTACCATGACTAACTGTCAACGATGCATCACCAAAATCTACAGATAACGGGGGGACTCTCTTTAAAAAAGTACCTTCACTATGTGAATACACATTGTTTTCTTTATCTATGTGATCACGCTCAGCAGTAAACACATAATGATCGTTCGTTTTGGCAATCCATGAGTATTGATCTCGCTGCGTTGCACCATAATGCTTTAACGCCTTTTTCAAACCCGAAATGTAGCTGCCTATCGGCTTTGAGGGTTTCATAAATTCTCCTGAAAACTAACGCCGCATTAAGGGGTGAACAACGCCACCACCTAACCTAAACCATTGTGCCGTAAACACTAAAGCCAATTCAAACCAAAACTGCCAAGCGTTGTGAATCCCTCTTGAATGCTTTGTTAGTTGCCAAGCCTAAAGCTTTGATTTGAAGTTAATTACCGCTTTGCCAACACTTGCTTTACGTATGTTGGAAAAATCAAATCAGACGCAGTTTCAAAGCGCCTGTCACTGAAACCGCTTGGAACACGCAACGCCGTAGAAAACGGACTAACAACACCAAAAAGCTCTTTTAGACAGACACTGTCACCGAGCAGACTTTCAACAAATAAATCGGTTTCTGAAACAGAAAATTCAACCACAAAAGAAACCTGAGAACGATTTTCACAAACCCGAACGATTCAAAATTGAAGTACAAAACCCCACCAAAAACACACTGACTTTAACTCTAAACATTCTGTTTAAGCTGCGTTTTCCTCGTTGGCAACTAACGCCCAATTAAGGTGTGAAGCACGCATCCACAACACTCAATTTGAACACCTTAACCACTAAACTTAACCCAAACCGAAAATGCCAAGCGTGCTGAATCACTCTTAAATTGTTTGTTATGTTTTATTGCGACAAATCTAAAAATGGCTTTAGTTTAATTAATCCAGCTTGAATAGATGCCAGAATAGCTAATAACAACGTTAAAATTACCATGCTATACTGCAATTTCACACTATCTTTATGGCGCCGTTCTTCCGTTTGATATTTTTCAAGTGTTACAATAGCTTTTCCATTTACTTTATATCCCCCGCCTTTTACCTTACTGATTTCACCTGATTCTACGAATGAATCAATATACATCCGTAACTTATTTTGATAATTTTCTCTGTCAGGATGCCCAAAAAAGCGCAAAGAATACATATCAGAAACCAGTGATGACAAACTAAATTCCTTGCGACTTATACCATAGTTTTCAATCAAATAATCCAACAGGTCATATCTGGGCTTTAGCTGTAACTCTTTTTTATTGAATAAAAATTGCGAAACTTTATTCAAAATTCGCTTTAATTTAACTTTTACGTAGTCTTTTCTTGTAAGGCAATGGAGTATGAATGAGTTAATACCAGTATAAGTTGTATAGTAATTATGCAAGTAGTGAGTAATTTCAACAGTATTTACATCAATATTATTAATGTCAATGTCTAGTTCTATATCACACTGATCAGTTTCCGGGTTATATTTTAATACCTTTACCGTATTCATATCCAAGTCGCGAACAAGAGCTGAAACTCCGTCGAGCTTGATTCGAGTTGAATAGAAATTATTTTTCTCACATTCTGGACCTGACATGGGAATCCGTGTTGGACCGATCTTCCCAAATGCTTTTCTCAAAGCCCACATTTGAATTTTTGACCACATAATTCACCTAAAACATAACGCCGCGTTAAGGGGTGAACAACGCGACCACCTCACCTAAACCATTGCACCGTAAACACTTAAGCTGAATTAGACCAAAACTGCCAAGCGTTGTGAATCCGTCTTAAACGCTTTGTTATACAAACTTTTACAGCTTAGCCGCCAACTTCTTAAGGTAAGATTTGGCTAGTTCATTTTTACCTCGGCTTAACCACTTTATACACTCTAAAAGCTCCCAGATTAAGCCTTGGTCACCATTTGTATATGCAGGAAAGTCTTCATGCTTTGGTGCTGGAGCATCGGTTAATCGAGACTCCACAGCACCCGATTTATCAAATAGCACTTTGAAAGGTCTTGATATATCAAAAGGTTCGCTTAGATCTAGGCAATGAATCTCTGTGCTGGTTAAATCCGTAAAGATGTACTTTGTAAAGTAAGCATTCTCGTTATGGAAGCCTTGATTACGATAGAAAATTTCTTTGCCACGCTCAAAAGCTGAGAAACACTCTTGTGTGGATTTATGGAATTCATTTTGAGTAAGAATCAAAATGTCAGCGTCAGATACTCGGTCACCCTTACCTGAAGCCAATGAGCCTAATAGCACAGCGGCAACCACATTGTCTTCGCAAATAAACGCAGAACAAGCAGATTTAACCAGTTCATTTTGAAGGGGAAGATTTTCAAGATTAAGTTCTTCTAAACTCACAGTTACCTCCGTTTGTATAACGCCCTGTTAAGGTGTGAGCAACGCAATACTGATGCTTCCGCATACCACCTTAAACACTAAAATCAACGCATAGTAAAAATGCCACGCGTTGCGAATCACTCTTAAACAGTTTGTTATGTTCGTAGCTTTTGTAGTCCTCG
>NZ_JAWOWM010000035.1:0-7325 GCF_033340475.1 Vibrio sp. 1078-1
ACTCGCTAATATTGGGGCCAAATCAGGGTTGGCCTCTATCACTTCCATGTCAATTTTCCTCATAAGCACATAACGCCCGCTTAAGTGGTGAGCAACGCAATACGGTGCTCCCGCATACCACCTTAATCACTACAATCAACGCATGATAAAAATGCCACGCGTTGCGAATCCGTCTTAAAGCGTTTGTTAGGTTTGTTTGCCTATGTTCCGGGCAATCATCAACACTTCATCGGCCGAATATAAACTGGAAATTGTCGTCTCGACTTCAGCGCCTAAAGTGGTTTTATATAATTCTTGAGCATAATTATCAGCTCTTGTAGTAACCAACACATGCTTCAAAATAGATTGTTTAAGAACAAGCTGATTTTTTACCTGAGGCAATGATTCGACGATCAGCTTTCGACCAATACCATTTCCCTGATAATTCGGCATGACGGCTAGTTGCTCTAATTCCAAAACGGCTTCAGGACGAAAACCACTTTTCTGTACCCAAATAATATAACCGACAATTTCATTATCAATATCAGCTACATAGATCAAGTAACGTGGGAAGGCATTCAAATTACATTCTAACCATTCATTTGAGTAGTTTTGCCTAACAAACGCAGACTTATGAACTAGAGCTGCACTTGGTAAATCTTTTTCCGTCATTAAACGAATGATCAAATTGACCTCCTGATATCGACAATAAACCTAACGCCCTGTTAAGGTGTGAGCAACGCAATACCGAAGCTCCCGCATACCACCTTAAACACTAAAACCAACGCACAACAAAAATGCCACGCGTTGCGAATCACTCTTAAACAGTTTGTTAAACGTTTTTTTGTGAGAAGTGTTCAACAACCTTCATACCAACAACAGTATTTTTATGGTCAAAGAAACCTAAATATTTCTTCAAATCTGATGTACCACTACGACTAAGAATTAGTTTATTTACCATAGAGCGAACACCAAACTGATTTACGAGCGAGTTTAAAGGCTGCCCTTTTATAGCAACCTTAAGCACACCAATGCCTGCTGTGAACGTAGGAGCATTTGAGTCTACAGAACCTATAGTCGAATCGACGTATAAAGAGATAGATTGAAGAATTTTGGAAAATTTATTCATATCTTTATAGCTACCATCGCTTAATGCTTGCTGGTAGCAGTTTAACCAATCTCTTAGTTCTTGGTACTCTTCTCTTAACTGAAGAGCTACCTTAATCATATCGCTTGCAGAATTTGACTCTTGTATAACTCGTATCGGTAAAGGAAGCATATTTACATTTAGTGCATATAGTTCACTACCTGCGTTATGTAGCGCAGCTATAGAAGCTCTTTTCTCTGAAACTAGGTTGTTTAGTCTCAGTACTGAATCTTCGTTAGAAACCATTATTCCAGCATCAGTAAAAAAGCGCTTTCTAACTGGGTGAGGCGTATATCCTTTTTCGTAAACAAAACCTCTAGCTAACATGCCTGCACCGCCCCATAGAGTTTGTGATAAGTACCCGTGCGGAGCATATCTATTCTGAATAAAACCTACTCGGTTTTCTTCATGATCTTTCTTTAAATCTGATGTCAAACTAAGGCGTTCAATAAACTCGTCACGCGGTCCTTGTAGCCTCTTATAGTCGACTAAAAATGGGTAGGGTCGTATAACCCCCTTAGAGACCGCCTCTTGAAATGGGTTTCCTTCACAGTTCCAAGCACTAATAAAGTTCTCTTCGACTAAAATCTGATCACGTAAAATAATATCAGTGAGTAAATCAAACAGTGCTTCTGTATTGATAATGGCACTCAAGCTATCTTCATAAGAGTAACGATCGTTCTCTTTGTCGATTGCAATGTAGTGTGATTTACTTTCATCAATACCACCTGTCAGTAACCCACCAATATTTTGTAATGACCAGTTATCTAAAATAACGCTCTGACTCATTTATGATCCTTTAAATTTCTGCTCATGTTGAAGCTAAGAAAACGTTTAACGCCCTGTTAAGGGGTGAGCAACGCAATACCGAAGTCGCCGCATACCATCTTATTCACTAAAACCAACGCATAGTGAAAATGCCACGCGTTGCGAATCCCTCTTAAACAGTTTGTTATGTTGATTGTTCCCAAAAACACGGCTTACTGCTTCTACCTTTAGAAAGCACGTAATCTAACTTGTCTAAACAGCTACAAGTTTGCTGTGACAGCATGCTTACCGCTCTCAGTTTTAAGCCAATAAAGTTGTGTTGATACGGGAAGTACTTTTGAGACTCTAAGCCTTTTAAAAGCGGTGTAATACCACACCAAAGCCCCCATACTTTTTTATATTGAGAGTCAAACCGTTTGCAAAGGTCAATAACTTCTATGTTTAGTAAGTCCTCATCGGGAACGGACTCTAGCATATTAATCAAAAAATGATTTACGGTAACCTCACCATCTATTTTCTGATTAAGCACGATATCTAGACGCTCTATGTAGAAATTAAAATCTTGCTTAGAGTCTTGAATAAAGACCATATCCCTCGAATGCTGTTCCGATAGTAATTGAACCCTTGCTTGAGCAAATATAACCGCAAATGCTAGAAGCGCTATCAAAGGAGAATAGATGCCACCTAGAGCGCTTCCCATACTTGCCCAGTCTTCGTGCTGACTCCATACACCAATACCAAACTGAAACGAATAAATAGCAATAGGTGCGATTAGAATGGCTAATAAAACAAGCCAAAGAATTAAAGAGTACTTCTTCAAATGATCACCAATATCTAGTTTCAACATAACGCCGCATTAAGGGGTGAACAACGCATTCCACCCAAACTAAACCATTGTGCCGTAAACACTAAAGCCAATTCAAACCAAAACTGCCGAGCGTTGTGAATCCCTCTTGAATGCTTTGTTAGTTGGCAAGCCTAACGCTTTGATTTGAAGTTAATTGCCGCTTTGCCAACACGAGGTTTACGTGTTTTGAAAAACTTAAATCAGGCGCAGTTTCAAAGCGCTTGTTGCTGAAACCACTTGGAACATACAACGCCGTAGAAAAGCGAACTGACAACACCAAGAAAACCTTTTGAAAAGACAGTGTAGCCGAGCAAACTTTCAGCGAATAAATCGGGTTCTGAAACAATAAGCCCAAACCGAAAAAACAACCGAAGCTCGATTCTCACAAACTCCTAAAGCTAAAATTTGAAATACGAAACCGAGCCGAAAACACACGGACATTAGCCCTAAACATTCTGCTTTAAGTACGCTTTGCCTCGTTGGCAACTAACGCCCTGTTAAGGTGTGAGCAACGCAATACCGAAGCTCCCGCATACCACCTTAATCACTAAAACCAACGCATAGTAAAAATGCCACGCGTTGCGAATCACTCTTAAACAGTTTGTTAGTCGCGAGGCACCGAGCGACAATTTTAAGCCGAACTAAACTTTGCGAACAACAAATTTTATGTGCTCTGATGCATTTGAGTCAGGCGTAGTCTCAAAGTGGCTACTCAATGAAACCACTTGGAACAAACAACGCCGCAGAAAACGAACTGACAACACCAAAAGGCGCTTTTGGAAAGCTAATCTCACAGTGCGGACTTTCAACGAAGTCACTGAAACCACGTGGAATTTACCACACCAGAGAAAACGTCATTTCAGCGAGTAAATCGGCTTTTGTACCGACAAACTCACCGAGCGGAGTTGCAACCAAAAATAGACTCTCGATTGCCCTACTCTGTAAACACCAAAGAACAAAACAACCGGTAGGACAGGTACAAAACTGTGGACTTAAAACAGCTAGAACTAAGCTCTAATGAGCTACGATTAATCGGCGTACCAAGCAAACAGCTGCCAAATTTTAAGCTCAGAAACATGATTTTGATTGCTAGCTTTTTCTGGCGACTAACGCCCAATTAAGGTGTGAGCCACGCGACCACGACACTAAAACTGAACGCCGTAAACACTGAACTTGACTCAAACCAAAAATGCCAAGCGTGGGGAATCACTCTTAAATTGTTTGTTATGCCTATATTTTTATCGCCTGATCTAATCTGTCTAGTTTTTCTACTAGCTTATGAGTCTCAAGGATTAAGGACTCTTTATCAGCAAGAAACTTCTCATTTCTTTCCAAGATAGACTCATCTAAGTCAAAAGCTTTAAGATTACCATTACTATCCTTTTTCATAGGTTCATAATGAAAAGGATAATTCATATAGCGATACATTTCTGCGAGCTTGCGTTCCAACTTAATAGCATCGTCTAATACCCAGAAATCACGCGTAATTTGTATGGCATCTAACTTAGCACTGGAGTCCAAGACATTACGCATGTATGAATCAACTTTACTTTGCAATTCGAGTACTTTTTCGTCGCTACTTGGCTTATTGCATACTATCGCAGCTTCAAACGCCCACTGTGACACATATTTAGACAGAAGAAGCGAGTCCCTTTTAATCTCCTGCAGGGCTGATATTTTATTTTGAGAACGAAAATTCTTTACTACTAACAAACCTACCACAAATAGAGCCAGTGTACTCAACCCACCAATCATAGCCCCAATAGCACCTATCCAATCAGTTACATTAGTCGTACTATCGGGATCAAAGCTAACTTGCCCAATAATTGTTCCAAAAGAGATAAAACAAGCAGCAAATAGTAAGCCTGAAAATATAACTAATAGTGATTCTTTTTCTTTCATATTTCCTCGAAACCATATAGGCATAACGCCCTGTTAAGGGGTGAGCAACGCAATACAAAAGCCGCCGCATACCACCTTAAACACCAAAACCAACGCATAGTAAAAATGCCACGCGTTGCGAATCCCTCTTGAACAGTTTGTTATAACTCATTTACTCAGTGGGTTCGAAAAAATTTGGAAGCAATAATTCTGTTTTATTACTAACAACCCAAGAATAAACATGCAGGTTCTCGTTTGTTAGTTCTTTGATTCGATGATCGGTTTCGATATTGTTTTTCCGTGTTTGTTCCCAAACCTTCGAGACTTTTCTATGAAATGTTAATAGTACTTTTTCATTCTCAGGATCAAAGACTAACGTTCTGACAAAATTACCAACAGCCTGAATCTTGAAGGTTTCTTCATCTTTAGGGTGAAAAAAATATTTCATATGACCTCCTGAGTTATAACGCCCAATTAAGGTGTGAGCCACGCGACCACGACACTAAAATTGAACACCGTAAACACTAAACTTGACCAAAACCAAAAATGCCAAGCGTGGGGAATCACTCTTAAATTGTTTGTTAACTTACATTCTCAAACAGTTTCGTCAGCTTTTTTAGTTCGACCTCTTTTGACTTAAGCCTGCGAGATTCTTCGATAATACTCTTGTAACACAAGTACGTTGCCGAGATTTCACTTTTTACTCTGCTCTCAATGAGGGAGTAATTATTGTCTTCATACATATCCCAAACCCCACAACCAGACTCAAATTTTAGTCCTTTTACAAACTTATTCATTAACCCGTTTTTAGGTGCAGGATACATATAGCCTGTATTTAGGTTAAACAAAGGAGTTGCTATCTGAGACAAATCCATTACTCGAAATTTATTCTGTAATTCAAAGGCTTGCTGATTTGATAGTAACTTGTACCTTTTGAATAACTCGAACAAGATCGGCACGTCTGAAGATGAAATACCGATACCGCACAAAACAGCTGACCTCGTACCATTGTGTGCTTTGCTGACCTTTTCTGACGCTTTAACTAAAACATCAAGCATTCGCTCAAGGAGCACACGCTCATTATTTTCGTGCTCCCACAGCCAATAGCTTTTAATTTTTTTTGGAATAGCATCATCGTGGGTTTTGTCGACAGTAAAGCCGTTTATACTTAAAAAACCACCACCTAGAATTCGGGATGCTTTATCCCATGGGTTATAACAAAAACCTACTTCCTTTCGCGACTTTTCAGGAACATAAAATTCCAGATCAAAAATAACTGTAATACAGCTACCTAATTTAGTTTTCAATTTTGATGTACCTCCATGTAAGTTAACGCCTTGTTAAGGGGTGAGCAACGCAATACCGATGCCGCCGCATGCCACCTTAAACACTAAAACCAACGCATAGTAAAAATGCCACGCGTTGCGAATCCCTCTTGAACAATTTGTTAGGTGAATTATCGCGCACCCAACTCCTTTAGTTTCCTTGCACTTTTTAGAACAGGTTGAAGATAGTTCTCTAGCGCTAAAAACCATTGCGGCTCAGACAACTTACCATCAGAGCCAACTTCTAAGGGAGGTACCCAATCTTTGTGCCGATTAAAAAGATCTGGGATTGAATCACTAACATTCGACAATTGATTTTGGTTAAAACCATTGCAAATCAGCTCATCTACGTCAAACAAAGCACGCTCGTATATTGAAATTATCTTGGCATCGTTATGGTTTAGTTGAAGATGAGCAATTAAAAGCGTCAAACGTCCTTTTAAGTCGTTTAGCTGCATCCATCTATCATTATTTGTGTAGTGATATTCCATTAATTCACCTAACGCCCAATTAAGGTGTGAAGCACGAGACCACGACACTCAATTTGACCACCGTAGACACTGAACTCAACCCAAACCAAAAATGCCAAGCGTGCTGAATCACTCTTAAATTGTTTGTTATGCCTAAATTATTTGCAACTCCTGCCTCATCAACTCCATCAGCTCTTTAGCCGTTGCTTGCGTTTCTACTCCAAGAGCGGCCAACTCACTTTGAAATTTTGCAGATAACTCATTATTTTGAGACAAAACTATTTCTAGAAGTCTATTCATGAACTCATTGGACTTATCAAAAGATGCCTTAGTTAAGGCCTCCAAACGAGCGAATGTTTCAATCATCTGGTCGGTCGCAGTGAGTTTTAATTTGTTAGACTCTGCCTGTAGTTTCATTAAGTCTTCCATGCCATCGCGCATTACCTCGGAAATTTTTGACCCAAACCAACACACAACTTCACGCTCTTTTTCTTTGTCGCCAACTTGTGCAGCTGCTAAATAGTCATTGAAGTACTGGTCGATAATTGGTTGCATCTTTGCAGGAAGATCTACTTGATACTTTTTACCAAAGGCATCTAGATTAGACACGTATGCTTCGTACTGAGTGGCTTTAAGTTCGAATACTTTTTTCCTTCTCTCTGCTTCCAGCGACAATCCATGCTTCAAGTTCTCTAACGCTTTGTCATGGCTCTGCTTGTTAAAATAAACAAACAGACCCCAAAGCACGTTCACCACACCGAACACCCAAGCAAAATAGTCAGGGTTTTCCTGAATAACATTGTAAACAGATTCCATACTTCCTCTTTAGGCATAACGCCGCATTAAGGTGTGAGCGGCGCTTGGCTATACTTGAGCGAAGCGAAACTGCCAAGCGTTGCGAATCACTC
>NZ_JAWOWM010000036.1:0-6374 GCF_033340475.1 Vibrio sp. 1078-1
ACGCCGGGGGTCGCGGGTTCGAGTCCCGTCCACTCCGCCACTTATATTAAGCCTCAGTCGAAAGACTGAGGCTTTTTTCGTTTCTACTGCGGCGTTTCCCTGAAGTGTGTTTACACCTAATTAGACTACTCCCCATAATCCCTACTAAGCGAACTCTGCGTGATTACACACTAGGCTTTAATTAATATAGGCCGTTGATGCTGTGGAAAGACAATATGACCTACAAACAAACCTAAGTAATCTATGGTATTCAAAGGCGTTCAACGGCTTGAATCTTGATGAGAAAGAAAAAACGAACTGTGCGCATAATCCAGAAAAGTGTCATATATACCCCCAATCTCTCCTGGCTCAAAAATCAAACGACTTGAAAAGAATTGGAAGGTGAAAGATTGAAGGAGCTCTTCATTAGCGAGGTGATGATTTTCGACGCTGAACATTTGATGAGTCTCAGAAAAAATATATCGCCAAGGGGTAAGAAGCGCCAGAACAGAGAGGGGGAGCTTAGCTCGAGGCTGTAAGCTATGCGGAATAACTCACAAACGTCAAAGCTCAAACCCATTAAGAGAGTCGCTCTAGATCTAAGTGGTTATGTGCTCACTAGCGGTACTAGAAAATAGTTAAGTATTCCAAATGGATTATATGAAAAAGCCAACTGCTAAAGCGGTTGGCTTAGTATAAAAATCTCGACGTACTTTAGAGCGAGAAATGATGTCTAAAGAATACGCTTTAAAACACCATCTGCCTTTAGGCGGGTAATTTTTCTGACCAGTCGCTGTACCCCTATAGGATAGTCTTCTACTTTCTCTAATTGCTTATAAGTACAGATAAGGTGAGTATGCTCAAGAATACGCGAAACTTCGTCTTCAAACTTCTCAGTGAGCTTCGCATAATTGTCTTGTATGAGTAGTCCATTTTCTAGGTCGAGTGACCAAGCACGTGGATTTAAGTTATTCCCAGTAAGTAGCATATAGCGTTTATCAACCCAAATACCCTTAAGGTGGAAGCTGTTATTGTCATGCTTCCATAGGTGAATTGACAATTTACGTGCGGCGATATTCGCTTCATTGGTTTTCGCAAAGCGACGTAAATTCACTTCGTAAAGATATGGAAGTCCGCCAATGGTTTTAAAGTCTTCCTCAGGTGCAATGTAAAAGTCGTTGGCGGTTTTATCACCCACAACAATAGTTACTTTCACACCACGCTTCATGGCTCGTTTCACTTCACGATGAAGTGCTTTAGGGAAGTTAAAGTAAGGCGTACAAATGAAAATTTCGTCTTGGGCTGCTGCCAATAACTTTACAATCTGTTGATTGAGTAGATTACGGCGTTTGCCTAGCCCAACTAACGGAGTGACTTTTACGCTTTCTTCTGTTGCAGCTTGGTCTTCAAACTTATAATTGGCTTGAGCAAGAGAAGCCCTCAGTTGGCGAATCGCCGACTTAATTTCTTTGGTTTCTGGCTTATCTTTTCCTGCAAGATCATTAACGGCAGGGTGAGCAATCATTTCTTCCTGAATGAATTGCACCATTGAATTCGCTAAAGATTCATGTCGAATCACATGGTAACGATCAAATCGATAACGTTCATGATAATGGAGATAAACGTTATTTAAGCTCGCCCCACTGTAGATAACAGTATCATCGACAATGAAGCCTTTTAAATGCAGTACCCCAAAAACTTCTCTGCCACGCACTGGTATGCCATAGACAGGGATTGGGTGTTGGTATTTGCTGGCATATGCTTTGTAAAGCGCTGAATTACCCTCAGATGTCTCCGCACCAATCAGGCCACGCTGCGCTCGATGCCAGTCGACACAGATATTGATGTCCAACCCAGGATTGCGCTGTTTCGCTTCATAAAGCGCAGTGAGAATTTCACGTCCAGCTTCATCATCTTCCAGATATAGAGCGACTAGGTAAATTCGCGACGTTGCTTTGCTGATAGCATCTAAAAGACGGGTTCTGAATGATTCTGCTGAATACAGAACATCAAAGTCTTCCGGATTGACAGCGAGACTTGGCAACTGTTCGAATGGATTCCTACTTACTATCATATCGGTATGAGTACCTTAGTTTAGTGCAATATTGCGAACCTGCCATTTTATCAAAGATATGATTTACCTGGCTACAAAAGCACGCGTTTTGATGTCGTTGAAGAGATGAATTGCATTGGAATGAGATCTTTACCGCTATCTACATAACGTTGAAATGCCATTTTTAGCGGGTGTGGTAGCTCAGAGCAATCAATTGTTGTGAATCCATGCTTGGAATAATAGGATTCGAGATGTGTAAACGCGAAGCAATAATCGCCATCAGTGAAAACATTGTTTTTACAATGAGTTAGTAGTTTTTTTCCAATCCCTGTTCCCCTAACTTTCGGAATGACCAACATTCCTGTCAATAGACGAACTTTATCTACACTTTTTAAACGTAGTAACGCAATGATTTCACCTTTATGGCTTGCTGTAATGATCAATTCATCTTTTTTGGCTCGACCCGCAGGGTAATACGCTTTGTATAGTTTCTTAATGAGGGGGAGCTTGATGGGATTTAACACTTCTATGATTAATGAGTCTGGTATTGTCACTGCGGTTAAAAGATAACTAATGTAGAATGTCGACAGTTTAAGAGAATCTTATCTGGTGTTGCAAACCTACTATGCAAATTAAAACAAATGCGAGCCTAAAGGCTTACCATACTTTTGGAATTGAACAATCGTGTTCCTATTTAGCTATCGTTGAGTCGCTTGAAGATGTTATTGAGCTATTTCAAAACCCAAGATTCACCCATTTACCGAAACTTTTTTTAGGTAAAGGAAGTAATGTTCTTTTTACAGAACATTTTGAGGGATTAGTGATTGTTAATCGAATCATGGGTAAAGAAGTCACGGAAACGGATGAGCACTACCTATTACATATTGCCGGTGGTGAAGATTGGCCTGAATTGGTTTCCTGGTGTGTGAATCAGGGGATCGGTGGGATCGAGAACTTAGCTTTGATTCCAGGTTGTGCTGGCTCGGCTCCTATTCAGAACATTGGTGCGTATGGCCTAGAGCTAAAAGACATCTGTGATTATGTAGATGTTCTTGATCTAACTACGTTTGAAAACAAAAGAATGCACGCCCAAGACTGTGAGTTTGCCTATAGGGATTCCATATTTAAACATGCGTTGCACGGAAAGTGCTTTATCACCGCATTAGGGCTTAAGTTGGCGAAGCAATGGCAGCCGATTAACCAGTACGGTCCTTTACAAAGTATCCCAGAAGAACAACTCAGCCCTGCTTCTATCTTCGAACGAGTATGCCAAGTGCGAAAGGCAAAACTGCCAGATCCAACCAAGATAGGTAACGCAGGTAGTTTCTTTAAAAACCCAGTGATCACGCAAGATCACTATGATCGACTCACAAAAAAATACCCTAACGTAGTGGCCTACCCAGCTTCTGGAGGAATGAAAATTGCTGCTGGTTGGCTTATCGATCAGTGTGGATTAAAAGGGAAGTCTGTACACGGTGCGCAGGTCAACCCTATGCAAGCTTTGGTTTTGACCAACATGGATAATTGTAGTGCTGATGACATTGTCGCGCTTGCTTCTTTAGTGAAGCAGACGGTATGGGATAAATACCAAATCATACTTGAGCATGAAGTACGCTTTCTCAATCGTACCGGGGAGACGAATTTGACTCAGATCGAGGCATCTAGATGAGAAAAGATCACTCTACGAAACTTCATATTTTAAGGTTATTAAGTGATGGAGAGTTTCATTCAGGAGAAGCGTTGGGCGACGATCTTAATGTTTCCAGAGCGGCAATCGCTAAGCACATTAAAGGTCTTAGTGAATGGGGTATTGATATTTATCGAGTGCAAGGGCGTGGTTACCAATTAGCTTCACCATTGCAGTTGTTAGACGAGACACTCCTGACCACTAGCTCGGAGTCACTTGTTGAACTTGTCCCTGTGATTGACTCAACGAACCAGTATTTGCTCGACAGAGTCGTGGATTCGGAAAAGGGCCGTGTTTGTATTGCTGAATATCAAGCACAAGGGCGTGGTCGCCGCGGTAGACAATGGGTCTCACCGTTTGGCTCTAACTTATATCTCTCTATGTATTGGCGACTGGATGCGGGAATGGCTGCGGCAATGGGCTTGAGCTTGGTGATTGGGATTGCCGCAGTGGAAGCTCTGGAAGAAGTAGGCATGCAAGGTGTTAAACTCAAGTGGCCGAATGACTTGTATTATCAAGATAAAAAACTGGCCGGAATCTTGGTTGAAATGTCGGGTCAGGCCGGTGGGGCTGCTCATCTAGTGATTGGGATGGGCCTGAATATTGGAATGCCTGACGACCAGCCTGAGATTGACCAGCCATGGACCACGTTGAACCAAGTAAATCAGAGTCTCAAGATCGATAGAAATGTTCTAGCAATGACACTTATCAAGCATTGGAATTCCGCACTTGTCGAATATGAAATGAAAGGACTTACTGGCTTTATCGAACGTTGGAATCGGTTAGACAATTTCCTTAATCGTCAGGTCAAACTGCTTATTGGTCCTAGAGAGGTATATGGCGTCGTTCGAGGCATCGATCATCAAGGTGGAATATTAATTGAAACCTCCCAAGGACTAGAGACTTATATTGGTGGTGAAATCTCGTTGCGTAAAAGTGACTAATCTTCGATTACTTTCGCAACGAGACTTTATCAACCAAGTGGTTAACGCCTTTGTGTAGAATCAAGTGGGCTCTCTCACGAGTTGGAAGAATATTCAATTCTAAATTGAGCCCATTAATATCATGCCAAATTTGCTTCGCTTTTTTCTTTGCGTCATCGACAGAGAGTTGTGTGTAGTGGCTAAAATAAGATCCAGGTTTCGTAAAGGCCCCTTGGCGAAACTTTAAAAAGCGTTCTACATACCAATGTTCAATGGTCTCTGTTTCTGCGTCGACATAAATTGAAAAATCTAAAAAGTCAGAGACGAAGACACGATGCGGGTCATGTGGATAGTCCATTCCACTTTGCAGAACGTTTAAACCTTCAATAATAAGAACATCCGGTCTATCCACTTTTCTTAGTTCATCAGTAATGTCATACGTGATGTGAGAGTAGATGGGTACTTCAAGATCGGGCTTTCCTGCCTTTACGTCAGACATGAACTCGACTAAACGCTTGATATCATAGGATTCAGGGAAGCCTTTACGATGCATGATACCGCGTTCTTCTAGTACTTTTTTCGGATATAGGAAGCCATCTGTTGTAACCAAGGAGACTTTGGGATGATTCTCCCAACGAGAAAGCAATGCCGTTAGAATACGAGCAGTCGTACTTTTGCCTACAGCAACACTGCCAGCGATACCAATTACGAAAGGGGGAGCATGTTCCTCTGTATTTAAGAATTGTTGTAATACGGAATTGCGGCTTTGACGAGCTTGGACATACAGATTCAAAAGACGAGACAAAGGAAGGTAGATCTCTACCGCTTCCTCCATGGTTAGGTTTTCATTAATGCCCTGAAGCGCAGTCAAGTCGTCTTCAGAAAGTGTCATCGGTACAGAGTTTCTTAACTCGGCCCAATTTGCACGGTCAAATGACAAAAATGGACTCATGGGTCTCTTTTATCCTTGGTTTAATAGAAGCAAGAACATACATCAAGCGAACTTCAAAGCAAACGACAAAGGTCGAAGTTTGCTTTAAAAAAGCTAAGTTTGTACGAATTTGCAGCAAACGAATCTAAAAAATCGAAATTTATGATTTTTTTTCAAATTACTATTGCAACCTAGAAAATCATTCAATAGAATGCGCACCACTTATGCCGACTTAGCTCAGTAGGTAGAGCAACTGACTTGTAATCAGTAGGTCACCAGTTCGATTCCGGTAGTCGGCACCATTCTTTCCTTTAGTAGTCTGAATGGCTTGAAAATTTGGAGGGGTTCCCGAGTGGCCAAAGGGAGCAGACTGTAAATCTGCCGGCACTGCCTTCGATGGTTCGAATCCGTCCCCCTCCACCATATTCTTTAGGAAATAGCTCTCAGAGTTACGTGTTGCGGGCATCGTATAATGGCTATTACCTCAGCCTTCCAAGCTGATGATGCGGGTTCGATTCCCGCTGCCCGCTCCACTCTAATTTGAGTGCTGATATAGCTCAGGTGGTAGAGCGCATCCTTGGTAAGGATGAGGTCGGCAGTTCGAGTCTGCCTATCAGCACCAGCTCTCAAGTTTATTTCCTTTTGATATTAGATTTACCAATTATCTTTTTTGGTTGCGTGGTCAATTTGGGCCACCTAAATCCGTACCTAGAGGGACCACTCATGTCTAAAGAAAAATTTGAACGTACGAAACCGCACGTTAACGTTGGTACTATCGGCCACGTTGACCACGGTAAAACA
>NZ_JAWOWM010000037.1:0-6232 GCF_033340475.1 Vibrio sp. 1078-1
GCTTAGCGGAAAGTTCTTTTACCCTCAGCCGAAATGCCTGCCGTTGCTAGACATTGCCAGCCAGTGCCCGTCACTCCGCGGTCTTCACTGCGTGATCGAGTTGATCGACACCCGCCGTGACACGCTCCATGAAGTGCCTGCCTGCGTCTGTTAGCCGAACGCCCCGCGCATGGCGCTCAAATAGCAGGACACCAAGGTTATCCTCCAGCGCTTTCACACGCGCGCTGACGCTCGACTGGCTGATACCAAGTGCCTTGGCCGCATGCCGAAAATTCAGATGCTCGGCGACGGCGATGAACTGAACAAGGGAAATGAGCGGTATCCTGCCAGACAGGATACCGACATTCACGAGGTTTCGATGGTTAGTGCGCCGCATCGGAGCGGGCCTGCTACCAGTCGTCGGTTAGACGACTGGCGACTTCTCGGTGGCAGCCCCACGGAGCCGAAGGAGCACCAGCCCCAACGAAACCAGTACCGCCATCGCCGTGGCGTAACAGATCACGGGCCACGCTGTGTCACCGTTTAAAAGTGCCACCGCCAATGTCCCGACAATGCTGACTATCAGGCTTTGAACGCAGAAGTAGAACGCGACCGCTGATCCCGCGATGTCGTCGAACTCTGCCAAAGCGCCGTTCGCGGTAACGGACACCGTGAAGACAATACCGACCGCGACAACCCACATCGGTAGGATGAAGGTGAGGAATGACGGCGAGCCGTAAAGTTCGCCGATCCCCAACAGGACCGCTCCGCAAACAAGCAACGCCATCCCACGCGCCACGCATCCTGCGATGCCCCATCTGGCGACAAAGGACTTCGCGAAACGGGTTGTCACGATCATTACAAGCGCGACAGTGGCGAAGGCAAAGCTGAATCCGATCTCGGAATATTCCGCTTGGCCTATGAGCACACGGGGAGCCGTCGAGAAGAAGACGAAGTAGGTGCCCATACCGGCGCTAAAGCCGACAGTGTAAACCCAAAAAGCCGGACTCGCGAAGATCGGCAAGACAGATCGGCGCGTCTTGACTTGATCCAGAGGGCGGGTTTCGTGCCACCTGAAACCCGCATTTAGGAGTGCGAGCATCGCCAGTATAGCCAAAGTAATGAATATCGCCTGCCATCCCAAGAACTCGCCGATCAATACTCCGGCGATAGGGCCGAGCGCAGGCACGAACGCCAGCATCGAACTGAAAAGGCCGTAGATGACGACACCCTCAGGACGGTTGGCATAAACGTCGCGAACCGTCGCGAACGTCGCCACCAGCATGGCCGACGCGCCCACTGCTTGAAGTAGACGGAAAGCGACAAAGGCCGGTGCAGTTGAAGACCAAGCTGCTCCCAGAGACGCAATGACGAAAGCCGTTGCGCCCGCAAGTAGAATTGGCCGTCGCCCGATTCTGTCTGAGAGCGGACCAAAAATCACCTGGCCCACGCCGAGCATCACCATATAGAGGCTCAACGTGAGTTGGATCATAGCGGGCGTCGTGTTCAGGATGCCGGGCATCGCTGGAACGACAGGGAGATAAATATCCATCGCCAGTGAAGCGAGGATGTCGAAAGGAGCCATCAGCAGCAGTGCTGCCGGCAGCGTATAGGCCCACGCGGGGCGTGTGGTGGTCATGACGAATCAACCCTCGATTAAGGAATACCGGGCGACGTCTGCTCGTCAGCAATCAGATGAGACTAGCCTTACAGAGCGCCGCAACAACAATACTGGTTGTTGCGGCTTACTTGTCTGCTGACTTGGAATTTCCCATCTGATTACTCCACGCTTACGAATATGAATTGCTACATTTTATCCGATTATCTTTTGCTTCGCAATGCGGCATGGGCGCACTCAGCGTTCCAGCCCCCTCTGCCGCCCTAACTGCCACGACACCGACCCGCCCTGCACGATGCCCATAACCTCGCGGCCGAGTTGGCGGTCGATGATCGGCCGCCACGGGACAAGGGTGAACTCATGGGATTTCTCGACCACGGCGAACTTGCCGCTCGATAGATGCACGGTTCCGGTAAACTTGCCGCTGACGCTCTCGCCGTCCGTGGCGGCGCGGAACGGCAGGCCCTTACTCAAAGCCATATCCGATCCGACGCCGGCTACCTCGCGCTCCCGCAGGATGGCGAGAAGGTTGCGCCGGTAGAAGACGCGGCTGTCCCGGCTGCGGGTGGCGTCGCCCTGTTCGATATGGTGCTCGCGGCGCTGGTCCATGGCTTCGCGGACTTGTTGCCCGAAGCCGGTTGGCGCAAGGTCGGCCGTCTCGCCGTGGATCAGCCGCCGGTCCAGCCAGGTCGCGCCGTCCGATCCGATCTGTTTGTTCAGATCGACCGGGGAAAGGACGCGAACGCTGGCCTGACTGTCTCGGCCGGCGTCATGGGCGGCGGCACGGCTGACCAGATCATCGGGGATGCGCCATTGGTCGGCGTCGATCCGCTCGACGATACCGGCCCGGCGTAGCGCCTCCAGCCGGCGCACATGGGCATCGACATAGCCCTCATAGTCGCCGCCTGGAACGCGGCACGTATAGGAAGAATAAACGCCCTTTTCACCCAAGTCCAACAGCTTTGGACCGCAGTTGACTCTTTCGACACCCCTGCGATGCAACCCAATCCGGCTGACGGGGAGCCAGCAACGCTGAAAATTTACCCTCCTCTTTCCCACTAGCGGCTCCTTTTCCGACAACCAGCACGGCGGATCCCTGCCGCGGCGCTGTGAACGCAGCATTTTGATTGGTATCGTTGGCCTTCAGGCTCGTCAGTCAAACAGACCCAGGAGCAGCTCAGCCGGTGGCGCCCGGCTTTCGGGTAACGCCCTGGTCCCGCTGGTTTCGGCTTTGTGCTTCAGGTGATCAAGGATCTGCTTGATCACTATAGGGTCTTCAATGCAGGCGATGACTTTCATGGCGCCGCCGCAGCCGCTGCAGGTCTCGATGTCGATATTGAAAACACGCTTGAGCCGTTGCGCCCATGTCATCGACGCTCGCCGTTGTGCTGGTGTTGCCGGTTCATCAGCCACCCTGACCTTGTTGCCCCTGCCCCGTTTTGCCGGCGTGACCAACGCCCGGTGCCGACTGTTGGGTGCGAACACCCCGTGGAAGCGGGTTAGGTTGACTCTGGGCTTCGGTACCAGGGCGGCCAGCCTTGCAATGAAATCCAATGGTTCGAAAATGACGTGCGTGGTGCCGTCCCGGTACGGCGTCTTGAGCTGGTAGCGCACGTTGCCGCCTCGTGTTAACGACAGCCGCTTCTCGGATACCGCCGGGCGGCTGATGTACCGGCACAGCCGTTCGAGCTTCTTGCGTTCATCGGCCCTGGCCGCCACGCCGGCGTGCAGGCTGGACCCGGCTACCTTGCCAATCCCGTCACCGAACGGATCACCACTGGTCGGCAGAGTTTGCAAAGTGAACACCTTTCGCCCCGCCTGTGAACCGACAGCGATACGGTAAGTGATCGAGTGCCCCAGCAGGGGTGTCATCGGGTCGTCATCCACCGCATCCGAGGCCAGATAGCTGTTTTCGACATCCCGTTCCAGCAGGCCTTGCCGTTCCAGATAGCGACCCACCCGGTGGGCGATGGTGTGCGTCAGCTGGGTGAGCTCTGGGCTGGTCGGCGCCTTGACCCAGCGGAAACGCGCTGAGCCGTGGGATTGCTCGACATACACACCGTCGAGAAACAGCATGTGGAAGTGAACATTCAGATTGAGCGCCGATCCAAAACGCTGGATCAGGGTGACCGCGCCCGTCTTGGCCACTTGGTGGGTATGGCCCGCTTTCTTGACCAGGTGCCAATACCCATCTTTGTATCAACTCCCCTTCCTGCCCGGCATCCCCGCAATTGATGACTTCAGAACAAGATGCTACCAATTTTTCAATAACAGCAAATTGCCTTTTTACTCCATCGTTATCAATTAGTTTAATGCCAAATTTTTTAGGTACAATTGGCAGATCTTCCAATTTCCAGTATTTCCAATTTTCTTTGTAATCATGGGGTTCATTCAATGTACACAGATGGCCAAAAGTCCAGGTTACCCAATAGCCATTTCCTTCATAAAAGCCGTTGTTGCGTTGTTTTGCACCAATTACTTCGGCAATATCTTTTGCCACAGAAGGTTTTTCAGCTATACATAAAATCATAAGGAGGCAAAGTTAGTAAGGTCGTTGAAGTTTTGAAACCGTTACATACAAAACATTTCAACAAAAACAGTAAGTTTTAGAGTTATTTACGTGTATATTTTTTTATTTCAAAAGCAAAAGCGTGTTTTTCATCAATACCCTGTTTCAGTACAGTTTCACTATTCCACTCAGATTCAGAAAATTTAGGAAAAAAAGTATCTGCGTCAAACACTCCATCTACTTGTGTGATATACATTTCTTGAAGGATGTTTCGCTGCATAACTTCTGCATAAATTTGTCCCCCACCAATGATGAAAACAGTTCTTTCGGTTTCATTTTTATAGAACTCTAAACATTCAGTAAGTGAAAAAAAGACATGAGCTCCTGGTGCTTGATAGCCGATTTGGTGAGTTAAAACGGCATTTTCACGATTTGGCAAGGGTCTAAATTTCTCAGGAATAGATTCATAATTTTTACGTCCGGTTATTACTACATGACCTGTTGAAGTTTCTTTAAAGAATTTCATATCAGCCGGCAATTTCCATAACAAATCGTTGTCTTTACCAATGCCAAAATTTTTATCCATGGCAACAATTAATGATAGTTTCATAATGATCGGTATTGAATAATTAATTTTTTATTTGAGGCATTAAGCACATGCAATAATTTCTCAATTGGTTTTTTCACCTTTTCTTTCAAATGTAACTCATCTGCAGTTTGAATCATACGTATAGGAAGAATAAACGCCCTTTTCACCCAAGTCCAACAGCTTTGGACCGCAGTTGACTCTTTCGACACCCCTGCGATGCAACCCAATCCGGCTGACGGGGAGCCAGCAACGCTGAAAATTTACCCTCCTCTTTCCCACTAGCGGCTCCTTTTCCGACAACCAGCACGGCGGATCCCTGCCGCGGCGCTGTGAACGCAGCATTTTGATTGGTATCGTTGGCCTTCAGGCTCGTCAGTCAAACAGACCCAGGAGCAGCTCAGCCGGTGGCGCCCGGCTTTCGGGTAACGCCCTGGTCCCGCTGGTTTCGGCTTTGTGCTTCAGGTGATCAAGGATCTGCTTGATCACTATAGGGTCTTCAATGCAGGCGATGACTTTCATGGCGCCGCCGCAGCCGCTGCAGGTCTCGATGTCGATATTGAAAACACGCTTGAGCCGTTGCGCCCATGTCATCGACGCTCGCCGTTGTGCTGGTGTTGCCGGTTCATCAGCCACCCTGACCTTGTTGCCCCTGCCCCGTTTTGCCGGCGTGACCAACGCCCGGTGCCGACTGTTGGGTGCGAACACCCCGTGGAAGCGGGTTAGGTTGACTCTGGGCTTCGGTACCAGGGCGGCCAGCCTTGCAATGAAATCCAATGGTTCGAAAATGACGTGCGTGGTGCCGTCCCGGTACGGCGTCTTGAGCTGGTAGCGCACGTTGCCGCCTCGTGTTAACGACAGCCGCTTCTCGGATACCGCCGGGCGGCTGATGTACCGGCACAGCCGTTCGAGCTTCTTGCGTTCATCGGCCCTGGCCGCCACGCCGGCGTGCAGGCTGGACCCGGCTACCTTGCCAATCCCGTCACCGAACGGATCACCACTGGTCGGCAGAGTTTGCAAAGTGAACACCTTTCGCCCCGCCTGTGAACCGACAGCGATACGGTAAGTGATCGAGTGCCCCAGCAGGGGTGTCATCGGGTCGTCATCCACCGCATCCGAGGCCAGATAGCTGTTTTCGACATCCCGTTCCAGCAGGCCTTGCCGTTCCAGATAGCGACCCACCCGGTGGGCGATGGTGTGCGTCAGCTGGGTGAGCTCTGGGCTGGTCGGCGCCTTGACCCAGCGGAAACGCGCTGAGCCGTGGGATTGCTCGACATACACACCGTCGAGAAACAGCATGTGGAAGTGAACATTCAGATTGAGCGCCGATCCAAAACGCTGGATCAGGGTGACCGCGCCCGTCTTGGCCACTTGGTGGGTATGGCCCGCTTTCTTGACCAGGTGCGTGGCAATGACGCGGTAAACGATGCCCAGCACCCACCCCATGATCTCGGGCCGGCTGGCAAACAGGAAACGCAGCTGAAACGGGAAGCTCAACACCCACTGACGCATGGGTTGTTCAGGCAGTACTTCATCAACC
>NZ_JAWOWM010000038.1:0-5345 GCF_033340475.1 Vibrio sp. 1078-1
GAGTGATTCGCAACGCTTGGCAGTTTCGCTTCGCTCAAGTATAGCCAAGCGCCGCTCACACCTTAATGCGGCGTTAGGCGAATGGAGTAAATAATGAGATTTTTGATTGTTATTTTGGGGATGTTTTCTGCATTAGCAGCGACGGCAGAAGAGACTCGATGTGGATGGCTTGAAAACCCTTCTCCTGCCAATATGTGGTTGATTGATCGCGATGGCTCGTGGGATATATCAGTCCAAGGTACTTCAAATGCATTGGACGATAAATCGATGGAACTGCTTTATCAAGCGACTGCAAATGAAAATGAATTTGTTAGAACAAATCGAAACTATGGTTTTAGTTGTGCTTGCTTAACAGTGGACGTAGACGAAGAGCAAAATTCGATTACAACAATCTATAAATCCAAGCAGTTACCTTTGAAGCAGTGTTTAGAGGACATATCCATAACGAAAGATATTCCACTTCCTTTTAAGTAATTCGCCTAACAAATTGTTCAAGAGGGATTCGCAACGCGTGGCACTTAGACTATGCGTTAGTTTTAGTGACTAAGGTGGTATGCGGCGGCTTCGGTATTGCGTTGCTCACCCCTTAACAAGGCGTTAACTGGCGCAGAAAATACGAAAGCACATTGATACGGTTTCTAGGTCCAGAGGTCTAGCGTGTTCGGTCGGTTTCCTTAATTTAGCTAATGCGACTAATTTAAATTTGGTACTTAAGTTTACTGATGTGAAAGGCGGCACAAAGCCTTCTAATAATATAAGGCGTTCGCGATTAGTTCGGCGCACTTACATCGCCGAAGTATGGTGTTGTGAGACACATTTCAAACTAAAGATAAACGGTAATCTTCTGATTAAACACATATTTGAGTTAGCTTTACTAATCATTAATTAGTAAAACCAGCTTTGGCTAAAGTGGCTGTAAGCTCGGCGAAAACTGAAGGGCGCTCAGTTAACAAACTGTTCAAGAGGGATTCGCAACGCGTGGCATTTTCACTATGCGTTGGCTTAAGTGTTTAAGGTGGTATGCGGCGGCATCGGCATTGCGTTGCTCACCCCTTAACAGGGCGTTATGCCTTTTGGGAGAAAATATGCAGTTTTACAAAGCAGATGAATATCAGGCATCTTGCGAAAACCTGTATCGTAAGTACGAACTTGAGATAGCTGCTTTACTTCCAGATGCATCTATTGAGCATATTGGAGCTTCCTCTATCCCCAATGCTGTATCTAAAGGTGACCTAGACATACTTGTTGGTGTTAACGGCAAGGAACTAGAGAATGCAGTAAAGTTACTTTCTACTCTAGGCTTCAACGAAAAATCCGATACGTTAAGAACTCCGGAGCTTTGCATGCTGGAAAATAGCTCAGGTGAGGATGTCGCTTTTCAAGTTGTAGCTAATGGTTCGGAATTTGAGTTTTTTGTGGGGTTTAGAGACAAACTCCGTAAAAGTCCTGAGTTAGTTCAACGATACAATGAGCTGAAAATGTCTTGTACAGGTTGGTCTCAAGAAGAGTATCGTCGGAAAAAATCAGCTTTTATTGAGCGCGTGTTAGGACAGGCATAACAAACTGTTTAAGAGTGATTCGCAACGCGTGGCATTTTCACTATGCGTTGGTTTTAGTGTTTAAGGTGGTATGCGGCGGCTATTGTATTGCGTTGCTCACCCCTTAACAGGGCGTTAGGGTTTAGGAGGTAAATTGGCATATATAACAAGGATTGGATATAAACATTTAGAGGCAATACGTTCACATGTCAGTGTATCGTTAAGCAGTATGTATGCAAATCAACATCATTTTGATTTTTCAAAATGGGTTCATGATCAGTTTCCTGATGCAAAGTTTATTTTAGAGCAAGACTACTTCTCTAAATCAAAATTTAATGGTCGCGGTGACCATCAAATCAATTTCTTGCTATGTGCAGCTATGGATGTTTATGAATCTTACTCAAAAGATTCTGATATTGTGAGTATGGGCCGTGAATCGATGGTTAGTTCAAGTTTATCGAAACATCATGAAGAAGATTCTCATGGTTCAGAGCTTGCTGGTTATTGGGAGCACGATCAATTCATAATTCGTGCCGGAATAGTGGCTTCATTAGGAGCACTTGAAGAGTTTGAGCGTGGTGCTCTAAGAATCTTGTATGCTGAGCATACAGAAGAAACTTCAATGTTTCCTATGCCAAAGCTGCGAGATTTTAAGTATGAATGTAAAGGGTGGAAAGCTGTAAAAAATCAGGCAAACTCAGTGGATAGACGAAGAAAGTTATTCAAAAAATTTAACGTCCAAGCATCTGCAAACGAGCTTTGGTATTCAAAACTTGCTGAATATAGAAAACTCAGGCATGTTTTTGCTCATGGTGCAGGAGCGCCAGCAGTTAAGTTTCAAGATTTTATGCAATGCCAACACTACGTTTACAAGAGCATGGCTCATATCGCTAGCGAGATTAATTATGCAATAGGTCTACGACTGTGAGACAGCCCTAACAAAGCATTTAAGAGTGATTCGCAACGCTAGGCAGTTTCGCTTCGCTCAAGTATAGCCAAGCGCCGCTCACACCTTAATGCGGCGTTATGTGTTCGGAGGAAATTATGGGAAGACGCTATAGGCGCAGATCACACGGTTCTGCAATAGTTAGTGATTCGGTGTATATAGCGGCTAGGTTACCTTGGTGGGCTGCGATTTGTTTCGGGTTTATATCCTTCCTAATTTTCTATTTCGGCTTTCCCGCATTTCTCGAGAGTAAGGCATCAGAATTGAGTGGTAGTGCTGTTTCACAAGCTTTTGAGTCAATCTTTACGCGTCGAATTCACTGGTTTGAGTGGCTTGGAATAGCTTGTGGTTTAATCGGTGTATTTTTTGGTTTTCGTAACTATTTAGTGTCGTCTTATGCTGGGTATGAAGAGCGTGGGCTGGTTGCGTTTCTTGCCAAAATTATCAGTAGAAACGTCAACTAACACACATAACAAACAATTTAAGAGGGATTCCCAACGCTTGGCATTTTTGCTTCTACTTCAGTTTTAGTGGTTACGGTACAATGCTTTAGGTTGGGTGGTAGCGTTGCTCACCCCTTAATTGGGCGTTATGTGCTTTAGGAGAAAACGATGAATAAGTGTCTAATCATCATATTAGCTAGTCTTTCATTTGGTGCTCTTGCTGAAGAAGAGTCCATTGACTGTAATAATGCGATGACCACAATCGAGATAAACCAATGTACTGCTATTGAACTAGAGTCAGCACAAGTTAAATTAGACAAATATCTAAACACTAGCTTTGAGCACAACTCTCATGACCCAGAACTGATCGCAGCAATTAAGCTTGCTCAACAGGATTGGCAAGCATATATGTCCTCTCACTGTGATTCGGTTTATACGCAATGGCGTGATGGAACTATTCGTGGAGTTATGGCGATATCGTGCAAAACTAAGTTAACTAAGCAAAGAACGCACGAGTTATGGGAAAACTTTTTAACTTATATGGACAGTACACCACCAGTTTTACCGGAGCCAAGTGTAGAGTAGGTTTCAACCACGCACATAACAAACTGTTCAAGAGTGATTCGCAACGCGTGGCATTTTTGCTATGCGTTGAATTTAGTGATTAAGGTGGTATGCGGGGGCTTCGGTATTGCGTTGCTCACACCTTAACAGGGCGTTAGCACTGGGTTGGCATCAAAGGCTAAAAGTTTCTGTTTTTATTGGTTTCTTTTCCTCGCTTTACACCTGATCAAATGTGCCTTTCAGGTTCGCTCCGGTGGCACTAGATGTGAAGTTTTCGCTTTGAGTTTATCGTTTACGGTTTCTAACTTTCGGGCTATTTCTCTGGCGTGGTTTCTTTGGTGCTGAGAAATTTTCGGTAAAACAAGCGTTTCTTTGTCGTTGTTGTTCAAGTTCGAAGCCCGTATTCTTTGCTAAATTGAAGGCGGTGAAAAAGTGCAGTTTCGCATGTTTTTTTTCTAGCCAACTTACGTCTTGAAGTTTGTTTTTAGTTTGGCAGTTGTCCGTTTGGTTTCAGTGTTTTAAGCCATAAATTTAGTGCTATATTTCAATGCGTTGGTGTGTTTCAAAGGCTTTATGGGTAGCGTGCTAACAAACAATTCAAGAGGGATTCGTAACGCGTGGCATTTTTACTATGCGTTAATTTTAGTGATTAAGGTGGTTTGCAGCGGCGTCGGTGTTGCGTTACTCACCCCTTAATTGGGCGTTAGCCCTCAAGGAGAAAATATAAATTGTTTGAATATCATTTAAAAAGAACAAAGTTCTTATTGGTTTTGCAGGGTATATCTGTTGTCGTTCCTCTGTTTCTACTATTTACTTTGCTGTCCCAAGTGACTCAATTGAGTTCTTCAAGTCTTTTTCTCGCATTTGCGCTCGTTCTAGTGATGTTAAGCTTTAACTTGTCTAGTTTATACGGGCTGTTAAAAAAGAAGCTTTGGGCGTTTAAGTTAATGATGGCTCTTTACTTTATCCAGATGATAGGCATAGAAACACCTAACTTTTCCTTAGCCTTTTCTTCTGGAGTTGAAGTACCGATAAGTGTGAATGTCAATGAAGTTACAGTGTCTCTGAACTTACTAGCAATCTTGGTGGTTTGGTTGTCGTAAACTAGTCTTAACCTTTTGAAAAAGGGCTAACAAATTGTTAAAGAGTGATTCGGCACGCGTGGCATTTTTACTATGCGTTGGTTTTAGTGGTTAAGGTGTTATGCGGGAGCTTCGGTATTGCGTGCCTCACACCTTAACAAGGCGTTATACGAATAGAGGGAAATTATGTACAAAAGTAATGATTTTAACTTGGATTCAAAAGAGTTCAGGTTTAAGAAAGACTCATATCCTTTGTCTAAGATAAACAATGTTAGGGTTAAAAAGTTAAGTTTTCTTGATAATTTAGGTCAAGTTTTATTCTGGGTATGTGTTTTTTCAGGGGCAGTTTGGTTAGTTATTCCAAGGTTGGAAGAGGTGCCACAATGGCTACTAGTTTTAGTTCTTAGTCTGACGGTTGTAGGTTTGGTTTTTGCTCTTTTTCGTTGTTCTAAATATGCACTTCAAGTCGAGTTTCGTCACATAGATGAAACGGGCGTTCAATGGGTTAATGTCGCTAAGTCATACTCAAAGTCAGATTGTGAGTTATTTGAACAGCAAGTGTTGGCACTGAAGAAATTCGTATAACAAATTGTTCAAGAGTGATTCGGCACGCGTGGCATTTTTACTATGCGTTGGCTTTAGTGGTTAAGGTGTTATGCGGAACCTTCGGTATTGCGTGCCTCACACCTTAACAAGGCGTTAGCTATTTATAGGAATCGTCACTTATTAATCTTTATCCACTATAGGAATTGTTGTGATAGATAAAACTGAG
>NZ_JAWOWM010000039.1:0-5159 GCF_033340475.1 Vibrio sp. 1078-1
TTAATTCGCTTATGTGTTTACGGTGTAACTAGCTAGTCTAGTTTAAAGCGTTGCTCACACCTTAACGCGGCGTTAGTTTGCAAGAGGAAAAACGCAGCTATATCGCAGGATCTAGTGGTAAAAGCTCAAAGTCGAAATTGTCGTATCGGCGTTCAATTTCAGTGTTAACGAGCGTGGTGAAAATCCAAAATTGGCATCTTTTTAACGGTTGGTTTGTTCTTTGTTGTGGCTACTTTTGGGTCAATTGAGCTGAACTCTTTTGTTGAAACTCTGCTCGTTAAGTTTGCTGGTACAAAAGCCGATTTACTCGCTGAAATAACGTTTTCTCTGAAGTGGTAAATTCATGTGGTTTCAGTGACTCTGTTGAAAGTCCGCATTGTGATATTGGTTTTCCAAAAGCGCTTTTTGGTGTTGTGAGTTCATTTTCTGCGGCGTTGTTTGTTCCATGTGGTTTCATTGATTAGCCGCTTTTAGACTACGCCTGACTTAAGTACATCAAAACACATAAAGTTTATTGTTTGCAAAGTCTAAAATGACTTAAAATCAACGCTTTGGGTTTGCAAACTAACAAACTGCTCAAGAGGGATTCACAACGCGTGGCATTTTTACTATGCGTTGATTTTAGTGATTAAGGCGGTATGCAGCGGCTTCGGTATTGCGTTGTTCACCCCTTAGCAGAGCGTTATGCATATAGGAGTTTTGATGCACCAAAAGTTAATGTCGGTTTTACTTAATGAAGATGAACTAGGGGCTGTTATCAGAGCTCACATGGCTTTGGAGCAAGATGTAGATCGTTTTGTATCGCTAGTTGCTACTAATTCTGACTACATTCAGAAGATGCAAATAGATTTCTCGAATAAGCTCAAACTTGCTGTTGCATTTGGCTTGGACGAGGAAATATACAAGCCACTTGTATCAGTTACCAACATTCGTAATAAGTTTGCCCACCGAGCAGACATGCAGCTGTCAAAGTCGGAAGTTAATAACTTTTATAAAAGCTTTACTTCTGAAGATCAGGCTCTTATTCAAGAGGTTATTTCCAACAATCCTGATAGACCGCCCGGTTTAGGAAAAAAGTACTCGCTTCTTTCAGGCAAAGAGCAGTTTGTGGTTATGGTGTTCTATTTAGCAATTCGCTTGTGGCATGAAGTTGAAATTGAATTGGAATATATACTGGAGCAAGTTGAAGAAAGTACTGAGTAACATTAAATATGCATAACAAAGCGTTTAAGACGGATTCCCAACGCTCGGCATTCTCAGTTTGATTCAGCTTTAGTGTTTACGGCACAATGGTTTAGGTAGGGTGGTCTGCGTTGCTCACCACTTAACGCGGCGTTAGGCAGCAACTATGAAATTGACTTAAATCAGGTTATTCTTCAATTCAAAAGTTGACCTGTTGATTGACTACTAAGCTCTATGTACATGAATGTTAGCTAAGTACATAAGGAGCATATTATGGAGTCTTTTGATAATGTTATTGAGTCAGCATGCACAACTCAAATTACGTATTTATTTGGTGTCTTAGTTAAGGCTCTCGCTAATTCTGATGAAGAGTCCCAAGCCGATGCTGTGAAGCGTTTTCGAAGGGGTCTTCTAAATATAAACCATGCCAAATATTTAGCTTTAAAAGCTGGAAATGAATTACCAATCATGCCTGAAATAAATCTTGATAAAGAACTAAGATTTATCGAAATCATTGATGATATGTTTGTTGAGTGTGGAATATGTGGCGGTAAAGTTGACTTAAGAACTGGAAAATGTCCATGTGATTTCAACAATTAGTCCCAACTGCCTAACAATCTGTTTAAGAGTGATTCGCAACGCTTGGCATTTTTGCTATGCGTTGCGTTTTGTGTTTAAGGTGGTATGCGGGAGCTTCGGTATTGCGTTGCTCACACCTTAACAGGGCGTTAGCAAAACCATTCAACCAGATATCGACTTTTATACCGATTGTGGTAATTTACAATCATCAATTTTACATAGTTTCAGCTATATATGATTTACATCGAAAGAATAATTAGAAAGATGAAACAAGGCCAAACGGGGCCTTACCTTTGTGTTGGCGATGACAATAATCAGTATATTGTAAAAGGGCCTAATACTACCTATCGAGGGCTAATTAACGAATGGGTATGTGGGAAGCTAGGAAAGGCTATTGGGTTACCAGTCCCCGATTTTGAAATTGCTTACGTTGACGGTTCTCTACTGGAGTATGGACACTACGAGCTCAGTGAAGGTGATTGGTTTGCATCTAAGTATGAAGACAATATTCAAGATGTCCCTTACCAAAAATTATGTGAACTTGACTCAGATGGCCTGAAGCTGTTGTTTCTATTCGACTACTGGATCAAAAATGGCGACCGTAATCTTACACAAAGTGGCGGCAACCCTAATCTGTTCATCCGCTCGGATCTTCAGTCTTTTATTGTTCTAGACCACAATCTAGCCTTTGATGTTGACCACGATGAGACATTTCATGACTTGAAAGCACTTCATGTGGGTTCAAGTGCTTGGTTTTCTGAACAAATGTCGTTACTAGACCATGAGTCGTACGAAGAATTACTGGAAAATTGCTTCAGAGAACTAGACTCTATATTAGAGTCTATACCAGAAGAATGGCTCGAAAACTGCGGTGATGATGGTATTGTAGAAGAGATTCGAGTAACATTATCACGCTTTAGAACACCTGAATTTTGGGAGGGTATAAAATGAAAAATCTAGTACGTTATTCAGTAATACGTTTTATGCCTTTTACTGAAACTCAAGAGTTTGCTAACGTCGGTATTGTGATTCACGCACCTCAAACAGGTAGTGTGCTGTTTAGGTTGGCAAATAAAAGGTTTGGCCGAGTTTCTCAGTTTTTTGATGACCTTGATGGTCAGTTATACTCTAATGCTATCGAAATGTTTAATTTCGAGCTTAAGCGTATTCAAGATTTTGCTAAAGGAATGCGTGGAAAAGAGTTAGCCGGTTTCATGGATGAAGTTACAAGACAAAGAGAGGGGTTCCTTACTTTTAGTGAGACTGCTGCTCTTTTGACTAGTGATTCACTTGAACTTGTTTTAGAAAAACTGTTTGAGCAATATGTTGGTAGAAGCTTCAACACAAAAGAGCATCGAGAGACGCTTTTAGTTAAAAGCCTCAAAAAACAATTGGATGGTGTAACGAAATATAAGTTTACTAAAAGTAAACTGAATGCGGATTATGTGTCTTTCGAGTTACCATTGGTAGCCACGGATAGAGTTACAACGAAAGCTATTAAACCGCTCAGCTTTTACCAAGATAAGCCTCTAAAGCTGATCGATCATGGTGAGTTTTGGATTTCAAGAGTTAAGCATTTACTAAACTCAAATACTCTTGACGCTAGCGATTTTCTTTTTGCAATTGATCGTCCTGAGTATAAAGATAAAAATCTCGAGGCTGCATTTAAGTCTTTAGAAGATGAAATGAACTCATTAGGTGTTAATGTTTATGACGTTCGCGACCTTCGAAATATTGAAAACTTTGCAAGGTTTGAGTCAGAAAAAGCAGAGAACTTTAAACTAGCTCACTGATAAACAGGTTTTGCTAACAAAGCATTTAAGAGTGATTCCCAACGCTTGGCATTTTCAGCTTCGCGTTGGGTTTTGTGTTTATGGCGCAGTAGTTTTGTTTCGTGATAGCGTTGCTCACACCTTAATGCGGCGTTATAAAGATTTGGAGGAACAGCAGATAAATGGAAGTATTTGCCGAATTACTTAAGCAAGGTGAATATTGGATTGCAGCGGCTACTTTAGTTTTGCTTGTGGCTGTGCAGCTTCCCAAGATAATGGAGTTCTACCGTATTAATCGCAATCAACGTTGCCAAGCGATAACGGAGGCTCTCAATGATCCGAATGTATCATCAGAACTGAAGTTACATTTAGCGAATGAACTCAATATTGAGCACTTTAGGAAAATCCATGGAACTAGGGTAAGCATACCGATGCTAAATGCTGTTTTTGTCCTCAATGAACGAGTTGGTAGCAAAGTATCATTTCGTCATGTGCTTAAAACAATTGGATCTTTCCCTGATGTTTCGGACCTTGCAGAAATCTCCTTTATAGTGCAATTGTCTAAGTTTGATAAGGCTTTTGGGGTGTTTAATCTAGTTTTCGGTTTGATAATTGCGACAGTCGGATTTGTTAGTTTTGTAATTTCGTTGTACTCATTGGCAGTCTCTTTCAATGTAAGTTATCTGGTTTTAGCGCTCATAAGTATTCCAATCGGTTTCAATATGCTTAGTGATGGTAGCGTCTTGTTCTCGGTTTTCCATGTAAATAATGCACTTGATTCATATCAAAACGAGCATCAGGAAAAATCTTTATAACAAGGCGTTTAAGAGGGATTCATGCCGCATGGCATTTTTGGTATGCGGTTGGTTTTGGTGGTGAAAGTGGTCTGCTGAAACTTGGTTTATGCGGCACTCACCCCTTAACGCAGCGTTATACGATTAAGGAGAGAAATGAAGCCTGATTTACACGGAGGTAGAATTGTTTTGAGGTCAATTCAAACGAATGATTCTGATGATTTGTTTGAAATTTATGGTGATATTCAAACAATGGAATTTGCCTCAGACCCAGTTTTTACATCGAAAGATATGATAGTTCAGATGCTAGAAAGCGTCGTCCGGCTGGAGAAATCAGGTGAATCGTTGGAATGGGCGATTATGGATCAAGCGACAAACAAAGTTATTGGAACCTGCGGCTTACATAGTTTTAGAGATAACAGTGATTCCTGTGAGGTCGGATGCTTACTAAATTCATCGTACTGGCGGCAAGGGTATATGTCGGAAGCTCTTAGTTTATTATTTTCTCATGCTAAATCTTTGGGCATTGAAAGACTGTATGCAGATATTGATGAGGGTAACTTTCGGTCTCAAGCTTTGTTTAATAAGCTAGGTTTCAAAGCTAAAAACGGTCAGTTTCAGCGCTTGCTGTGAGGCATCGTATAACAAACTGTTCAAGAGGGATTCACAACGCGTGGCATTTTCACTATGCGTTGAATTTAGTGCTTAAGGTGGTATGCGGCGGCTCCGGTATCGCGTTGCTCACCCCTTAACAGGGCGTTAGCTATTTATAGGAATCGTCACTTATTAATCTTTATCCACTATAGGAATTGTTGTGATAGATAAAACTGAG
>NZ_JAWOWM010000040.1:0-4422 GCF_033340475.1 Vibrio sp. 1078-1
TTGCTCTTACTGTCATTGTTTGATACTTCATGATTTCCCTTATTTGCATTTCTTTATCTTACTTTCTATCTTTTGTTAAGCACATAAGCAAGGCTACACAAAGACCCCTCCACTTCGTTACGTTGTCATTGTGCCTTGTAAGGGACGCTACGCTCCCTTAACCCTAGTTAAAAGCACTCAAACTAAAGAATTGCCATGACTGAAAAGAAGAAAGTAATACGAGAAAAGTCCATCAAGATCAGAGTCACTGAGACTGAACTTCAAGCTCTGAAAGATCGGTGTGATGGTGCGGAATTAGCTCCTTGGGTGAGAGAGACTTGTCTTGGGGAACGGACTCTTAAAAGAGCCAATGTTCCTAAAGTAGACCCCGCATTATTGCGCCAGTTATCTGGACTTGGAAATAACTTGAATCAGATCACTAGAGTAGTGAATACCCAGAATTATGATGTCGTGAATGTGGTTCAAGTATTGGCTCAACTTTCAGCAATCGAGCGTCAGCTTGGGCAAATAATGGCACAGTATGAGATCTCAGTATGATTGTTCAGTTCGCTCGTAGAGGTAAGGGCGTTGGGAGTGGCCCTGTTGATTATCTCTTAGGGAAAGATAGAAATCGGGAGAGGGCGACACTCAATCAAGGCGATCCTGATTTAGTTCAATCACTCATTGATTCGAGTCCTTACGCCAAAAAGTACACATCGGGCTTTCTCTGTTTTGCTGAAACGGACTTATCACAAGAGATTAAAGATCGCCTCATGGCTGATTTTGAAAAGGCTTTGTTACCAGGCTTAGACAAAGACCAATACTCCATTCTTTGGGTAGAGCATCTTGATAAAGGGCGGTTAGAGCTGAATTTTGTTATTCCAAATATTGAGCTTCATTCTGGCAAGCGACTTCAACCTTACTACCACTTTGCAGACAATCCTCGTATCGATGCGTGGCGCACCATTAAGAATCTTGAACTAGGGCTTCATGACCCAGATG
Organism: Vibrio sp. 1078-1; assembly: GCF_033340475.1. Classification (NCBI taxonomy): domain Bacteria; kingdom Pseudomonadati; phylum Pseudomonadota; class Gammaproteobacteria; order Vibrionales; family Vibrionaceae; genus Vibrio; species Vibrio sp. 1078-1. The sequence goes on from NZ_JAWOWM010000040.1 coordinate 982, forward strand.
ACCCTGCTAATCAGCAAGGCTTGGTGAGTGCTAAAGACACTCCATCCGATGCAAAAGAGATTCAGCAACTTCTTACCGATGGTCTACTTAATCTTGCTCAATCAGGCGCGATCCGTAGTCGAAAAGGGGTAATTGGTGCGCTTGAAAGCAAAGGATTTGAGATTGCCAGAGTGACAGCTAAAAGCATCAGCATTAAGAATCCCGAAAGTGGGAAACGAAACATAAGATTAAAAGGTTTGTTGTATGAGCAAGATTTTGAATATGGCGAGGGACTTCAATTCGCAATCGAAGAAGCAAGCCAACGCTATCGAGCAAACGCTAAAGAAAGACTTCGAGAGGCACGAACAACGTATTCAAGATGCGTTGAAATCAAGCGAGCAGAAAATCATAAACGACATCCAAGAGCAGCAATCACGTTTGAATCTCTTGGTGATGAAAACATGGATTTGGTTGCCAGTGACCCTGTTATTTTTGGTGATCGTCAGTTACGGGATCGCTTGGTATCAAGGGCAGACGATATTAGACAATCAGAAAAAGATAGCCCGCCAAAAAGCGATCCTAGAGCAGTTCCAGAACAAGACTTGGGGGCTTTCTCTGTACGAGAGCCAGAAAGGGGAACGTTTTATTGTGATACCAGAGGGTTACTCGATTCTGGAGGGGTGGACAATGAACGATGGCAAGAACGAGCTGATCAAGTTGGAGAGGAAATAAATGACCGAGCTAGAGAAACAACTTTTGCACGCCTTCGAGGTTTTAGAGAGGCAGCACAAGGAGCAGCACAGCGAGTTCGTGAAGCTCTACAAGGATTTAGAGAAAAGATTCGAGCAGAGCAGCGAGGAGAACCAACGCTTACAGAGCAGTGTGAGCAGCTTGACCATGCAAGTAAACAACTTGACGCAGCAGCTCCAGTCGTTGGAAAAGCAATACAGCAAGAGCAGTCGTTAGCACGACAAAATCGCAGAGGTCGAGGTTTCGGATTTAATCGTTAATACATTTGAAAATACGCTTGCCAGGAGTACAATGTACTCCTATTCTTTTGGGAGAGGATCGGGTTATTAGCTACGCATTAGAGTTTATTGAAACGCCATTGTTTGAATCTCAGCGAAAAGAGATGCTCACGGATGAAGAGTTTCGAGCGTTGCAGTCAGACATCATCAAAAACCCAGAAATGGGATCGTTGATTGTCGGAACGGGAGGGCTAAGAAAAGTTCGCCTTGCTGGAGAATCGACAGGTAAGAGTGGTGGTTATCGAACGATTTACTTACTGATCCAACCTGATGTTGTCTATTTGGTGTTGCTGTACAAGAAAGGGAGAAAGGACTCTTTAACTCAGAAAGAGAAGAATCTCCTTAAAGAAGTGTCGAGGTCGATTAAGAGAGAGTATGACAATGAGCAATAGTATTTTTGATGAACTTTATACATCGATGAAGCAAGCCGAAGCGATTGCAAAAGGAGAGCAGACTCCTGCGAATGTCACTCGTTATGAGATTGCCGATGTTAAAGCGATCCGAGCACAACTGGATGTCAGCCAAAAAGAGTTGGCACAAGCGATGGATGTGAGTATTGATACCGTGAAAAGTTGGGAGCAAGGACGGAGAAATCCGACAGGTTTAGCAAGCAAAGTCCTAACTCTACTCTCTAAAGAGCCAGAGCTTTATGCGAAGTTTTCAGTTTAAAGATTAAGAGGTGTCTATGAGTGCAGCTGTTACTTTTGAGCAATTCTGTCAGCGTTACGAGTACGATCCGAGAAGTTCGTTATCTCGATTTGAATATGAGAAGTACAAAGAGAAGAAGTACAAAGAGAACTTAGAGATAGCTAACGAGCTGATCACCAAAGATGCCATCGATAAGATGAAAACATAGAAAAAACGCCCTTAGAGGGCGTTTTTTGTTTCAATCGAACAGCGAACTTTTTGCCCTGTAAATCGCTCTGAAAGCGTCACAAACTTACAGCCCGATTTCTGGCTAATTAGGTAAGGATAAGTGCTTAAAAACGCTCCAGGAGCGTTTTGAGAGCGTCAGATTGGCGTTTTGAGATGCTAAGTCGGCTATTTAACGTAATAGGAATAATAATCACCACCACAACGTTATGTTGCTTTAAATTATGAGCTTCTTTGCTTCGATTTGAAGCCATTCAAATGTGTTTTTGGGCTCTCCATGCATTTCCATTTGATGCCAAAGTTTTTCAAATGACAAAATAGTGACTTGTAGAGCAACTTCTTCATTTCCAATTTCCATTGTTAAATTTTCGAGAAGTTTAATCGTATGAGCATCTACTAAAGTGTCGTATTTTTTTATTTTACACAAAGCCATAACGCAATACTCACAAAGTGTTGATATGCATGTAACTTTATAATAGTGCTCAATTGCGTATATAGTGGTTTTTTTTGGCCTAAGTCTATTAAGAACGTTCAATTGCTCACACAAACCTAGTCTTAAATATGATGTGTATGAGATAAATGGGATAAAGCGTGAAACTAAAAATTTATTTTAAAACATCGAATAACAAAGGCTTTGAAATCGCATCATATCAAGAACATTACGAGACAATTGTTGCTCAATGGCTTTCGTTAGGTCGTACACTAGAATCGAGTTCTTTTTTCCTTGTGCTGTACGATGATGATGGTAAGTGTGTAGATGCCAAATATCTTTCAAAAAATAATTTTAGTCGATTGCTGATAGAGTGGGACTGCTTTGGTTTAAAAGAAAGTAATGAGTAATTTAACGTAACACTCGTTGTGCGAACTGAACGATAGAACGCAAAAGGTTGCCCAAACCGGCGACCTTTTTTACATCTGGCAGATACGAAAAACGCCTCCCAATGGGAGGCGTTTTTCTTGAGGACGTTCATTACCTTAGAAAAGGATCGTTGAGATCCCAGCTCTTTGGTTGTAATCTCAATCCCCAGATGTGACAAAACCGACCCTGCAAGGTCGGCTTTGATCGGAATACTTACCGGTTTGACGGCCTGTGTAAGTCCTTTCATGATAGCCCATATCGTTTAAGCACTTCAAGTATTCCTGCACTCTGTTTGGACTCAAGATGTTTTGGACAGAGCGATGCGCATCAGCCACCGACCAAGGGAAGTTCCAAAGGTGGCAGGTAAAGGCACTAATCAAAACTTGCGAAAGCACGATAAAACCGCTCTCTTGTAGCTGCTAGAGGGAGAACTGCGGAAAAGGAATAATTGATTAGTGTTGTGAGACTGGAATGGGGGCGTAAAGCCTTACTCACAGCGCAGGGCAGCCCGAAAGGGAAGAGACTTACCCAATCTGAAAGCGACCAAAAAGATACCCAAATCACTCATAAATTTGAGTCGAAATGGGTAGGGGTCGGCGCAGCCGAAAGGGCGGCGTGCGCTAGCTTTCCTAGCATCCTTATCGTTTCTTTGGAGATCCTTTGAGATTAGTCTATTTGTCTCATTTGCATTTTTTTCCCTAC
>NZ_JAWOWM010000041.1:0-4318 GCF_033340475.1 Vibrio sp. 1078-1
GTGAATGGTGATCAGTTCCGTGGCAAAAACGAGTCTGAAATCGCTATCTGGAATGAATGCGCAAGATTGCTTGCCAACGCGATCATCTACTTCAACTCCGCGATACTGAGTCATCTTCTGGGACACTTTGAAGCGAGAGGAGATGAAGAGAAAGCGGGTATCACTCGTGCTGTTTCGCCCGTTGCGTGGCAAAATATCAACTTAAGCGGAACGTATAACTTCACTAATACTGGGAAATTGCCCAATATTGGCGAAATAACAAGGCCGATAGTGGATGATTAGGCTCCAAGCTGAAAGTAAACCACCTCCGCAGCCATTTATTGGTGTGGTCTACAGAGGATTATGTCTTTTTAGAGGGGAAAATCCCTAGAACCCCTTATTGGTACTATGACCCTGAGGTTAAGTATTTTCACCTTCCAAAGGATTCTGATTCAGGTACTTTTGTCACTGAAAAATATTTGAATGAATTGAGGAGCGTTCAGTCCAATACAGTTGTCGAAATGATGCCGCCTGAATACGATGGTTTAGGTCATGCTGTTATTTGCGACAAGTGTGGTTTGAATTACGTGCCAAACTTGGCTGAGGATAGAGTTCTACATCATCAGTTCTGTACTCTATTGTCTTCTGCTAGTGAGTATTTCGGGAGACCTTTGTTTACTTATGAAATGTTTGAAAAGGCCAAATCCGTTCAATTGAACGATCCTAATCCAACTATCGCTGACCAAGCTGCTTTATATAAAAACAAATTGTGGGGATATTTTTCTCGCTCAGTGCAAGCCTGGATGAGGCAACGTGATTTTAAGGAACATCCTCCCTTTTTTGTTTACTCACAAGCAATGATAGCTTCGGACTTGGATGATGGTCACGTGTCTCATGATGTAGCTCAGTATGTTGCTAAAGATATGGGAATTGAGCATCTTGAACAATCTCCAGCAATGCCAAGCGGCTCATCGTATTGGGCTATTGACGACAACATCTAACAATCCTTAAAAGCATCAGTTGTTCGGTTTAACCGAACAACTGATATCAATTTCTTCTGTCTTCGTTTTACGTTGAATCTTCTTTATTTAACTTTTTGGGAGCTATCTGCTCTATTTGTCGGCCAGCGAACGTGCCAAGGATAGTTGAGCTTTGTTTGTCCGAGCGTTGCTTTCTCTCCACTGCGGCCACAAACGAAGCGATCTGTCCAGCCTTGAAGGGTTCATCTTGTACCACGATGATCGGCAACGGAGCAGTCATGGTTTTCTGCCCAGAGAGTTTTACCACATTGGCCGCTGGCTGTACTTTAACATCCCGACGAATTCTCAGTGTCATATCAGGGGCGCTGGCGACTTTCTTGATGAGCTGGGTCAGGGGCAACTCGTTCTCAGGGTTGGCTCGCTCCAGTTCTTTGATCATTTGGCTTATTAGTACTGCTTTGTCCGGTTGGTGCAAAGCATCTTTTCTCTGCCAACTGAACTTCACTGATTTGACGTCCGCATCGACTAGGCAGTGGATTTGTCTGTAGAGATGTTTTGTCATGACGCCGGGGCAGTTGTCATGGATTGCCTTGAACCGTGCTTGCCGGGTTTCGTTTTCAGTGATCACCAACTCCTCGATGTCGGCCTTGCTTTGGTTGATGCTATGTACCAACTGAACAATCTCAGCGCTGTTGGGATTAGAGGGCAGCAGGTGGATCACGCCAACATAACGTCTGGCAGATTTCTGTGAGTAGGGGTGTTTGATGTGCAGATCCACGTAGCCTTCACCCGCCAGCTTCATAGCGGCCATGCCGGAATGGTGCTCGGGCATGATGAGTTTTATTACCTCATGCTCATTGCCTTTATGTACTGGAGGTATCCGGCTCACTATCGCCATGCTTGGCATAGTGCTCGTTAGTAGTTTGTTCAGACGAGACAGATTAAATGTCACGTCGTCAAAGAGCGTTTTTATCTGGCTCATCATTTATTCCTTGCGTTGTTCTGACGGATCATTGATTACATTTTAGCCGTTTTTAGACCATCATGCAAAGTGGGGTATAAGCCTCGGTCGTCGCTAACGCTCCTCCTTCGGCTTTGTTGAGCCGGGGCTCGCCCCCGAATTTAGAAAGAGAGAGATAAATAGAGAAAAAGAGAGAAAAAAAGAGAGGTCTAGCAAGGTGGTTAGGGGGGGGTACTTTCAGTTTTCTCGGTGGTGGAGGGGATTGGAGCTGTATCCGGTATTGCATGATGGTCTAAATTGCTATGTTTATGGGATTATATTATGATACTGTGAGTTGAGTTAAACAGAGGGGAGAATGAATGTCGCAAGTGCATAGCGAAATCTGCAAGGCAGTTCAGGTAATAGAGGCGGCTAGATATCGTATGGGTGTTGCCGAGTTTGTTTATACATTTATCGACCACTGGGCATATCAGCAGACCGGGCTGTACCCTCCATCATCAAAAATGCCAAAAGAACTGGAACCTACGGCTATCGAATTATCGCATATCTTGAGTGCGGCCATGAGAAACTATCCTGGTATTGACGTTCTCGGCATGTTTTTCTCCGAGTGTGGTTACTACAAACAAGGACAAAACTTCTTTCCTACTCCACCAGAGCTGGGGCGTTTACTCGCAGCACTCGTAGGATCGCCTAGTGACCATCACAATCAAGAACTTTCTTTCTATGAGCCATGCTCCGGCACTGGAGCGATTGCGATGAAGTGGATAATGGAGAAGATTCATAACAACGGTAAAGAAACGTTGGAGCAAAGCGTTTTAGTGCTTGAAGATGTTGATCGTACTATGTGTAAGGCAGCGTTGATTCAGATTATTAATCTTCTAAGTAACCTTGAGGTGAAGGTTAAAAGGTTGAGTATTAATGCTGTTGATGTACTCAGCCGTGCGCCCAAAGGCTTAGTGTATATCCTTGAGCCTCAACCTTTAACCTATCTAGATAAAGCAGGTTAAGCATATCTGGCCTTCATCCTGAAATTTGCCCTTTATGGGCATTTTTGGATACCAATTCGCCACTATAGCCTGTGTAAAATCGAATTATTGTCATAACGCAGTAGAGAAGTATCATATCTACAGAACGATCGGGGTTAGACCTATGGCTAGTCCATCAAGCGTTGACTATTACAAAGTCTTATCTGACGACACGGAAAATAAGACCTTATAACAATCTCATCATTATAGGACCTATCATGCAGAGCGACTTTTTTTCTAATCTATTTATAGGCGCTTTTGGAGAGCTTCTAAATCAACCGACAACGTGGATGTTGATTTTGGCTGTAACACTATTATTTGTTGCCAAAGTATTTTCACGCCATATCAAAGGGAAAATAGGCGAGTGGGCTTTATCAAAAATATTAAATAAAAAATGTGGTAATAATTGCATAGTACTTGATGATGTTACTCTTGAAGTTTCCGATGGAGATACTACTCAGGTGGACCATGTTGTTATTTCCCCAGCTGGAATATTTGTCGTTGAAACAAAACATTATAAAGGCTGGATTTATGGCAAGGAATCAGATCAATTTTGGACTCAAAAGATATTTAAACGTAGCTACAAGTTTCAAAATCCGTTCAGACAAAACTATAAGCATGTGAAAGCAATTCAATCTCTTTTGCCTAGCATTCCCCAGGAAGCGTTCTACTCGATTGTAGTTATGGTAGGTGAGTGCGAATGGAGGAGTAAAAACACACCAAAGCTACTATTCACATCCGGTTGGAAGGCCGCAGATTATATTTATGAACAATCCAAGGAAAGCTCTTTTATCGACATTAATAGTGTTTATGAGAGTCTAGAGTCTGCACGTTTAGAAAAGGGGCTTAAAACTAACTTTAAGCATGTGAAAAACCTCAAAGCTAAACATCGTGCTTGAACTTAGCACTCAGGGCAGTGTAGTAGCGGTTTGCATCCTACACTGCCATCAGTCACACTCCTTTTCATGTTCTTTGTGAACGGCTCTTTTCATTGCGGCAGGGTGAACATAAAGGTTTGCTTTACTCTCATCACTATCAAGAATCTCAATATAGAAATGACCATGTTCTTCGGCCAACGCTGGTATTTGCTTCCATTTTGAAGAGTTCACAGATAGAGCAATTGGGGCTACTTGCCTCCCATTATCGTCAAAGCCATTATCAGGGGTCTGACGCTCAGTGGAACGAAAACTCACGTTAAGGGATTTTGGTCATGAGATTATCAAAAAGGATCTTCACCTAGATCCTTTTAAATTAAAAATGAAGTTTTAAATCAATCTAAAGTATATATGAGTAAACGGCACTGTTGCAAATAGTCGGTGGTGATAAACTTATCATCCCCTTTTGCTGATGGAGCTGCACATGAACCCATTCAA
>NZ_JAWOWM010000042.1:0-4153 GCF_033340475.1 Vibrio sp. 1078-1
TACTAAGCCAGCATACACAGCGTCCCCTCTAGTCACTTCGTTCCTGACGGTTCCCCTGTGAGCTGGAAAGGGGCGCTAACGCCCCCTTTACCCCAGTTGACCACACCGAGTCATTCCCTCGTTCCGAGCGAAGGCCTCGATGCGGTTTCATGTTTGAGAGTGTTGCTATGTCCGAGCCACGAATTAAAGAAATTAAGATCAGAGTGACGGCTTTAGAGCATGAAGCGTTATTGCTGCGAAGCTCTAAACCTCGACTTGCTGAGTGGATGCGATCGCATTGTCTCGATGCGCCCGTTTCCCGTGCTCATGCCGTGCCTAAAGTTGACCCTAAGTTGCTTCGTCAGTTAGCCGGTATGGGTAACAATCTCAATCAAATTGCTCGAGCGATTCATTCCCAAGACTGGAAGCCGGTGGATCGTATTCAGGTTGTCTCTGCTTTGATGAACATTGAACGAACGTTGCAAGATTTAAAACGGGAGTATTCCCGTTCATGATTGTTAAATTTCACGCTCGTGGTGTCGGTAAAGGCTCTGGTCCGGTTGATTATTTACTTGGTAAGCAGAGAGATCGAGAGGGTGCCACACTCGATAGAGGCTCACCAAGTGAGGTTCAAGAGCTGATAGATTCGAGTCCTTATGCAAAAAAATACACGTCTGGTGTGCTGTCCTTTGAAGAATTCGATCTCCCTAGAGAGGCCAAAGATCACATCATGTCGAGTTTTGAAAAAGCGTTGTTACCAGGGCTGGAAGCGGATCAGTACTCTTGCCTTTGGGTAGAGCATCGAGACAAAGGACGGTTAGAGCTTAATTTTGTTGTTCCGAACGTGGAGCTACAAACGGGCAAGCGACTCCAACCTTATTTTGACCGAGCAGATAAACCTCGAATCAATGCTTGGAAAACGGGCATGAATGCCACGTTAAATCTGCATGATCCTGATGACCCTTTGCATAAAAGGGAGTTAGTGACCCCTCGTAATCTACCTGTTCAAAAACAAGAGGCAGCCAGAGCGATCACAGACGGTTTGCTTTCGTTGGCACAGAACGGTGACATTCAAGATCGAACGCAGGTTGTTGAGGTTTTAGAGCGTTCTGGTTTTCAAGTAGTGAGGCAGACTTCAAAAAGTCTCTCTATCGCCGATCCTGAAGGCGGTAGAAACATCCGATTAAAGGGCATGATGTATGAGCAAGATTTTAGATTTGGCGCAGGACTTCGAGAAGAAATCGAAGCAGCAAGCGCTCGATACAGAGCAGCATCTCAAGAGCGAATTCGAGAGGCACGTGAGGGTTATCGAACAGGCGTTGAGATCAAGCGAGCAGAAAATCAAAGGCGATATAAACGCCCAGAATCGACGCATGAGCGTGTTAGTGCTGAAAAGTTGGGCGTGGCTAGGGTTGACTATCTTTCTCGTGATAGTGGCGTGCTCAAGCGTGATTTGGTGGCAAGGGAGCATGATTCTAGCGAACCAATTAGAGATCAATCAGCAGAGTGCCACGATAAAACAGCTCGAATTGAAGGGCGGAAAGATTCAGTTGAGCCAATGCGGAGAGAGGATTTGTATAGCGGTCGCCAAGGATGGGAAGGGTTGGACGAGAAAAAGCGACGACCGATCGATGTTTATACCGGAGGGATATTAGAGCATGACGGAGTTAGAGAAACAGCTATTGAACGCCTTCGAGCAATTACAACAGCAGCACGAGGCGCAACACAAAGCCTTTGCGAACGCTTACAAGGATTTAGAGAAAATGTTCAACACTACTTTGAAAGAGAACGCCACGTTGTGTCAGCAAGTGAGCAGATTGAGCGAGCAAGTGAACGGCTTGAACGTTCAGCTTCAGCGGTTGGAAAAGCATTACAGCACGAAGCGAGATTAGACATAGACAGAGAGCGTGAAATGAGTTTTAAAGGTTTTTGCCGTTGATTGACTCCCGTTTTAAATGCATTCGTGTAAGCTATTGTCACTGTTCAATTTTTTCTTATGGGTGTGCGAATGCATAGCTTGAATGGGGGGCTTCCCGATATTTTTGACCCTTCAAAATCTCATCGTTGCCCTATTGGGCACTCGAATCCGTCAGTGTGCCCATGTTCTACTTGTAAGATGGCTAGAGAAGCGGAGGCTTCTAGATTGGCATTAAGGCGAGCTGAAGCGAGAAACTTCGCTCCGACAGGTTCGCTAATGCCATCAAATCAAGCAATTAAGGAATCCGTAGTGCCAAAAGAAACCCCTAGAGAAAAAATTGAAAGACAGCGTAGAGAACGATTTCAGGAGCGAGAAAAAAACTGGCAAGAAATTCAAGCCAGTGAAGAGCGATACGCAGCTATTAGAAAGAAGACAGTTGAGAAAAGAAAACTAGAAAGTGAGGTTGTTAAAGCGACAGAAGCGCTTTTGATTTTTCTTCCTGCGTTGGATTTGGAAACGTCAGTACACAGCCAAGCCGTTAAAGAGTTTAGTCAGGCGTTCGATGTTATTTTGAAAGGTTATGACAAAAACAATATTACTTATGATGTTGGATATGACCTCATTCATCAAATTAAAAATGGCTTTATTGAGGGGGGAGAAGCCCTTAGAAAACTCGAAGAAAATCGATTATCACGCCGTACGGAAGAGGTAGATAATGTCTCTCAAGATGGCAGTTATCGACGCAATCTAGTGGTGAATAATGAATCGTTTAATGTTCGTTTTAAGGCGAGTTGTGCCACGCCAGAATGTTTAATGAGAAATGCCAATATCGACATGGAAGATGATGCCTTTCAGGATTACATCGAGGCAGCCACGCAAGACAAACGTTCGGATGTGATGCAGGTGATAGGTGTTGCTTTGATTGCTAATCCATATCTCAAGCCTTTGGAGTATGTTGTATTTGGAGATATCGCCTACTCAATGACAGATCTTAACTTCGACCCTTCTTGGGCTTTTGCTATGGGAAAAGGGGCAGCTTATCGATTAAAGCTTCTTAACTTTAGTGAAAGAACGGTGCTCACGGGAGAAAATGTGACCAGCTATATTTCAGGGAATATTTTAAGCAGTGATTGATAAGAACAAGCTTTGGAGATATTTAAATATATCTGACTCGATTTATGCCGTTTGTACCATTATTGGTATTTTCTTTTTTTTCGAAAGTGTCACGGGGTTATTGGGGCTATGGTTTATCACCTTTCTTTGTTCAGGATTGGCTTTGAGGCGTTATTGCAAAGGTAAACCAATTATGAGGTATGGCTCTATCGTAGATGAGTATGATGAAGAAGGTGCTAAAAACTCTTATTTATTACATTGTTGGACAATAATACCAACAACAATAATAGCGATATTATTTACGATATATCACGTAAGTGTTTAGTTAAAAAAAGGCTCCCATGAAAGGAGCCTTTTTGTTGGAGGAGGAGAAGATCTTTTACGTTGATCATTGAGATCTAACGATTTTAGGATTAATCTCTATCCCCAGATGTGAAAAAACCGACTTTGGCGAGTCGGTTTATTTCGAAATACTCACTAGATTTCAGCCCTAGGAAGTTCCTTTCATGATAGACCATATCAAGTAAGCACTTCAAGAGTATTTCTGCATTCTGTTTGGAATCAAGATGTTTTGGACAGAACGACGCGCATCACTCACCGACCAAGGGATGTTCCAAAGGTGAGAGGTAAAGGCACTAATCAGAACTAAGCGAAAGCTCGATAAATCCGCCCTTTGTAGCTGCTAGAGGGGACAAGCGGAAAAGGAATAACTGATTAGTGTTGTGTGACTGGAACGGGGGCGAAAGCTTTACACACAGCGCAGGGCAGTCCGAAATAAGGGGAGAAATCCTTAGTTCAGAAAGCGACCATAGACAATATCCAACTCACTCAAAATAGAGTCGAAATGGGTAGGGGTCGGCGCAGCCGAAATAAGCAATTTCGGTGCCTCTCTTTCTTTCTCCGCTTACCTCCTCCGCTCGGCGCAGTGTGCGAGTAAGCGAAGCGTCCGAGCATCGAGCAAGCGGCATTTCTGAGTTCTCAAGCTGTGGCACTGTCACTCTTAATCTACGTGGGTTATACCCTCTTCATAGCTTATTTTTTAGGCTTGTGCTATCGTTTGCTTCTGTACTAAGCCAGCATACACAGCGTCCCCTCTAGTCACTTCGTTCCTGACGGTTCCCCTGTGAGCTGGAAAGGGGCGCT
>NZ_JAWOWM010000043.1:0-3514 GCF_033340475.1 Vibrio sp. 1078-1
CTATGCGTTGTGTTTAGTGTTTAAGGTGGTATGCGGCAGCTTCGGCATTGCGTTGCTCACACCTTAACAGGGCGTTAGTACGGGTTTGATATCAAAGGTCATAAGTTTTGGTGTTTATCTGTTTCAGCGCTCATCTTTACACCTTTCAGCTTGTACCTTTCACGTTCTTTCCGGTGGCACTATATGCGGAGTGTTTGCTTTGATTTCACCGTTTACGGTTTCTAACTCTTAGCCAATTTCTTTGGCGCTTCTTCTCTTTCGTGGTTTTTACTAAGTCAGAGTTGTCTTTCTTTGGTGTTGCAGTCGAAGTGCGAGGATCGAATCCTTTTCTAATTTGAAGCCAGTGAAATTCGGGGAATTCTGTGCGTTTTTCTTCTACCCAACTTTCCTCCCTTAATCGGGGTAAAGTTTTGTAGCTGCCCGTCTCACTTCAGTGTTCAAAGCCTTTCATATCATGCCACTTTTCAATATCTTGGAGCGTATAAATAGAAGTAGTGCATGTACTAACAAATTGCTTAAGAGTGATTCGTAACGCGTGGCATTTTTACTTTGCGGTGGCTTATGTGATTAAGGCGCTTTGCGGTAGCTTTTGTATTGCGTTACTCACACCTTAGCAAGGCGTTATGTTAATTGAGGTGATTTGCAATTGATTGAATATTACCTTGAGATATAAATTGCATTGCGTATCATATGTTTACGTTGGTTTTATAAACTAGGTAAATAATATGAAAGATAATGTTCCTGCTAAAATGAGCGATTTGTACGAATACTCAGGCTTCTGGCCTCGAGTTGGTGCTAGTCTAATCGATACTGTGATAATTTGTGTCCTTACATACCCGATTCTAGTGGCGGTTTATGGCTGGGCATACTTTGACAATGATGCATTAGTGCAAGGTTTCGCTGACCTGATTTTAAGCTGGATTTTTCCATTGGTAGCGATCATCGGTTTCTGGCTGTATCGTCAAGCGACTCCAGGCAAAATGGCTATATCAGCTAAAATTGTAGACGCTAAGACTGGTGATAAACCTACCCTTCAACAGTACATTGTAAGATACCTTGGGTATATCCTAGCGACAATCCCTCTTGGTCTAGGTATATTTTGGGTTGCGTGGGATAAGCGTAAACAGGGGTGGCACGACAAACTCGCCAATACTGTAGTTATATGCGAAAAAGCCCGCAATATACCTCAAGAAGTTGAGTTCTCGTCAAAAAATTAACATAACAAAGCGTTTAAGACAGATTCCCAACGCATGGCATTTTTCATTCCATCGTTGGGTTTTGTGTTTACGGTGGTATGGTTAGCTTTCGTGGTGGCGTTGCTCACTACTTAACGCGGCGTTATATGCTTTCAAGTTTCAAACAATAAAAGGACTTAAAAATGATTCTAAATCACGTCTAAGTTGGCGCTTCTGATGTGGTAAAAGCAGTTGGGTTTTATGACTCAGTTCTTTCTACGTTGTCTATTAAGCGTGCTCATTATATAGAAAATATTGCAGCGGCTTATGGTGAAAACTTTGAATTTTGGGTTGGAAGCCCTTGTGAAGGAAAAGCGACATCAAGTAATGGTGCTCATGTGGCTTTCAATGCGCCGTCAAAAGAAGCTGTTGAGCAGTTCTATTCTACAGCCATTGAATTGGGTGGTTCATGTGCAGGTAAGCCCGGCTTAAGACCAGAGTACGGTGAAACTTACTATGCAGCGTTCGTACGTGACTTAGACGGAAACAAAATCGAAGCAGTTTCAATGTAGCTTCGAGTACGCATATAACAATAAATTTAAGAGTGATTCACAACGCTTGGCGCTTTCAGTTCAAGCAAGTTTAGTGTTTATGGCACAATGCTTTAGGTAGGGTGGTTAGCGTTGTTCACACCTTAATTTGGCGTTAGAACTTACTACTGAAAAATCATAGAGCGAGAAATGAAAGAGTTACTTTTATTATCAGCTTTGCTATTTGGAGCAAACGTTTTAGCACAAGAAAAAATCGACCTTGATAGCTCCTATTGGGAAATCGTTCCTAATGGTCATACTATAATTGAGGCTATTCATGGTGACCTAAATGGAGATGGTAGAGACGATATTGTTTTGATGATACAAGGTACAGACCAAAACAAAATGGTCACTGATGAGTACCGTGGTCAGTTAGATCTCAACCGAAGAGGAATTATTGTTGCTTTAAGAAATAACGACGAGTACGACGTCGTTGTTGAAAATGACAATTGCTTCTTTTCTGTTGATGAAGAAGGAAGGGCTGAAGAGATCTTAATGAGTATTACAAAAGGAAACTTACATATTGATTTTTTAGATGGTCGATTTGAGAACCAGTGGAGTTACAACTTCCGTTACCAAGATTCAGATCTTGAGTTAATCGGTTATGACGCAATGGCTAATCGAGGTCCTAGAGTGGAGGTAGTTACTAGTATTAATTACCTGACAAAAAAGATGCTCACTACAGAAAATGTTAGTGAGCTTGATGATGATGTCCCAATATTTAAAGAGAAGTGGTCAACCTTTGTTCTTGAACACAGATTTAAGTTAAGCCAAATCAGCGACTTTACTGAATTTGGTGATGGTGTACGAAATAGATAGATCCGCAGTGAGACGTAATTCTAACAAACTGTTTAAGAGTGATTCACAACGCGTGGCATTTTTACTATGCGTTGATTTTAGTGTTTAAGGTGGTTTGCGGCAGCTTTTGTATTGCGTTGCTCACACCTTAACAGGGCGTTAGGCATTTAAGGAGTTTCATGAACATTAGCAATGAAATGATTGCGCTCTGGGGTGCAGGTTTGTCTACGTTGGTTGTTAGCTTTCATCAAACTATGGGAGCTGTGGAAGGCTAGGCGACGAATTGAAATCAGCTATGGTTTTGTTGGAGTGCCTGAAATTGGTAACGACATAATCATAAGAAACCTCTCAGGTACTCCCATTATCATTTCATATTGGGAATTACTGTTTTGCGAACGCAAAGGGTTCAAATGGACAGCCTATCGCAATGAAAATCCAGCGGAAGATACGCACGATATTTGTATTCCTGCTCATGCAAGTAAAAAAATTAACTTTAGTGGGACAGACTATTTTGAATGGGGGCATAAAGCGTTGGGGGGCAAGAGATTGTACTTCAAGTTTTATATCGCAGGTAAGCGAAATCCAATTAAGCGCTTGGTTTATAAAGGATAAAATGCCTAACAAAGCGTTTAAGACGGATTCACAACGCTTGGCATTTTCGGTTTAAAATAAGTTTTGTGTTTACGGTGCAATGGTTTAGGTTGGGTGGTCGCGTTGTTCACCACTTAACGCGGCGTTATGTTCTTGGAGGACATGGTGGAATATCAAAGGGACAGGGTAACTTTTGGCGTTTTTCAGACACTTGTTGTAAAGCTGTATAAAGCCCTCGTATTCAAGCTTTCAAACCAAAAAGAGAAGCTAGAATGGCAGCTTCTCTTGATAGCCGATTGTTTACGAATCATTGGGCTTTGTAGGTTAGCTTATCGGATGGCTTCCAAAGTGCATACTTCA
>NZ_JAWOWM010000044.1:0-3105 GCF_033340475.1 Vibrio sp. 1078-1
GGTTGATGAAGTACTGCCTGAACAACCCATGCGTCAGTGGGTGTTGAGCTTCCCGTTTCAGCTGCGTTTCCTGTTTGGGGTCGTTTGCGGGAAGGGGCGGAATCCTACGCTAAGGCTTTGGCCAGCGATATTCTCCGGTGAGATTGATGTGTTCCCAGGGGATAGGAGAAGTCGCTTGATATCTAGTATGACGTCTGTCGCACCTGCTTGATCGCGGCCGCGATAGCTAGATCGCGTTGCTCCTCTTCTCCATCCGCGTTCCAAGCTGCGGAAAGGCACCCATAAGCGTACGCCTGGTCGAGCAGGCGACGCGGATCGACGTCCAGCGCACGAGAGAATGCGTCCGCCATCTGTGCAATGCGTCTAGGATCGAGACAAAGGTCGTCTCTGTCAGCCGGATCGTAGAACATATTGGCGGCGCCAAAGCCCACTTCACCGACCAGACCGACGGGATCTATCACCAGCCAGCCGCGACTGGAGAACATGATGTTTTCATGATGCAGATCGCCATGTAGCCCACGCAGTTCCGAGGCATTGCTCATCATTTGATCGGCTATAATCGCCGCGTGGACGTAGTCAGTTTGACAACCTGCGTTTTGATCATCGCGCGCCCGCTGAAACAAAGCTGCAAAGCGATCCCGGATCGGGAGAAGGGCAGAAGGCAGGGGTTCCTCAGATGCGGCATACAGCTTCGCCATTAGTTCCGCTGCAATTTCGGTCGCCTGGTAGTCGCCGTGCTCGGCAACGATGTGAGAGAGCATTCGCTCCCCGGCATATTCGAGCAACATCAGATTGTTCTCACGACCGAGCAACCGGACTGCTCCCCTCCCATTGCGCCATACCAGATAGTCGGCCCCGCGCAGTTCATCAGCAATGTCTTCTATAGGTTTCAATCCCTTGACGATTGCAGGAGTCCCGTCTGGCAATGAAACTTTCCAAACGAGGCTGGAAAAGGTGTCCGCAATGAGAACAGGTTGCGAAACGTGCCAATGAGCAGGAAAAACAGGCGGCATGAACATCAACCCCAAGTCAGAGGGTCCAATCGCAGATAGAAGGCAAGGCGTTCGCGGTCGGGGGCTTCGATCCCCAATACATTGAATAGGACAGCGAAGGCGCGCTCTGCTTCATCTGGCGCTGCCCAGTTCTCTTCGGCGTTAGCAATCATGAGTGCCAAATCGGCATAGCGATCTGCTGTTCCGAGCCGCCCAAGGTCGATCAGACCCGTGCATTGAAGAGTTTTAGGGTCCACCATGAAGTTCGGCATGCAGGGATCACCATGGCAAACAACCATATCGGTGCGCTCTTGGTCGAGCCGCACCGGTAGCTCTCGTTCGACACGAGCCAAAAGATCGAGCTGCGGCGTACTCTTGTCCTCGTCCGGTAAGAAGTCGGGATTGACGGCATTGCGGGACACCACATCAACGGCGCGTCCGAACATTCGCGACAGCCTGCGCTCAAACGGACATTGATCAACCGATAGGCTGTGAACAGCGCCAAGTTGCTGCCCCATTGACGGCCACGCTTTGAGCAAATCCGCTCCAGACAGATCAGCCGCCGGTACTCCCGGAATTGCCGTTATCACCAAGCATGCACCCTCCTGTTCCTCCTGCCAGTTGATCACCTCGGGGCAAGCCACACCTCGACCTTTGAGCCAAATGAGGCGGTCACGCTCTCCAGCGAGCTCACCGCGGCGGGAAGCAGGTGCGATTTTCGCGAAGGCATGCCCGTCACCACGTCGAAAAACAAAATCACCAGATTCTCCGCCTCTGACAGGCAACCAGTCAGAATGCGATTCACCAAAAAAAATATTAGTTCGATTCAATGGAGGTTCCTTCAGTTTTCTGATGAAGCGCGAATATAGAGAAATATCCCGAATGTGCAGTTAACGAATTCTTGCGGTTTCTTTCAGCGCCGCCAATACCGCCAGCCCGTCGCGCAAGGGGCGCGGCTCGTGTGTGCGGATGAAGTCAGCTCCACCTGCGGCGGCGGCAAGCTCTGCAGCGAGTGTCGCGGCCCCGACATCCCCCGGACCACGGCCTGTGAGCGCGCGCAGAAAGGATTTGCGCGAAACAGACAGAAGCACCGGCAAATCGAAGCGCAGCCGCAATTCATCGAACCGCGCCAGCACCGAGAGCGAGGTTTCGGGAGCAGCCCCCAGAAAAAACCCCATGCCGGGATCAAGGACAAGGCGGTTGCGTTTGATACCGGCACCCGTCAGCGCCGCGATGCGCGCGTCAAAGAACGCCGCAATGTGATCCATGATGTCGCCAGCGGGTGCCTCGCGCCGATCTGCCTGCCCGTCTTGCACCGAATGCATAACGACGAGTTTGGCAGATGATTTCGCCAATTGCGGATAGAACGCAGCGTCTGGAAAACCGCGAATATCATTGAGATAGGCTACACCACGCGACAAGGCATAGGCTTGCGTCGCGGGTTGATAACTGTCGAGCGAGACGGGAATGCCATCTGCCTTGAGCGCGTCCAGCACCGGCGCGATACGCGCGATTTCTGTGTCGGACGAAACAGGCGCGGCGTCGGGATTGCTGGATGCCGGACCGAGGTCGATCACATCTGCCCCCTCGGCCATCAGCTTACGCGCCTGCGCAATGGCTGCGTCTGGCGCCAGATACCGGCCTCCATCGGAGAAACTGTCCGAGGTTATGTTGACGATGCCGAAAATGATGAGCGATTTATTCATGGGGGCTTCTATAATAATAATAATCGAGCATGAGTCTCATACGGATGCTCGGGTCGAAAGGGAATCCCCAGGCGAGTAACCTGTTTGCGGTGATCCATTAGCTGCAGGAGCAGAATAGCATACATCTGGAAGCAAAGCCAGGAAAGCGGCCTATGGAGCTGTGCGGCAGCGCTCAGTAGGCAATTTTTCAAAATATTGTTAAGCCTTTTCTGAGCATGGTATTTTTCATGGTATTACCAATTAGCAGGAAAATAAGCCATTGAATATAAAAGATAAAAATGTCTTGTTTACAATAGAGTGGGATACAGACACGCTTGATATGTTTGGAGATGGGGTTCTAGGGATTTTCCCCTCTAAAAAGACTTAATCCTCTGTAGACCACACCAATAAATGGCTGCGGAGGTGGG
>NZ_JAWOWM010000045.1:0-3077 GCF_033340475.1 Vibrio sp. 1078-1
AACTCGAAACTCCTTCGGGTTGTATGGTTAAGTGACTAAGCGTACACGGTGGATGCCTTGGCAGTCAGAGGCGATGAAGGACGTATTAACTTGCGATAAGCCCAGATTAGGTAGTAAAAACCATTTGAGTCTGGGATTTCCGAATGGGGAAACCCAATACCATAAGGTATTACTGTTGAGTGAATACATAGCTCAACAGGGCGAACCGGGGGAACTGAAACATCTAAGTACCCCGAGGAAAAGAAATCAACCGAGATTCCGAAAGTAGCGGCGAGCGAAATTGGACTAGCCCTTAAGCTTTACACGCGTTAGACGAACAGCCTGGAAAGGCCGACGATACAGGGTGATAGTCCCGTAGTTGACGACGTGTGTTCAGTGAAATCGAGTAGGGCGGGACACGTGATATCCTGTCTGAATATGGGGGGACCATCCTCCAAGGCTAAATACTACTGACTGACCGATAGTGAACCAGTACCGTGAGGGAAAGGCGAAAAGAACCCCTGTGAGGGGAGTGAAATAGAACCTGAAACCGTGTACGTACAAGCAGTAGGAGCAGGTTTGTCCTGTGACTGCGTACCTTTTGTATAATGGGTCAGCGACTTATATTCAGTGGCAAGGTTAACCATCTAGGGGAGCCGTAGGGAAACCGAGTCTTAACTGGGCGTTCAGTCTCTGGATATAGACCCGAAACCAGGTGATCTAGCCATGGGCAGGTTGAAGGTTGAGTAACATCAACTGGAGGACCGAACCGACTAATGTTGAAAAATTAGCGGATGACTTGTGGCTAGGGGTGAAAGGCCAATCAAACCTGGAGATAGCTGGTTCTCCCCGAAAGCTATTTAGGTAGCGCCTCGGACGAATACTACTGGGGGTAGAGCACTGTTAAGGCTAGGGGGTCATCCCGACTTACCAACCCTTTGCAAACTCCGAATACCAGTAAGTACTATCCGGGAGACACACGGCGGGTGCTAACGTCCGTCGTGGAGAGGGAAACAACCCAGACCGCCAGCTAAGGTCCCAAATTACTACTAAGTGGGAAACGATGTGGGAAGGCTCAGACAGCCAGGATGTTGGCTTAGAAGCAGCCATCATTTAAAGAAAGCGTAATAGCTCACTGGTCGAGTCGGCCTGCGCGGAAGATGTAACGGGGCTAAGTAGTAAACCGAAGCTGCGGCAATGCACTTTTAGTGCATTGGGTAGGGGAGCGTTCTGTAAGCGGTTGAAGGTGTGTGGTAACGCATGCTGGACGTATCAGAAGTGCGAATGCTGACATGAGTAACGATAAAGGGGGTGAAAAACCTCCTCGCCGGAAGACCAAGGGTTCCTGTCCAACGTTAATCGGGGCAGGGTAAGTCGACCCCTAAGGCGAGGCCGAAAGGCGTAGTCGATGGGAAACGGGTTAATATTCCCGTACTTCTTACAATTGCGATGGGGGGACGGAGAAGGCTAGGTGGGCCTGGCGACGGTTGTCCAGGTTCAAGTGCGTAGGCTTAAGAGTTAGGTAAATCCGGCTCTTTCTAAGGCTGAGACACGACGTCGAGCATCTACGGATGTGAAGTCATTGATGCCATGCTTCCAGGAAAAGCCTCTAAGCTTCAGATTGTAAGGAATCGTACCCCAAACCGACACAGGTGGTCGGGTAGAGAATACCAAGGCGCTTGAGAGAACTCGGGTGAAGGAACTAGGCAAAATGGTACCGTAACTTCGGGAGAAGGTACGCTCTCGACGGTGAAGTCCCTTGCGGATGGAGCTATTGAGAGTCGCAGATACCAGGTGGCTGCAACTGTTTATTAAAAACACAGCACTGTGCAAAATCGCAAGATGACGTATACGGTGTGACGCCTGCCCGGTGCCGGAAGGTTAATTGATGGGGTTAGACTTCGGTCGAAGCTCTTGATCGAAGCCCCGGTAAACGGCGGCCGTAACTATAACGGTCCTAAGGTAGCGAAATTCCTTGTCGGGTAAGTTCCGACCTGCACGAATGGCGTAATGATGGCCACGCTGTCTCCACCCGAGACTCAGTGAAATTGAAATCGCTGTGAAGATGCAGTGTACCCGCGGCTAGACGGAAAGACCCCGTGAACCTTTACTACAGCTTGGCACTGAACATTGACCCTACATGTGTAGGATAGGTGGGAGGCTTTGAAGCGCAGTCGCTAGATTGCGTGGAGCCGTCCTTGAAATACCACCCTTGTAGTGTTGATGTTCTAACGTCGACCCCTCATCGGGGTTGCGGACAGTGCCTGGTGGGTAGTTTGACTGGGGCGGTCTCCTCCCAAAGCGTAACGGAGGAGCACGAAGGTGGGCTAATCACGGTTGGACATCGTGAGGTTAGTGCAATGGCATAAGCCCGCTTGACTGCGAGAATGACAATTCGAGCAGGTGCGAAAGCAGGTCATAGTGATCCGGTGGTTCTGAATGGAAGGGCCATCGCTCAACGGATAAAAGGTACTCCGGGGATAACAGGCTGATACCGCCCAAGAGTTCATATCGACGGCGGTGTTTGGCACCTCGATGTCGGCTCATCACATCCTGGGGCTGAAGTCGGTCCCAAGGGTATGGCTGTTCGCCATTTAAAGTGGTACGCGAGCTGGGTTTAGAACGTCGTGAGACAGTTCGGTCCCTATCTGCCGTGGGCGTTGGAGAATTGAAAGGGGCTGCTCCTAGTACGAGAGGACCGGAGTGGACGAACCTCTGGTGTTCGGGTTGTGTCGCCAGACGCATTGCCCGGTAGCTAAGTTCGGGATCGATAACCGCTGAAAGCATCTAAGCGGGAAGCGAGCCTTGAGATGAGTTCTCCCTGATACTTTAAGTATCCTAAAGGGTTGTCGTAGACTACGACGTTGATAGGCAGGGTGTGTAAGCGTTGTGAGGCGTTGAGCTAACCTGTACTAATTGCCCGTGAGGCTTAACCATACAACACCCAAGGGGTTTTGATGGACTCAATGAAAGAACATTGAATGTGTAAGAACGAGAATTAACAAACAGCTTTCCGAATTAAAGAATTTGCTTGGCGACCATAGCGTTTTGGACCCACCTGATTTCCATGCCGAACTCAGAAGTGAAACGAAATAGCG
>NZ_JAWOWM010000046.1:0-2614 GCF_033340475.1 Vibrio sp. 1078-1
CCATAGCGTTTTGGACCCACCTGATTTCCATGCCGAACTCAGAAGTGAAACGAAATAGCGCCGATGGTAGTGTGGGGTTTCCCCATGTGAGAGTAGGACATCGCCAGGCTTTAGTTTTATTTTCACTTTTTCGAAAACTGAAGACAAAAGCGGACACTTGCTGATTACAAGCGAGTGATACCACTGCGGAGTGGTAGTTCAGTTGGTTAGAATACCGGCCTGTCACGCCGGGGGTCGCGGGTTCGAGTCCCGTCCACTCCGCCACTTATATTAAGCCCTAGTCGAAAGACTGGGGCTTTTTCGTTTGGTCGTGTCCCCTAGAAATGCATTTACACATTGAAGGCGAGACAATACGACTTTCTTTACCCTTTTGGCACATGAGTTTCTCAGGAAGATGAGCCTGCTGCCTGCACTTCCAATTACTCCGAGTTTGTATCCTGTCCTCGTTGAAAGATTGGTCATTTGAACAATGAGTCTTTATAACACTCGCCCTCAACCGTAATAGAATGAATAGTCTTCCTCACTGCGTGTTTTGTTAGCGTCTCTCTTAAACAATAATTTTCTACATCTTATTTCTCAAACATTCATTGCTTCCATGTTTAGAGCGGGACCGTCGTTGCGTGGATTACGCAATTTCGCGAAATATAGTGAGGAAGAGAGCTAAGTCTTCCGAAAATTAATGCCTTTTAGAAAACTTTGTTTTCTTTGCTGAACTTGCTAGTAGCGATTAACCTAAGAGGAGTTCTTGAGGAGTATGTTTGATGATGCAACAAATAAAAAATGAAACGCTGAAATCTGTATTTAAGCAATGGTCTTCCGAAGAGGGAATTGTGGTCATCAACCCTGCAACTGAGCAAGAGTTAATTCGGTTAAAGCCTAGTACTCTTGATGAGTTAGATGATCTCATTGGTCAGTGCAAAACGGAGCAAGTCCGTTGGGCTAAATTAAGTGCCCAAGAGCGCTCTCGTCGTTTGAGGGGGTGGTATCAACTACTTCTTGATAATGCAGAAGACATAGCCACGATTATTACCTTAGAGCAGGGTAAACCTTTAGCTGAGAGCAAAGGGGAAGTGATGTATGGTGCCTCTTTTGTCGAGTGGTTCTCAGAAGAAGCAAAACGTGCTTATGGCGAAGTTATTCCTGCCCCCACGACAGATAGACGTCTATCTGCAATTCGCCAGCCTGTGGGAGTATGCGCTGCAATTACACCTTGGAACTTCCCTATTGCGATGATTACAAGAAAAGCAGCACCAGCCCTAGCGGCAGGTTGTGGCATGTTGATCAAGCCATCAGAGCTTACCCCTCTCACTGCAATTGCTGTTGTTGAATTAGCTTATCAGGCTGGTATCCCTAAAGAACTGCTTTCTGTCTTGGTGTCGGAGCAGGCTGCTGAGTTTGGTCAAGTACTAAGTACTGATCCTAGGATTCAGAAGATCTCTTTTACGGGGTCTACGCGAGTCGGGAAAATTTTGATGAAGCAAGCCAGTGATTCAGTCAAGGCGGTGTCGATGGAGTTGGGTGGTAATGCGCCTTTCATCGTGTTTGAAGATGCAGACTTAGATGCGGCTGCGGAAGGGCTTGTCGCGTCGAAGTTCCGTAATGCAGGGCAAACATGTGTTTGTACCAATCGGTTATATGTTCATAAAAATGTAAAACAAGCTTTTATTGATAAAGTATTGTCGAAGTTAAGCAAATTAAAGCTTGGCAATGGTTTAGAGAAAGATGTCACATTAGGTCCTGTTATTACGATGGCCTCTAAGCATCGACTAGAGGCGGTGATCGATCAAGCTGTACAAGAAGGAGCCTCTATTGCTAACTCTCCACAGAGACGGCATGGTCGCTTTATGGAGCCCGTTCTTTTGGATAGTGTGACGCAGAATATGTCGATTGTTCAGCAAGAGCTATTCGGGCCTGTGTTGCCTATTGTTACCTTTGAAAATGATGATCAAGTTCTCGAAATGGCGAACGATACAGAATATGGTTTGGCTTGCTATTTCTATACGAATAGCTTGAAGCGTATTGTGACTTTTAGTGAAGGTTTAGAGTACGGCATGGTTGGAGTGAATGAAGGGATCATCTCTACTGAAGTGGCTCCATTTGGTGGAGTTAAAGAGTCGGGTGTTGGACGGGAAGGTGCTAAGCAAGGACTCGATGAATATCTGGAGACAAAGTATATTTGTCTTGGTGGTTTAAGCTGATTTCAGAGATGGCCGATTGAACTAAAAAGCTAGGTTTTTACCTGGCTTTTTTTTAGTTGAAAGGCATACCATTTGCCACGCGCGTTTGTGGTTAATATTTTCTGGTTATTTAGTGAGTCGATAGTTAGCTTGCGGTAAGCGGTTTTTAATAATCAAAGCGCTTATGTTATTTCGTTATGGGGTAGGAGAGAGCTTAGCTTTAAACTAATACAAAAAAGCCGCATCAAGTGATGCGGCTTCTTCTAATATGGCTCCTCCTGCTGGGCTCGAACCAGCGACCTGCGGATTAACAGTCCGTCGCTCTACCAACTGAGCTAAGGAGGAACAAATTTTAATAAGTGGTGCCGACTACCGGAATCGAACTGGTGACCTACTGATTACAAGTCAGTTGCTCTACCTACTGAGCTAAGTCGGCA
>NZ_JAWOWM010000047.1:0-2416 GCF_033340475.1 Vibrio sp. 1078-1
TCCGCCAAGGTTTGGTCTGCAATGTTGCTTTCAACCACAGGCGTGTCGTTCACCGCATTCACGGTGACGTTGACCGTTGCTTGGTCAGTCAGTGCACCATCAGTAATCGTGTAAGTAATTTCAGCGTCACCATGGAAGTTCTCAGCTGGCGTGAACACCAACTTGCCGTCAACAATCTCGACTGTCCCTTGCTCACTCGGCACAGACGCCGATTGGATAGACAGCGTATCACCATCAATATCGGTGTCGTTTGGCAGGACATCAATCGTCACTGGCGTGTCTTCGTCAGTAACGGCATTGTCATTGGTCGCCACTGGCGCATCGTTCACTGGCGTCACATCGACGTTCACCGTGGTGGACTCTGATACCCCACCTGACGTAACGATGTAGGTAAAGCTGTCTGCACCGTGGTAGTTGTCGTTTGGCGTGTAAGTCACGCTGCCATCCGGGTTGACCGAGACCGTACCGTTAGCTGGACCGTTGTTGGTATCGAGCGACACCACTTTATCGTCGCCTTCGAACGTGTCGTTACCTAGGACGTTAATTATGGTCGGCGTGTCTTCCACAACCGTCGCGTTGTCTGCCACGATGTCCGCCACAGGCGCTACCGTGAAGTTCACCGTTTGGCTAACGCTCTCGCCGCTTGGATCGGCGGCAGTAAAGGTCAGCGCTTCAGAGCCGTTCCAGTCTGCCGTTGGGCTAATGGTCGCGATGCCATTTTCAATCGACACCAACACGTTGCTGTTGCCAGAGACGCTAAACGTTAACTCGCCATCCACGTTATCCACATCGCTGAAAGCGGTATTTAGATCGATGCTGTATGGCGTAAAATCTTCCGCCAAGGTTTGGTCTGCAATGTTGCTTTCAACCACAGGCGTGTCGTTCACCGCATTCACGGTGACGTTGACCGTCGCTTGGTCAGTCAGCGAACCATCGGTCACGGTGTAAGTGATTTCAGCGTCACCATGGAAGTTCTCAGCCGGTGTGAAGACCAGTTTTCCATCAATAATTTCGACTGTACCTTGTGTTTCAGGTACGGACGCTGATTGGATAGACAGCGTATCACCATCAATATCGGTGTCGTTTGGCAGGACATCAATCGTGACAGCGGTATCTTCTTGTGTTGTGGCCGCGTCATCGTTTGCCACTGGCGCGTCATTGACTGGCGTCACATCGACGTTCACCGTGGTGGACTCCGATACCCCACCGGACGTAACGATGTAGGTGAAGCTGTCTGTACCGTGGAAGTTGTCGTTTGGCGTGTAAGTGACGCTGCCATCCGGGTTGACCGAGACCGTGCCGTTCGCTGGACCGTTATTGGTATCCAGCGACACCACTTTATCGTCGCCTTCGAACGTGTCGTTACCTAAAACCTTAATGATGGTTGGCGTGTCTTCCACAACCGTCGCGTTGTCTGCCACGATATCCGCCACTGGCGCTACTGTGAAGTTCACCGTTTGGCTAACGCTCTCGCCGCTTGGATCGGTAGCCGTAAACGTCAGCGCTTCTGAGCCGTTCCAGTCTGCCGTTGGAGTGAACGTAGCAATACCATTGACGATCGCCACTTGAATGTTGCTGTTGCCAGAGACGCTAAACGTTAACTCGCCATCCACGTTATCCACATCGCTGAAAGCGGTATTCAGATTGATGCTGTATGGCGTGAAATCTTCCGCCAAGGTTTGGTCTGCGAGTTTGCTTTCAACCACAGGCGTGTCGTTCACCGCATTCACGGTGACGTTGACCGTCGCTTGGTCAGTCAGTGCACCATCGCTAACGGTGTAAGTGATTTCAGCATCACCATGGAAGTTCTCGGCCGGTGTGAACACCAACTTGCCGTCAACAATCTCGACTGTACCTTGGTCACTCGGCACTGACGCCGATTGGATAGACAGCGTATCGCCATCCACATCGGTGTCGTTTGGCAGGACATCAATCGTTACTGGCGTGTCTTCGTCAGTAACGGCATTGTCATTGGTCGCCACTGGCGCATCATTCACTGGTGTGACATCGACGTTCACCGTGGTGGACTCCGATACCCCACCCGACGTAACGATGTAGGTAAAGCTGTCAGCCCCGTGGTAGTTGTCGTTTGGCGTGTAAGTGACGCTGCCGTCCGGGTTGACCGAGACCGTGCCGTTGGCTGGGCCGTTATTGGTATCCAGCGACACCACTTTGTCGTCGCCTTCAAACGTGTCGTTACCTAGGACGTTAATGATGGTCGGCGTGTCTTCCACAACCGTCGCGTTGTCTGCCACGATGTCCGCCACAGGGGCTACCGTGAAGTTCACCGTTTGGCTAACGCTTTCGCCGCTTGGATCGGTGGCCGTAAACGTTAGGATTTCTGAGCCGTTCCAGTCTGCGGTTGGAGTGAACGTAGCAATCCCATTGACGATCGCCACTTGAATGTTGCTGTTGC
>NZ_JAWOWM010000048.1:0-2288 GCF_033340475.1 Vibrio sp. 1078-1
GTGGTGCCCGGAGGCGGAATCGAACCACCGACACGAGGATTTTCAATCCTCTGCTCTACCGACTGAGCTATCCGGGCGACGAGGTGTATTAAAAGGCTTTTCGGCTTTCAGGTCAACAATAAAATTAAAATAAAATATCGTTTGATGAATTTGTGCTCGGAGTGGGCTGTTTTTATGCGTTTTTAGCAGCAATGCGCCATGCTTTAAGCGATGTTTTAACATTGATAGTGTATTCACTTGCAAAATAAAGGCGATAAAAACAAAAAAGCACGTCTGAAAACGTGCTTTTTATTGAACAATTGACTTTAAACTAGTGCTTTACTGAGAACTTGTTTACCCAACCTTCTAGCTCATTCGCTAGTGAAGCTAAACTTTGAGTACTTGATTGACTCTCGGTTACGACAGAGTTTAGTTGGCCTCCGCTTTCATCGATAAGGTTTATGCGTAGCGCAATATCATCGCTAACCTGCGTCTGCTCAGCGGCAGCAGTAGCGATCTGCTGGCTCATTGTGGTGATAGATTCTAACGCCGTTACAATTTGCTGTAGAGCTTCAGAGGCATTCTTAGACTCTGTAACAGTGCTTTCACTGGTTTCTGCACATATTTCCATTGTGTGAATGGCATTGCGAGAGCCTTCTTGCAGATTGGAGATCATATACTGAATCTCTTTTGTGCTGTCTTGTGTGCGTCCTGCTAGGTTGCGTACCTCATCAGCAACGACTGCGAAGCCTCGGCCTTGTTCTCCAGCACGTGCTGCTTCAATGGCTGCATTGAGTGCCAATAGGTTTGTTTGCTCTGCGATATCACCAATCACATCGAGCACTTTTACAATATTATTTACATCCTGATCTAGATCGGCGACCGCTTTACTCGCAGTATTTAATTGAGAAGCTAAACCTTGAATGTTTTTAACCGTGTTATGAATGAGTTTCTGAGTATGTTGGCTTTGTTTGTCTGCCTCGTCCGTATTGTTTGCGGTGTCGCTTGCTGAATTGGCAACATGGTTGGCTGAAGATGCCATTTCAGTCATCGCAGTGGCAATCATCGCCGTTGATTGCTGCTGAGATACGGTAAGATCGGCAATCGTATTTGATCGAGCTTCTACGGCAGACAACTCTGCGCGCAGTGCATGCATAGACTTCTCTAGGTTTGTCACCATAGTAGCTAGTGATTGACTCATATCTTGCACGGCACGATAGATACTTCCTCTCGGTGCCACAGTATCAAAACTGGTCTGAATGTCTCCTTGAGCGACAGCTTGAACTGCTTTGCGCACGTCGTTAGGCTCTCCACCAAGTAGATGAAGCATTTTGCGAATCGAAATGATCAGGCCACTTAGAATGCTTCCCGCGATAATCAGACATAGCACAAGCTGCCATTGTGCTGTCGACCAAAAACGTGCGTTAACTTCATTAAAGCCAATACCTGTACCGACAACCCAGCCCCAGTGTGGTGTTTTTTCTGCTATCGAGTGTTTTTCTTCAATGCTGCCATCTGCTTGTTTTTGGCTCCAGGTATATTCAACGATCTGACCTGTTTTGTGCCCCAATACATCTAGAATGAGTTGGCCTACGCTATTACCACTGCCATCTTTAAAGTCATGGAAGCTGGTTCCGTGCAGTTGAGGGTCTAGTGGTGCGGCGATGAACATCATATTTTCATCTGCGACATAAACGTATTCGTTGTCTTTGTAGATATTGTTACGAAGTAGGCGAGTGGCTAATGCTTTCGCTTCGTCTTCCGGCATTTTGCCTTCGATAGCCATCTTTTCTACTTCGGTAAGTATGCTGTACGCACTTTTAAATAGCTCAGTAACTCGAGCTTTGTTATCAAGGTTACTTGCGACGCGAAGTGTCCATAAGCCCGTTGCGGTCAAAGCTAAGAGAGCTAGCAATATGATCGCAGATAATAAATAGGCTTGAGTTTTTAGTTTCATATTTAGCTCACAAATAAAGTGTTATCACTATGCAAGGCATAGCTAAAAGAAGAAATGTAATAACTCGGGCATCTTAGTGAAGATGAATATGCTCGGATACTAATGCGTATTAAAATTACGATGAGGATTAAATTTTTAGCGTGAAATAAGTGTTTTTGAAGAAAGGATTTAATGTTCGCTGATGTTTAGAAATGAAGTGTAGATAAATGGGAAAGCGAGAAATGACGTATAAAGCAGATACAAAAAAGCCGCATCAAGTGATGCGGCTTTAAAAGTGGCTCCTCCTGCTGGGCTCGAACCAGCGACCTGCGGATTAACAGTCCGTCGCTCTACCAACTGAGCTAAGGAGGAA
>NZ_JAWOWM010000049.1:0-1694 GCF_033340475.1 Vibrio sp. 1078-1
AGGAATAGCATAAATCATAAGTTTGACTCCTCATTCGGAAAAACTAATGCATGACCTTCAACTAAACTTTTTGCGACCTTGAACCGCGCACTTTTTACTGTGTTGCCAAAAGTTTGTCTAGATATGCCCATTTGATCTGCGGCTTGTTGTTGGCTGAGTCCCTCTAAATCAGCCAAGCGCAGTGCTTCAAGTTCTTCTGGCAATATGGCGACTTGCTCCAACTGATGGAATGGCACGCCATTGGGCTTGAAACAATGGTGCGCTGCACGGCCGCATATTCTTCTTTCTATTTTTGGTCTTGCCATTATCGTCCCTCTCAAACACTGTGCTACGTTACGCCCAAATTATGGCATATGCCAATAACATTTTTGGCATATGCCAATAATCTAAGTTTGCAAAAATCGTATTTAATAAGATGCTGACTGTTTTCACACCACAACGCATCTTCAATTGCCACTTGCTTAAATCCAACTCAATACTCAGTCCTACAATTCAAGCATTTACATGCGTTTGATGATTCTGACTACTTTGTCTCCAAGTCATGGCGCGACGCTTGGATAGCGCCAAAAACACCGGTTTTATTGACACAGATAGATCATTCTATTGCTTTGTTATGACGTAAACGTCGGAAACAGGGCTAATATTAACGGCATACAAAATCTTGATTTAAAGAGGGATAAAATGAAAAAGACAATGTTGGCGTTAACTGGTGCGGTAATTATTCTTGCAGGCTGTCAAGACGAGAAACCAGTAGAAGCAAGTGCAGTTGAAGCTCCTCAAGCAGTAGAAATGGAAGTCACTGACACTGAACTGCCTGTCGATGCAGTACCAGTGGAAGAAGAACAAGTGATCACCACAGAAACGTTTGTAGACTCAGAGCACAACGCGAAAAACGCGCTAGATTGGAATGGCGTTTACAAAGGCACACTACCATGTGCTGATTGCGCAGGCATCGACGTGACTCTGACGCTAAATCAAGATGGCAGCTACGTGCTTGAGCAAAACTACCAAGACAAAGAAGATGGCAAATTCAAATCAGAAGGCCACTTCACTTGGGATGAAAACGGCAGCATCGTAACGCTGACCGACGAAGACGCACCAAACCAATACTTCGTAGGCGAGAACATGCTTATGATGCTAGACATGAACGGTGAGAAAGCAACTGGCGAATTAGCTTCGTTTTACAACCTAACAAAGCAACAATAATCGTCACTCTGACCTGATAGATGTTGAAAACCGAGCCTCCCCAAGCTCGGTTTTTTTGTCCTCCTCAACCTTCCCTTCCCCCAACCATACTGTTTTGTCATTAAGCAAAAAGCGAAATCACCGAAAGCCATACATTTCCATACGCTTTGCTGATAGAGGCTTACAACACCATTTTGTACACTGTTCAAAATAAAATAAACGGTACAGGAAATACAAATGAACAAGACACTTATCGCACTACTAACTTTGGCAGCAGCTGGCACCGCAACGGCAGGTGACACATACATCCGTAACGGCAACATCTACAACAACCAAGGTGGTTGGGTTGCGGAAGTGGGCGTAGCTCAAGTTAGTGATCTATTTAAAGATCAAAAACACAATACTGCACCAATCCTAAACGGTGGTTACCACGGTGAAGACTTCAACGCAGATTTGGGCGGCATCAACTACCGCTTCTTGGGTGAAACCAACGATCTGATCAACATGAG
>NZ_JAWOWM010000050.1:0-1582 GCF_033340475.1 Vibrio sp. 1078-1
GTTTTGCATATTTATCCCACTGCATTTGTTTGAGGCTATCACCCAGATACTCTTTTAACTCGTGTAGTTTTGGATCAAGCGTCAAAAAGTCAGATCTCAGCATTGAGTACTCAGTAGGGTAGAGTGAATGCCAGTTAAACTGAGTAGTCAACCAGGGCGCGGAAGAACCACCTGAACCTAAAATGATATTTTTAAGGTTGTCACCGGCTTGCTGTAACAGGTAGGTCTTATCCTGGGTATTGCGCCAGTTGTACAGGTTCACGTATTCAGCAGAGCCATCGTCATAGAGCCTGATGTTGTCA
The DNA here is from genome assembly GCF_033340475.1 of Vibrio sp. 1078-1. Lineage (NCBI taxonomy): Bacteria > Pseudomonadati > Pseudomonadota > Gammaproteobacteria > Vibrionales > Vibrionaceae > Vibrio > Vibrio sp. 1078-1. The sequence goes on from NZ_JAWOWM010000050.1 coordinate 303, forward strand.
ATGTCGACATGTGGCTGCTTATGCAGCCGCTGTAGCATAAGTTTTAGGTTGTCATATGACTTCAGCGTGTTGGTACTGATTGAAACCTTGAGTCTGTGATGATCTTCTGCAAAGGCAGAAATAGCTTCAAGCATTTCTGCCGATGTATGGTTTGACTCAAGTGGGAAGCGACTGATATTCAGTTGCGCCAGATGCTCTTGCGTCGGATTGATACGGCCCCAGGACACATAGCGCTCAGCTGTCGGGTGAGCCTCTGCAGAGGCGATGATGTCCAATACCTGATGTAAAGAGGGGAGAGATGCGTGATCAACATAAACTTCCAGTGATGGAGACACCACGGACACTTTTGCATCGGTTGAGTACTGATCACCATTCTTACTGGTTCCTTTAAACTGGAAGCAATACTCTTCATCGTTGTCCAGTTTTGGAGCGGTAAGTGTCAGATTGACGGTTTGGCTTGTGTCAGAAGGAATAATGGATATCGAACCACATGTTTGAGTCCAGCTGAAACTTTCTAAATCGGGATTGCTGTCGTTTTGAATCGGATTAAGGGTAAATTCTTGATTGTCTATGACATCGAATTTGACGCTGTTGTTGTGGGTCTGATGATCGTCATCAGAGCAGCCTGCGAGAATTGCAGCTGTTAAGAGTAGCCAAGGCTTAACGTCCATTTAGAGGTCCCGATGTGAAAAGGTGAAAACTCCGCATTAAATATTATTTACGACGGCGTTGTCTGTGATGTAAGTAGCAGCTTAAGGCTTAATTGTCTGCAGGGTGAGGTCGTGAACGTTTTTTAAGCAAAATGACGACTAATTTGACGATCCCATTTATTAGCTGTGATCTTATACTCCCTTTTTAGGGAAAGCATCATGCACATCGATCACTTCAAAGAACATTTTCAAACGATTACTGATCTACGCCAAATCCCTAAGGTCACTTACTGCCTCTTCGAAGTCCTTTTGGCTCGCTATGTGCGGTTATTGCTGGTGCGAAAGGTTGGTTTGATATCCGTGAATACATTCTCGGTCATCATAATTGGTTTAAGCGCAATGGCCTGTTTTTACATAGTGTTCCTGTTGATGACACGATTGCTCGAATAATCTCAACGATTGACCCCGAGCATTTCATGAATGCTTCATTAACTGGATGTCATCAATACACACCCTTACCGAAGGTCAAGTGATTGCGATTGATGGCAAAACACTTCGAGGCTCATACAATCGTGAAGACAGGGCGAGCACCATTCATATGATCAGTGCTTATGCATCGTCAAACAAGCT
>NZ_JAWOWM010000051.1:0-1563 GCF_033340475.1 Vibrio sp. 1078-1
GCGCAAAGAAAATGATCCTAGCGGGAGGTGTGCTGTTCATTGTTTGTATAGGGATTAACATTCATGGTGTGTCCATTTGGCACTTTAGCCTTGCCTTAGTTTTGTTGGGCGTAGGTTGGAACTTCATGTTTATCGCTGCAACGGGGCTGTTTAGCCAAAGTTACGAAGCGAAAAACCGCAGCAAAGCGCAGGCGTTTAATGAGTTCTTCGTGTTCAGCTGTGTCACCGTTACTGCCTTACTTTCCGGCTGGCTTGAATCGACAGTTGGTTGGCAAAACCTGAACTTGTACGTTCTTCCGTTCGTATTGCTCGTGATTGTGATCTTTGCGATGAAAACGGATAACAAAACAGAATCCCAAATAGCCTAACTTTCACCCTGTCACAGAAAAACTCAGCATCTGAACGCTGAGTTTTTTGTTTATTAGCTCAATTTTTGACTGGTGACGCGCAAATTTCTGCCAGTGATGATAATTCCCACACTAAAAATGTCGTATTGATAATACTTTTTATCTAACATTTTGTAATAAAAACAATAATCCTGTATACATCTCGCCGAAAACTAATAAAAATTATAGAAGTACGTCTATGTCAGCCAATTTTTCTCAGAAAGCTCAAGAAACTCTCGTCGGAGAACTTGAAGAACTCGTTTCGACCACTAACTTAAAAGGCGTTATTACTTATTGTAATGACGCGTTTTGTCGCGTTGCAGAATACACGCACGAGGAGTTAGTCGGTCAGAATCATAATATCGTCCGTCATAGTGACATGCCTAAAGCCGCTTTTGGTGATATGTGGGCACGCCTTAAAGAAGGCAAAGCGTGGCGAGGTATGGTTAAAAACAGCACCAAATCTGGCGGTTATTACTGGGTAGATGCCTACGTAACGCCTATCTATGAAAAAAACCAAGTTGTCGGCTATCAATCTGTGCGCGTTAAGCCTAAGCGTGAATGGGTGGATATTGCTGCAAAAGCTTACAAGGGGATGCTAGCCGCCGAGAAAGCGGGTAGAACCTGGTCGTTAAAAATTAACGAAACGGTTCGCTATGCGATTCTACTTGGTGCATTAACTGCACCTGCCGCAGCGTACGCACTATCTGTTGAAGGTCCGCTTGCTTGGCTTGCAAGTGCATTACCAGCGAGCGTCTTAGCGTTATTGTTCCGCCAAGAGTTGATTGATACGCCTCAACAGCTCAAAAAGCTGCAAAAACAGTATGACAGCGTGAGCCGTTTGATCTATTCAGGCAATAGCGCATTTTCGATTGCTGATTTCCATATCAAAATGTTGTCTGCGAGGATTCGAACCGTATTGGGAAGAATGACCGACTCGGCGCTACCACTGCAAAATTGCGCTGAAGAACTCAGTCAAACAACTGCTGAGGTTTCAGCCGCGTTGAACCAACAAAACAGTGATATTCGACGCGTGCGAGATGCGACGCAAGAAGTGGAATCTTCAGCGAACTCGGTATCTTCAAGCACTAACGATGCGCATATGCTGATTGATGACACCTTGAAGTCATGCATGATGGCCAAAGAGACGATCGATCAAACGCATACCAACCTAGCG
>NZ_JAWOWM010000052.1:0-1546 GCF_033340475.1 Vibrio sp. 1078-1
ACAGCAACGTGTTGGTGTCGATTGAAAATGGCATCGCGACCATTAGCCCAACGGCAGACTGGAACGGCTCTGAAGCGTTGACCTTTACGGCGACCGATCCAAGCGGCGAAAGCGTTAGCCAAACGGTGAACTTCACAGTGGCGCCAGTGGCGGATATCGTGGCAGATAAAGCGACGGTTGTGGAAGATACGCCAACCATCATTAAGGTCTTAGGTAACGACACGTTCGAAGGCAACGACAAAGTGGTGTCGCTGGATACCAACAATGGACCAGCCAATGGCACGGTCTCGGTCAACCCGGATGGCAGCGTAACCTACACGCCAAACGACAACTTCCACGGGGCAGACAGCTTTACCTACATCGTTACCTCCGGTGGCGTCAGTGAGTCCACCACGGTGAACGTCGATGTCACACCAGTGAACGATGCGCCAGTGGCAAAAGATGACGCGGCAACAACACAAGAAGATACCGCTGTCACGATTGATGTCCTACCAAACGACACTGACATCGATGGCGATAAGCTGTCGATTGACTCGGCATCTGTGCCGAGTGACCAAGGTACAGTCGAGATTGTTGACGGCAAGTTGGTGTTCACACCGGCTGAGAACTTCCATGGTGATGCCGAAATCACTTATACTGTCACCGATGGTTCGCTGACTGACCAAGCCACGGTCAACGTCACCGTGAATGCGGTGAACGACACGCCTGTGGTTGAAAGCAACATTGCAGACCAAACCTTGGCGGAAGATTTCACGCCATACAGCATCGATCTAAATACTGCTTTCAGCGATGTGGATAACGTGGATAGTGAGTTAACGTTTAGCGTCTCAGGCAACAGTAATGTCAATGTCTCAATAGAAAATGGCATTGCTACGTTCACTCCAACCGCGGACTGGAACGGCTCAGAAGCATTGACCTTTACGGCTACCGATCCAAGCGGTGAAAGCGTTAGCCAAACGGTGAACTTCACAGTTGCGCCTGTGGCGGACATCGTGGCAGACAAAGCGACGGTGGTGGAAGACACGCCAACCATCATCAAGGTCTTAGATAACGACACGTTCGAAGGCGACGACAAAGTGGTGTCGCTGGATACCAATAACGGCCCAGCCAACGGCACGGTCTCGGTCAACCCGGATGGTAGCGTAACCTACACACCAAACGACAACTACCACGGTACAGACAGCTTCACCTACATCGTCACGTCCAGTGGGGTATCAGAGTCCACCACGGTGAACGTCGATGTGACGCCAGTCAATGACGCGCCAGTGGCAAACGATGATACCGCTGTTACTGACGAAGACACGCCAGTGACGATTGATGTTCTGCCAAACGATACTGACATTGATGGCGATACGCTGTCTATCCAATCGGCGTCCGTACCTGAAGCGCAAGGCACAGTTGAGATTGTTGATGGTAAATTGGTCTTCACGCCAGCCGAGAACTTCCATGGTGACGCTGAAATCACTTATACCGTGACCGATGGTTCGCTGACTGACCAAGCGACGGTCAACGTCACCGTGAATGCGGTGAACGACACGCCTGTGGT
>NZ_JAWOWM010000053.1:0-1513 GCF_033340475.1 Vibrio sp. 1078-1
GTAAAGCAGTTCATCATGGACAACAAAGTCGTGGTTGGCGTTGGGAATATCTACGCCAATGAATCTCTGTTTAAATCTCGTATTCTCCCAACCCGACAAGCAGGTCAAGTGACACCCCAAGAGTGGGTGCTGTTAGTGGAAAACATCAAAGCCACGCTAAAAATTGCCATTAACCAAGGTGGTACGACTTTAAAAGACTTCGCTCAAGCCGATGGCAAGCCGGGTTATTTTGCTCAAGAACTTTTAGTGTATGGAAAAGCGGGTGAGCCTTGCCCAGAATGTGGAGAGCCGCTTCAAGAGCTAAAAATTGGCCAACGTAATACCTTCTTCTGTAATGAGTGTCAGAAGTAATAGGCTTGCTGCATATTTCGGAGCATTCCGATCAGTCATTTCGGGATTATCCGATCACCCATTTCGGTTTAAACCGATCACTGATTCCGCGATTATCCGATCACTTTTAGCCTAACTCCGAAATCGGTGATCGGAATAGCGAAAACCGCGATCGGAATGCCCGAAATCCTTCCTTTTTCTCTTTTAAATCAATAACTCGCTATTCTTTGCTTCTTAAACAAGAACGTAAGGAAGCGACAATGGCCAAAAAGAGAACTCCAATGAACAAAATCAAAGAGATATTACGCCTTAAGTACGAGTGTGGGTTGTCCTACCGTAGTATTGCTAGTTGTCTCAATGTCAGCCTTGCAACAGTCTCTGAGCTTGTCGCTCGCTTTAAGCAAAGTCAGATAGGCTGGCCTCTCCCAGAAGATTGCAGTGATACAGACCTTACCAAAGCCCTATATCATTCGAAGCAAGCCAGTCGAGACAAGGTTATGCCAGACTTCGCTCAGTACGCTGTCGAACTCAAGCGTAAAGGCATGACAAAGATGTTGTTGTGGCAGGAGTACCACGAGCAATATCAAGAGCAAGCTTACGCTTACACTCAGTTCTGCGAGCACTTCACTCGTTGGTTCAAAACCCAAAAGCGCAGTATGCGTCAGCTCCATGTGGCAGGTGATAAGCTGTTTATCGATTACTGTGGGCCTCGGCTTCAAGTAGTCAATCCTGACACAGGCGAAGTGCGCGAAGCAGAAGTGTTCGTGGCGACCTTGGGCGCGTCCAATTACACCTATGTTGAAGCCTTCCCTAGTCAAGGTAAGTCTTACTGGTTAGAGGCGCATGCCAATGCGTTCGAGCACTTCGGTGGAGTACCACAGCTCTTGGTTCCCGACAATCTGCGTAGCGCGGTCACCAAAGCCAATCGTTATGAGCCAAGACTGAACGACAGCTATCAGAAACTGGCCAATCACTATCAAACCGCCGTGATGCCTGCTCGCCCTTACAAACCGAAAGACAAAGCCAAGGCGGAGAATGCGGTGCTCCTCGTCGAACGCTGGATCATGATGCGGCTACGCCACCAAACCTTCTATACCTTCAAAGAGCTGAATCTCGCTATCCGAGCGCTGATGGATGAATTAGACCTACGTGAGATGAGACAGTATGGAGCGAGTCGCAAAGC
>NZ_JAWOWM010000054.1:0-1509 GCF_033340475.1 Vibrio sp. 1078-1
CGTTTCTGTCTTCGCGCCTCTCACGTCTTTGCCTTCAACCATCTCGTAGCTGATGCTCAGATTTATGCTCTTAGGTACTGCATAAGCGATCAACGCTTCGTACGCGTCGCTTTCAGCTAGACGAGTTTTACCGTCGAAGTTCATGTTTTCGTTCGAGCCGTAAACCGCTGCTAGGTACAAGCCTTGACCGTAAGAACCGTATGCCGCAGAGACTAGGTGAGATTCAGCTGAATGCTTACCGATGTACGCTGAATCTTGGAAGTCGCCACCGTTGTACGTGTAACCCACTTTTGCGCCCATGATCGCGTAAGAAATGGCAACTTGTACGCGGTCATCGTATTTGTGCGTAGCCGTCGCTTCGTTCGTACCTTGCCAACCTAGACCAACGTTAATTTTGCCTGCTTCGCCAAGTTCGATTGCGTTGCGGTAAGAGATCATTTTCTCTGCGCGGCCAGTGCCTAGGTTGCCGTGGTCGTCATAGATAAAGTCGTTCGCAAATGCAATTGGCATATCTGCTACGCCAGCTACGTCGTAGTAAGGTGCCCACTGCGTACCGCCCACTGCACGACCGTATGTATCGTGAGTCAGACCTAAGTAACCAAGACGAGTTTTAAATGAGTTTTCGCCGCCATCTAGGTAGTTAAGTGCCCATTCACCACGAGCGTCAGCAGTAAAGCCATTACCTAGATCCTGAGTTGCTGTGAAGTTGATACGTGGAGAGTTTGTGCCTACGTCAGTATCACCTTGCTCTGAACCGTTCAGGTTAACAGACACATGGCCACCAATAGAGAACGTAGTGCCATCGTTATTGTAAAGTTCCACTGCTACTGCTTGAGTACCGAATGTTGCAGCTGCGATTGCTGCCGCTAGGAATTTTTTGTTCATTTATTAAGTCCATGTATTTATTAGTCGGTTAGTCGATTTGCACCTTGAGCATTTGGATTTATGTACGAATGAACGCCAATAGCTTCGGGTGTATACAAAGGCTTTTTGGGGCATCTTTTCCGCCAAAACTGAATTACCTTTGCGCAACAACTGCCGCCACTTTATTTGAAGACTCTTCGGCAACCGAGTGAAAAATTATAAGAAACCGAATGAAAGCAAACATTTAGATTGCTAACTTATCATCTATCCAATCAATAACCTTACAAATTGAAATGTTTTGTAACGCGCAAGATCACGAAATCTCATAACCCTCTGAAACTTAAATGATCGAGCCAGATGATTAAGAAACATTTGCTTACATTTGTGAATTTAAAACACCTTCAGGAACTTTTTGGAAAAATTGTGGTCAGTAATCAAGCACGAAAAAGCTAAAAAAAGCTAAAACCCTTCTAGTTATGCACCTTTTCTAAAGAGGCGCTTAAACGCGCCAGAAATAAAAATGCAATAAAATCATAACTTAATAGCAATCTATCTTTCATTTTCGCGGTTTACCTTAGCGTCATCAACACATCGGGCAAGAAAGCCCATCGATTACAACTAGGGTAATAAGAAAATGAAAAAGGC
>NZ_JAWOWM010000055.1:0-1431 GCF_033340475.1 Vibrio sp. 1078-1
TCAAAACAGCGTTGAATATCGTCGTCGACCACACTGGCTGTTAGCGCGATGATCGGCGTTTTTTCGAGTCCTAAGTTTGCTTCATAAGCGCGGATCTGTTTCGTTGCTTCGAACCCATCCATCACCGGCATCATGCAGTCCATCAAAATCAGACAGTATTGGGATGTCCTGAACATGTCGACCGCTTCCTCACCATTAGCAGCGACATCAAAACTAAAACCTGCTTTGGTGACATGCAACCCAGCAATTTTTTGGTTCACAGTATTGTCGTCTACAACGAGCACTTTGGGTAATGTTTCAAGTCGGGTTGCAGGCTGAACGACGGAAATAGATTGAGTAAATCGTTCAGCACAGCTTTCAAGCGCTTTGAGTAGACGTTGTCCTAGCAAAGGTTGAGTAATGATCGCTGCGACACGGTGACCGAAATCAAGCTGTTGGCTGTGTAGATGTTTGATTAGGCAAACTTGCACATGTTGATGTTCCAAATTTCGCATCAAATCTGTGTTCTTCACTGCGGCATCTGGCGTCGTTTCAACATAAAGAATGATGATGCGTTCTTTGTCGTTAATCCATGTCGGAAGAGCACTAAGATCATGAACAGATTGATGCACTTGAATTTGATAGAAGCTCAACTCATTACGTAGTTTTGTTTCTAGGTCACTGTCGTCACAGACGAGCCAGATTTGGTTATTCACGGTATGTCTAGCACGAAAATGGGCTTGAGAAATCGGCGCTGTGAGTTGGAAGTAGAAACGGCTTCCGCGGCCTTTTTCAGATTCAAGTTGTATGCTTCCGCCCATGAGTTCGACAAGTTGCGTACTGATGGCAAGGCCTAAACCTGTACCGCCAAATTGGCGGGTGGTGGAATCGTCCTCCTGAGCGAATGGTGCGAAGATTCGTTTCTGTTGCTGCTCATCGATGCCGATACCTGAGTCTTGCACGGAAAACTCGATGATGGCTTCCGATTCATTACTTTCAAGCGTGGTAATCGAAAGCTCTACACTGCCTCGTTCCGTAAATTTAACGGCATTGGACATGAAGTTCATGATCACCTGACGCAAGCGGTGATCGTCAATGACGATGTGATAAGGCGTGTTTGGGCTAATGCTGACGGTTAATTCGATGCCTTTCTCTTTTGCTTTTGGGGACACGATTGAGGCGATGTCATAAATTGATTCTCGCACGCAGGTTGAATGAGGACTTATCAGCAACATGCCGGACTCAATTTTGGAAAAATCCAACACGTCGTTAATCAGGCTGAGCAGCAATTGGGAAGACGTCTCTATTGTGTCGACGTAATCTCGCTGTGTAGCCGTCAACGGGGTGTCTGCCAGCACTTCAGAAATACCTATCACACCGTTGAGCGGAGTACGAATCTCGTGCGACATGTTCGCTAGGAAGCTACTTTTCGCTTTGCTGGCTTCAATCGCG
>NZ_JAWOWM010000056.1:0-1372 GCF_033340475.1 Vibrio sp. 1078-1
TCTTATCGCAGTTGCCGTCGCTATCGAGGTACTCTTGCTGTTTGAGCGTATTGAACATGGCGGTAAACACACCTTTGTCGAAGAACTCTGGCGCGTTGATACCGTGCAGGCGACCTAAACGTTGCGCGATGTCTTGGCTCTTCTGTTCCAGATCCGATTTACCCAATTCAGGGTACGCAACCAATAGGTTCATGGCGATGGAGTAACGCTGCAGCGTCTCAGTAATCGTGCGACCAAGTAGAACCAGCGGTTGGTTGTTTGATTGGTTGATTTCCAATTTGTTGCCATCAAGACAGATCATTTTCTGTTCGGCAAACTCATTCAACGTTTTCACCACAAGGTCGTTTAAATCTTCCTCTTGGTAGCTTAGGAACAGCTCTTTCTTCAAGAATGGGTAGATTTGCGCGACGTTCTCTTGGATTTTCTCCACGGTGAGATTGCGCTGACGAATAATCATCTGGGCAATCAACGATGGCAGCGCAAACAAGTGAATGATGTTGTTGCGATAGTAAGTCATCAGAATCGATTGACTACGATCCAGAGAAATGATGTCGCCCATACTGTCTGTTTCAATCACAAACTTATCTAACGAGATAGCGTGATCAACCAACTCTTCAGCACTTTCTGTTGGGATGGTTGAAGTGCTTGAGTATGGGTTGTTCTTGAGTAGCTTCAAGTAGCACTCAATCTGATTGATCAGAGAATCACGAGACAGTGCACGTTGACGAGAAGCCAACAAGGCCGTTGCACAAAGCGTTAAGGCGTTTGCCGCTGCCGCATCGTTAATGTGCGTCATCATCTTGTTCGCTAGCTCATTGACCACAGGGTTCATCCACTGTGGTTTGCTACCGCCCATGCTATCGATGTCTTTTGTCCACTCTGGCGCGTGCTCGTTAAGGTATTGGTTGAGCTGAATTGGCTCACCGAAGTTCACATAGCCCAAACCAAAGTTACGCAGTTTACGTAGAGTGCGCAGAACAAGACCTGCGTTCTCTTTCTCTTTACGTTTACCGCGCAGTTCTTTGGCGTAAGTGCCTACTTCCATTACGTGCTCGTAACCGATGTAAACCGGTACCAGCGTTACCGGACGGTTTAGACCACGCAGCATCGCTTGAATCGTCATGGCCAACATACCCGTTTTCGCTTGCAGTAAACGACCGGTACGTGAGCGACCACCTTCGCTGAAGTACTCTACCGAGTAGCCTTTTGCAAACAGCTCGGCTAGATACTCGCGGAAAATCGTGGAGTACAGTTTGTTGCCTTTAAAGCTACGACGAATAAAGAATGCACCACCACGACGGAAAATCGGACCCGCAGGGAAGAAGTTCAGGTTGATACCCGCAGCAATGTGCGGTGGCACCATACCTTCATG
>NZ_JAWOWM010000057.1:0-1363 GCF_033340475.1 Vibrio sp. 1078-1
CGAGATGGTTCTGATCATATTGAAACGCATACGATTTCTGAATTTGTCAAAGTGAGCGAGGAGGTATAACCATGGCAACGACTTCAGCCCTAACCCACATTATTCAGCAGTGGCAGTCTGGTAATAAACAAGCCGAAAGCGAGCTGTACCAATTCGCTTATTTGCAACTGCGTAAAATCGCCCAACAAGAACGTGAGCGCAACGCCGAAAAATACGGCACCGACAACATGGTATTGGCAGACAGCGTCAACAGCACCACCGCATTGATTCATGATGCTTACCTAAAGATGTCAAACTGCGACATGAGTGAAATCGCCACCAAGCGTGATTTTTTCTTAATGGCCGCTAAAGTCATGCGCCAAATATTGATCGACAACGCTCGCTCACACCAAGCGCAAAAACGCCAACACATCACATTGATGAAGGACGAAGAAGACCGCTTTGAGCAGTTGATCATCATGGACAAAGCCTTAGATAGCTTTAGCACACGCTACCCACGTCAATCGAGCGCCTTAAAACTCAAATACTTGATGGGCATGAAGAACCAGGAGATCAGCGAACTGCTAGAGTGCAGCGCAAGCCTAATCGAAAAAGACCTCAAGTTCTCACGCAGCTGGCTGCAATCAAGAATGGCACACGCATAAATCATGACCAAGAAACTGTGGATTATCGGCGCGATCGGCGCCGGTTTATTGGGCGTTTACTTGTTAAGTGACGAGAGCAACATGGCGTCTGCGGCCAGCTCTTCAAACAGCTCTCCTATCGATAAAAGAAACAGCCAACATCATTATGGTGAACGTACGTCGTTAATTGAGGTGAAGCAGGCGCTCACAAAATCGGCGTTGGATGGCTCGAGCTCTCTCGATTTAGATGCTGTGCTTAATGCCAAACCATTCGATCAACAAAACGTCGCCGAGAACCCTTTTGATACGTTTGATGGTTACTACCCTTACGATCTGACAGCCGTGACACCACAACCCAAGGTTGATGCGGCGAACAACAGCAAACCCATCATCAATCTATCGGTCGAACAGCAACTGCAAACCATCATTTATGGTTGGGAGCTAACGCAGAACAAGCCGATCAGCAATTCGTTAAGTCTGAACCAATTGTTTGAAGACCCCGATGGTGACCTGCTCACCACTCGGATCTGGTTAGAAAACGCCAATGGTCTTCAGGTGCTCAACCAAGGCCAAATCGTGGTACAAGGTGCGCCAGAAGAAATCGACCAAACCACTTACTTAGCCGTGGCAGCTCGTGACAACCATCATGGTGAAGAAGATTACGCCTGGGTCACGACCCGTTTTGAATTGCCAGTCGTTAAAGAAGAGCAAAACAACACCGACCATCCTTTGGTCGGTGA
>NZ_JAWOWM010000058.1:0-1322 GCF_033340475.1 Vibrio sp. 1078-1
ATCCGCGTGTTGGGAGTTCGAATCTCTCCACCCCTGCCATATTTAAAGCCTCAGTCGAAAGACTGGGGCTTTTTTACGTTTGTAAAATGGCAAAATTTATTCTTTGTGAACTCAAGTTCCCAAATAGGCGATTCTAGGCGCGTAGCTAATGGTAGCTAATGGTAGCTAAGTCTGAACTGCCCTAATCTCTTATCTACTTTCCCTATATAAAGAACAGCAGATTTCCAGCTAGCCGCTAGTGATCCCTTGTCGTTGAATGTCACTGATTGGAATCTCACGCTCTTGTTGATATTTATTAGCGTTTTTCTGGGTATTTTTAAGAACGCGTCTAGTTGTTGTTGGGATGATTAGCGTTGTTGTTCCTGTTATCATCTTAGGACAATACAAATATAGGATTAACCTTATGCCACATCTACGATTTCGCGCTGTAGAACCTCAAGCAGTACAAGCTTTGTCAAAGCCACTGACTGACGAGCTCCAGCCACTAATGAATAGTCCACGAGAAGATTTTACTTTTGAGTACATCTACACAACTTTCTTTAGTGAAGGCGAGGTAAGTCCTGCTTATCCTTTTGTTGAAGTTTTGTGGTTTGATCGAGGACAAGAGACTCAAGACAAGGTGGCGAAAGTAATTACACAACAGGTTCGTGGTGTAGTCGGTGAAGATATTGATGTAGCAGTCATTTTTTCTGCACTATCGCCAAATGCCTACTATGATAATGGTGAACATTACTAAAGGGGATGTATGATGCGGCTGAGTCTTTCTTTTTATTTAAGTTTATTTTTCTCAGCTCCTCTTTATGCTACGCCATGGGAGCAAGTTAGTGCTCCCACTCATAATATATCCTCTTCTATTGGTAGTTACGCGAAAGGCTGCTTAGATGGGGCTTCCCCGCTGCCTTTAGAAGGTACAGGTTATCAAGTGTTACGTAGTCGAACGAATCGCTACTATGGGCACCCTAACACTATAGATTTTGTTGAAAGCCTAGCTTTAAAGGCGAATCAAAAGTTAAAAACTACTTTACTAATTGGCGACCTTTCTTTACCTCGTGGCGGCCGTTTTTCATCTGGTCATTCAAGCCATCAAACGGGGCTGGATATTGATATCTGGTTGCGTTTAGCTGACTCTCCCCCCTCCTATAACGAACTTCACTTGCCGATTCCTATGGGAGTGGTTGAGCTGCAAGACTACTCGATATTAAATCATCAATGGGATAAGAGGCATTTTGAACTCATCCGTTATGCTGCTAAGAGCGATGAGGTGGCTCGTATCTTTGTTCACCCTGTTATCAAGGAGCAACTGTGTGCTCAGGAAGGGGGAA
>NZ_JAWOWM010000059.1:0-1306 GCF_033340475.1 Vibrio sp. 1078-1
TGAGAGTGTCCCGAATTCTGTGTAACTGTCTAGACTTAAGCCTTAAAGGCTAAGGATGGACAATATGGATAAGAAAGCACTTGAAGCTTTTGCTCGTGAAGCAGCGAAGTCAATTAAAACAGAATCTGATCTGGACGACTTCCGTAAAATGTTAACCAAGGTGACCGTTGAAACGGCGTTAAACGCTGAACTCGATGAGCACCTTGGATATCAAAAACACCAACCCAGAACCAGCTCCAACTCCCGCAATGGCTACTCGGGTAAATCAATCATCACCGATGATGGAAAAGTCGATATCGACGTCCCTCGCGACCGTGAAGCCAGCTTTGAACCTCAACTCGTCCGCAAACACCAAACTCGATTCCAATCCATGGACGACAAGATATTAAGCCTATATGCGAAAGGCATGACCACACGTGAAATCGTCGCAACGTTCAAGGAAATGTATGATGCAGACGTCTCACCAACGCTGATATCAAAGGTTACCGACTCAGTGCTTGAACAAGTGATTGAATGGCAGTCGCGACCTCTCGATGAAATCTATCCCATTGTTTATCTCGATTGCATTGTGGTTAAGGTGCGTCAAGACAAGCAAGTCATCAATAAAGCGGTCTATCTTGCGTTAGGCGTGAACATGGAAGGCCAAAAAGAACTGCTCGGTATGTGGCTCTCTGAAACGGAAGGTGCCAAATTCTGGCTTAATGTGCTGACTGAGCTTCAAAACCGTGGGGTGAAAGACATCCTTATCGCTTGTGTTGACGGACTCAAGGGCTTTCCCGATGCTATCAATACTGCATTCCCAGAAACGCAAATACAGCTCTGTATCGTCCACATGGTGCGAAACTCGGTCAAGTACGTCCCTTGGAAAGACTACAAAGCGGTGACGACTGACCTGAAGAAAATCTACCAATCAGCCACAGAAGATGAGGCTCTGCTGGCTCTAGAGCAGTTCTCTGAGCGATGGGATAGTAAGTATCCTCAAATCAGTCGCTCTTGGACGGCGCATTGGGACAACCTCAACACCCTGTTTAACTACCCTGAGGATATTCGCCGAGCCATTTACACGACTAACGCCATTGAATCCCTCAACAGCGTTATTAGAAAAGCGATTAAGAAGCGCAAGCTCTTCCCAACGGATGAGTCAGCTAGAAAGGTGATCTACCTGGCTATCCGAGATGCTTCCAAGAAGTGGACGATGCCGATTAGAAACTGGCGACAAGCTCTAAACCGCTTTATGATTATGTTCGAAGACCGACTCACTGAATACATGTAACCCCGACAGTTACACAGAATTATTTACAGGGTC
>NZ_JAWOWM010000060.1:0-1306 GCF_033340475.1 Vibrio sp. 1078-1
GCACGCTTTTTAACCGGAGACGACCATTCTGCTTACGCACAAATCAACGATAAGAATATGATTGTATTTAACATCAAAGGGAAATTTTAAATGTGTTCAGCTAAGTCAATGGTAGCAAGTGGATGGCAGCGCAGTGTGGTTGTCACCACGTTGTTTTGTTTGTTTATCTCGGGAATGACGCTCTCAGTTTGGGGCGGTCCGTACTACGTGCATGTGCTGGTGAGCTTTGGTTTTGGCTACTCTGCGCTGTTTTTCTCGTGGTTGATCGACAAGTTGTTTCCGACCATCCCACGCATGCTAGAAATTGCGCTATCACTGACTGCGTGTTTGTTGTTTGGTGTAATTAATGCGCAGTTTTGGCTCGGTGAATACTTCGGTATTTCGGGCATGTTGCCTGTCTTGCTGATGGGCCTGCTGTTTAGCGGTATGTGTTATTTTTATTTTCATTCACGCGAAAAAGAAGCCATTGCACAGCGTGAGCTAGAGAGCATCAAACGTGAAAATGCCGAACAAGAACGAGCCCTTTTACTCAGCCAGCTCAAGCAGATGCAAAGCCAAATTGAGCCGCATTTTCTGTTTAATACGCTTGCCAATATCAGCGCGTTGATGTCGCAAGACGTCGATAAAGCCAAACAAATGTTGGATCAACTCACGGCGTTATTGCGTGCAACGCTAAAAAACTCGCGTGAGGAGCACACCACGGTTGAGAATGAAATCGCCTTGATTGACGCTTATCTGGGTATTCAAAAAATTCGTTTAGGCGAGCGCTTAAGTTACACAATCGAGGTGCAAGAAGGGTTAGGAAATACAGAGTTGCCTCCGATGATGCTGCAACCTTTGGTAGAGAACGCCATTATTCACGGCATCGAGCCAAAACGTGAAGGTGGCGAAGTCCAATTGCTGATAAAGCAAGAGAAACAGCTGTTGCAAATTGAAGTGAAAGATACTGGCGTGGGGTTGAGTCACGTCAGCAATCACTCTGGTTCGGGGATTGGGTTGAGTAACCTTAAACAGCGCATGGATGCCTTATTTTCAGGCAAAGGTCAGGTGTCGATCAGTGAATCTTCCGAAGGTGGTGTGAGTGTGCGTTTGAGTTGGCCAATGACAAGTAAGGAACAGTGAAATGAATACAGGGTTTACTGCCATTATCGCCGATGATGAGCCGTTATTGCGGCATCATCTCGACAAAAGCCTCGCGGAAGTGTGGCCGGAGTTGGACATCGTTGCCAAGGTAGCTGATGGCGAACAAGCCTTGCTCGCCATTGAGCAAAGCCAACCTGATATTGCCTTTCTCGATATTCGTATG
>NZ_JAWOWM010000061.1:0-1275 GCF_033340475.1 Vibrio sp. 1078-1
GGTGGCGTTGCCGATCATGTTGTACCACTCCTTTACGGGTAGTTGACTGATGACGATTGTGCTGCTGTTTTGGTAGCGGTCTTCAAGCACTTCTAACAAGTGACCTGCATGCTCTTGAGTCAGTTTTTCCATCCCCCAGTCGTCGAGGATCAGTAGAGCTTTCTTAGCCAACGATTGAAGTTGCTTTTGATAGCTACCATCCAGACGACCTGCGGTCAGATCATCAAGCAAGCGAGTTAATCGGTAGTATCTGACCGTTTGTTGTTGGTCGCAGGCGCTGGTTGCCAGAGCGCAGCCAAGATAGGTTTTGCCTGTACCTGTTGGGCCTGTGATCAAGATATTCTGGTGCTTGTGCAGATAACTCCCCGTCAGAAGTTCACTCATCTGTTTGCGGTTGAGGTTTCGCCCCTCCTTGTAGATGAGTTGGCTCGGCTGAGCATCTACTCTCAGTTTGGCTTGTCGTTTTAAGCGTTGGATTTTTGTCTGATTGCGATTCAAGATTTCACTTTCCAGAAGCAGGCTTAGCCTTTCCTCGAAGTCCAGCTCTGCGTAGGTGGTCAGTTGCTCTTGTTGCTGCTCTAACGCTTTCGCCGCATGACTTAAGCGCAGGGCTTTGAGTTGGTCATTGAGTGCGTTCATATCCTTTCTCCTAGTGATAACAGTTCGGGCCACGAACATTGCTGTGAACAAGGTTCGGTGTATTCGCTTTATCTTTACTCAGTTGCCCCTCGCGATTGTTTTTCAGCAGATTATTGATGAAGGTGTAGTTCGGTTTTGTCAGCATCAGCGCATCTTTACAGGCTTGCTCTAAGCGCGATTCGCCATGCGCTTTGTTCAGATTGAGCAGCTCAAGGCAGGAGCGATACGACTGCTCTGGATGAGGCTTGGAGTTGAGCATCTTATTAACGGCTTCTCGCATAGCTGGGCCGATATTGGCTCCCTTAGTTGAGCAGGCGTCCAAGCGACCACTTCTGATGTTGATGATTACTCGGCATGTGCTCTGGTTGGGTGCTGTTTCCGCGCTCTCTTTGGCTGCGTGGATGCTGGGCGATCAAGTTACCTTGATGGTAGATCTGCACCAGACGGTTGGAGGCTTCCAGCTCGACGTGGTGACCTACCAGTTGATGGGGAACCGAGTAGTAGTGACGGCGATATTCGATGTGATAATCAGGCCCAACCTTGGCTCGCTTGGTTTCAGTATATAGATATCGCTGCTTAGGAAGGGGCTTTAACGCGGGTTTATCGAGTTTGTCGAACAGCGCTTTGCGGCTCGCA
>NZ_JAWOWM010000062.1:0-1264 GCF_033340475.1 Vibrio sp. 1078-1
CACTAGTTGGTGAAGTGACCATTTCTGGTGCAAAAAACGCAGCACTGCCGATTTTATTTGCGTCTATCTTGGCTGAAGAGCCTGTAGAAGTGGCAAACGTACCACATCTTCGCGATATCGACACAACCATGGAGCTACTAAAACGCCTTGGCGCTAAAGTAAGCCGTAACGGTTCTGTTCACGTCGATCCAAGCAGCATCAATGAATATTGCGCTCCTTATGATTTAGTTAAAACCATGCGTGCTTCTATCTGGGCGTTAGGCCCACTTGTGGCTCGTTTTGGTCAAGGTCAAGTTTCTCTACCTGGTGGTTGTGCTATCGGCGCACGTCCAGTTGACTTGCACATTACTGGCCTGGAACAACTAGGCGCAACCATCACACTTGAAGATGGTTACGTGAAAGCTGAAGTTGATGGTCGTCTGAAAGGCGCGCACATCGTGATGGACAAAGTGAGCGTTGGCGCGACCATTACCATCATGTGTGCAGCAGCTCTGGCTGAAGGTACCACAACGTTAGATAACGCAGCGCGCGAACCTGAAATCGTCGATACGGCGGATTTCCTAAATAAACTTGGCGCGAAAATCTCTGGCGCGGGTACAGACACCATCACTATCGAAGGTGTTGAGCGCTTAGGTGGCGGCAAGCATAGTGTCGTAGCAGACCGTATTGAAACGGGGACATTCCTAGTAGCTGCAGCGGTATCTGGCGGTAAAGTGGTTTGTCGTAATACCAACGGTCACTTGCTTGAAGCGGTTCTAGCGAAGCTAGAAGAAGCGGGCGCATTGGTGGAGACAGGCGAAGACTGGATCTCTGTTGATATGACAGACCGTGAGTTAAAAGCAGTAAGTATTCGCACTGCGCCTCACCCTGGTTTCCCGACAGACATGCAAGCGCAATTTACGCTATTGAACATGATGGCGAAAGGCGGCGGCGTGATCACTGAAACTATCTTTGAAAACCGCTTTATGCACGTGCCTGAGCTGATGCGTATGGGGGCGAAAGCGGAGATTGAAGGTAACACGGTTATTTGTGGTGACGTTGAATCTCTAAGTGGTGCACAAGTGATGGCAACGGATCTACGTGCTTCGGCAAGTTTGGTGATTGCTGGTTGTATCGCGAAAGGCGAAACCATCGTAGATCGTATTTATCACATCGATCGCGGTTATGACAAAATTGAAAATAAACTGGCTGCACTTGGCGCAAATATTGAGCGAGTGAGCTAGTCAAGTTAAACTGCACAGCAGGTGACTTGGATATGAAGAGA
>NZ_JAWOWM010000063.1:0-1254 GCF_033340475.1 Vibrio sp. 1078-1
ATGCTGTATTGTTGGAAAAACTGTCGGAACTCACCACTCAGCAGCTTGCTGTAATCATCACTCTCACTTAACAACCCTGCGGCAATCGCCAGTTTTTCTGCATGAACTAACACTTCATAAATGCCACCACGGGCTTTGATCGAGCCGGATATTGGTAGGTGACTATCAAGCTTGAGCATAAGGCGGCCGAATATTGGGACGTTGTACTGAGTTTCCAAAGCCGCTTTCATCTTTGGAATGTCCACTACAGGCGACTCAATGAGACCAGAAGCGGCTTTGGTTTCAGGAAAAGCTTTCATAAGATAAGGAGCAAAGCGCTTGAGCCTTGCACTCGCGACATGAATATCTTCTGCGTTCAATCCGACGTGCGGCAAACCTTCTTCAAGCGAGGTCACGTTGGGATTAAACCAGCAAACTTCATCTAGGTTGATCAGTTGCTCTACAAGTGGGAATTGTTTTTTAAGCACTTCCACATTCAGCTTGTTCATATCCTCTATCCTGCAATTCGTTCTTTAGAATCTTCCATTCAATTGGTTACGCACATAAACAAAAGCGCCGCAATTGCGACGCTTTTAACTCATTCAATTTGTGCTCTATGCGTAGTTTTGCTCGAACTCTTTCATGAAGTCGACCAACGCTTGCACACCTTCTAGCGGCATTGCATTGTAAATCGATGCGCGCATACCGCCCACCACACGGTGACCTTTTAGCGCCTTTAGTCCTTTTGCATCTGCAAGCTCAAGGAAAGTCGCGTCAAGTTCAGGCTTCGCTAATTGGAAAGGAACGTTCATTAATGAACGGTTCGATGGATGAACGCCGTTGCGGTAGAAATCAGACTGATCAATGTAATCGTAAAGCAGTTTTGCTTTTTCGCGATTCACTGTTTCAATGCTCTTAACGCCACCTTGTGCTTTAAGCCATTTGAAAACAAGGCCAGACAAGTACCAAGCAAACGTTGGTGGCGTGTTAAACATTGATTCTTTTTCAGCAAGAACTTTGTAATCAAGAATACTTGGCAGCACTTGTTTCGCCATGCCGAGTAGATCGTCACGAACAATCGCGATGGCAATACCTGATGGACCAATGTTTTTCTGAGCGCCCGCGTAAATCACACCGTATTTCGACACGTCGATTTCACGAGAAAGAATTGTCGAAGACATATCAGCAACAATTGGTTTGTCGGTGATCGGAAGATCATTGATTTCGATGCCATCGATGGTTTCATTTGGGCAAAAGTGAACATAAGCCGCTTCT
>NZ_JAWOWM010000064.1:0-1241 GCF_033340475.1 Vibrio sp. 1078-1
CTAATATTTCACTTTCAAATGCCGCAATGAGCAACCCCATGATGAAAGAGCCTACAACGTTAACAGTCAGCGTACCGTAAGGGAAACCTCGTCCGAAAAGTAAGACACAAAACTCAGACACTAAATATCGAGAACACGCACCGATTGCTCCACCGAGTGCAATAAAGCCTAAAATAGAAAACTGCCCCATAATTCCCCCAATAAGTTCTGATGATATTGTAATCAAAATCGCTTGGCTATCGGTAACACAATCTTAGAATTCGACAATATAATCGCTTTAAAACCACTGAAATATTTAAAAGTTACAGGAGTCACTTTTACATACGTTCCAAGCAATTTTTCATAGGAAGAACCCTTACGGGAATTTGCCGTTTAGATAAACATATCTCGTTTAAGTACTACTTGAAGAAAATGCTGATTCGTTATGATAGCCTCAATAGCATCAACTTTAAAAAGCTCGCAAGTCAGCAAAAATCTATTCAGATGAAAATGAAATACTGGCCCTTGCTCAATTCAAAGATGGGCACTCACGCACACAAATCGCCAAGTTTCTCAAGGTAAGCCGAACCAGCGTCAATAAGTTGGTCCAAAGCTTTCTTGAAGAACGGCAAGAAAAGCCAAGCACAGGAGGATTTGAAAAAATTCAAAATCGAAACGATCCTTAAAATCCCAGAAAATATAGCTTTAGAGTAAAACCAGATTTGGACAACAAAACACGACAACACGCTTATGGGCTAAAAAAGGAACTCGCCCAAGAGCCGTGAAGCAATAACAATTTGAGTATGCTTATCTGTTTCGGTTCAGTCTGTCCCAAAAAAGGAATTGGTGAGGCTATCATTGTCCCTGGGTTAATAAAGACATCATGATAGAGCACTTAAAACAAATATTGGCAGTCACGGAGGAGGGACGCCACGCTGTCGTTGTAATGGATGGTGCAGGATGGCATACAGAAGAAATTGCCAATGACTTTAAAATGTCAGTGTCATCAAACTTTCACCCTATTCTCCAGAGCTAAACCTTATCGAACAAGTATGGCGTTGGTTGGGGCAACCAATCTTTTACGTATTGCGACGACATCATCTCCAAAGTCTGCGATGCATGAAATCGGTTTTTGGATTGCTCCAAAAGAGTCACCAAAATGCATTCGTAAAAATGGATAGACCTAACCAGTTAATTTTCAAGGTTAGTATGACTTCTCTTGGAAGGGAAAATGAGGGAGAGTAAAACGATGAAAGAGTGGA
>NZ_JAWOWM010000065.1:0-1218 GCF_033340475.1 Vibrio sp. 1078-1
AAGCTCAAAAATTAGAAGATTAAAGGAATAACATGACAGACAAATCATACAAAATTGCCGTACTTCCTGGTGACGGCATCGGCCCAGAAGTGATGGCTCAAGCGCATAAAGTTCTGGATGCGATCGAGCAAAAACATGGCATCTCATTTGAGCGCGAAGAACATGATGTTGGTGGTATTGCTATCGATAATCATGGTTGCCCACTTCCAGAAAGTACGGTAACAGCGTGTGAAGAGTCTGACGCGGTTCTATTTGGTTCGGTTGGTGGCCCTAAGTGGGAACATTTGCCACCAAACGACCAGCCAGAGCGCGGTGCATTGCTGCCACTACGTAAGCACTTCCAACTGTTTTGTAACCTTCGTCCAGCGCAAATCCACGCTGGTCTAGAAGCTTTCTCACCGCTACGTGCAGACATCTCAGGTCGCGGCTTTGATATTGTCGTCGTACGCGAATTAACTGGTGGCATCTACTTCGGCCAACCGAAAGGCCGTGAGGGTGAAGGCGCTAACGAAAAAGCGTTTGATACCGAGGTGTACCACCGCTTTGAGATCGAACGTATTGCAAAAATCGCGTTTGAATCTGCTCGTCTACGTCGTAAGAAAGTGTGCTCAATTGACAAAGCAAACGTTCTGCAGAGTTCTATCTTATGGCGTGAAGTTGTGGAAGAGATTGCCAAAGACTACCCAGATGTCGAGTTGTCTCACATGTACATCGACAACGCGACTATGCAGTTAATCAAAGACCCAGCCCAGTTTGACGTCATGTTATGTTCAAACATCTTTGGCGACATCATCTCTGATGAGTGTGCAATGATCACGGGCTCTATGGGCATGTTGCCTTCAGCAAGTCTTAACGAAAGCAAGTTCGGCCTATACGAGCCTGCCGGTGGCAGCGCACCAGATATCGCAGGCAAAAACATTGCTAACCCAGTTGCGCAGATCCTTTCTGCTGCACTGATGCTGCGTTACAGCCTTGGCGAAGAAGCTGCGGCGCAAGATATCGAATCCGCTGCATCTAAAGCACTTTCGGCAGGTGAGCTTACCGCAGACCTAGCAAGCGACAAGCCTGCACTGACGACATCAGAAATGGGTGACAAGATCGCTGAGTACATTTTGAACTCATAAACAGACTGACATTATAAATATAACTGTCGTTTGCCATCACCGCAGCGGATCATCCCTTTGCGGTGACAAGGACGACGAGGAAAGGAAGCAATGG
>NZ_JAWOWM010000066.1:0-1205 GCF_033340475.1 Vibrio sp. 1078-1
CACCAATATGTGACGCAATCGCAGGCAAGGCCCAAATGTTGTAAGTCATCAGTTTGAGATTTTGCTCGTTGTTATCGACGGGTTCAGCCACTTTGCTTGGTGTGACGGTATAGTACAAATCGTCATAACGCGCGGTGCTATCCGATTTAAACGCTAGCTCTGCGCTGCGAGAGCCAAACGCCTCCGTGTTTGAGCGATGAATCGTGCGATCGTCTTTTAATGCCAAGTTCACGTCGGCGGCTGACAAACCGTACTCAATGGTCGAGTTGTACCAATGTCCTTCCATGACTTGGTGGAGTGTAATGCTTTCACCTTGCGGGTTAGATACGACAGTTTCAAAGCGATAGTTCTGACCCGATTTCACCCCTTCCCAACGATTAAAACTCAGTACGGGCTTTGTTTCCCAAGGGCCTAATACTTCTACGTGTTGCTGCCATTCTTCTCCGTATTGCAGCAAATCACTGCCATTGTGTTTGACCTGAATGGTTAATGGTTGGTCTGAGTTATTGGTGAGGTATACGTCCGTATCAGCCAAGCTCGGCAATGCTACTAAAGTGCTCAGCAAAAGACTCCACTGCGAAAATTTCATCTTGTTTATCCATGATTTGTGTTAGAGCAATCATTCTTATTTATAAATGTTACTCGAGCGTTAAAGATGGATGACAGCTTATGGTTCGATGAAAATAGTTCGCTATTTGTGACCTTGGTTCTAACTGAGTTGTAAACAAAATGAAGTTACAGGCGCGGTTTATACAGACGGAGGGGTAGCTTGAAATGGTGAGATGTAAAACAAAAAAGCCAGACTCACATCTGGCTTTTTTGTGACGGTTTAGCGCGGCTATGCAGGTATGCCACTGTGGAACTTGAAGTCTTCGTCGGGGGTTGAAATCAGCTCAGCTTCGATACGGCCGAAGTATGCAATACGCTCGCTGATATCTTTGCCTGCAATCTGCTCAGCCAGTACAAGGTAGTCTTGATAATGACGTGCTTCAGAGCGGAGTAGGGAAACATAAAACTTCGCAATGTCTTCATCCATGTGCGGCGCAAGTTTGGCGAAACGTTCACATGAGCGAGCTTCGATGTAAGCGCCGATAATGAGCTTATCGATAAGCGTCTCAGGCTCATGAGTCTTCATGTGTGAAATCAGCGTTTTTGCGTAGCGGCTTGCGGGAATGTTTTTGTATTCCACGCCACGGCTCTCCATG
>NZ_JAWOWM010000067.1:0-1190 GCF_033340475.1 Vibrio sp. 1078-1
TATGAATTAGTCGAAGATCTTAGCAACAACACCAGCACCTACTGTACGGCCACCTTCACGGATCGCGAAACGTAGACCTTCGTCCATTGCGATTGGTGCGATTAGCTCTACAGTCATCTGTACGTTGTCGCCTGGCATTACCATTTCTACGCCGTCTGGTAGCTGGATGTCACCAGTTACGTCAGTTGTACGGAAGTAGAACTGTGGACGGTAGCCTTTGAAGAATGGAGTGTGACGACCACCTTCATCTTTAGACAGTACGTATACTTCTGATTCGAACTTAGTGTGTGGAGTGATTGAACCAGGCTTAGCTAGTACTTGACCACGTTCAACTTCGTCACGCTTAGTACCACGTAGAAGTGCACCAACGTTCTCACCTGCACGGCCTTCGTCTAGAAGCTTACGGAACATCTCAACACCAGTACATGTAGTTGTAGTAGTGTCTTTGATACCTACGATAGCAACTTCGTCACCTACAGTTAGGATACCACGCTCGATACGGCCAGTTACTACTGTACCACGACCTTGGATTGAGAATACGTCTTCGATAGGCATTAGGAATGGCTGATCTACCGCACGCTCTGGCTCAGGGATGTAAGTATCTAGAGCTTCTGCTAGTTCAACGATTTTCGCTTCCCACTGCTCTTCGCCGTTTAGTGCGCCTAGTGCAGAACCTTGGATAACTGGTAGGTCATCACCTGGGAAATCGTATTCAGATAGAAGTTCACGAACTTCCATTTCTACTAGTTCTAGTAGCTCTTCATCGTCAACCATGTCACATTTGTTCATGAATACGATGATGTATGGGATACCAACCTGACGGCCTAGTAGGATGTGCTCACGAGTTTGTGGCATTGGGCCATCTGTCGCAGCAACAACTAGGATACCACCGTCCATCTGTGCAGCACCAGTGATCATGTTTTTAACATAGTCAGCGTGTCCTGGACAGTCAACGTGTGCGTAGTGGCGTGATGGAGTGTCGTACTCAACGTGAGAAGTTGCGATTGTGATACCGCGCTCACGCTCTTCTGGAGCGTTATCGATAGATGCGAAGTCTTTAGCTACACCGCCGTAAACTTTAGCAAGAGTAGTACAGATAGCTGCAGTTAGAGTTGTTTTACCGTGGTCAACGTGGCCGATAGTACCAACGTTAACGTGCGGTTTCGTACGTTCAAATTTTTCTTTAGACA
>NZ_JAWOWM010000068.1:0-1170 GCF_033340475.1 Vibrio sp. 1078-1
TGTTGTCAGAGATAAAGTACTCTTGGTCGTCACCTTTGAAGCCCCACTCATGGAAAAACAGACGTAGGAAAGAATCGAAACGCTGCTCTTCATCTGTTTCATGGATAAGCGTTGCTTCTGCTTCTTGGTACAGACGCTCTAGCTCTTGCTTAGCCCAATGGACGTTGGTTTCTGGATTAACGGATTTATTGAGCTCTAACGCTCCTTCCACCAGCGCCATGTTGTCAAAATCTTCGTCAAAAAACTCAAGCATGACGATTACCCAAATAAAGTTGGACTCTTAGACACGGCGATGTTAGCCGCCATGACCAACCAACCGAGTGCGCCAAAGAAACCGAAAATTTGCAGCAATTTATTTTTAGCTAATTTCAGAGCGAAGAAGCCCAGAGCAATGTACGCCAACACACACGTGATCTTGTTGGTTAGCCAAGGTGCTGAGTCTGTAAATGGAATGAAGCCAGTAACAAAGATCAAAGCAACACCTGACAACAACAGCGCGGTATCAACAATGTGTGGAAAAACTTTCAGAAAACGATGGTTGCGCTTTGGAGAGTTCATCATCATTAACGCGAATCGAATCGACAACAATGTGGCACTCAGTGCGATGGTGACAAGGTGAATATGTTTTAGAGCTACGTACATTTTTCTTCTCTTTTAATAAATTACGGCTGACTTGCTCGTTCTTATGAAGGCTGGTAGCAACCGAGGGTCACTCGATCATTCCCACCATAATCTTTTTCGGTGACAACTTGCTGATAACCAAAGCCACTCATGATCTCACGAACCGCCTCGCCTTGGTCGTAACCGTGTTCGAAGGCAAGCCAACCGCCCTCTTCAAGATACTGACGAGCCAAATCGGAGATATGGCGAATATCCGCTAAGCCATTTTCATCAGCGACCAGCGCGGATTTTGGCTCAAAACGAACGTCACCTTGGGATAAATGCGGATCTTTCTCGTCAATATACGGCGGATTGGAAACAATTAAAGCAAACTTTGTTCCCTCTGCAATAGGCTCGAACCAGCTACCTTGGTCAAACGTCACATTTTTGATGTTTAGCTGCGCGGCATTGTACTCAGCAAGCTCTTTGGCCTCTTGTTTGAGGTCAACTCCCATTACCTGACGATTCGGTAGCTCAGACGCTAGTGCCAACGCAATTGCTCCTGTCCCC
>NZ_JAWOWM010000069.1:0-1164 GCF_033340475.1 Vibrio sp. 1078-1
CTGAGCAAAAATTTCTTTCATTTCGTCAGCAAAAGCCGCCTGTAGCGTGTTCATCTTTTCATTCGGTACGTCGATCGCTAACCATGCAATATTCTGCTCATCAACGTTAAGACTAAATGCTTTTTGCTCGCTCATTACTCAACCTCCAGAATCATTGCTGCGCCAAGACCACCCGCAGCACAAGCGGTATTCAATGCAATACCACCACCACGACGTTTCAGTTCACGTAGAGTTTGCGTCATCATACGCGCACCCGTCGCCGCGAATGGATGACCGTAAGCAATTGAGCCACCGAGCACGTTGAATTTATCCATGTCGATTTCACCGATCGCTTTCGAACGACCTAGGTTTTCTTGAGCAAACTTATCTGAGGCAAACATTTTCACGTTTGCCAATGCTTGAGCAGCAAACGCTTCATGCATATCGATCAGCGTCAGATCCGACAGTTCCAAGCCTGTGTTTTCGAGCACTTTCGCAGTCGCGTAGGTCGGTCCCATCAGCATGTCTTTTTCCACACCAATCGCTGAGAATGCGTAGCCACGGATGTAGCCAAGAATTTCCATGCCCAACTCTTTCGCTTTACCTTCGCGCATCAGCATCACTGCCGCGCCGCCATCAGTCAGCGGCGTACTGTTTGCTGCGGTAACACTGCCGTACTGGCGGTCAAATGCAGGACGTAACTTTGCATAGCCCTCTAACGTCGAGTCGTGACGAACGTTGTTGTCTTCAGAAATCCACTTTTTGTAAGGTTCAGGAAAAGCGGTCATCACCTCACCTTGAATTTTGCCTTCTTTCCAAGCTTGGGATGCCAATGTATGAGAGCGATGAGCTAGCGCATCTTGTTCTGCGCGTGAGATACCGTGCGTCTTCGCCATTTGCTCTGCCGTTTGTCCCATCGACAAACCCGTCGAGTATTCCGCGACGGCTGGCGGAACAGGCATGAGATCTTTAAAACTCAGACTCTTGAGAATATTGAGCTTCCGACCCAGTGTTTTGGTTTTGCTTAGAGCCAACAGGTTAGCAGCAAGTTTTTTGGACACTCCGATAGGAAGTACAGAAGATGAATCCGCACCACCAGCGATACCAATTTCAATGGTGCCCGCCATGATGCTCTCTGCTACGTTTACCGCCGCTTGGAAGCTCGTCGCACACGCACGCGTCACG
>NZ_JAWOWM010000070.1:0-1163 GCF_033340475.1 Vibrio sp. 1078-1
CCAAGGTGACAGCGGGCTCTCCGTTGTAGCGGTTTTCTGCCAATGCTGGTGTTTGATAACCCATGGTGATGTCGGCGATGTCACCAAGACGAATCAACCCCGAGCCAAACTCGCCGGTGCCACCATTGATGATTAAATTGCGAATGTCTTCTAGAGACTGAAACTCACTGGTTTGCGCAATACGAATACGCTCTGTACCCGCATCGAATTTTCCCGCTTCGAACGTGCTGTTTTGTGTGCTCAGTTGGTTCCAAACTTGTGCGATCGACAAACCATATTGAGCCAAGCGCTCGTCTGGCATATCGATATGTACAACGCGAGGTTGAATGCCGTGTAGCTCGATCTTTTTGATGCCGTCGACGGCTTTGATTTGGCGTTGCAGCTCTTCGGCGTAGCGACGCAACTCTTCTGGCGCAGCATCTGTGCTGTGGATAGAGAAAAGCATACCGTAGACTTCAGAGAACTCGTCTTGTACTACGCTGATCTGCGCGCTGGAAGGTAGCTGCAGTTTTACATCGTCCACTTTGCGTCTCAATAAGTCCCATTCCTGCGGAAGTGCTTTGGAATTAAGGCTCTCTTTGAGGTCAACAAAGACCATAGACAAACCTGGGCGAGACAATGAGCGCAAGCGATCCAACTCCGCCATTTCCTGCAATTTGGTTTCCACGGTATCGGTGACTTGGTGTTCGACTTCTTCGGCAGATGCACCCGGATAAAGGGTCACGACTACCGCAGTTTTTACCGTAAAGCTCGGGTCTTCCAACTTGCCTAAGTCGAAGTAAGAATAGATGCCAGCGATCACGCTCAATACGATAAAGAACAGAACGAACTTACGTTGGCGAATCGCGAATTCAGCTAAATTGATCATGGATTCGCACCTACAACGTCTTGATGGTCAGGTTTGGGGCGGCATCGCCCTCGCTCAGATAATGGCTACCGCTGATCACCACATAATCGCCTTGCTCAAAACTTCCGGTCACACACGCTTGGTATGCGTCGATAGAGTCAAGGTTGACCGGCTCTGAATGAATAACCGCATCACGAACCACATTCACGTGCAGAGTTTGTTTCTCACCCAAAATTGCAGAGTAAGGAAAGCAATGGCTTGAGGGAGTGGTGTTGAGCGCGGTATTAACCGTGACTGCTTTACGGTTGAATAGCGC
>NZ_JAWOWM010000071.1:0-1157 GCF_033340475.1 Vibrio sp. 1078-1
TCGTCGATACCGTTGATATCAATCAGGCCTTCTTTGAGCAAAAACTCTTGCAAAGCATGCTCTGATTTTTTTAAGCGCTCTTCGAGTTTTTGAGAGTTATTAGTCAGCCACGTTGCTGCATTTTGAGTCACTACGAGCTTGGCTTCGAAGTTGGCATCAATATAGGCCTGACCAACCGCGTTCGCGACTCTTGTTGCTAACTTTGGATCGGCAGAACGAAAGCTAATTCGCACTAACTGTGTGTTTCGAACAGGTTCAATTTCTAGCTTTCTTTTGAAGGCTTGAAGTGCTTGATAGTAAGACTCGGAGTATTGTGATGTCTCTTTTGGGCTAGGAGAAACATTCAATAAATCTTGTACTAACGGGACTGCTTTAATGTCGTCGATTTTTTGTTTTAGTCCACCGGAGCTCGTAAATTCAGGGTGTTGAGTTAAATTCAGTTCATTAATGACTTTGTCGGCAATGTGGTTGGATTTCAGAATAGCGATTTGTGTTTGAAAGTACTCTTTCTTGGTCGTATCTACACCGTACACTTCTTCAATCGATAGCGCACTTTTTTGCTCTTCTTGAATCAATAACGTTGCTGTTGCTTGGTAAATGGATGTTTTGGAGTAGATGTACCAAGTGCACGTTAATGAGAATATAAGCGTGAACGCAGCAATGCTAAGCCAGTTTTTTTTCAGCGTTTTAAAGTGATGGCCAAAACGAATCAGTTCTACTTTGTTCATCTGGAAATTGTTGGGATGAGTTCCGTTCATTTGATTACCTGTCACTAGAAGAAGCTCTGATCAATAAAGACAATGTCACCTGGTTCAACCGTGCGCTGCATACTTACGCCTTCTACGGTTTTGCCAGTTTTGTGTTTGGTTAAGTTAATGCTTTTACGTGAAGCTCTATCGGTGAGCCCGCCAGCTAGTGCGATGGCTTTTTCTATCGTCAGTCCTGGTCGATACTCAAATCCTCCGGGTTTACGAACTTCGCCATTGACGTAAAACAAACGGAAGTAATTGATTGTCACCATGACTTTCGGGTTGATCAGATAATCACCTTTTAAGCCCGTTTCGATTTCGTACTTGAGCTGTTTGGGCGTTTTATTGATCGCTTTGATTCGTCCAAGGTAAGGGTAATCAAAGTAACCATCTGACGTGATGAGGATG